>CAJOKE010000030.1 GCA_905235225.1 Paludibacteraceae bacterium
ACAACAATGGTCAAGCAGGCACTCCAACAGTTAGAAATACCTTCTCGTTTCTTCAATGCTGACGGTGTAGATGCGGATGACAAAGAGTGGATTGCCACCAGATGGGAGGAAGTGCGTGCGTTGTTACGCTTCAATCACTATGACGAGATTATTCTCGCCATTGATGAGATCCACAAAATCAACAACTGGAGCGAGCAAATCAAGCGCGAATGGGACGATGACACCTTCCATGATGTGAATATCAAACTGGTATTGTTGGGCTCATCTCGTCTGCTACTCAAGAAAGGGCTTACCGAATCTTTGGCCGGACGATTTGAGATCATTCCGATGGGACATTGGTCTTTTGCTGAGATGCTTGAAGCCTTTGGGTGGAATATAAATCAATATGTCTATTTTGGCGGTTATCCGGGCAGTGCTCCATATATCAATAATGAAACGCGTTGGCGCAAGTATATGCGTGAGTCTATCATATCACCGGCGATAGAGAAGGATGTGTTGCAAACCACATTCATCTACAAGCCTGCCCTCATGCACCAACTTTTTCACCTCGGCTGTGCCTATTCTGGAGAAATACTGTCCTACAATAAGATGCTTGGCTTATTGCAAGATGCCGGCAATGCGACAACATTGGTCAATTATCTGGAAGTTTTAGGAGAGAGCAAACTGCTTATCGGTCTGCCCAAATATGTGATGGACGCTTCGCGCAAGTACCGCACGATACCCAAGCTGCAAGTCTTTAACAATGGGCTGCTAACTGCTTTAACGGATGGCATTTCGTTTGAAAAAGTGAGTACAAATCCCAAACTTTGGGGACGCTGGGTGGAGTCGGCTGTTGGTTGTTTCCTGCTGGACAAGATAGATGAATTGGAAGGTGAGTTGTATTACTGGCGAGAGAACGACGAAGAGGTGGATTTCGTCGTGCGCCGAGGGGATAAGTTATTGGCTATTGAAGTCAAAAGCGGCAGACGGCAAAACAACATCGGTCTTGGCACATTCATGCAGCACTTTCACCCGCAACACTCGTTGGTGGTCGGAGGCAACGCAATGCCGCTGGAAGATTTTTTTAATGGAGATATTGAAAGTTTATTGTAATGAAATACGATTATCTTATAGTTGGCTCCGGATTGTTTGGAGCGACATTTGCTTACAAAGCAAAGCAGGCAGGGAAGAAGTGTCTGGTGATTGACAAACGTCCGCATTTAGGCGGAAACGTCTATTGCGAACAAACCGAAGGCATCAACGTCCATAAATACGGCGCGCACATCTTTCATACTTCGAACAAAGAGGTCTGGGATTTTGTCAATTCCCTTGTGCCCTTCAACCGTTACACCAACTGCCCGGTTGCCAATTTCCATGGCGAGTTGTACAACCTGCCGTTCAACATGAATACGTTTTGCAAAATGTGGTCGGATGTAAAAACACCAGCTGACGCGAAGGCGAAAATAGATGAGCAGCGCGCAGAGGCCTTGGCTGCACTCGACGGGCGTGAACCGGCAAACTTGGAGGAACAAGCACTCTGTTTGGTTGGCAAAGATATTTTCTCCAAACTCATCAAGGAATATACCGAGAAACAATGGGGACGTCCGTGTACGGAATTACCTGCCTTCATCATCCGCCGCTTGCCGCTCCGCTTTGTCTTTGACAACAACTATTTCAACGACCTCTACCAAGGCATACCCATCGGAGGCTATAACGTACTCATCAACAAACTGCTGGAAGGAGTAGAAACGAAAACTAACTGTGACTTCTTCCAAGAATACAAAGATTCATGGCGCGAGATAGCAGACCAATTGGTCTATACCGGTCCAATTGACGAGTATTTTGATTTCAAACTCGGTCGCCTCGACTGGCGCACGGTAACCTTCAAAACCCGCATAGAAGACACACCCAATTATCAAGGCAATGCGGTTATCAACTACACCTCGCGCGAAGTACCATATACTCGCGTGATTGAACACAAACATTTTGAATCTTTCGGGCAAGCCGTTTATGACAATCCCCTAACGGTCATCAGCGAAGAATACTCCACAGAATACAAACCCGGCATGGAGCAGTTCTATCCTGTCAATGACGAATGCAACAATGCCCTTGCAGACCAATATCGCCAACTGGCATCGCAGGAAAAGAATGTCATCTTTGGCGGTCGTCTCGCCGAGTATAAATACTACGACATGGCACCTGTTATTGAGAAAGTTCTCACCACCTATTTCCGAAAGGAATAGTATTTTTGTCCGAAAAATGAAATAAAGATAGTAATGATGGTAATAAACATCTTGCTGGGTGTCGGATACCATCCCCAATACTCGACACAAAGTTTCAGTCCGAAGTAGTTAATCGCAAGATTGAGCGCAACAATAAGTATATAGCGCAAAAGTTGCCTGAATCCGTGCAAAGTGGACTGGGTAAAAGTTACATATTTATTAAGCCAAAATCCGGTAAAAAGCGTAATGGGGAAGACTATACACAGTGTGGCAATGTGCGGCGTAATTGCCATCGGATGATTAAAAATCGAGAACCGGATAAGCTCATGCCCGATTACAAAATTATAAATCAGAAAGTAAAGCACCCAGTCCAGTAGCATATTTCCGCCGCCGCATGCCGCGTACCTGAAAAGCTGCTCCGGCAGCAATTTACTAAATGGCAAGTAGAAAAAATCTATTATTTTAGTAATAAAATTCGCTAATTTCTTCATTTTTTTTTGCATAATTCAAATAAAAGCAGTACTTTTGCGGCGTATTTGCGGAAAAGTGCTGCAAAAGTACAATAAAAAATTTAATCACACAAATTTTATGGACGACTATCACCAAGAAAATGCAAAAAGTACGCGCCAAGAAATCGCTGGGTCAGCACTTCTTGAAGGACCTTTCAGTCGCCCAAAAGATAGCTGATACCATTACAATTTCTCCCGAAGAATCGGAGAAATGGGGTCTTCATGATATAAAAAGTTCTGCGTTTCCGGTACTTGAAATAGGTCCCGGAATGGGGGTTTTGACACAATATCTACTGCAAAACAAACAAATTGATCTCACCGCAATCGAGTTGGACAGGGAGTCCGTCATATATCTAAA
Source organism: Paludibacteraceae bacterium (assembly GCA_905235225.1). GTDB lineage: Bacteria > Bacteroidota > Bacteroidia > Bacteroidales > Paludibacteraceae > Colicola. Next base: position 3,069 of record CAJOKE010000030.1, read on the forward strand.
GGAGTGGTATCCCGAACTGAAACTCATAGAGGGTGACTTCCTTAAATTGGATTTGAACAAAGTATTTCCAACCGGTAATTTCGGTGTAATCGGCAATTATCCCTACAATATAAGCAGTCAGATATTCTTCAAAGTACTTGAATACAAGGACAGAATTCCCGTTTGTTCCGGGATGATTCAAAAGGAAGTCGCTGAACGAATCGCTTCAAAGCCCGGTAAAAAGGCATATGGCATACTGAGTGTGCTGTTGCAAGCTTGGTATGATATAGAATATTTATTCACAGTCGATGAAAATGTTTTCAACCCCCCGCCAAAAGTCAAATCGGCGGTGGTACGATTGCGACGAAACAGCCGTAAATCACTGGATTGCGATGAACGGCTTTTCAAAACTATAGTCAAAACTGCATTTAACCAACGACGAAAGCAACTTAGAAATTCACTCCGGGAATATCTGAATGAAAGCAATCTTGCACATGTCGAAAGTTTTTTGACCAAACGACCGGAACAATTAAGTGTAGAAGAATTTATTAACCTCACAAAAATGTTAGAACCATGTCAGAACTGAGAATATTCTATAAAGACAACGAAAAAATAAAGGTAGCGAAAACTATAGGTGCGCTCAAGGAACTTGACAAAAAGGATATTATCTGGATTGATTTGTTGGATGTAAGCGACAAAACCGAGGACACGCTTGAAGGTTTCCTTAAAATCGATATTCAGGAAGATGAGGAAATGGAAGAAATCGAGATGTCAAGCCGGTATATTCAGACTGATGATTCCATTGTGGCAAACAGTAACTTTCTACACTCCAATTTCGAGATTGAACCCGTCAACTTTATAGTAAAAAATAATATTTTGGTGACTTCGCATGATGCAGAACTTGGCAGTTTTAATGAGACTATCAAGCGCATGTTTGTGAACACCCGTAATTTCCCCAGCGGTTTCCACGTACTGGTCGCATTGATGGAAACACGTGTAGAAAAAGATGCCGACCTCATTGAGGATACAACTGATATGATTACAAGGCTGTCGGATGAAATCACCAAAGCATCAGACCATGTCGATGAAGACTTCTTGTTGCAAATCAAGGACTTGCAGGAAAAAGTCACCATTATCCGTCAAAACATAATGGATAAACAAAGAGTTATAAGTAATTTCCTGAAATGCGACTTCTTTCCACAAGAACTTCAGCCGAGATTGACAATGATTATCAAGGATATCAATTCACTGTTTGACTATACCCGATTCGGTTTTGACCGTCTGGACTATCTGCAGGATACTTTTCTCGGTTTGGTTAATATCGAACAGAACAAAATCATCAAGATATTTACCGTCATTAACATAATTTTCCTGCCCCCTACTCTTATTGCAAGCATGTACGGAATGAACTTTGACTTCATGCCCGAACTGCACTGGACCCACGGATACTTATGGGCTATTGGCTTGATGATAGTCTTTACATTGAGTGTTTTGGGTATTTTCCGCCTCAAAAAGTGGTTATAAACAACTTATTAACAATTATGTAAATTGTGTTGTTGACAATTGTTCAAAAGATATTGTTATCAACACAATTTACATTTTTATATATAGGTACTATTGCTTATTTTTCGTTGTAAACCAGTGATTTAACTAAGTTATCAACAAATTAACATCGAATAAATAAACAAAGGTTTTTAAGATAAAACCTATTATATATGATATAAGGTGTAAAAAAGAGACTGAAATTGTAATTTAGCGTTTCATCAAACGGTCCAATTCACGTTTATCGTCCCGTTCCCGTATAGATTGACGCTTGTCGTAAGAATGTTTTCCTTGGCAAAGTGCTATCTCAAGCTTCGCAAATCCGTTTTCGTTAATATACATTCTAAGTGGTATGATGGATTTGCCCGTTTCCTTCGTTTGTCTCGCCAGTTTTCGCAGTTCACGCTTATTGAGCAGAAGTTTTCTGTCACGCCTTACCTCGTGATTACTGTATGATCCGAATTTATATTCTGCTATGTGCATTTGTTTAACCCAAAGTTCATTTCCGACAAACTGGCAGTATGTGTCCGCCAATGATGCCTTCGATTCACGTATGGATTTAATCTCAGTACCGTATAATTGAATACCCGCAGTGTAACGCTCCAATATAGTGTAATCAAATGTAGCGCGCCTGTTTTTAATATTTACATTACTCTTTAATCGCATAAAACGCTGCAAAATTACAATTTTTTTTGTTAATATCCAAAAAATGTAGTACTTTTGCCGCCGAATTTATAAAAATTTGTAAAATATGCTTCAAGACATTCTTGCAATTACTGGTAAGCCCGGTCTCTACAAACTCGTATCCCGCGGCAATAATATGCTTATTGTTGAATCATTGGTTGACGGTAAACGTATGCCGACTTATGGCCGTGACAAAATTATTTCTCTTGCTGATGTAAGCATGTTTACAGATGATGAGGATGTGGCTCTGAACGAGGTTTTGACCAAACTCGGTGAAAAGGAAAAATTCCAACTTGCATCTATTGACGCTAAAAAGTCTGACAATGATGCTCTACGTGCTTATTTTGCAGAAGTATTACCCAATTTTGATCGGGATAGAGTATATCCCTCGGATATAAGAAAACTCATTAGTTGGTATAATATTCTTATCAACGCCGGTATAAAAGATTTCTCAATCGAGGAAAATAAAGACAACGAAGAAGTAAAGTCTGAAAACAAACCGAAAGATGAGATAAAGAAGGCAGCAGTCAAGAATACAGCTGTCAAAACACAGAAAAAAGTAACATCCGCTTCTGCCAAAACTGGCGTAGGGGCGAAAAAAGGTTGATTCTTCAATCTATAATTGATATCATAGAGTCTGTTGCACCGACGAAATGGGCTGAAAATTTGGATAACTCGGGGCTTCAGGTGGGTGATTCGAGAGCAGATATTAAGGCTGCCTTGTTGACAACAGATGTAACGGAAACTGTTGTCAATGAGGCTATTGAATTAGGCTGCAATCTGATTATTTCACATCATCCTTTATTATTCAATCCCCTGCATAGTGTAACCGGGAAGAGTAATTCGGAACGCTGTCTGTCTGCCTGCATAAAGCACGATATAGCAGTCTATAGCGCGCATACAACCATTGACAAGTATGTGCATGGCGTTAGCGGCCGAATGGCTCAAAAAATGGGGATAAAGGATTACAGCTTGCTTGCTCCGGATGATAATGAATATGGACTCGGTGTAGTCGGAGATTTGCCTGCGGCTATGTCACCCGAAGCATTTATGAGTCGCTTGAAAGAAGTGTTCGGTGCCAAATGGCTCCGTTACACTGCCTCGCCAAAACCTTATGTCAAACGTATCGCTTTCTGTGGCGGTTCAGGGGCTGACTTGACGTATGCTGCTGTACAATGTAATGCGGACGCTTATGTGACTGCCGATTGCAGATACCATCAGTTCCAGCAATATTCAGACCAAATAATGATGGTTGATATGGACCACTGGGTAAGCGAACATTTTACCCGCGATATTTTCAGTGAACTTTTGGAAGGAAAAGTCAAAACATATATTTCACAAGCAGATTATTCACCAATAAACATATATTAATATGGCAAAAAAAGAAGAAAAAGAATTGACCGTAGAAGAAAAATTGAAAGCTCTCTACGAATTGCAACAGGTAGATTCAAAAATTGACGAGTTGCGTACACTTGCAGGTGAGTTGCCGCAGGAAGTAAAGGATATGGGGGACGAATTGGAAGGTTTGAAGACCCGTCTTTCTAATATCGAAAATGAAATGAAGGAATTGGAAACCAATATTTCCGATCACCGCGTCCGTATTGAAAACGCTAACGCTTCTATCAGTCGTTACAAAGAACAGCAGAATAATGTTCGTAACAACCGTGAGTATGATAACCTCACTAAAGAGATTGAATATCAAACACTTGATATAGAACTCAGTCAAAAGAAAATCCGCAATTTCACCGCCGATTTGGAGGCTCGTACTGCTGATAAACAAAAAACTATCAGTGAAATAGAGGAAAAGACTGTTGATCTCAACCAAAAGAAGAATGAACTGGAAACAATTCTGCAGGAAACCAAGGCTGAAACTGAAGCGCTGATGCTTCGTTCCGCTGATCTTGAGAAGCATATTGACGAACGTCTCTTGGCTGGTTTCAAACGTATCCGCAAGAATGCACACAACGGCTTGGCTGTAGTCAAAGTGGAGCGTGACAGTTGCGGCGGATGCCACTCTAAAATCCCTGCTCAACGACAGATTGATATTCGTCAGCGTAAAAAGATTTTGGTTTGTGAGTTCTGCGGACGTATCTTGGTTGATCCTGAAATAGGAGGAGAAAAGAAAAAGAAATAATAAAACAATGAAATAAAAAAAGAGAGTGTGTCAAAATCATTTGGCACACTTTCTTTTTTCCTTCTTAGCTACTCACGTTCGCATTACGTTCGCATCTCGTTCGCATTCAGTACGTCACAATACTGTTTTTGACGCACCGTATTTTTGTCATTATAACAAAATACGATAACAAAATACGAGAATTATTCAGCAGCGGGAGCTTCAACAGCTTCTTCAGCAGGAGCTTCTTCAACAGCTTCTTCAGCAGGTGCTTCTTCAGCTACTACTTCAGTCTTTTGTTCGCAGCATTCTTGCTTGCAGCATTTGTTGTCAGCTTTCTTGCAGCAACCCATTGCGCAGATTGCAACGGCGGCAATAAATAATACTTTTTTCATCTTCTAAAGCTTTAAAAGGGTTAGATTCCCGAGTTATTTCGAAAATCGGTCGCAAAGTTAGTACATTTTTTGTAAATGTCAAAATAAAGTAGTAATTTTGCGCGTTAATTTGTTATTTTTATGAATTTTCGTGAATTTTTGAAGGAAACAAAAGCAGGATTCATTCTTAAGAACCTTCTTTTAGCGTGTATAGTGGGTATAGTCATGTTGTTTGTATTGATTTCGTGGTTGAAATCTTATACGCAGCACGGCATTGAGGTGGATGTTCCTGGTATAACAGGATACTATGTTGAAGAAGCGGCAACTACTATATCCAACGCTGGCTTGCGTATGGAGGTTATTGACTCTACATATTCCAAAAAAGTTCCTCTCGGAACCATTGTGGAGCAAAACCCGCCTGCCGGTACTCATGCTAAGAACGGCAGAACCGTTTACGTGATTATCAATGCACATACGGTAAGGCAGGTTCCGATTCCGGATTTGCATGATATTAGTTACCGCCAGGCTGAGGCTACACTGAAATCATTAGGTATTAACGTAACAGATTATCTCTATGAACCCTCAGAGTATAAGGATTTAGTATTGGATATCCGCCAAAACGACGTTTCCATCAATGCCGGTGACCGTATTGATGAGGGGAGTTCGGTGACACTTGTTATCGGGCGCGGGAAAGGTACCGAGAAGGTGGCTGTACCTAATCTTTGCGGAAAAAGTTTAGTGGAGGCACGGTCTTTGTTGTTAAGTAAATATCTGACACTCGGAATCTATGAATATGACGTTGAACCGACTGAGGAAACCGAGAGTTTATACATTGTATATAAACAGGAGCCGACAGCCGGAACAGTCATACTTGAGGGCTCCCGGGTCGATTTGAAGTTGTCAACCAATATTGACAAAGCTGCGGAATTAACCGAGGAAAGTGACGAAGACGATTTCTTTTAATCGCTCAAAATGAGTAATTTACAGGAAATAGAACCCGAAGACGAATTGTGGGAACGGTGGCATTGTGTCGTTGATAAAGGCCAGACACCGGTTCGGGTGGATAAGTACCTGACGGAGCATATGGCAGGTACTTCACGCAACCGTATCCAGAATGCTGCTGACGCTGGTAATGTGTTGGTGAACGGTAAAGCGGTAACCAGTAATTATAAGGTCAAACCGAACGATACCGTTCAGGTTTTGCTTGATCACGAACCTCATGATTTTACAATCAAGCCCGAAAATATTCCGCTCAATATTGTCTATGAAGATGATGATATACTTGTCGTTAACAAACCCGCAGGTCTGGTTGTTCATCCCGGTCATGGCAATTATGAGCATACATTGCTCAATGCTTTGGCATATTATTTTGGCGATCAATTGGATATGAATAATCCCAACATCGGGCTTGTTCATCGTATAGATAAAGATACTTCCGGACTATTGCTGATTGCTAAGACACCTTCTGCTAAAACTAATCTTGGTATGCAGTTTTTTGACCATACGACTGAACGTACATATAATGCACTTGTATGGGGAACTTTCTCGGAGGAATCGGGAACAATTGAAGGTGCCCTTGCCCGTGATAATAGAGACCGAACTATTTATAGAGTATGGGATATTGAGGATAACCCCAATGCCAAAGAGGCTGTCACACATTGGAGGGTTTTGGAGCGTTTTATGTATGTGACTTTGGTCGAGTGCCGTCTTGAAACTGGACGGACTCACCAAATCAGAGTACATATGAAGCATATCGGACACCCGCTTTTTTCAGACGAAAAGTACGGTGGAACCGAGATAATTAAGGGTTTGCCGACACAAAAGTACAAACAATACATTCAGAATTGTTTCGCCTTGTGTCCAAGACAGGCATTGCATGCAAAAACGTTAGGTTTTACTCATCCCACTACAGGGCAGAGAATGTTTTTTGACAGTCAATGGCCTGACGATATGTCTAACTTGATAGAGAAATGGAGAAATTATGTACCAAATTCTTTGGGCTGATGACGAGATTGATCTCCTCAAGCCGTACATCATTTTTTTAGAGGAAAAAGGGTATCATGTTTTGCCGACTAACAACGGACAGGACGCTATTGATTTGTGCCGTACGGAACAGTTGGATATTGTCTTTTTGGATGAAAATATGCCCGGTTTGAGCGGGCTGGAGACTTTGGAAACAATTAAATCCATTCATCCCGAGTTGCCCGTTGTCATGATTACCAAAAGCGAGGAAGAACGTATTATGGAGCAGGCGATTGGAGCCAAAATTGCTGATTACCTGATTAAACCGGTTAATCCCAATCAAATCCTGCTTTGCCTCAAAAAGCATATTCATCGCCGTGAAATTGTGGAGAAACATACAAATCGCAGTTATCAGGAAGGTTTTTCGGACATCAGTTTTATGATTGATACGGCGAAAACGCTTGACGAGTGGGCGGCTATTGCTAAAACGCTCGCTTATTGGGATTTGGAGTTACAGGATGTTGATTCATCCATGAGGGAGATGCTGCGTATGCAGACACAGCAGGCTAACGCTGCTTTTGCCAAGTTTATAATGAAAAACTATGAATCTTGGTTTGACGGTGGTAATCGACCGCTGATGTCGCCCGATATATTCAAACGGGTGCTGTTCCCCATGCTGGATAACGGCGATAAGATTTTCTTCATCGTGATTGATAACTTCCGTTACGACCAGTGGAAAACCATTCAGCCGCTGGTTAGCGAGTTTTTCAATGTGACCGATGAAAGCACATATCTTTCGATTTTACCGACTGCAACGCAGTATGCACGTAACGCCATTTTCTCCGGTTTAATGCCGTTACAGATACAGGAAATGTTCCCTCACTTATGGGTGGACGAAGATGAGGATGAAGGTAAAAACCTCAATGAGAAGGAGTTGATTCAGACACAGTTGGACCGTTTTAGAAAGCACTACCCGTTTTCCTATTTCAAAGTGAATGAATCGGATTTTTGTGAGCGTGTTATCAGACAGTTAAAGGGCTTGCAGACACCCTTGAATGTGGTCATTCTTAACTTCATTGATATGCTTTCACATTCCCGTACGGACAGCAAAATGATGCGCGAACTTTGTAATGACGAAGCGGCATATCGGAGCTTGACACTTAGTTGGTTCAAGCACTCCCCGACTTATGAATTGTTTCATCGTATTGCACAACTTGGATACCGTATTGTCTTGACTACTGATCACGGAACTGTCCGCGTACAGAATCCTGTTCAGATAATTGGCGACAAAAATACGAATACGAATCTGCGTTATAAGGTCGGGAAGTCACTTAATTGTCAAAGTAAGAACGTATATGTGGCTGCACATCCGAAGCAAATCGGACTGCCATGTCCTAATGTGAGTAGCAGTTATGTCTTTTGTTCCGGTGAGGATTTCTTCGGCTATCCTAATAATTTCAACTACTATGCACAATATTACCGTAACACGTTCCAGCACGGTGGCATTTCTATGGAAGAAATGATAATACCTTTAGTGACACTTGACCCGAAGTAATTGATAATCAGTAACTTATATAAATTATGTCAGCGCGGCATACCAAAGATACTAAAAAGAATAGTCGCAGTTTTCTATGGCGTCTTTTACCGTCTGTTATTGTGCTTTTAGCTCTCGGGTGGCTTTGTTCACTGTTGTTTTCTCATAATCGGACGAATGTACCGGTTTCAGCAAAACAATTGACCGTCTTAACCTACAATACCAAGCAGATGGGTATGTATGCCAAACCGACCCAAAATCGTGTTATACGTTATTTGCAGAATACTGATGCAGATATTGTTTGTCTGCAGGAAGTTGATGTGTATAAAAATGATAAGTATCTTACCTTACCCGAGTTAAAACAGGCTTTAAGCAAATATCGATATACCTATTTTGACTTCAAGATTTATAATAGCCGCCGACAATACGGGATAGCTGTTTTTAGCAAATACCCTCTAATTAATAAAACGACAATCCGTTATAACTCGCGTGGTAATATCTCTGACTATTGCGATATTGTCGTTGGAATGGACACTTTCCGCCTCTTTAATAACCATTTGGAATCCAATCGGCTGGTGGTTCAGGATTTGCCGGATACCTTGGAAACGCACTCTATCAAAGAGTCTGCTCATCGTATTTCCGACAAACTGGAATCTGCCCGTGCTATACGTAAAGAACAGGTAAAGGCGGTTCGTAGTGAAATAGATAAATCGCCCTATCCTGTGATTGTAGTGGGCGATTTTAATGCAATACCCCTATCCTATACCTATTTGAAGATGCGTGGAAGAGACCTGCGTGATTGTTTCCTTCAGAGTAGTTTTGGGAAATATGGTGCTACGTTTAGTAAGTATCATTTCGGGATACGTATTGATTATATTTTATGTTCAAAACTATTCCATCCCATCGAAACAGTCATTGATCATGTCAATTATTCCGACCATTATCCGATGATGACAACCGTTACATGGTAATATATTTATTGTAATTATGGATTTTGTATATGATATAATCGTTGTTGGTGCCGGACATGCAGGTTGTGAAGCGGCTTCTGCGGCTGCCCGCTTGGGTAGTAGGACTTTGCTCATTACTATGGATATGAATAAGATTGGGCAAATGAGTTGCAATCCTGCTGTAGGCGGAATTGCAAAGGGGCAGATTGTCAGGGAAATTGATGCCCTTGGCGGTCAAATGGGACAGGTTACCGATCGTTCTGCTATCCAGTTCCGTATGCTCAATCGCTCCAAAGGACCGGCTATGTGGAGTCCGCGTAGCCAGTCTGACCGCAAACAATTCATCAATGAATGGGTTAAAACTTTGTCTAATACCCCTAATTTGTATATATGGCAGGATGTAGTTACAGAGTTGATTGTTTCCGATTCCACCGTATGCGGTGTTAAGACAATGCTTGGCATTGAGATGAAAGCCCGTGCTGTTGTTCTGACTAATGGTACGTTCCTCAATGGCTTGCTTCATTTTGGGAAAGCGCAAATACGGGGTGGTCGTACTTCTGAGCCTGCCAGTTATGGTATTACAGAGCAGTTAGTCACCCTTGGATTTAAGGCTGATCGGATGAAAACAGGGACGCCTGCCCGTATTGACAGGCGAAGTATTGATTTTACCCGTCTTATAGAGCAGGAAGGTGATGTTGACTGGCATCAGTTCTCCTACCTTGATTCTGTTCATCGTCAGTTAAAGCAGATGTCATGTTGGATCACATATACAAATCAGTCAACACATGAGATTCTACGCCGTGGTTTGCCGGATTCACCGCTATATAATGGCCAAATCCATAGTATCGGTCCCCGCTATTGCCCCAGTATAGAGACTAAAATCGTTACCTTTGCCGATAAGGACGCACATCAGCTCTTCTTGGAACCGGAAGGCGTCGATTCCAACGAGTATTATGTGAACGGTTTTTCATCCAGTCTGCCGTGGCAGGTTCAACTTGCTGCTATGAAAACTGTGCAGGGATTGGAGAATGTTATTATGTACCGCCCTGGATATGCAATTGAGTATGACTTTTTTGATCCGACACAGTTACATCATACTTTAGAGACGAAACTCATTCATAATCTCTTTTTTGCTGGACAAATTAATGGAACTACTGGTTATGAGGAAGCCGCCGGTCAGGGTATCGTTGCCGGTATTAATGCGCATCACTCTATTAGTGGCTTGTCTCCTTTTACTCTCGCCCGTGATGAAAGTTATATCGGCGTACTGATTGATGATTTGGTTACTAAAGGTGTGGATGAACCGTACCGCATGTTCACTTCTAGGGCGGAATACCGTATTTTGTTAAGACAGGATAATGCGGATGAGCGGTTGACAGAACGCGCTTATAAAATCGGATTGGCTGATAGTTACCGCTGTGATTTGTATCGTGCCAAGAAATCGGCATCGGACGGTTTGCAGCAATTACTACTGGACACCAAAGTCAAACCCGAGGATGTTAATGGTTGGCTTGCTGCGAATAATCTTAGTGAATTGCAACATGGTTGCAAACTACATGATTTGGTTATCCGACCACAAGTGTCTATTACTGATCTTTCTGCTATTATCCCCTCCTTACATCAGTATTTGAATACACTCGGAGACCGCCGTGATGAAATTGTCGAGTCGGCTGAAATCAATATTAAATATGCCGGTTATATTCATCGTGAGCAGTTGGCTGCGGAAAAATTACAGCGACTTGAACAAATCTCCCTTTCTGAGTCTTTTGATTATAACTCACTACAATCACTGTCAACTGAGGCACGACAGAAATTAAGCCGAATCAAACCGAAATCCATCGGGGAAGCAAGCAGAATACCGGGAGTTAGCCCTAATGATATTTCTGTTTTATTGGTTTTGTTAGGCAGGTAAAAGTTTATTGTTCCACGTGGAACATTTATAATTGATGGTTGAAATATCGGCTCATATTAAATCCCTGCTCCAGCGTATTCCCGAGAAACCGGGGGTGTATCAGTATTTTAATACAGAAGGCACAATTATCTATGTCGGCAAAGCAAAAAATCTGCACCGGCGCGTCAATAGTTATTTCCAAAAAGAACATCAAACCAATAAAACTCGTCAATTAGTCCGGCACATCGCTGATATTAAATACATCGTTGTCGATACCGAACAGGATGCTTTCTTGCTGGAGAATAACCTCATTAAACGCTATCAGCCTCACTATAACATCCTCTTGAAGGATGGTAAATCTTATCCCAGTATTTGTGTCACCAAAGAAGCTTACCCGAGAATTTTCAAAACCCGTAATATCATTAAAGGTGCCGGTGAATACTTCGGACCTTTCAGCTTCGGGAATACTGTCGATCTGTTTTTGGAACTAATCCATAAACTCTACCCCATCCGTACATGTAATACCCCTATGACTGCCCAGAACGTTGAAAAGGGGAAATATAAAGTCTGCCTTAAATACCATCTCCATAATTGCTGTGGTATATGTGAAAATAAGGTGTCCGCATCCCTCTATAATGAGTGGATACAGCAGGCTAAAAAAATTATCAAAGGCGATGCCCAAGAGATTAGCCGTATGTTGGAGCAGCAAATGTATGCCTATGCCAAAGACATGAAATATGAGCAGGCGGAAGAAATGAAGTCGAAGTTTATGTTATTGGAGAAGTTCCGCTCAAAAACGGTAATCACTAATACCGGTGCCGGTGAAATCGATGTTTTTGGATATGCCGAGAATAATGATAATGTGTACATCTCTATCCTTCACCTTAATAATGGAAGTATCATTCAGGGACAGACAATTGAATACCGCAAGCGCATGGATGAGTCCAAAGAGGAAATGTTGGCATTCGGTATTCAGGAATTACGTGAGCAATTAGGTAGCAATACAAAGGATGTGATTGTACCGTTCCTGCCCGATGTAATCGATGAAACTTTACATTTCCAAATCGCTATTTCAGGAGATAAAAAACGCCTGCTTGATCTTGCTCGCCAAAACGTTGAGCAGTATATGCACGATCGGGTTAAACAAAACGACAAACTTAATCCTGAGCAGCGTACTACTCGTATTTTGGGCGAGTTGCAGACTTTGCTCAAACTTCCAACTTTACCCGTATTCATCGATAGTTTTGATAACTCTAACATCCAAGGTTCCAATCCGGTGGCTGGCTGCGTTGTTTTTAAGAAAGCCAAACCTTCCAAGTCTGATTATAAGCGTTTCCAGATCAAAACCGTCGATGGTCCCGATGATTATGCCTCCATGCGTGAGGTTGTACGCCGTCGCTATCAGCATCTCATTGATGAGCATCAACCGCTTCCTAATCTTATTATCGCTGACGGTGGAATCGGGCAAATGCATGCTATTCGAGAGGTTGTTGAGGATCAGTTGGGACTGCATATTCCTATAGCCGGATTGAAGAAAGATGACAAGCACCGTACCCAGACTTTGTTGTTTGGTTTCCCGCCTGTCGAGATTAGCATGCCTGTTACAAGTGAAGTGTTCCGCCTCATGGTACAAATTCAGGACGAGGTTCACCGTTTTGCTATTTCCTATCACAAAAATAAGCGTTCAAAGATGCAGGTCAAAAGCCAACTTGATGATATACAGTCAGTTGGAGAAATTACTAAGCAGAAACTGCTTCGCCATTTCGGTTCTGTTCATCGAATTAAAACCGCTACTTTGGCTGAGTTGCAATCTGTTGTCGGAACTAAAAGAGCCACAGTTATTTACGATTATTTTAAGAATAGTTTGACGCCTTGAGAATTGAATATTTTTCACCGATATGAATATTTATACGATAAAAGAGGGAAAAAATAGCATTGAATTATATAATGCTGACAACCGGCTTGTTGCCCCGTCTGTTATTTTGTCTCATCACCCTGCTGCACGGGTCTATGCTTTTGATGCACCAATGGGTGCCGGTAAGACAACGTTTATCAGCGAACTGTGCCGTGACCTTGGGACAGACGATGTGGCTAATAGTCCGACTTTTGCCATTGTTAATGTCTATGGCTTGCCTAACGGGCAGGAAATTTATCACTTTGATTGCTACCGGCTCAAGGATATCCGCGAGGCGGTTGATTTTGGTGCGGAAGATTATTTGTACTCCGGTAACTATTGTTTTATTGAGTGGCCTGATATTATTGACCCCTTGTTGCCCGAGGATACTGTTTTTGTCCGGATTATTGTGCAGGATAATGGTGATCGGCAGTTGGTCATTGATTAGACATGCGTCTTTGCTGTAGTAATGATGCCTGAGTGTATGTTGAAAAGATACTGTTTCATACTACTAATATCGTGTACTGCCCTACCCCTGTCGGCTGTTGGGCTTCAGGGTGGCATAATGAATGATAGTACCGCCCGCCCGAGCGTCACGCATGATAATGTACTCAAACTCAAGTATGGCTGGGTGTGGCAGACTGACCCCTACCTCAGTCCATTGGCGTATAGTGGTAACCTAATCGGTCTCGCCAATGAATGGTGGCAACCCTTCCGCTCCGATACTCGTTTGGGTAGAACCGGTAAATTGGCAAACTGGGGACATGTCGGTACTATCGATATCCATGGTCTTCGGGCTTATAGCTCCGCCTATACAAACTTGATATACGGACTCGGTTTTCATGCCGGATGGGGGGCATATTACCGCTTTGCGTGGCTTGACAATCGGCTCCGGCTCATTATCGGTCCTTTCTTGGAAGCGGATTTTATGGTGCGGCAGATTGGCTCGAATGTCAATAAACCCTACTCTTTTGATGTCGGAATTGATGCCATGGCAATGGCGGGATTGCAATGGTCTTTTTATGGCAGGAAAACATCATACCGCCTGCGTTATCGGATTCGGACCAACCTTATCGGAATGGATTACTTGCCCGACTATTGGCAGTCTTATTTCGAGATCGTCAGCGGCGTGCCGGGCTTGTACCGTTGTTCCGGACATTGGAACCATAACGTCGTTAGGCATGACTTGTCGCTTGATCTCCAGTTCCCCCACTCCACTTGGCGCATCGCCGCCGAGCATGAGTTTCTGAACTACGCGACGGAATATATGCAGTTTACCCGCAATCAAGTGAGTATTGTGGTCGGCTGTATCTGGCAGTATCGTATTAAACCCAACGCGCGATTATGAAATACCGGCTCGTTATATATTGTCTGATTGGATGGCTACTGCTTGCGTGCCAATCTAAAAATGAAATCGAACACTCCTATGACCCTGTCGAAAATATCGAGGCTTTGTGGCAGATCATTGACACCAAGTATTGCTATCTCGATGTTAAAGGTATAGACTGGGATTCGGTACATACGGTCTATTTGGAGAAGGCGGCGGAACTTAAAACCGCTGGCAAGGATGGCATTGCACTCTTCGACTTGTGCGCAGCGATGTTGGACTTGCTTGAGGACGGGCATGTTAATCTCTACTCTCCTTTTGATGTGTCTGCTAACGCTGCTTGGTACGACTCCTACCCTGCCAATTTCGATTCTGACCTCCAGCGTCTGTACCTTAAGGACTACCGTATTGCCGGTGGGTTGTACTATTGTATCATTGATGACGGGCGAATCGGATATATCTATTATTCATCGTTTTCCAATAGTTTTTCCGCGGCGAATATCTACTATATCTTCACTGCCTTCAAAGACTGTCGGGGCATTGTCTTGGATGTCCGCAATAATGGCGGCGGTGATTTGACCAACGCCTACAAACTGGCGTCACCATTCTTTTCGGAGAACCGCTTGGTCGGTTATTGGCAGCACAAGAACGGACCGGCGCATGACGCTTTTTCCGAACTGGAAGAACTCACAGCCGATACCGCACTTATCGGTAGCAAGTGGTTCCGCCCTCTGGTGGTGCTTTGTAACCGGCGCAGTTACTCGGCAACCAACTCATTTGTCAGCATGATGCGCTATGCGGATAACTGTGCCATTGTCGGTGGCATCAGCGGCGGTGGCGGCGGTATGCCGCTCAGCTATGAACTGCCATGCGGATGGACTGTTCGATTCTCTTCGGTCAGAATGTTTGACCGCGACAAACACGACATCGAAAACGGTATCGTACCCCATGTACTCGTCAATCAGGAGAGTTCCGACAAGGACGACCTCATTGAGAAAGCCGTTGATCTCATTAACAAAGCCTACAAAAATAGTTATGATAGAAGTTCAGAACATACAGAAATCCTTTGACACCCTGCACGTCTTGCGTGGGGTCAATATGTCCGTCGCCAAAGGCGAGATTGTCTCTGTTATCGGCAAAAGCGGTGCTGGAAAAACCACACTCTTGCAGATCATCGGCACGCTTGACAAACCCGATGCCGGAAAGGTCATCATCAACGGCATTGATGTCTTCAGCCTCAAGGACAAAGAACTGGCACGCTTCAGAAACAGGCATATCGGTTTCATCTTCCAGTTCCACCAGCTCCTGCCTGAGTTTACTGCCTTGGAGAATGTGCTTATTCCCGCCATGATTGCCGGCGAAGACACGGCTAAGGCAACCGAACGCGCGACACAACTGCTGACCGAATTAGGTTTGCAGGACCGTACCTCGCATAAACCTAATGAACTTTCCGGTGGAGAGAAACAGCGCGTCGCAGTCGCCAGAGCCATGATGATGGCACCTGATGTCATCCTTGCCGACGAACCCAGCGGAAGCCTTGATGAGGCGAACAAGCATGAACTCCACAAGCTCCTCCTTAATCTCCGCGACCGATACCAACAGACCATCATCATTGTCACTCACGACAAGGAACTCGCGTCTATCAGCGACCGTATCATCACCATCAAAGACGGCGTAATTATAACTACCGGCAACGACACTGCTCAGAACTGACTACATAATGGCGTTTGCCAAACGCCGCCCTTTCTTCGTCCCGTTCTCCGCGATTCTTTAATGCGGCGTTTTGTCTGCCTGTTTGTCTGTTTGCCTGTTTGTCTTTTTCTTCTTTTCCCCGGCATCGGATGCCGGCCTCTCTTTGTCGGGTGCGCCTTGCATCCGCCAAACTTGGCGGATAGGAATCGCCGCTCACCCCTTCGTCTATTGCGTCGGGATCTAATCCCGACATCGGATCTGTGAGCCGCGTTCTGCCTTCGTCCGTTCAATATAAATATTTTTTGCATCCAAAGTGCAGATTTTTTTTGTCTATTGTCTTTCTACTTTTGTCTAAAAATCTTTGATTATATTTGCATATATCAAAAAAAAGCAGTACTTTTGCAGCGCAAAATGAAAGTTTTGCCGTATTCAGCCCGCGCCGAGGGAATATGTCTTTCGGGTGGGTGACATACAGGACATATTGAAAAAGGCGTCTTACGCGCTTTGTTTTGGCTTCTTGGAATCTGGTAAATTCATTGTTCCAAAACATTGCGACACTAAGATGTCCATGGTGTGTATATACATCGTGTGCGCATATCGCGTACCTTATTATTGATATACATACGGCGTGGGCTTCGGTGTTGCTGTTTGGAACAAAAGGCAATACCAGAGCCTCAAGAAGCGGAACAGCAATAGTGCAGTCCCGCTTTTTTGTTTGTGTTTTCCGAGAAATCGAGACATCAAGTTATCAAGATAAAACAACTAACCATAAATATTAACCCAAAATTCAAACAACAATGAAAAAAGTATTTTTACTATCGTGCTTATTATTCAGCACATTGCTTTCCTTTGCACAAGATGTTAAAAAGGTAGCAATCCTCGAGGTTGTAGACAAAGAAAACAAACTCGCTTACGGACAAAAATTAGCATTACGCACTTACATGGCTCATGCAGTGTCTAATACTTCTGGTTATGAAGCATATAACCGTTCTGATGTAGACCTTATTATGAGTGAGCATGAATTTCAGCGTACAGGATTAGTGAGTGAATCTGAAATTCAAAAATTAGGAGAGATGACAGGAGTGCAATATATCCTTGTTACAGAAGGAGCTCCTATTGATAATTATGGAATTTTAGTTATAGGACAACTTATTAATGTGAGAACAGGAAAAATTGAAAGTGCAGAACAAGAAATGATGGGGATTTCTGGTAGTGAGATTCAGCAGGGATGTCTAGCTTTAGCAAAAAAACTAATCCGGGAATCATTGACAACTAAATTGCAAACGGCCCAAGGTAAGCAAAATTATTTATTGCACAAAATTGACAACAATACATACATGATTGCAGATTCTCAACTAGACAAAAAAGCATATGAGCAATTTATTTACAGAAATTGCCCTCTTGCATGGCAGCAATACAGTATGGGTAAAAAATTTATAATAGGAGGTTGGAGTGCTCTTGGAGCAGGATGCGCGTTCACTATAATGGGTGGAATGCTTGTTATAGTAAGTAGATCTGCATTAATTCCCATGGTGACAATAGGCGCGATTGGTGTAGTAGGCTCTGTTCCTCTTTTGTGTATAGGTTATTCAAAAAAGAATAATGCATATAAAACATATAATACTATGTGTGTGGATAATAACAATAATCAATTGTCTTTCAATCTCACCGCCGGACAAAACGGTCTTGGAATATCCATGCATTTTTAATCAACCATATTCTTTACCATTTAAAATCAAATCATTATGAGAAAACTATTTGTATGCCTATTGGCTATTTGCCTCGGCATTTCCATGAACGCAAGTGCTCAAACCGCTTATTCCAAGCAGAAAGCAAAACAATCCAAGAAAGAATACAAACAGAAAGTGAAGAAACTCAACAAAGAAGGCTGGCAAGTATTCGGATCTTCCCATACATTAGAGATGTCTTTGCTGAACCACTATGAGGCATTGGAGAAAGACGGTGTGGCTGAAATAGTCGGCTATGCCACCTCCGCCAGCAAGAATATCGGCAAGAACAAACTAATAATGACCGCGTGTACCTCGTATGCACAACAAACCGGCAGCAATATCAAAGGGCGTATCATGGAAGATATGGGCTCTCAGCTAACGACAGAAGAATTGTCTGAGTTTGAACATTTCTATTCAGCTTATGAGAACAATGTGAAGGCCGAAATCCGCGGTGAACTGCGGCAGTCGTATGCTATCTTCCGTCCGACCAAAGTGCATGGGAAAGATGCCTATGAGTTTGAAGCATACTACATTGTTGACGAGGCTGCCGCGTCTCGGGCACGCATCAGAGCTTTCCAGGCGGCCGCTAAAGAATCTGCCGTCGCACAGAAGTATGCTGACCAAGTTTCCAAATTTATTGAAGAAGCTAACTTCCCCGAGGAATAAATGCGAAAAATACTGAACATCATATTTCTTCTTATGGCCGTTTTGCCGCTTGCTGCACAAATGCCGGATTGGTATAATGCGGCAAGCCGCAAAATGCACTATCCTTCCGAAGCCTACTATACCGGCTATGTAGAAGGGGAACAGCGAAAAGGCGAAGCATTGGAAGACGCTATCTCACGGCTGAAAGACGCTGCCCGCGCAGAGCTGATTTCTACAATTCGTACGACCGTAGAGCAAACAACAGACAGCCGTACGCAAAGCAATTTGCGACAATCCACACGGGATTTTGACGAACAGATTCATGAGACCTTTTCCGTTGAGACACGTATTTCTTCAAGCATCAAAGATATTCAAGGTCTGCAAATAGAGGCATACCGCAATCCGTCCGGCGGAACTATTGCCGCCTTTGCATACATCAAACGCCAAACGCTTGTAAATCAATTGACGCGACGTATAGCCATGTTGTCCGGCAAGGCGGAGAATAATTGGCAGCAAGCGGTTTCCTGCCTTGAGCGCGGGCAAAAAACGCAAGCGCGTTCATACGCGGAAAACGGAGTGGAACAGATTGTACAAATGGAAGACTTGCAATCATTACTTGCAATAGTGGATGAATTTGCAGACGAAGAAACACTCCAGACAGCGCAGACACAAACACTCAAACGGCAATTATCCGATCTGTTAACGCAGTTGCGAAATGCAGTAGCTGTTTATATCCAGTGCGATACGAAACTGTTTGAGAGCAATTATCCGGCATTATGCGGAGCTGTAGAAGGTGCTCTGTCTGAAATGGGAGTTTCATTTGTCAACGATCCGTCAGAAGCGGATTGGGCAATATTTATTACCGCTACTGCACAAGAATATGCCAAAACAGATTTTGGTTCTGTCAGCAACTATGCCGCTTTTGTAGAGGTTCATGTGGACATAGACCAATTTCCCGGCAAAAAACGCATCTATAGTAATACCATAACTTCCAAAAACAAATCTCATACCAAGGGCTTTGACTATGCTGCCCGTGAAGCCTATCAAGAAATCACGCCGCAGATTATATCAATTATTAAAGATCAAATAGCTCAATAATCATTATTCCGATTCGTAATGTTCAGGGTGGAACAAAGCCTTTAACCTCACTATTGCGGAGGTGAAATAAACCGTCTAAGGCACTACACAACATAAAACAAAAATCGTCCATCAGGGCGATTTTTTGTGCATTTTCATGCACTCTAATCACATTTTTTTGCATAAACGCTTGCATATATGCGCAAAAAGTTGTACCTTTGCAGCGGATTTGAATAAAAATGGTTTACGACTAAAGTTATTCTAAAACATCAGATACAATGGACATATTAAGAGACGACTACATCCGGCAACTTGACTCAAAAAGTTGGAATGGAAAGGTAAAAGTTATTACCGGTATACGCCGGTGTGGAAAGTCATATCTTTTATCACATCTATACAAACACTACTTACTCCAAAAAGGAGTGAAAGCAGACTGCTTTGTGGAGATAGATTTGGAGAAGGACTATAATGCTGCCTACCGTAATCCGAAAGTATTATACAACCATGTGATGCAGCAATGTAAAAACAAACGCAAAAGATACTATGTGTTCATTGACGAGATACAATTATGCTACAAAGTTAAGAATACCGATATAGACGAATCGCTCGTACCCGAGGAAGACCGAGAACTACTCTATACGACTTTCTATGATATACTAAACAGTCTGCGTGGCGAAGAACATATTGATGTCTATGTTACCGGGAGTAATTCAAAAATGCTTTCGAAAGACATCGTCACTAATTTCCGCGACAGGGGATCTGAGATTAGAGTCTATCCGCTTTCTTTTGCCGAGTACTATGCGTTTGCAGGGCTGGAAAAGATGGAAGCATTGGAGCAATACCTGAATTTCGGGGGAATGCCGTTAGCTGTCCTTGAACCCGACGAAACGGAGAAACAGAAATATCTCTCGGATTTGCATCATAATGTATATATGAAGGATATAATAGACCGATATAAAATGCAAGATGATGTGGTGATAGATGCTTTGACAGATGCTTTATATTCGGCTGTCGGCTCCCTTTCCAATCCGCATAAATTGGCGAACTCGGTTAGTTCCCTAATGGCACAAAAGACATACGACCCCACTATTAAAAAATACTTAAGCTACTTGGAAGATGCCTATCTTTTCTCTGTCGCACAGCGATTCGATGTGAAAGGCAAACGCTATTTTGAGAATATCAAGAAATACTATGCGATGGATTTAGGACTACGCAACGCGCGTCTGAATTTTCGGCAACAAGAGCGTTCTCACCTGATGGAGAACATGATTTATAATGAATTGATACGGAGAGGCTATCGTGTAGATATAGGCGTAGTGGAGGTCGAACGCATAGTGGATGGCAAGCGACAGTTAATACAATATGAGATAGATTTTATTGTCAATACCGGAAACGACAAGATATATATTCAGTCCGCACTGAACATCGACACGCCTGACAAAAGAGAGCAAGAAACTTTCTCCCTCCGACATACGCGGGATTCCTTCCGAAAAATAGTTTTATTAGATGGTATCTCAAGAGCATGGACTGATAACAGCGGCATCACGTATTTAGGAGTCATACCATTTCTGCTTGATACGGACATATCCCTAAAAGAATTATTTGCATAGTACACACGCCTCTACTGCGTTACGTTTGTCACTTTTCTTGTGTCCCTTCTGCTCGGACTTTGCTTCCCTCCTGCTTTGCCATCCGGTATAGCGTTAGCGGTCTGGAACTTCCGGATTTTCCGGAAAATACCGAAAAAAATCCCTGCCCCCTTGCATATATGCGCAAAACATAGTACCTTTGCACTCCGTTTGAATCCGAAGCACAATGAAAAAGATATTTTCAGCCAAAAGATACAGTTGGTTACTTGTTCTTTATTCCGGCTGCATTATTCTCGCTCTCACTGACTGCCGCCATGGTCGCTCTTATTTCCCGCCTGACGGCAAATTGCCGATGCAATCGGTCGAAATCGTGCGTTTTGACCGCGCATTGCTCAATGTGAATCCCCTTACTACAATGCAGGACATCCGCGTTCTCTACGACGAATATCCCGTTTTCATGCCCGTCTTTGTTGAGGATATTCTCGGCATCCCTGTTGCGGACACCGCCTATCTGGCGCAGCAGCTGCCCGCTTTCCTCACAGACACGATATATGGCTTTGCACAAACCAACCGGCGCGAGCGCGAAGTCTTTGCCGACATACGCGATTTGGAAAACAGCCTCAACCACGCCTTTTCCCGAGTGCATTTCCTCTATCCCGAGTGGCATATCCCGACGGTCTATCTCTTTATATCCGGCTTCAATTCCTCGCTCATGTTCGTTGATGACGACATGGCAGTCGGCGCGGATATGTACTTGGGTTCGGACTATGAGTTCTATAACCGCGTTGTCTACGAGTATCAGAAGATTACAATGCGCCCAGAGTGTATTCCCGTCGATGTGGTCAGTGCCTTCCTCTTCCGGAATATACCTTATACTTCCGCCAAAAGCCGGCTTATTGACAACATGATTTACCGCGGAAAGGTCATGTACCTGCTCGCTCAAATCTTCTCCGACCTACCGGGATATGAGGTGATGGGATACACCACGGAGCAGTGGGACTGGTGCCTTCGCAACGAGCGCGCTGTTTGGCACCTCATGATGGACAAGCGCGACCTCTTTAAGACCGAATCGCTTGTCCTCACATCCTATCTCAATGACGGACCTTTTACTTCCGAAATATCGCAGGACTCACCCGGACGCCTCGGTACGTGGATCGGATGGCGCATTGCCGAAAGCTATATGCAACATAATGAACAAGTTACTCTGCAGCAACTCATGGCGGAACCTGACGCCGAGTTGATTCTGCAACACAGTTTTTACAAACCATGAACAGAACTGATTTTCCCATCTTGAACGAACAGGTCTATAACCGCCCGTTGGTTTATTTCGATAACGCCGCCACTACCCAGAAACCCACTCAGGTCATCGACGCACTCGTGGACGGATACGCCCACTGGAACGCCAATATTCACCGCGGCGTTCACCGACTCAGCCAGATTGCCACTGCCAAACACGAACAGGCGCGGCAGCGCGTCGCTGACTTTATCGGAGCAGCTTCTGCCAAGGAGATTGTCTTTACCAAAGGCACTACCGACAGTATCAACATGCTCGCCTTCAGTTTCGGCGAAGCCTTCGTCCATGAGGGCGATGAGATTATTGTCTCCCGCTACGAACACCATTCCAATATCGTTCCTTGGCAAATGCTTTGTGAGCGCAAACAGGCTTCACTCAAGGTCATTGAGCTGCGCGACGACTGCTCCATAGACTTGGATTCCTTCAGCTCTATGCTTACGGACCGCACACGCTTGGTTTCCGTTGCGCATGTCAGCAACGTCCTGGGAATCATTTCGCCCGTCACCGACATTATCCGCCTTGCACATGAGCGTAATATCCCCGTCTGCATTGACGGCGCACAGTCTGCCGCACACCTCAATGTCAATGTGCAGCTGTTGGACTGCGACTTCTTTGTCTGCTCCGCACATAAAATGTACGGTCCCACCGGACTGGGCGTTCTCTATGGCAAGCAGAAATGGCTGGAACTGCTCCCGCCCGCAGAGGGTGGGGGGGAGATGATCGAACATGTCCGATTCGACCATACCACTTACAACACCCTGCCATATAAGTTTGAAGCCGGAACCCCCGATTTCATCGGCACTAACGCCTTCGCTGCCGCACTCGATTACATCGATTCCATCGGACGCGAAACCATCATGAACCACGAAGCGCAGCTCACACGCTACGCCGAGCAGCAAATGGCGCACATCCCCGGTATGCATATCTATGCGGCGGGACAACCAAAGGCGGGCGTCATCAGTTTCAATGTCGGGTCCATCCATCCCTTCGACCTCGGAACTCTCTTGGACAGACAGGGCATCGCCGTGCGCACTGGACACCACTGTGCCGAGCCGCTCATCGACCACCTCGCCGTCCCCGGTACTGTTCGCGCTTCATTCGCACTGTACAACACCACAGACGAAATTGACGCCTTCATCGCTGCACTACGCAAAGCAGTTCAAATGCTTTCATAGGGCGATTCTTTAGGTTTATACTTAAAAATAACGCTTTTTTTGACAAAAAAAGTACTTTTCGTTAAGATTATTCGTAATAATCGGATTTTTTGTGTACCTTTGCGCCGTAAACACGATTCGGTCACTTTAATCCTTTACACCTATGGAACAACAGAAAAATATACCCCTTTTGGATTGTCCCGTGGACTATCTCATTGGTGACGCCAGTGGAAAAATCATGAACGAGTACGGACGCTTCCCTTGCAAAATTGCGTGCGGTGTCTATGCCTTTCTCGTCCGTGGAACAGCTACCGCTACCATCAATATCACCAAGTATGAGTTCAAGCAAAACGACATTCTCCTGCTCGAACCCGGCAGTTTCCTGCTCATTCATGAGTTCAGCGAGGACGCACTCGTCTATTATCTCCTCTTCTCTTCTTCTTTCTTGGAGAAGAATACCTTCAATACACGCCTGTCCGTCTCCTCTATTCAGCTCCGAACGCCTATCGTCCATCTCACTCAGCCGCAGGCGGAGGTCATCAACGACTTTGCCGCACTGCTCTTCAAGGCAACCAATGTCGAACCCTCTATGCTCAATTCCGAGAAGATGGTGCATGTCTTCAATCTCCTTCTGACTGCCTATACCCATTATGCACAGACATCTAAAGACATGATTGTCAAGCCCGTGGACCGCAAGATGGAGATCTACCAGGACTACTGCCAGCTCGTCATGAAACACTATCAGGAGTGGCACCATGTCTCCCAGTATGCCGACGCCATGCGCCTCACACTGCCACACCTCTGTTCAACTATCCGATCGGCAAGTGACCGCACCGCAGGCGATATCATCATCGACGCTATCCTTACAGACGCCAAGGCGCAGCTCAAACTCACTACCACACAGATTAAGGAGATTGCTGCCTCGCTCGGATTTGACAATGTCGCTTTCTTCAACAGGTTCTTCAAAACACATACCGGCATCACACCGAAGGTCTATCGGCAGTCATAAAAAAAGTGCGGCATTGAGCCGCACTTTCCTCTTTCCAAACTCCCTTCGGGGGGCTGCTTACCCCTCAAAGGTCATCCATTCCTCGTGGAAGACGAAACCATACAGCGTCGTGTACTTGCTTTGAGCCTTGAACGCTTTCTCGTCCGCCTGACGCTTCGTCGGGTCCATCATACGCTCACGCGCACTTTGCGACACCGCTTTGAACTTCGCCTGACGCTGCTTCGCAGCCTGCTCCTCGGACGCTGAATAGTGCATGCTCCAGTCGTCGCGGGTTACCGTAAACTTCGTCTTCGACGCTTTGCGCATTGCAAATCCCACTTTGTCACTTTTCTTCAACTTCCCGTGAACGCTCTCTACGGGACGAATGTAATCTACTTTTGCCATAATAAATTAGTTAAGGTTTAGGTTAATAATATTGTTCTTTTCGGTCGCTTTACAGCGACTTGTTTGCTCTCGATTTGCAGACGACTCCTTTGTCTCGATTTCATTCACGGCGCGCGTCATAGCTCTCAATCGTCTTCGTCTGAATCACAACCGCCGTGTCTCCACGAGTCAGATAACGGCTCTCGTTCGTTATCACACGAGTCACATTGCAGCTTGACAAAACACCGGTTATGGCTGCCGAAACCGCTGCCGCTATTATCATTCGTCTTTTCATCATACTATTTTCTTGTACTCCTCGGCTATCACGTAGCCCCGCAATGTTTGATACTTCTTTTGTTTCTTGAACGATTGCTCATACGCGGCGCGCTGACTCGCGTCCGACAAGGCGGTCTGAGCGTTCGTTACCGCTGTTCCGAACTTGGTCTGACGACCCTTCTCTGCCTCGCTGAATGGCTTGGTGCGAGGGTGACAAATCTGACTCGTGTACTGCGTCTCACCGCGTTTGGCAAAGATAATCTTTGAGTGGCGGCAGATCTTACCTCTGAATGCCGAAAACGGTGCTTCTAACTTAATACTGCTCATAGTTAATTGGATTTTAATTGGTTTATATTTATCGTTTCAGTCGCTCCTTGCGACCTTTTCGCTGCATTCCTCCCATCCTTATTGACAACCTTGCATCATCCTCACTTTTTTACGACTCGCTTACGGCACACATACGGGACGGTTACGACTAAATCAACACCGTCTTTTGAATTTCTGTCGTTTTCAAAAGACGGTGCAAAGATAATATCAAAACCCCCTTTAGTGTTCCTCGGAAAGTGAAAATTTTTGTAAAAAATCGTATTTTTTTCTTTTTTTCGCTTCTTGATAGAATAATTTGAGGATTTTATTAAAGCGTTTGGGAGATATTTGGTGTTTTTGCGCAACCTCTTTGCGCGCATCCCTGCTTGGTAATCCCTTTGCCCGGGCTATGAAATAATCATCCACTACCGCTTGGTTCCTTACTTCGATCCGATGCCGTGCTTCCGACATCCGGTGTTCATTCGGCTCCCGTACCAAATAGGGGATGTCATATAACGGATAGTCTTCCATTTTGCATCCTTCCTTTCTCAGTTTTCCGGACTGTATTGATCCATCAGTATCGCTAAGGTGTAGCCGCGTGACGTGCTGTATCGCTTCCCCTTGTATTTGTTACGGCTTGATTGCCATGCCTGACGGTAATGAGCCACTTCATCCGGCGTCAGACACTTGTACTGCGCTTGGGCGGACCCGAAACGCTGACGTTGCAACAGTTCTTTTGCGCTCGGCGGACTAATCCGTTTCTGTGGAAGATTCATCATAATCTGTTTGCCGTTGCGTATTTGGTAAACGTGGTCGCCTAACTTGCCTCGAAGCATCCATTCAGACCCGTAGGCTGTCTTGATTTCTATTACTTGTGCCATGATTGTTAATGTTTGCTTTTAATGTAAATCGTTGTTTGTTTTTCGGGGAGGTGTTTGCGCTCCCAACCATCTTGTTCGTCGGTCGTCCCGAATCGCTTGTAATATTCGCTGTAGGATAGGGTTTCTGCCGCACGCTTTGTCATACCTGCGTTCTCCAATACCGCTTTTACAGGATTGTAATGGACAAACTTCTTCGACAATAGCTTTTCACGGATTGACTGGTAGATCGTGCGTTGTTCTTCCAACGTATATTCAGACCATAATTGCTCCAGCGTTATCTTGTAGTATTCCGCTACACCGCCGTGATGGCTCAACAGTTCCCATAAATACTCAAAGCTGCTCTTTGTCGGTTGTGCTTCTGCCATAATCGTTCTTTTTTACCATGATCAATAATTATAAATTAAAATCAAAAAAAGCTTCTTCTTCTTTTCACCCGTATTGTTTTCTTCATTAATAATCAAAAAGAAGAAGAACCTTTTTCTTTTTCTTTTTCTTTTTTGCTTCTTTTTTCTTTTCCTTTTCCTTTTTAACTCTGTTTCCATAACTTTGTTTCTTTTGAGGTTTAACATGCTGGCTACCGGTTGCCTGTTTACTGACGCAAAGGTATATACAAAAAATGACCTGCCGAAATAGCAGGTCATAAATCAAATAACTCTCAAATACTTCTCAAATAACTGTCAAACCGATCACCCGAAAATATCAAATAAAATCAAATCATACTAAACCGCTGCCGCAAAATTCTGATACGAATACCGGCGCATCGTCGGAAAGTGTTCCTGAAGCGTCTTCCATATCTTGCGCTTGCTGTCTCCGTGAAAATCAAGATAACCGATCTCACCGTATTTCTTTAGAAATGCACCAAGGCTGCGGGCGTCCGATTCACAGGCGTGGCATAGCATCTTCTCAAACTCATCAGACGTATATGCCCCCTTGCGAAGGGCGTCGCAGTCTATGTACAAACACACCGTCTTGCCCTCTTGCGCCGCTACTATCGGCTCGTATAACTGCTTGCTCAATTCCGCTATCTGAGCCTGACAACTCGACATATCCGCATGCAACGCAAACAGGTGGTCCAGACAACGGCTTAACGAACACATAACTTCCTCTCGCTCAGACGATTCACACATCTTGCCAAGCACTTGCTTCGCATAACCTAATTCGTCGTTTATCGCTAATATGTGTTCGTTCGTCAGCATGGATTTTAGACAAAGGGGTGCAAAGTTACTACTTATTTTTCACTCCTGCAAATTTGCGCTTTTGCCCAAAATCCTGTATCAGTAAGTTACGCGAATCCGATCACCTTTCCAACCCCGCCCGATCCCTTTGTCCATCGTACCTTGTGAACAAAATCATATTTTTTTTCCATATTTTTTAACCCTAAATTTCCCTAAAAACACATTTTTTGGTCAGAACATTTGTGTATGTCGTAATTTTATAGTAAATTTGCGACAAATTTTAGACATAATATCAATGCAATCTGTTGAGAATAAGATATTAACATCGTTAAAAAAGTGCGGAAGGGGTATCGCATTCACTCCAACCCGTTTTGCACACTATGGTTCTACCACCGCCGTGCAAAAAGCCATTGAAAGGCTTGCTGAAGACGGACAGATAATACGTGTGGCAAGGGGAGTCTATTGCTATCCGAAAATTGATACGGAACTCGGCTTAGGTATCATCTACCCAACTTTTGATGAAATTGCTGCTTGCCTTGCTAATCGCGACAGATCACTTATTGCACCGGCTGGTGATTATGCCCTCAATAAACTCGGTTTGACTACACAAGTACCAATGAATGTGGTTTATATCACTAATGGAGAAGGACGGAAAGTGCCAATCAGAAATGGAAGAACAATTCTCTTCAAGCATGCTTCGCCTAAAAATTTTGCCTTTAATAGTCCTTTTGCACAACTGCTTTCCATTGCACTCAAAGAGATTGGAAAGGACAAAATCACTCATGACCAGATTATCACATTGAAGAAAGTACTGAAGCAACAACCACCTGTCTCCGAAATGGATCTCAAACTGATGCCGGCTTGGGTCAAAAAACTAATTTCTGACTTATATGAATAACTTTCATTCACTAACTGACGAACAAAAACGTTTAGTATTGCATAACGCTGAAGAATTGATTCATCTGCCCGCTGCCGCTATTGAAAAGGACATGTGGGTGACCACACTGCTACAAATACTGTTCTCTCTCGATCTCGAAGCTGACATCCTGTTCAAAGGTGGGACATCCTTGTCTAAAATAGGTAACTTGATTGAACGATTTTCTGAAGATATAGATATTGCCATCGACCCTGCCATATTTGGTATGAGTGGTGACCTGACAAAAAAACAACTAAAAAACTTACGTAAACAATCCTCTCTTTATGTCAAGAATGTGTTAGCAACAGCTCTTCATGTCGCTTTGGACAATGCCGGGTTGGCGAAAACGCTTAAAGTGCAAGCCGAGGAAAATGGAGAAGGGGATTACACTTATCCTGAGCCTCGCAGAATATTTATCACCTATCAGTTTTCCGATAAGTCGGATTATTTGCGTAATATGGTGGTCATGGAAGTCGGGTCTCGCTCTTTGATGGAACCTACTGTCGCATGTCATGTCACAAGTATGATCGAAAGTAGTTTACCGACTATCACTACCTCAATCGTTAACCCTGAAATTATAACGGCTGCTCCTGCAAAAACGTTCGTGGAGAAGGCTTCCCTCTTGCATGAGTTGTTCTCTATTAAACACTGCACGATTAGTGCCAACCGCCGTTCCAGACATCTGTATGATCTGGAGCGCATGATGGATTGCGATTTTGCACAGACTGCAATAATTGACAGCAACTTGTGGCAAACTGTACAGCACCATCGTTCTATATATACATCTATGCAGGATATTGACTATTCGACTGATTTCCGCAAGTCAATTATACTCACGCCGCCGGTTAATCTCCTTTCTGATTGGGAAAAAGATTACCACCGGATGTGCGAGACAATGATTTATGGTAATAAGTTGCCTTTTGACAGGCTCATGGAGCGCATCCGCGAACTTGAAAAACGCTTCCATACAATCAACTAATTCATATTTTTTTCTCATATTTTTTCCATCCGCTCCCTAGCATTGGGAAATTACAAAACACAACTCACTATAAATCAGCCACTTCCAATTTTAACGATTGGGAATTTTCCATTTGCATGCAAAATGCCCTATTTTTCCGTTAGGATTATTTCTCAACTCTGCGCCAAACAGATTGACCATCAAGGCAAAATTCATATAATCCTTTACCACGTACTAATTGACACATTCTCCCGCTCATAGCTATGTCCGCTATTGCGACTGTCATAAATGCTCATAATCAACCGCTTATACTCAATCCTTATATCGAACTCACGTTAATTATTAGAGATGTTATGCTAATCCAATGCCACCCGACTTCATATTTATTGTCCAGTAAGCTAATACACTTTGCGTCTGTCGTTTGGAATAGCCATCCACCCAACCAAATATCAGGAGGAGCTTGGTGAATGACGTCCTCTCCCGGTTGAGGATTCGTTCCAACGAAGTCTTGATTTGCGAATAGAATAAATGTAGTGACCGGGGGTACGGCTGAACCCAAAGCAATACTAATGATCTTCTCATATATTTACATCCATGCTATTAGCATATTATGTCTATAAATTTCTAACAAGATACATCGTAAAATAAGCCCTCGCACCATCTACAAAAGCAACATTTTGGAGTTGTGCTATCAAATCTTGATTTTCTTGCAAGTAGTTTTCTAATAGATTCGGATCACTCAATGCCAGTTCCTGCAATTCTGACAAATTAAGATTGTTTCCGTCATTTACAAGTTGTACGATATTGCCACGCAACAGATGCAATGTTACCAAAGCCCCATCAGGAATACCATCAAATAAATGATTATTAAGCGTTGTAGAACCCGTATCATCCACAATATCAACTCCTGTTATAAACGTTTGTGTATCAGGGCCTTGTAATGTAACCCCATCCCACTCAACAATTACCACAACCCCATTCGTATTCCCATAATCGGGGTTCCATTCAACAACCATTTCATCATAATAACAAAAAGGAATAATCTGCCCCTCTAATGAATGAGGATTAATAATTTCTATTGGGAGGGAGGGCTGAATAGTTATATGGAAATCACAACTTAGTTCTTTCCTTAATCGGGGAAATTTATGTTGTGGCGTATTATTCTTATCATTTTTCACTACTTCAACATCACGATGTAAATGAAATTTCGTTTGTGTTGCATCAGTCGTATCCATCTTAAAAGAGTTTGTAATGCACAAACCTATTGTATTCTCTTTGTCTAAATATAATGTGTTTGGCTCCATATAACGCTGATAAAACCCATGCATACATACGTTGTCAAGTTTACATTCTGTTAAAGACATGTTCGCTAATATCCCGCAATCACTATTATAAAGTTTTATATACGGTGAAGATGTATTGCGTGTAACAATGTTCACAACGGAGTTAGTCTTATTTTCTCCATCCTCAACTGAAACCGGTTCACCACATGCCACTAAAAATATGGCACATACCATTAATAATTCTTTTTTCATACTTTTAAATATTAGAATATTCAACAAAATCATTACCAATATAAATACGCCGACTTACATAATTACGAGTGCTATTATAAGACGCAACATGGAAACTATTATCTTGAGTTAAAATAAATGTCCAACTCGTCTGCCCTGTAAGGAAGCATTCTGTAGCATAGTCACCATTCCATGTTTTTACCCATGTCAGTGTTCCTGTACTACCATCTATTTCATTATAAACATCTCGCATTACAAATGACAGTTTAAACTGATAATTGTACGGCGTAGGAATATCACAATTATTTACCATATATATTGCATTAAGACAATCTTCATAATTATTAATGAAATTGTCATTTACTCCATCTTGATTAAACGATAAGGACATTGAGGTTGTGTTATTTGTGCATCCTTGAGTGACAATTGAAGTCATAGTAAGCCTACACTCACTACACTGTCCGAAATTTACTATCGACATAGAATTATTCATTGTGGATACAAAAGAATATGATGGAAAATACATTTCCACAAATGAATTACTAAAAGGTGCTTGTGAAGTGTTCACATCTGGTATTTGCAAGTTTACATTTAAAAACCATGCCGGCAAGGATTCTACCCATGTACATGCGTGCGATTGAGTTCCTCCTCCAACTCCAAAAGGATCTCCACAGCCGAACATGATACATGACAAAGATACTACTATAGTCATAATGACCGCTAAATACAACTTTTTCTCCATAATAAAAATATTTTTAATCAGTTACTGTGAAATTACCTTGGAAGGTGCGGTTGCCGGTTTTGATGGTGAGGGTGTAGTCGCCGGTGTCGGAAAGGTTCACCGTGGCCGTGCGGCGGAACGGGAAATTAATAACCGGCGTTCCATCAACCTTATTGACAATTAGCCTTGACTGCAATGGTCCGTTTGGTGCCGCCACAGACAGCACATGACCGTTAATGATGGCATGGAAATCGGTCGGAGGTGTTGGATCGTCTCCACTTTGCCCCGGCTCATCAAGAGGACTATCACCGATATTAAAACCCGTTGACATATCCACAATTTCCGTTAACTGAATTTCGTGCGCTCCGTTTTGTGCTTGGAGCAACATGTAGGGCAACAATAATACCATTGCTCCCACAATTACAAATAAAAGTCTTTTCATACGTTTGATTTTTTAATTAAACGAATGACTATATCAAATACAGCCGAAAACGTGTTTCGTTTCCGGCTGCAAAATTACTGCTTTTTTAGCAATTTACAAAAAAAATGCGTGGACAAATGATTTTCGCAACTAACTGTAAATCAGTAATATCCATTTTTTAGGCGTGGACAATTTCATTTTTTGATAGATAAGATGCCTCTCCACATGCAATGTTTATCAGCCTATCGCGTAATTCTACGCTATTTGTTGATAGTTTTTTTGCAGTACGATTCTTGAAATTACGAATGCCACTTTCACTGTAACACAACATACTTGCCATGCGTTTACTATTACTTATGCCTAACAATACAAGTACACATAATCTTATTTCACGCTCGTTCAAATGGAAGTTTTGCTGTAACTTATTAACAAGCAACCCGAAATTCTGATTGATTATACTACTCATTTTATCAAAGTTCTTCCAACACAAATCCGATTCTAAATTGGTGGAATTTGCATACAATTTGCAGACGGTTTCCAATCGGGCATATTTATCATCTAACACTATTGCTTTTTGATTCTCTAAATCGACAATTTGTTGGGAAAGTAATTTATGGCGCTTCTTCTTGATACGGATATATACTATTATCGCGCTACATATTATCACTAAAGTTGCTATTACGGCATAAATCCATCGCCAATCATATGGTTTGGACATATCTTGACGCAGGATTGCTATGGCAAGAGTTCTGCTTTTATTTTGTTCCGCCAAATGATTTTGCAAATCTGCACGTTCAGATGTTAGGGCTAATATACTATCCTTACCTAAAGAAGCATCATTGTGCGAAGCAATGTACAGCATACTGATTTTACCACGGGAATTTAGTTGCATTCCTAATGCGCTTTGAGCATAATATAATGCAGAATCATACTGATTCAGATACCAGTACGCTTGAGCTTTTAATACATAGCCATTCGATTGGTAATCACCCTTTGCCTGAAATCGGGTTATATAATATATTGTTGAATCATACTCATTCACCATATTACAAGCCAAGGCTCTTGTTTCCAATAATCTTGTTAAAACAATACTATCTGTACAAGTAGATTCTATCCTTTGTAATAATGCAAATGTTTCTTCCTTCTTTCCTTGTTCCGCCAGTTCAAATGCCATATTATTCAGGGCGTAGTAATAATTGATGGTGTCACCGTTGCGCAGAAACATGTCGGCG
>CAJOKE010000031.1 GCA_905235225.1 Paludibacteraceae bacterium
ACTAGGGCTGTCCGTTTGCCTGCTATCTTAACGAGAGTATATTTTAAGTACCAAGAGACCAAGTACCAAGGACTTTTCATCGAGCGTATCAACAAACACCTATATACATAGAAAAAGCGTGCGCTTTCGCTGCTTCCATTTGATTGTTTGAGGATTCTGGACTACCTTACTTATTCAAATTTATGCACGGAAAACTCACGCTGAAAACGTGAGCGTACATAAAACCATGCTTGAATAAGTAATTGTTGAAAGTGTCCAGTTTTCAAACAATCAAGTCTTGGCTTATAACGCTATATTTTATGTATGTTGTTTGTCTGTTGTTTTATGCCATAGGCGGTAATATTATCTTGTTATTTATTTGTTTCCTGCACTATCTGCATCATTTCGGCAGGATTCTTACTCACTCTGACGCTCTGACGCCGCATAGTTGCTATCGCAGCACGTGCATTGCGCCGGACGGTCTGCTGCATTGTACATACACATAGTTTTATCCTCCTTGTTGTTAACCTTTGCAACTTTCTTATCCCAAAAGGAAGAAAAAAGTTTTTCTTATCCCTAAAGGAAGAAAAAAGTTTTTCTTATCCCTAAGGGGAACGATTAACTGCGTTTTTCGGCTGCAAAGTTACTGCTTTTTTTTGAAATATGCAAGGAATTATCTTCTTTTTAGAGTATTTTGGGTGATAATTCTATCATTTTGCAAGTGATAATTCCATATTTATTCTAATTGTTGGAAAATAGTTGGAAAAACTATATATCATTTTTTGAAAAAAGTTGCCCAAAAATTTGCATATATCAATAATTTTTAGTACCTTTGCATTGTTTTTCCAAGAGAGGAAAATCGTGTAAAAAACGGGTAAAGCCCGTGTGAACGAAAACAATTTTTTGAAATATTAACCCGCTGAACAGGCGTGGAAATGTCACTATGAAACGGATAGAGGTAGTCGCAGCGGTCATTTATGATGGCGATGGCAGGATTTTCGCCACGCAGCGCGGATATGGTGAATGGAAAGACTGGTGGGAGTTTCCTGGCGGGAAAATGGAACCCGGTGAAACACCGCAGCAGGCCCTGAAACGCGAGATACACGAAGAATTGGATGCTGACATTGAAGTCGGCGAATTGGTACAGACGGTTGAGTATGACTATCCTGCTTTCCATCTGACCATGCATTGCTTCCGTTGCAAACTCGGCAATGACCATGTGGAGCTGTTGGAACACGAGGCTGCCAAATGGCTGTATCCATCGGAGTTGGACAGCGTTCGATGGCTGCCAGCCGATGAAGATGTTATTTCCCTGCTACAGCGCGTAGAACGGGATTGACGGAAGGGGGTGTACCCACTGATTCCATCATCCACTGTTTTGGTGTGAGCCGCCCCAAACGGTAAATACGCTCATACTCCTTGGCAAAATCCTTTGGAGTAGTGAATCGGGACAGATGTTCTTCCAACTGGAACTGCACCAAATGCCCCAATGGATAGTTTGGCAGATACATCGGTGCATTGACCATATGGCTATAGACGGCTAAGAGAACGCAGTCATGCTCTCCCAAAACGGGTTCGTAATAGGTGTTCCATATTTGCCGGGCAATATGCAGAGTCTGTTTACACAGTTGTTGCGGTGTTGCCTTTGGGTGGGCATATATCCATTGCCACATCTCCATATCCACCAAACTGACGCCCATAATCTCATACATTTCCCAAAACGCATCAAAGACTTTGGTGTCAATGCCAGATGTGCGTGCGGTAGGTGCATCCGGCAGCAGTTGGAGGTCTCTGTTCTGCCAGATGAAAGCACTTGCCTCCGTGTAGCCCGAATTGGGTATGCCTGCCAGCATATAGTGGTCAATACGGTACATATCCAATACTTCTTCCACACAATGACCGAACTCGTGAACGGCAATGTTATAACCTTTGTAATCCATTCCAGAAGCGGGAATGCGAGTGCGTAACCGTGCTTGCTCTCCGCGCCCCATACAAGGCCAAGCATGTCCCGAACCGCGTGCGGGTTCAACTGCGATATGCGAGGCAATGTCTTTCGCACTCTCTGCAGAAAATCCCATTTGGCAAAGCATTCGCGGCATATCAGCGGCAAATGCTTCCGCATCGGGGTAACGATTGCGCGTGAGGGCTGTCAGGTCGTCTTCGTTCATGGATGAACGTGATTTGAAGCCATCGTACCATATATCATACGGACGCAGGTCGCGTCCCAAGCGTTGGCGTATAAGTGAGGCGACTTTCCTGACTTGGTCCGAAGCGAGAAGCGTCCGGAAGAGGCTGTCCAGTTCCGTGGCAGGAATCTCGATTTCTCCTTCGAAATTGCGGATGATGGCACTCGGCGACATCGGGCAATATTTATCCTCGGCAAAATAGGCGCGGGCAATATCCAAAATGCGTGCATAGCGGGAGTAAGAGTAGGTCGGCTTTATGTCCGACATCAGACGGTTGCTGTATGGTTGCCATAGATTTTCCGCATTATTGACAACCTGGTCGGGAATATCCTGTCGGACTATATGCTGCATAATCTGATAGATCATCTCTTGCTTTTCCTGACCGGAAACGGAATCCGCGTACAGTGCCTTCAGTTCGTCGCGTAGGTTCCAATGGCTGAGCAGAATCTTGTCATCCTGCCATAGTTGTCGTCCGTCTTCTGTACGCAGGTTCCCCATATAGATATTATAGTCGGCAATATAATTCTCGGCATCAGCCAATGCCTGTGCTATCTGTTGTTTGATATTTGCCGGAACACGGGTTGTGAAAATATCGCCCATCCGCACCATCGCCCAATCCAAGCGTGACCATTCGCGCCCGAGGATATTTTTCTCCTCTAATGTGAAATGCGGGAAATTAAGCACGGTGACAAATGCAAGTTTGTTGGCAAACATGTCATCGGAGAAATGTGCCATCGGGTTGTATGCTGACATAATCCAGTCCGGCGTTTCCGGATTGCCGGCATTGGTCAGTTGTGTCGGACGCAGTAACTCTACTGTCAGTTGGTCTGATGCCTCATAGCATTTCTCGAAGATGCGGCTTAGTGACTCAAAAAGAGCCAAACGCTCTTCAGTCGTCTCGCAATAATTGGCGGCGACAAAAGCCTCAAAATCCGCCTTGCTGCCATCTTCGGCACGCCATAAAGCTGCGGCTTGTGCTATTCCGCGTTCCTTGAGAGATTGTGAAGACATGTTATGCGGATTGGTGGAACAGGCAGTGAGAGTCATCATAAACAATAGAAGTGCATAAATGGAGGTTAAACGATGTTTCATAGGTAAATTTATTTAGAGCGTTATATGTATTCGGAACCGCAGCCCCCAATAGGGAAGATCCGATGCGGTGGAAGGTGCGGATAACCGCCATACCGAGTGAATGTCCAATACGCGGAGAATATTACCGATACCGCAGCCGATTTCCGTATAGGGAGTGTCTCCGCCCCAAGCGAGTTTGAAGGTCACTAATTCGCGCAACCGCAAACGGCGGATACCGGGGATAAGATTGAATAGTATTCCTTCGCCGTTCCATTCGGCGTGCAGGGCAATATATTTGTCCGATGCATAGCTGAAGTTGTTAAGTAGCGTGAAGCGGTACGGGTCATAGGCATAACCTTGGTTTCCCTCAAAATGGTGCAATAATGAAAACGGTACTTTCCCCAACACACATCCGGCTTGTAATGCGTAATCCAATGTGCCGCCCATACCCAAACGTGCATGTTGGCGGAGCGTAATATTCAATTTAGCGAACATGCTGTAGCGGGTCATTCCGTCCGTCTGATAACTGCCTCCTTCTACACCGAGATACAATACGGGCAGATCGCTGTAAACATAGTAGCGGGACAGCCAGTCATCAATCTTGCGCTCGCGCCAACTGAGCCGGAAAACAGCACCGAGAGTCTGGTATCTGAAATTGGGAATATTATGGTATCCGACCAAGGGGTCTCCATAGCCCATCCATCCGAAGCGGGCATAGCATTGGGTTTCAAGATGGTCCGTCCAGTCATTTTGAAAGCGCAACTCAAACTGTCGCCGGCGTGTGGCGGTATTGACGGCAGATTTGTTGGAACGTAATGCCTCAAAAGCATAGGCGGTGAAGTCCATGGTACGCAGACCTATATTGTTTTCGTAAAGCAAATTGGTGTAATCATCCACTTCCGCCCATACATAGCGGTCATGGTATTCCAAAGAGATGATATTTCTGCGCGGAGTAGGTAGTAGAACCGACACTTTGCCCATGCCTTTGAATGCTCTGTCCCGAAAACCGTATCCCACAGCTGCTTCCAAGGAGACATGTTTCATTAACCGTTGGTTGGTACGGAAGGGCAACCCGATATGGACTTTTTCATGCTCATTGACTTGCAGGATCTCCTGGATATTTCCGATGTCAATACATGTTCCTGTCGGGATATATCCCGTATTGATAATGGTGGCAGTCCATTTGGCAAATCGTACCAATGGGATGGAATCCAATGCGGCAAATGCGTCGGTGACAGTGCTATTATCCGGGATGGTATCAGTGTTGGCTGCCGGTGGGGGAAGGGTGGATGACGAATTGCCTTGCAGTGAATGGCGCAGCATAACGGACGGAAAGAAATGAGTGGTGTCTGTCTTGACGGCAAAGTCCAGAACAGCCGTTATTTGTTCGTCCTTGAGGGTGTGGTCTTCCCCCAATGATTGCTCAATATGCAAGTCACGGAGGTAGTTGACAGAGTTTTGGACAGAGATGTCGGCTGTAATAGCACGCAAGGCGTATGTGGCGGAGTCTATATACATTTCTCCGTTGAAAGTGGCATAAAACGGATTCTTGGTGCGGAAATGGATGAGATACAGTTTGCCGGATTCGGTTGAAACGGAGTCCGCTAAATAATAGTGGTAGTACGTGTTGCCGGATGAGGCCAATGGCGAGAGAAAACTTCTGCCGAAGAGGCTGACTGAATTGCGGTAGAAATCAAGGTTGCCGTTATTCGCCAAAAGGGCAGAGTAATCGGTACCTGATAGTACAATGGCTCGTTCTTCTTTCTCGCCTGCGGAAGTTGATTGGTCGCCACAGAGCGTGACGGGCTGGCGAGCGGCATATAAGGGCAATACCAATGCCGAATCTTCGGTGGTGATCATCCCACTGCGAAGGGTTTTCCATATCCGCCGTTTGAGATGGCGCGCCTCAATGTCGCTGATATACAATTCGGTGGCTTCGCTTGCGCTGATACTTGCATCTGAGAGAAACCGGTCGTTTTCTGCGCGGTGTTCGCGTACAGCCGCTATTAATGGCAAGGCGGGATTGGCACCCGGGCGGACATAGAGTTCCTCTATGGTTGCCGTCTTTTCCCGCATCGCGATTTGTACGCCCGCCATCGTTCCGGGATCAATCGAAAAACGCTGGGTATGATAGCCCACGGCCGAAATAACCACTATACGTTTGCGATTCAAGTCCGCGCGTAGCATAAATGCTCCGTCTTCATTGGAAGCCGTCCCGGTTTGGGTGCCTTGATAATAGATATTGGCATTGGCAACCGGTTCTCCTGTCTGCTCGGAAAAAATATCACCGACAAGAATGGTCTCCTCAGCCATCACACCCGATGTCAGCAGAATTAATATGAATGGGATTAACCGTTTGGTCATTGGTCATTGGCGGTTGGCGGGATGAAACTCTAATATGGCTTTGCGTAAATCCTGTATGTCCACATGGGTATAAATCTCGGTTGTCGTAATACTCTCATGACCAAGCAGTTGCTGGATGATTCTAAGGTCGGCACCGTTCTGGAGCAGATGGGTGGCAAACGAATGTCGCAGCGTGTGAGGCGAGACCGTTTTGTGAATCCCCGCCCCTTCGGCAAGGCGTTTGATAATAGTGAAAATCATGGCGCGTGTCAGTTGACGCCCGTATCGGTTGAGAAATGCAATATCTGAAAACTCGGACTTGATATCCAAGTGCGAACGGTCTTCCATCCAATATGAAAACCATTTCTCCGCCTCGGGAGAAATGGGAACCAAACGTTGTTTGCTGCCCTTACCTTGAATGAGCATGTAGCCTTCTTTACGGTACATGTTGGATAACTTGAGGTCAGTCAACTCCGATACCCGCAGACCGCTGCCGTATAGCATCTCTATAATCGCTCTGTTGCGATGACCTTCTTTACTGCTAAGGTCGATTTGGGCAATCATTGCGTTAATCTCCTCGAGGGTGAGTACATCCGGCAGATGCAACTCTTTCTTCGGCATCTCAATCAGTTCGCTGGGATCGGTTTCGATGTAGTTGTGATAAAGCAGAAAACGGAAAAAACTATGTATGCCGGATATGATACGCGATTGGGAACGGGGATTGGTGTCTTGTCCGAATGTGGAATAGACAAAATCCTGCAATTCGGCATAAGTTGCTTTGACCGGATCTATTCCATGGTCATCAAAATAGGCACGCAGTTTGTCCAAGTCTTGTTCGTATGCAGTAACCGAATTTTCGGATAACGAACGCTCAAGACGGAGGTATGTGTGGTATTCCTTATAGATGCTGTCTGCCGTCTTCATATTTCAGTACTCCGCGGAAATGCAGCTGGTACTTTTGCTTGTCTGCAATAAGATTGAATTGTATATCGGTGGTATCGCCTGCTTGCGTAAATACGAATGAGGAATCGGTGCAAAGAATGAGACCGGCTATTTGGGCATCCTCTATGCGCAGAATATAAGTGCCTGTAGGATTGCCCTCGAAGTCCATGCCGGGAAGGAAGGTCCTCTCTGTGCCTGTTGTATCACATTGATAGATTCCTTCCGTCAGAATTGTGTCCGATTGTGGTATAAATACATCGCTGATATAGAGGTTCGTACCGCTTCCCTGGACATATCCTTTGTCGTCAAAACTGATTCCGGCAGAATATAAATCCAGAGATACCACGTTTTGTGGCAAACCTTTATAGTACTCCCCGTAGTATGTGATGGTACCTTGGGTGAGGTCGGTAACCAATACGGTCGGCTTGACGGGATTTTGCTTTGCCGAACATGCTGCCAATAATATGGGTAGTAAGTAAATGAGTCTTTTCATTCGATACGGAGTTTGCGGACCGGATACCATGCTGACACAAAGCCAAGCATGAGAACCGTTATTCCAATGATTATAATATCTGTAAATTGAACTTGGACGGGATAGGCGGATATGATATATTCCGTTCCGTTCCCAAGCTTGAGTAAGCCGAAATGCTCTTGAACAAGGCATACGGCTAATCCGATTACTAATCCGATAATGGCACCTAATGAACTGATAAACCACCCTTCATATAGGAATATCCGGCGAATAAGGGAATTATCCGCACCTAAATTGCGCAGAATACGAATATCTTCCCGCTTGTCGATTATGAGCATCGAAAGTGAGCTAATGATGTTGAAACATGCTATCAGCATAATGAATGCCAGCAGCAGTATAGTCAGCAGTTTCTCAACCTTCAAAATGCGGAAAAAATCTTCCTGTTGCTCATACCTGTCTTGTACTAAAAAGCGTGTGCCTAATGTCCGTTGGATTTGTTTTTTTGCATATTTGACAGATGTACCTTTTGCAATTTGGAGATTCAATGCGGTAACTGTTAGTGAGTCATAGTCAAACAAATGCCGTGCCAATGGAAGTGAAATGAGCATATAACTATCATCATATTTAACCTGATTGACGGCAAATGTGCCTGCAATATAAGTGGTGGCTTCGTTGAAACTCTCATCCGGACGAAGCATGTTTACGCGGCTGTTCCGTTTTGGCGCGTAAATTCGCAGACCGCCGACAAAGTGTGCATTGATACCTATCTGCGCCGCCAGACCGCGCCCCGGAACGGAACGCTCAAATGCACCGTCATACACACTATAGTACCCGTCTGTGATGATGGAGTCTATGCCCGTCAGTTTCTCAAAGTATTCGTCCACTCCCATCAAATGTGCGGGAACCTGATGGTCCTTGTAGCGGATCAGTGCCGTTTCTTCTATGACTTGGGACATTACATCTATGAACGGCAATGATTGCAGCTCCATTATCTTTTCATCGTCCATCCTGAAGTGTTTGCCCTCTGCTGCTGTAATGCGCAACTCCGGGTCAAACTGTGAGAACATATCTTCGATTAGTGTCCCGAATCCGTTCATTACACTCAAAACGCAGACCATAGCCGCCGTAACAACACCCACGGCTGCTGCGCTTACGCCGCTTACGATGTTTATTGCGTTATGGCTTTTCTTGCTGAAAATATACCGCCAGGCTATGTGTGTTTCTATACTCACTGTTTCAGCAGTTCGTCTATACGTTCCATGCGTTCAATTGTTTCATCAAGATGAAAGTGCAATTCGGGAATGATACGTAGTTGGTGGCGTTCAAGAGTTCCCATCTCACCGCGGATACGGCCTTTCTCTTTCTCTATATGTTCCATGGTGGACGCTACCTTGTCCTGTGGAAATATACTCAGATAGACATGCGCAATTGCTAAATCAGGGGATATGCGGACTTCGCTTACGGAAATTAGTACACCACTGAGCGTGCGGGCGTAGCGTAAAAAAATGTCGCTTAGGTCTTTTTGGATCAGTCGTGCAATCTTGTGTTGTCTTGTTGTTTCCATAATTCTACACTATTTAGTTGCAAAACAAGGGAAAGGAGACTCGTCTCTTTTCCCTGTATGCCAATTGTCAATAACTTATTGTCAATTAATATTTGTGGCGTCCCTCGTCTGCTACGGTCAGTTTCTTGCGACCTTTTGCACGACGGGCGGCTAACACGCGGCGACCATTAGCGGATGCCATTCTCTCAAGAAAACCGTGTTTGTTGCGTCTTTTGCGCTGGGATGGTTGAAATGTACGTTTCATATGCTTTAGTTTTTAGACCACATCACGTGGTGTTTGTTATTCTATTTTATGCTGTTCGCTATAGCCGTTAAGCGAAAAAAGCGTGCAAAGGTACTGCTTTTTTCTGAATTAACAAAAAAAAATAGCACTTTTTTTGCTTTTCATGCCAATTATGTCAAAAAAATGTTGTACTTTTGTACTTTCAAACTGAAAAATATCGTTTTGTAAAATGGTAGTCAAAACGGAAGCTATTGTTCTGAACTTGCAACGCTATTCAGATCGCTCACATATATTATATACGTACACCCGCGCGCAAGGGCGGCTTAATTTTTTGGTTTATGGTGTGGGGTCGAAAAAGAAATCCGGTGCTTTTTATGCCCCGCTTACCTTGCTGGAAATAACGGCAGACATACGTCCTGACCGTCCCATATCAACAATCAAAGAGGTGCGTCTGCTTC
Organism: Paludibacteraceae bacterium; assembly: GCA_905235225.1. Taxonomy (GTDB): domain Bacteria; phylum Bacteroidota; class Bacteroidia; order Bacteroidales; family Paludibacteraceae; genus Colicola. Next base: position 9,239 of record CAJOKE010000031.1, read on the forward strand.
AACAACCGAATCATTTTAATGTTGAAATAGAGCATTCGGAGTTGGTTCGTTCGTCTGTCAAAATGTTTCTTGCCGAATTCTTGTATCGCACGTTGAAACATCCTATGCCGGATGACGCTTTGTTCGATTTCTTGTACAACTCGTTACGGATGTTTGACAACTCTGCGGCGATTGGAAATTTCCATGTGGATTTTCTCGTTGGGTTTGCTGCGCGATTGGGCTTTGCTATTGACGAAGCGGAACATCCCGAGTTATTGCGTATTCCGGCTTCCAGGGCTGACAGGCAACTGTTGTTACGACAACTTTGCGACTATTTTGCTGCAAACATAGAGGACTTTCATACTCCTGTTTCTTTGGATGTTCTGATGGAAGTGTTTGATTGATATAAAAAAGTGTGTCAAAATCAATTGGCACACTTTATTTGACACGCTCTCACTTTAGAACAAACTAAGCTGCTCGTCAATTGGTTTGCTGTCCTCCGGTAATTCTGTGTTCGTTATTATTAATGGCACATCGTTTACCGTAGTTTCCGCTTTTGGGTCAGATACATCGTTTTCCGGCACGCTTTCCTGTTTTGAATCACTATCTGAAGGTGAGGCTTGTTCGATGTCGGAGATGGATTCTGCTTCGCCTTCCGATTCGGGTTCCGGCTCGGGAGTGATGTCCGTGATGGATGTAATATCCAGTGTGCTTAACCGTTTGCCCTTCGCTTTAGGAGATTTCGGCTCGATAAAATCTGCCATTACTATTTCCATCGGTTCACGGAACTCATCCTTGAATAGCACACGGAAGACCGCTTCCTCACGATCGCTCAGCACAATGAGCTTGGAGTCCGGATTGTCACCAAGGAAATTCTGCGTCTTTGCCGTTGCATCTAAAACGAATCGTTTGGCATAATAGTATCCCAATTCGGCATTCCACATTGCCAATGACCATACTTTGTCGGCATCGAATTTCTCAATCCGTAACCACTCTTGTTCAAAGTGTGCGGTTTCCTCGAATGTGTTTAGGAAGTAATCGCCGTTCTTCATGATTACAAGTATGCGGTCCTCATCATGGAATTCGCCTAAATAGGTGCCTAATCCGTCATAGTTGATACGCAGAACATCCGGGTCAAACCACACTTTGCGACCGCCTAAGGTTGAGTGTCCCTTGGACTTTAAGGTGATTGACTTCACTTCAAACTTGGTCAGCAGATTGCCTCTTGCGCTGCGGCTCTTCACTCCCAATTCACTCAAATCCTTGTTGACATCCAGTTTCTTGAGACGGAGCGACGGCTTGAGTGCTACCCGGATGACTTCGGCTTCGCCGTTCGGATTGGCGGTAAAATATACCACTTTGCTTCCGGCTTTCCCTTGTGTCAAATCGTATTCCTTGTCACGCGCCACGCCGGTCACATTAAACCGTTTCATGTAATAGAAACCGCCTTTTCCATCGCGATATACCACATTGTAAATGGTGCGCGTGTCATTCTTCTTGAATATATCTACATGCAGAATATCCGTTCCGATAAATATCTTTTCGGCAACACGCATCACCTTGTACTTGCCGTCTTTGTGGAATACGATTATATCGTCCAAGTCGGAGCAGTTGCACAGATACTCGTCTTTTTTCAGCCCCGTTCCGATAAACCCTTCTTCGCGGTTGATATACAGCTTCTCGTTTGCTTCAACGACTGTCTTCACATTGATACTTGCAAAGTTGCGCACCTCTGTCTTGCGCGGATATTTCTCTCCGTACTTGGCTTTGAGCGATTCGAACCACTTGATGGTGTAGTCGGTCAGGTGATTAAGGTCTTTGATTGTTTCTTTGATTCGGCGGTCAAGATCTTTCATCAACTCGTCTGCTTTCTTTGAGTCGAACTTGGTGATGCGGATCATCCGGATCTCAAACAACTTCTCTATATCCTCTTTGCGAACCTCGCGGATCAGTTTGGGTTTCCACGGTTCAAGAGCTTTGTCAACGAATTCTATCAGTTTTTCCTTGTTGGGAGCGGTTTCGTATCCTTCCTCTTTATAGATGCGGTTCTCAATGAAAATCTTCTCTAACGAAGTGTAGAAATACTGTTCCTCTAATTCGCCTTTTTGTATCTCCAATTCCCATTTCAGCAATGCCTTCGTATTGTCCGCGGACATCTTTAGCAATGTGCTTACATTGGTGAAAATAGGCTTTTTGTTCTCAATCACACAACAGTTGGGCGAGATACTAACTTCGCAGTCTGTAAAGGCATAAAGGGCGTCAATCGTCTTGTCCGAGGAACTGCCCGGAGCTAACTGAACCACTATTTTGGCTTCCTCTGCGGTAAAATCATCCACTTTGCGGATTTTGATTTTCCCCTTCTCCTGAGCCTTCAATATGGTCTCGATAATTTTCGATGTCGTGGTTCCATACGGAACTTGGGAAATAATCAGGGTCTTGTTGTCATCGGCTTTGGTGATCTTGGACCTGATTTTGACTACACCGCCACGTTCGCCGTCGTTGTAACGACTGACATCTATCTCTCCGCCTGTCGGGAAATCCGGATATAATTGGAATTCCTCACCACGCAGGTATGCCAACGACGCATCACACAGTTCGTTGAAGTTGTGGGGCAATATCTTTGAATTCAATCCTACCGCTATACCTTCCACTCCCTGTGCTAAAAGCAACGGAAACTTGACGGGTAAGTGTATCGGTTCTTTCTTGCGACCGTCATAACTGAGCATCCATTCTGTCGTCTTCGGATTGAATACCGTTTCCAACGCAAACTTGCTTAATCGCGCTTCTATGTAACGGGGCGCGGCTGCACCATCTCCCGTCAATATGTTTCCCCAGTTTCCCTGACAGTCTATCAGAAGATCTTTTTGACCGAGTTGAACCAATGCGTCACCGATACTCGCGTCCCCGTGGGGATGGTACTGCATCGTTTGACCGACTATGTTTGCCACCTTGTTCATCTTACCGTCATCCACGCACTTCATCGCATGTAGAATGCGGCGTTGAACAGGCTTCAAACCGTCTTCAACTGCCGGAACAGCACGCTCCAATATGACATAGGAAGCATAGTCCAGGAACCAGTCCTGGTACATGCCCGTCAAATGGTATTTGATGCTGTCGTCTGCCACTATTCGTACTTCTTATTGAGGAATATATACGCTAATATACCTGCGATTTCAAGCACTAAACTTGTGGCCAACAAACCGTTCTCTTGCACACCGCAGAAGTAAATTACTAAGCAGAGTACACCTGCCAATACAAGGATAATTCCTAAGTTTTTCAAAAAGGTATTCATATTCGTGTATAATTTATTTACGTTCTCTTTCAAACCTTTGTGGATACATATATATCGCCGGGGATTTGCTTGATATAACCGTTCATCTCCAGCATCATTAGGGTTGATGCCACTTGGTTATACCCCTCGCCGGTTTCTTCCACCAATTCATTCACATGCTTGCCGTCCTCGCTGCTGCCAATCAGTTGGAACAACCGCTTTTCCAAATCATCCATGTCGCTGAATAAATCTGGTAGTTCTGCTTGAACAGCCGTGTGTTTGGTCGCCCATTGCATGTCTTGTATCAAATCATCCGCATTCTCAATCAACTGCGCACGATGGCTCTTGATTAGCGCATTGCAACCTTGTGTGCTGACATCTGTTGGGCGTCCCGGAAAAGCATACAGATTGCGGTTGTAATCGCCTGCTAAATAAGCGGTTATCAACGCCCCACCTTTAATCTTTGACTCTACGACAACCACTGCATCCGCCAAACCGGCAACTATTCTGTTTCGTGCCACAAAGTTCAGTCGTTCAGGTTCTGTGCCACTCGGATACTCGGTCAATATGCCGCCGTTGTCCAATGCCGCGATTGCAACCGGGCGGTGTAACGCCGGATAAATGCGATCCAATCCGTGTGCCGGCACAATGATAGTCGGTATCCCCGCTTCCAATGCCGCACGGTGCGCTGCTACGTCTATGCCGTAGGCGAGGCCGCTTACAATGGTCACATTCGGAACGCGCTCAGCCAAATCCAATACCAACCGGCGGGTCTGCTCCTTCCCCCGTTCAGTGGCGCTGCGTGTACCTACAATGGATACATACTTCCCTTCATTCACTTGCAGATTGCCCTTGCCGAATAGCAACACGGGGGCATCATTGCATTCTTTCAGTCGGGCAGGGTAGTTGCTTTCCTTATAGTAGTATGTTGCAATACCGTGCTGACCTATAAACTCTATTTCACGCTGGGCATGTGTCAAAGCCGCCGCTTTGTCCTCATGAGTGATTTCATGCCATGCCATTTCTGCATTGCCATACGTGGTTATCAATCCACGTACTTTCCGTGCATTATTCATGTGCAGGCAGCCTAATGCAATTATATATTTGAGTTCTTCAATTGCCATACACCTGCCACTAATCCGCAACCGATAATGGTGCCTGCCACATCTGCTATCCAATCCATCCATTCGGCAACGCGCGGGTAGAAAAACGCACCTTGTACTATCTCAATCGCACCGCCATATACCATCGGAACGGACATTCCGATTAGCCATACAAGCCCTGTCTTTTGTTGGGTGCGGATCAAATCCCACGCAAGTGTCGCGCCTAATAACGCATAAGCCAATAGGTGACTCCACTTGTCCGCAAACGCCACTTCAGGCAGACGGAGATGCGGCTCGCGAATCAAACTCGCATAAAGTATCACCAAACCGACTGCTATGGCCTCTTTATATTTAATAACTCCACTCATTCGGTCTAATGAGCGATAGGACTTATAACTTTTCGCCAAAACATAAATCGCCTGCATCACCCAACCCCGGAACGATATACTTCTTTTCGTTCAGTTTCGGGTCAATGGCGGCACACCATAGCGTAACATCATCCGGCATTTCTCTTTGCAGCAATGCTATCGCATCGGGCGTACCGATGGTGCAGCATAAATGTACGCACTTTGGTTGCCCGTGGGTCAGAAGGGTGCGGTATGCCGCATCCATGGACATGCCTGTAGCTAACATCGGATCTACAATCAGCAACGTCTTGCCGTCCAGAGCCGGAGACGCTAAATACTCGGACACAATCTCCAACTCGCCTTGCTCGTTTACACGGCGGTATGCACTCAAAAACGCATTCTCCGCATGGTCAAACATGTTCAGAAAACCTTGGTGCAATGGCAATCCTGCCCGTAACACCGTCGCCAGAACTACCTTATCCTGAATAACCGGCACTTGAGCGATTCCCAAAGGCGTTTGAACTTCCTCTGCCGCATAATCCATTACTCGGCTCACTTCCATTGCCATCACTTCACCAATCCGCTCTATGTTACGGCGGAAACGCATACTGTCACCTTGAATGGCTACACTGCGGATCTCCTTAATGTACTGGTTTAGCAGCGAGTTCTGCTCCGATAGATTGACTACTTTCATATCTGTGTGTTTTTTATTGTTCGTGAACCATTAGTTTCGATAATACACTCTCCCCGAAACCTTTCGATACCGGTATTCCCGGTATGCGCTCATCGCCGAATTCCAATATCACTTCTCCGTCCTGACGCTTGAACATCTTCACTTGGCTCATGTTCACTATATACGAACGGTGGCAGCGGACAAGCCCCTTGTCATGGAAACGCCATTCGATGTTCTTCAAACTGTTCCGCAGCATTAACTTCTCCAATTTTCCCATGTTCATATAGTAAATCACAACATAGTTGTCTGCCGACTCTATATAATACACCATCTCCGGCTTGACAGACAACTTCAGTTCTCCGCGTTCGTCATAGAAATTGAACATCTCCGGCTGGACCTCATCCGCAATCGGCTCTTGGGCATGCTTCAACTTGGCTGTCAAACGCAATATCTGATTGTCTCGGTCTTTCAGACTCGTCCACAGCATTGCTATCAGATAAGGGATAAGTAAGGTGAATGCCGTCGCCAAAAGAGCCTCCTTGTATAGATAAAACGGTGTCAAATCACGCTCCAAGGAGAAACTCCGCATTACTACTATCGGGAAAAACGTGTATAATGCCGAGATTGCACTCACCTCGCCTAATATCCATATCGCATAAGCAAGATAACTGATACGGTTCTTCTTCGCATAATTGTTCATGATGGTACGGCTTATCGCTATGCCTGCAACCGCCACCAGTACGATGATGGTTGTCCATAACAGATACCCCCAATCGGTCTGAACCCAGTCGCGCGAACCCATCGGTTGGAAGAATAGTATAAACAATTCTCCGAACACCAATGTCACCCACAGCAACAGGATTATATTCTGTTTCGTGTTGAAATATTGAGGAATATAGTTTTTCATTTCATCTGGATACACATTTTACTTGCACTCTTTTTATCCGCACACACTTTCAGCCCGCAAAATTACAACAAATATTGCACATATGCAAACTTTAATGCGATTTTTAGCAAAAAATCCCTCTTCCATCTGTACTTTTTCATGGTTTATGTCGTCGCGTTACGACTCGCTTACGGGACGGATACGGGACGGTTACGTGAAGGAGTGCGATGGGCGCGACCGCCTAAATAAGAAACTATGCAATAGAACTCCTTTGCGAAATTTTCTGCAAAGATAATGCAAAACCACTTTTAGTGTATCGTTTGACCTGTATTTTTTTTGAAAATTTAACATATTTTTACCATTCCGCTCGTCTTTACAAATCCCCGCCCTCTCTATAAATAGAGATAATAAAAAAGAGCGCGTCTCACGACGAACTCTTTTCTAATGAAAAACACTATTTATTAAATAACACAATTAAGAAAAAAACACTAACTCTTTGTTAGCCTCTGTTATGAAAAAACTTTTACTTTTATGAAGATTTGCTGTTTACTATTTTATAACCACGACCACGTACAGACATTATGCTGTAGCCGGTACCGTTCAACAAGTGGCGCAAACGATTTGCATATACGCTCAATGAACGTGCAGCAAATTGATTGTCCGCTTGCCATAAGGTACGAAGTATTAAATGACGGTCAACCATGCTCCCCATGCTTTGGCAAAGAAGCAGTAATAAATCATTTTCACGCGATGATAAATGAACCCCGTCAAATGACTGGCGTGCACCGTCAAATGTCTTGCCGCCCAAATCAAAGACCATTTCCTTCGATGCTGTCGCAGGACGGAAACGTCTGAGAATTGCCTCAATCTTGCATATCAGCAACTCTACCGACATCGGTTTTACAACATAATCATCACAACCGGACTCATATGCTTTGATGATATCATCTTGAACATTACGATCCATTACCATAATGACCGGAATAGACATGTAGTCCTTGCGCATCATCTCAAGAAATTCATATCCGTCATGCTTCGGCATCTTGGCATCTACAACGCATACATCGCATTGACCGGCACTTAATTTTGCCAAACCGTCATTACCATCACGAGCCGTTATTACTTCGTATCCGCGATTGCGCAAATACTCCGATAATACGCTGGTCAAGTTGACATCGTCATCGCATAATAGAATATGTGTCTTGGTTGTCTTCATTTGTTGTCGTTAAACACAAAAATATAAACAAAAACCGTGCCAAAGTTCCTAAAATCATATCAATTTAGGAAAAAAAGATGAATTTTTTTGCATTTTCTTGGCAGTTTTATGTTTTTTTTGTAATTTTGCACTTGGTATGGATAAAGTAATGCTCATATTGACCGGCGGCACTATTTGCATGGTGCAGAATGAACTGACGGGCGCGCTTCATCCTGCTGACCCGGGGACTTTCAAAGCGTTCGTTCCTGAACTTTTCGACTCTCGTATCAAGGTCGATATATTGCCTTTTGCACCGCTCATTGATTCATCTGATGTCAACCCTCATATTTGGGCTAAGATGGCGCATGCTGTCTTCGACCATTATGATGATTATGACGGATTTGTTATCCTGCATGGGACTGACACCATGTCCTATTCAGGATCGGCGTTGTCTTTTATGCTCGCTAACTTGAAAAAACCGGTTGTCTTTACCGGAAGCCAGCTGCCCGTCGGTGTCCTGCGTTCGGATGCAAAGGAAAATCTGCTGACCGCAATCGAAATTGCTGCGGCTAAAGATGATGAGGGAAATGCTATGGTACCCGAAGTAACGATTTTCTTCGGCGACAGGCTCTTTCGGGCTAATCGGACTACTAAACGGAACGCCGAACACTTCACGGCGTTTAAGTCCTATAATTACCCCTCGCTCGCGCAGGCGGGCGTACACATCACGTACATGCCTCATTATATATATTATAGTGATCCCGATAGTCCCCTCTATCTGCGTGATAAAACGGATAACAATGTCGCTATACTGAAATTGTTCCCGGGCATTACGCGGCAAATTGTCAATTCTATTTTGAGCGCAAAAGACTTGCGCGGAGTGGTTCTCGAAACGTATGGAGCAGGGAATGCGCCATCGGACACATGGCTCTATGATGAACTGAGTGAGGCTGTCGCGCGTGGCGTTATCATCGTCAATAAAACACAGTGCAATACAGGTTCTGTGGAAATGGGACTCTATGACACTTCGCTCAATCTTATGAAGGCGGGAGTTATTTCCGGCTATGATATCACTACCGAAGCACTCCTCACTAAAATGATGTATTTGTTCGGCGAATACGATGACATTGATACAGTCAAAGCATTGCTGCAGAAAAATCTATGCGGCGAAATCACGATAGAATAAATATATAAATTATGCTACAAGATTTACAACCAAAGGCATTGTGGAGCAACTTCTACAGCCTGACACAAATTCCCCGTCCTTCGGGAAAAAAGAAAGAAATCTCCGAATTCCTCGCTAACTATGGTCGATCGTTAGGTTTGGAAACAATTACAGATGAAATCGGGAATGTCATCATCCGTAAACCCGCATACCCCGGCTATGAAAATCATCCCGGCGTTATTCTGCAGGGACATATGGATATGGTGCCGCAGAAAAATTCGGATGTCGTATTTGACTTCCAAAAAGACCCTATTCGTGCTTATGTTGAGGAGAATAACGAATGGGTGACTGCGGACGGCACAACGCTCGGCGCGGATAATGGAATCGGTGTGGCAACTGCCATGGCTATTCTCGCGGACAAAAATGTGGTTCATCCGCCGCTGGAAGCCTTCTTTACCGTTGATGAGGAAACGGGTATGTATGGAGCATTCGACCTCAAAGGCGGATTGCTGCAAGGCAAATATCTGCTCAACCTCGATTCTGAGACAGAGGGCGAACTTTATGTCGGCTGTGCAGGTGGCGTAGATACAACGGCTGTCTTTGATTATCAACCGGTTGAAGTGGAGCAGGGGGACATCGCTCTCAAAATCAGTCTGACCGGCTGCAAGGGAGGACACTCCGGCTGCGATATCCATTTGCAACGTGCGAACGCTATCAAATTGTTGTTCCGCTTCCTTAAAGACGCAGTCGCAAACTATGAGGCACGCTTGGCGTGTGTCGAGGGAGGTAGCCTTCGGAATGCTATTCCGCGGGAAGCGTTCGCGGTCGTAACCATCCCTGCCGAAGGGAAAGATGATTTCCTTGAATTGGTTGATGAATACGAGGATCTCTTTATCCGTGAGTACGACAGGGTGGAAGATAACCTGCACCTTGTCGCTGAGCAAATTGACTGCCCGGATACTGAACTTCCGGAAGATGTGCAGGATTTCCTTATTCATGCTGTTACACTCTGCCCGCATGGTGTCTATCGGATGATTCCTGAAATGCCGGACATCGTGGAAACAAGCAATAACCTCGCAATGATTAAAACCGAGGATGGTAAAGTTTCTGTTTATTGCCTTACACGTTCAAGTGTCGAGAGCCGTAAAGAGGAATTGAAACAAATCATCCATTCCGCCTTCGCCTTGGCGGGTGCAGATGTGCAATTCTCAGGAGATTACCCGGGATGGAAACCGAACTTCAAAAGTAACCTCTTGGCGGTAACGAAAGATATTTATCAGAAGGAGTTTGGTTCCTCTCCGCGGGTGGTTACCATACATGCCGGACTGGAATGTGGTATTATTGGACGTAATTATCCGGGTATGGAGATGATTTCGTTCGGTCCGACAATTGAACATCCCCATTCACCGGATGAACGCGTGAATATCGCTACCGTACAGAAAATGTACCAATATACTTTAGCAATCTTAAAAGCACTTTAATCCCAAACGCTTATGACCGCTTCTGGTTAAACCCCAATCGGTCATTAGACCATTTAGTGTTTAGGGTGTGAAGAATATGTGAGAGGGTGTGTCAAAACTAATTGGCACGCCCTCATTCACAACATAAAGCAACGGCAAAATAGCATCTCTAAACGCTTCACAGCCGCGAAGTAAGTAAACCGGCAAAAAACTACTCAAAAAAAGCATAGTCATCAAAATACTATGACTGATTTGAGGTTATTTAGATAGAATCAATTCAAGAAATACTAAAACGTAGGCGACTGTAAGAACAAAAATAAATTCCGTATAGACGGATTTCATCAAGAGGTTATTTCCTGTGCATTTGATGTAGCCTTTCCGGTGCCATTCCTCTAAAAATCCGGCAAGGCAAACACTTATGAGTAAAAGACACATTAACCCTATTTGGTAATAAAGGGGCTGCAGGAATGGTTTTACAGCCAGAGCCGTCTGAACAATAAACATGTAAAGAATATATCCCCAATATCCGGTCTGTATCTCCTTCTTGAGATATGCTATGATAGTGATATAACATGTTATACCGATAGCCAGTGCTGATGCAAAAATGATATGAGTGGTTTGTAAGAGTTTGGTGAAGATTAAGATTTCTTCCAAAATCAGGTAGGCAGCCACAACGAAGTATGCGCTTAATCCTTTGTAGGTAAAAAATTTGTGTTTCATATTATTGTTGTTCTTCTTCTGCGTTTTCTAAACAATTACGGTAGACATTTTGAGCTTGTGTCACTCTAATGGCAAATTTAACTAAACTTATAGTTTGTGCGGCTCCATACGTTTCAGGTCCCAACAAGAGAAAAACACTATTCGC
>CAJOKE010000032.1 GCA_905235225.1 Paludibacteraceae bacterium
GCACTGTTCCTCTTTTTACAGTACCCTCTGATGAGTGAGTGCAAAGGTACTGCTTTTTTTTGAATTATACAAATTTATCAGCAAGAAAATGCAAATTTTAGAATAATTTCGTTGAAAACATCATATATGCGCACTGCAACAGGAACTATCCCTGTTGAACGAGGCACAGCAGATGCTGTTTGAACTGCGTTTCACGCAAGAACGCGAAGCCAATTTGCAATTCTCTCGTTCCGAAAAGTTCCTAATTTTCCCTAACTAAGAGTAAAGCAAACGCTTCTTTTAAATAATATGTTACTCTTCCCTCTGGAAAAGTTGTGCAAAGCTACTACTTTTTTCGCACATATGCATGAAAAATAGCTATTTTTAGGCATAGAATGCAGAAATAGGCGGAGATAAACATCGAAAGCAACAAAATGCCCGATAATATCACTAACATTCGGTGGAAAGTCAGCCACATGCCTCCCCCTCCCTTCTAACTTAGAGGGGGAGTGAGAGGAGTTGTTTGCAGCCAGAGAGGATGTCTTGGAAAGCGGTTTCAAAGTCACCGGTGTACCACGGATCGGCGACATCGCGGTTCAGTAGCAGTCGGATTTTAGGTTCTGTGCGTTGTGCGTCAGCAGCCAGGATGTCATCACCCAAGGTGTATCTGAGGTTGCGGATATTGTACCGTTCCATACAGATGATGAGGTCAAAGGCGTAATAATCGTCTTTGGTGATTTGTCTTGCGGCATGGCGTGTAAAGGGGATGCCGTGAGCAGCGAGGCAGCGTTTGGCAGGCGGGTAGATGTCGTTGCCGATTTCTTCGGCGGAAGTGGCGCACGAGTCGATATGCCACCCGTCCAGCGTATTGTCACGAACGAGTGCGTTCATGATCATTTGCGCCATGACCGAGCGGCATATATTCCCATGACAGACAAAGAGGATGTTCATGAGTCTGCACTGTTTGAAGGATAGTATTTACCAGATGTTGTAGTGAATATTATCGTTATTGAATTTGTCTTTGACCTCGGGTTGTTCGGCAGGCACTCCGACGGGTACGATACAGAGGGGAACAATATGTTCGGGCAGTTGAAGAACTGCGCTGACCGCTTTGACCCGTTCGGCAATAGGATAAACGCCGGTCCAGACAGCCCCGAGTCCCATGCAATGGGCGGCGAGGAGCAGGTTTTGTGTAGCGGCAGAGACATCTTGAATCCAATAGTCCTGTCCTTCGCCTTCAAGGGCTTTGGTGAGGTCACCGCACATAACGAAGGCGCATGCGGGATTATTGTCACAGCGGGAATAGGGCGAAGCCTGCGCGAGCTGCGCCAAGACGTTTTCGTCAGTGACGACGATAAACGCCCAAGGCTGTTTGTTGACAGCGGAAGGAGCCGCCATAGCACACTGCAAAAGTGTCTGAATCTGTTCGTCAGCGATTTTCTCACCGTTAAAGTGTCTGACGGAAACCCGTGTTTTGATGACATCGATAGCGTTTTGCTGTCTCATGTTTTGATTGTTTTGTGTGCATGCGGCAAAAGCAATTGCCGCGAATGCGAGGATAGCGAATTTTTTCATACCTTATTATATATATTATTCAAGACAGTTGTCAAGTGCATCGATGATGGCTTGTTTGTCCATTTTCTGTCCGATGAAGACGAGTTTCTGCATACGGTCTCCGTAGTCCTCGTCCCAGTCGCGCTGGAGAATGGGGTCATGCGCCAAGGCTTTGCGCAGTTCCTGTTCGGGCATAGTTGCGAAGAACTGCCCGCACTGTTTGACGCCAATTTGGCGTCCCGCCTGCTCAAGGAGATAGCACATATTGAATTCGTCGGAGAAATAGCACATCCCCTTGCATCGGATGACGGATTTGGGCCAATGTCGCGCGACAAACTCGTCAAAACGTCCGAGATTGAATGGTCGGCGGCGGTAATAAACAAACGTCTCAATACCATATTCGAGTGCCTCTCCTTCGCCTTCGTGGTGGTGATGGTGATCGTGGTCATGGTTGTGATGATGATCATGGTCGTGGTGGTGGTCATCATCGTCGTCATCGTCATCATCGTCATGTTGTTCTTCAACATCGCCTTCAACCTTTTCAATCCAAGCGGCACTACCTGCCACGGCATCAAAGCTGAACAAGCCTGTATTAAGCAGTTTGTCAAAAGGGACATCGCAGTAATCGCAGTCGATAATGTCAGCATGGGGCTGTATGGCGCGTATGATCTGCCGTATATGCTCCCGTTCGGAAGCAGAGACCTCGCTCGTCTTATTGAGCAGAATAAGGTTACAGAACTCTATTTGCTGAATAACGAGACTTGCGAGGTCTTCCTCATCTGAGGCAAAGCGTTTTTGCGCTTTGTCGCCGAGGTCGGCAAACTCGTCCCTGAGCCTCAGAGCGTCCACGACGGTAACGATATTGTCCAGCACAGGCTTCGGGTCCTCTGTAAAGGGTACCATACGGTCGTATGAGCAAATGGTCTGAGCAATGGGTGCAGGTTCGCAAATGCCACTTGCTTCAATGACAATATAATCAAACCTTCGTGCGACACAGAGGTCGTGCAGCTGCTCAACCAAGTCCATTTTAAGGGTACAGCAGATACAGCCGTTGGTCAACGCCATAAGGTTGTCATCTTTTTGGTTCACTACTCCGCCCTTTTGTATAAGGTCGGCATCAATATTGACTTCGCCGATGTCATTGACAATGACAGCGAAACGGATTCCCGCCTTGTTGGCGAGAATCCGATTGAGTAAGGTCGTTTTTCCGCTGCCGAGATAGCCGGTCAGCAAAAGAACAGGAATATTATTTACTTGCATATAAAGAATAAATCGAGTAATATTTGTCAAACAATTCGTCCCTGTTGTATCGGTCCAGATTCTGCAGCACATATCCCAAGACGGCGGACTGGTGTCCTAAGATAGAAGAAACGGCAGCCTTGCTCTGTTTAGGCAACTGTGCGCCCCATTGGAGATACTCGGCGCAGTTTTGTGCCACGGCATCCATGACAGAGTCGGCTTTCGCCAAGTCTTCGTCCGTCCCCAAGGCATAATAAATAGACGCCATGGACGCGGAAGTATAGTCATACGGGATATTGTATCCGGGTAGCATCTGCTCGGAATAATCCAGTACTTCGCGTGCTTTATCGCGCTGTCTTTCGCGGAAGAGTGCTTCAGCCAGTTCCAAGAACATCATACGATGCGTACGGCACATGCGCATTAAATTCTCGTCAATATAGATACCGGGGATGTTCATGTTGCCGTATTTGAATTTGTGCATCATATTGTCGTACATTTTTTCGGTATTGACACGCGGCTGTCCGTTGGCACTGCGGACAGGTGTCACGCGGTAAGCCAAGCCGGTGAGTTCGAAGTAGGGTTCCAGCCCGAGGTAATAGTCATTACCGACCGTTACAGCGAAATAAATGGGTCTGTTCCATCCGTTTTTGGCGTTTTGGGAGATCATTTCCATAATCATCATCTCGGAACGGGTATAGCGTCGTGCGGACTTGAAATTGATATGGTCGCCGTTTTCGCCTTCCACATACAGTTGGTTGGTGGGCAGATAGTTTTCGCCGTCTTTTTTAGTCCGCGGGTCATCGGAACGCACAAAGTCAAACGCCTTTCCGACCTCAAGCGGCGAATTGAGCCTGTTGTCCACCCATACGACCTCATTCGCACCGGGCATGAAGTCTTTGTATTCCCACGAAATAGGCAGGGCGGGCGATTGGTAGTAGGGACGCTTCATCTGGCTGATGTACCAGTCGGTCTGTAGGTAAGAGAGGTTGCACACACGCAGGTCGGTGCCGACCTCTTCCACTTCCTGATTATACCAGAGCGGGAAGGTGTCATTATCACCGTTAGAAAAGATAATGCCTTCGGTCTCGCAAGATTTGAGGTAGTTAGCCCCGAAGTCACGGCAAGAATAGCGGTTCGACCGATCGTGGTCGTCCCAGTTTTGTGAAGCCATCTGCGCCGGGACAAGCAAGCAAACAAGCGACAGGCAAACAGCGACAGCAGTTTGGGCTATTCTGTTTGATTTCAGTTTGGCCGCCAGAGCGGTGTTAATCCAGTCGATGAGAGCCAGCACGCCAAATCCGATCCAAATACAGAAGGCATAAAAACTACCGGCATACGCATAGTCGCGTTCGCGTGGCTGATAAGGGGTCTGATTAAGGTAAACGACGATAGCCAAGCCTGTAAGGAAAAAGAGCAGGAAAGTGATGGTGAAGTTTCTCCACCCTTCGTTTTGGACCTTTCCGTCCACCTGTTTGCGTTTGGAACATTGCCAAGCGATACCGATGATACCGAGCAACAAGGGCAGCATATAGTAAACATTATGTCCCTTGTTCTGCTTCAATTCAGTAGGCAGCGCGTCTTGATCGCCCAACATGGCGTTATCAATAAACTTGATACCTGTAATCCAGTTGCCTTTGTTCAGTTCGCCATAACTCTGCAAGTCGTTTTGACGTCCTGAGAAGTTCCACATAAAATAACGCCAGTACATGAAGTTGACCTGGTATCGGAAAAAGAATCTGAGGTTTTCGGCAAAAGTGGGGCAATAGTCTGTTTTCTGCTGCCCGCAATAGTCATACCGTACACGTCGTCCCTTAATGTCCGCCCACTCCTTATAAGCAGCGATGTGACTCCCCTGCCCCGAGTGCATACGCGGGAACAACATTTTGAACTCATCCATGTATTCGTAAGATGTCTTGTAGCCGGTGAGAGCATAGTGGTCCTTTTCGCCCTCTTTTTTCGGAGCAGGAGCATGCTGTGCATGGCCTTTTTTCTCCACGGGAACGCACATGTTTCCCTGTATTTTCAGTTTGACGGGCGCGTTATAGACCTGTCCGTACAGTAAAGGCGTGTCCCCGTACTGCTCACGGTTCAAGTAATAAATGAGACTGAATACATTGTCAGGCGAGTTCTGATCCATCGGTGTATCCGCATTGGAACGGATGACCAAAGCGGCATAACTGGAATAACCGACCAGAATAACCGTGAGCATCAGTACACCCGTATTGAGCCAACGCCATACTTCCTTGCCGTTCCCCTGCGCAAACTCAAGTGCGGCACGCTTGTGGGTAAACCAAATCGCCCCAACCAGCAAAGCAGCGATAAGAACGATACACACAGCCAAGCCGGTATTAAAGGGACAGCCAAAGACATTGACGAACAGAAGCTCAAACCAACCAATAACAGTCGGCACTCCGGGGATGATACCATAGAGAATAACCGCCAATATGACAACACTGATGAGGAAAGCGTAAACCGCCCCTTTCCAGTTGAAGTTATAGCGACGGAAATAGTACACCATCACAATAGCCGGAATAGTCAGCAAGTTGAGCAAGTGTACACCAATACTGAGTCCCATGAGGTAAGCAATCAAGATAAGCCACTTGTCACTGCCCTCTTCATCAGCATGCTCGTCCCACTTGAGGATCAGCCAGAAAACGACGGCGGTAAACAAAGAAGATGAAGCGTATACTTCGCCCTCTACAGCGGAAAACCAGAACGTGTCCGAAAAAGTATAAGCCAATGCACCGACCGCGCCTGCGCCAAGCAGTGCGATTCCCTGCCAAAGCGGCATATCTTCGGCATTAACCAGTTTCTTCCCCAACGCCGTAATGGTCCAGAAGAGGAAGAGGATACAGAACGCACTCGCCAAAGCAGACATAGCATTGACACACATTGCTACATGACCGGCATCACTTGCAAAGAGGGAGAAAAAATGCCCCATAAGCATAAAGAAAGGTGCTCCGGGGGGATGTCCTACATCCAATTTATGCGCACTGGCAATAAACTCGCCGCAGTCCCAGAAACTGGCTGTCGGCTCAATCGTGAGCAAATAGGTAGCCGCTGCTATAGCGAACACAACCCATCCGCAGATGACATTCCACAACTTAAAATTCTTCATTATTCAATGATTATTGTTTCTATTAGTCAAATCAGCCTGCAAAATTACAACATTTATTTTGAATATACAAGATTTTTCGGTCAAAAAATTATTTTCTGTTTGTATGTTTGCAATTTTTAGTGTACCTTTGCAGCCAAATTGACTAAACGTTACAGACCAATATGGTTAAGAAATACGATTTTCTCGTCATCGGCGGTGGCGTAGCCGGGATGAGTTTTGCATTAAAAATCGCCAAGACACAAAAGTACCGAATCGCCTTATGCTGCAAGACAACGCTTGATGAGGCAAATACGGCGAAGGCGCAAGGCGGCATAGCGTCCGTCACCAACTTATTAGTTGACGATTTCGACAAACATATCCATGACACAATGGTTGCAGGCGACTGGCTGAGTGATCCGTCAGCTGTTGAGCAAGTTGTACGGAATGCGCCGAAAGGCATCGAAGAGTTGCTACATTGGGGGGTTAATTTCGACAAGAACACAGATGGCAGTTTTGACCTTCACCGCGAAGGGGGACACTCGGAATTCCGCATATTACACCATGCAGATGACACCGGTGCAGAGATTCAACGCGGTTTAATGGCAGCCGTCCGGAATAATCCGTATATAGAAATCATTTTGCTGTAGAAATCATAACCCAACACCATATCGGCGTGCGTGTAACCCGCCACTCGCCGGATATTGAATGTTACGGGGCGTATATTCTTGATCCGGAAAGCGGCAAAATAGACACCTATTTGAGCCGCGTAACCTTGATGGCGACAGGCGGAACGGGTGCCATCTATGCCACCACCACTAATCCGAACATCGCAACAGGTGACGGTATCGCCATGGTTTATCGCGCCAAAGGTATCATCAAAGATATGGAATTCGTGCAATTCCATCCGACTGCTCTGTTTCATGCAGGAGAGACACACCCTGCCTATTTGATCACCGAAGCGATGCGCGGTTACGGCGGAATATTACGTTTGCCGAACGGCGAAGAGTTTATGCAAAAGTACGATTCACGGCTGAGTCTTGCCCCGCGTGACATAGTCGCCCGCGCTATAGATAACGAGATGAAAATTCACGGTCTTGACCACGTATGCCTTGACGTGACCCACAAGGACGCAGAAGAGACCAAACACCATTTTCCGAACATCTACGCCAAATGTCTTAGTATCGGCATCGATATTACCAAAGAGTATATTCCCGTAGCCCCATGCGCCCACTATATGTGCGGCGGAATAAAAGTCAATTTGGATGCAGAGTCGTCAATTCACCGCCTCTATGCTGTCGGTGAATGTTCATGCACAGGTCTGCATGGAGGCAACCGTCTTGCAAGCAACTCGCTAATTGAAGCCGTTGTATATGCCGATGCCGCCGCGAAACATGCTCTGAAAGTAGTGGACACATATGATTTCAACACCCGCGTACCCGAATGGAATGACGAAGGAACCATGACCAATGAGGAAAAAGTGCTGATTTCGCAAGACATGAAAGAAGTAGGGCAAATCATGTCCACATATGTCGGAATCGTTCGGAGTAATCTGCGTTTGCGCCGAGCATTGGAGCGTTTGGATATATTATACAGCGAAACGGAAGACCTGTTCAAGCGCGTCAAAGCGGACAAGGCGATTTGCGAACTGAGAAACATGATCAATGTAGGCTACCTTATAACGCGGCAGGCTCTGGAACGCAAGGAGTCACGCGGTCTGCATTTCAATATTGATTACCCGAAAGACCCGAATCTGAATAATCAGGAAGTATGGTAAAAGGGATCGTTCTTCATAGTGTAGTTCCCGTCCGTAAAGAGCCAAGCGAATGTTCGGAGCAGGAAACCCAATTACTGTTTGCCGAAACGGTAGATGTACTTGAAGAACAGCCGCGCTGGCTCCGAATAAGCAATAATGCAGACGGAGAGGAAGGCTGGGTTGATGCCAAAATGGTGACAAAAATGAGCGAAGCGGAAGCAACGCAAGTCGCCCGTCAGAATCGCGATGCCCGGGTTGCCGTTCCCATGGCATATGCAGTAAGCGAGAATAACGGTCAAACCATCCCCTTGTCCGCCGGCACTATTCTACCCGACTATGCCAACGGCTCTTTCAGTCTGTTAGGAGTCCGTTTTCGGATTGATCCGGGCATGGTGGCTCCGAAACCATTGGCAATGAATGTGGACAATCTCATGAAGACCGTACGTTTCTTTCTGAACATCCCGTATTTATGGGGTGGCAAGAATGCCATGGGATTAGACTGTTCGGGGTTCACCCAAACGATACTCGGTCTGTTTGGACATAAGTTGTTACGCAACGCATCCCAACAGGTCAGACAGGGCATTGCCGTGAATGATCCGGCACATGTACAAGCGGGGGATTTAGCCTTTTTTGACCACAACGACGGTAAGATTTCCCATGTCGGCATTCTAATCGACCGCGAACGGATCATTCACTGTTCGGGGCGCGTCAAAGTTGAAAAGTTAGACGAAAAAGGAATCTACTCCATAGAACAAGGTGGCACTTATACGCACCACCTTGTTTGTATTCGCCGCTTGTAACGGTTCTTTTCTAATCATATTATCTTTTGCCGAGCCGCTGCAGATGGCATAACATCAATGACCCGTCCTCACGGCGGAGGTGCATTCCGTTTCCTTCGCAATAACGGAAGAAAGCACAGTCATTGCACGGCTCCATCTCTTTCATCCAATTACGGTCGCGGTAGGATTTGAACCCTTTCTCCCAAACATCCCAGAAATGGTCGCGGTAGATATTGCCCTGATAATATTTCCCCCGAATAGAAGTGCAAGCCGAAATATTTCCGTCTATGAGAACCGAAGCCACGGATATACCAGCAGCACATTGGTACAGATAATCACGCACCTGCCCTTCATAATCGCCCAGGAACCCTTCACAAGAATAGGTCACACGTAACGGAGTACGTCCGTTTGCCATATCCTCTTGTGCAATACGCCGCTGGTCCGCAATATATTGAATAAGGTATTTGAACTCATCATCATTCAGAATCAACTCCGGATTTTCCGCCGCCCTTCCCATCGGGTCGATACCGAAAATACGCCAACGCCTTACCCCTAAAGAAACCACTAATTCACGTATTTTGTCCAAATGTCCGATGCTGCGACGTGTAACACAAGTGACTACATCCCAAGTGAGGTTTTTATCCGCAGCCGCCAAACGTATTGCCCGGCATGCCCCTTCAAACGCCAACGGATGCTGACGCACCCAAACATGATCTTCTTCCAACCCGTCCAGACTGATTGCCAACGAGCGCAATCCTGCTTGGCGCAATTCGCGGAAGCGGTCTTCTGTCAATGCCAGACCGTTTGTCACCATGCCCCATGGGTAGCCGCGCTTTTTGATTTGGCGACCTATTTCCGCCAAATCCTTGCGCATGGTCGGCTCGCCGCCGGAAATGATAATTAACACCTCACGGGGATTAACATGAGGAGTGACCTCCTCATCAAGCACTTTGAGAAAGTCTTCCATCGGCATATCCGGCTGTGTAACAGAGGACACGCAATCACTGCCGCAGTGCAGGCAATGAACATTGCAACGTAACGTACATTCCCAGAACAACTGCTGCAACGGGTGAAGTTTTTTCAGGTTGTTACGACGCAGACGTTCCAACTCCAAAGCAAACCGCAAACGAGTTTTCATAAAAGGATTATCATTTATTACGTGGCGGAACAGGTCCGTATTTGCGCGGTTGACGATCCGGAGTGGCGGCATCTGGAACTTCCTCTAATTGTTGCTCCTCGACTTGCCGGCCATCCGCATTTTGCTCCTGTTTCTGACGGTCAAGGACTTCCTGCGGCACGCCGTATTTGGCTATCGGACCACGGTCACGGACTACACGCGCCTGACTATGACAACCGGCAAAAAACATTGCAAGAACGCCTAAAACAAGGTTGATTTTAGTGAGAATCTTCGCTTTCATAACTTCCTAATATTATATTTACATGATTACCAGTCACCCCCCGGAGCACCATATTTGCATACGGGAATATCGGGGACGGGAATTTCCTGTTTGTTATCATCATTCTGTTGTGTGGGGACACTGTCATTGGCAGGAACAGTGTCTTTAGCCTGCTCCATCTGTTTTGCACTACGCTCCTCAAAAATCTCTACCGGTCCGCCGTACATACATTCAATAGGTTTCGCCTTTATGTGGCGCGGGCTATGACAGCCCGAAAAAAATGCAGCCATAAGTCCTAATAGTAAATTAAAAGTATTTATTATTGCTCTTTTCATGATTTATTCTGTTTTGGTTTCTTGCGGCGGCACGAAGAAGGGTACATGAGGGCGTTCGGGACGCTCTTCGCGCTCCTTGACCACCAACGGGTCTTTATTGATCTCTGCCGTAATTGCGCGGTTTTTAATCAAATCCACCGCTAAATACAACGAATGGGCAAAAGACAAGTGATGGGCTGAATTCTTCCCTGCCAGATCGTATGCCGTCCCATGGTCAGGCGAAGTACGGATAACGGGCAGACCGGCGGTAAAATTAACGCCGCTCATGTCCAACGATTTGAAAGGAATAAGTCCCTGATCATGGTACATTGCCAAAACCGCATCAAAGTGAGTATACAGACCCGCACCGAAAAATCCGTCTGCACTATAGGGTCCGAAAGCAAGAATTCCCTGTTCAGCAGCCTTGGAAATAGCAGGTTTGATAATTTCATGCTCCTCTTTGCCGATCAGACCATTATCTCCGGCATGCGGATTCAGTGCCAGAACAGCAATGCGCGGACGGCGTAGCATAAAGTCTTCTTTCAAAGCGGCATTCAGGGTGTTGAGTTTGCGTAATATAAGCTCTTCCGAAACCATCTGCGCCACTTTTGAAATCGGCGTATGGTTACATACCAATGCGACCTTCATCATCTCACTGACCATCATCATAAGCGCGTCCTTGTGTTCACCGCCGAATATAGAAGCAAGGTACTCCGTATGCCCCGAGAAAGTGAATTTGTCCGATTGGATATTCTCTTTGTTAATCGGCGCAGTAACCAGCGCATCAACCAGGCCGTCCTTCAAGTCCTTGCATGCGCGTTCAAGTGCGGCAAAGGAAGCTTTTCCCGCCTCTTTGGTTGATTCGCCGATGGACAACGGCGTATTGTCCGCATAACAGGACACTAAACTTAATTTGCCTTCCTTTGCATCCTTTGGAGAAAGAACCAGTTGGAACTGTACGTTCTTGTATTCCTCGGACAATGTCTGCTGATGCCGCTTGAGAATGCTAAGGTTTCCATATACAACCGGCTTGCATATCTCAAATACATGCGGATCGGCTAATGTCTTGATAATAATTTCATATCCGACGCCGTTGATATCTCCGGCGGTAATTGCTATTGTTGGTTTCATATAGTCAGTTGTTAATAACGCTCGTAATGCACCTTATTATATAATAGTTTGTCCAAATCATAATTCTTCCGTTCCTCGTCCTTATAGCCAAAGCTGATCACACACAGCACGTGCAGATTGGCAGGAATTCCGGTGATTTCGCGTATCAGGTTCTCCGCTTCCTCACGCCCGTAGATATGGCACCAGCATGCCCCGAGTCCCTGCTCTTCCGCTGCCAGTAACAGATGCTCGGCAGAGATCGCTCCGTCACATTGCCAAGTGTCCGCAATGGCACTGTCCACGGCTATCACAATTGCCGCCATCGCCGTTTCGAACATTCCGCTGCCATATTCCTTGCACGGTGCCATGGCGCGGATCTTGTCGGTGTCCGTTACAACCACAAACTCCCACGGATTGCGGCGTTTGCCGGACGGTGACATCAGCGCGCAACGAAGCATATAATCTATCTTCTCCCGCTCAACTGGCTGTGAACTATATCGTCTTATCGAACGCCTGTGGCGGCATAATTCTAAGAAACTGTCCATTATCTTTCCAATTTTTACGCGGCAAAAGTAATCATTTTTTTGCATATATGCAAATATTATTGTACCTTTGCAGCAAATTATTGATAATTATGAGAGCAAAACAGTATTTTTTCACGCTTTTAGGTGTAACTTTGGCGGTTGTATTTACCGGCTGCAAAGGCGCACATGGTGGCACTAAAGTTTCCGCCACAGGCTCTATTTACGAATGTCTCGTTGTAATGCCGTCGCGACCGCTGGCTAATCCCCAAGCGGTTGTCAGCGCATCTGCCTATGCCGAAAATATCAGCACAACTTTCGACTTGGTGAAAGCCGTTATGGCGGCTGACATGCCCTGTCTCCCGCAGATGGAACCATACTTCAAAGTGACACATGTCACGCCGAATACATTTGACGATTTCCTGAAACCGACACGGAATATCCTCATTATTGATATTGATGCTGAACGCTACACCCAAACAAAAGCGAAATACAGCATTGATTATTGGTCACATCCGCAAGCCGTTTATCGCATCCAGGCACCGGACGATGAGGCTTTTATTGCGTACTGGAACGCTAACGGTGAGGCTGTTCGCGACTGGTTTGTTAAACAGGAGATTGAACGCCAGAAACGATTCTATCGCGCCTCAACGGACAAACCGAGCCGCTTCGCACTGCAAAAATGGATCGGAGTGGACATGCTGGTGCCGGAGGACTATATGCTTATCCAAGACACCACCCTCAATAACGGCAATGTCAATGTGGTTTGGTGTTGCAATAACAAAGGACCTATGCGTCGCGACTTGGTTGTCTATTCTTACCCTTATACAGACAGCAATACTTTTACACCCGACTTCCTGAACGCCAAACGCGACTCCGTGTTGGGAAAATTGATTACCGCCTCGGTCGAAGGCTCATACATGGGAACGGAATATAAAGTCTTTCCGCCGCAGATGCGAATCATACAGGCGGATCCGTACAAAGCCGAAATCCGAGGACTGTGGAAAATATACAACGGCGAAGCGATGGGCGGACCATATGTAAGCCATACATGCGTTGACGAAGTCAACCACCGCGTTATTACAGCCGAAGTGTATGTGTTGGCTCCCGGGCAAAAGAAACGAAACGCACTACGGCAGGCGGAAGCAATCCTATACACATTGGTACTCCCGCAAGAAATGAACGAAATACAAGAAATTACTGTAAATCAATAGAAAACGGCTCATATTAGAGCCGTTTTCTATTATAAAGATAATTTTAATCATCCTCCGTAAAACCGGTATAACGCCAACCTCTGATATGCAAATGGTCATAATATACCCCTGCATAGTCATCGTCCTCGAATGCTATATCAAATTCTATTGCATCGGCGACGCGGCCACTTGAGGTTTTAGTGCCGTTTTTAACGATTGAACCATTAGAAATGACTGTCTCTATCTCATAGTCAACGACCTCGCTTTTTGTACCCTTGGCATTACTGAAAGTCATGTCGTTTTGGTTAATATCAACACGCACTTTGAACTCCCAGAAATTAGCTTGGTCATCAATATACATTTCACTACTGCTGTTCGCATTAGTATTGTATGTGAGCAATATAAAACGTCCCAAGCCAAACAAATCCTCGTCTTCATACAAGACAGAACCGTCTGCATCACAGCCGACAACTTCAACATACCATTGACCGGCCATCTGTTCAACTGCTGTTCCACCCGGTTCTTCTTTTGCACAAGAACTCAGTAAAAGTGCGCTTGCAAGCGTTAATACATATAATACTTTTTTCATAATCTTTACTCTTTAACAAGTGTAACATTAAACTCAATTACTTCTGCATAGGTAAGCTTGTAAGTAATTGTACCTGCGGTAGCATCAAATTTGCCATTCTCCAAAGCATTGGCTCCGTCTCCCCAGCCGGGGACATAACTGTCTTCCAATGCTATAGTTCCGTCATCAGCGATAGTTATCACACCCTGCATAGCGTAGCTACTGCCATAACCGGCACGAAGTGCATACCACCCAGCCATAAGGTCATCAACGGTATATACACCATCTCCCTCACCGATAACCAAAACCTCATATGCATCCCCATACTCAACGGGGGCACCGCCATCATAAATACGGTAGCTATCCGGAGTAATGGTATAGAAGCCTTCTACTGCATCATTGGGGTCAAGCACTACAACGATGCGGGTTAACGAAGAAGTAAAGCCGTCCGAATTGGTGTACGTGTACAAAATGGTATAAACTCCGGAAACAGAACTATCCACCTCACCGATGATTTTCACATTGGCTGATACATCCTTTCCATCTACAGTTGCGGAAAAACCGGGGTCTGTATATGTCGATCCTTTGTCTATTACCATATAGTCATCCCCTTCCAACTGCATGTCTGCATATATGGTTACCATTGTCTTGTTCGCAGACTCTTTTTCGCAACTGCTCAAACCAAACCCTATTAGGGCAAGGCACGCAATATATAATACTTTCGTTTTCATAATTCTTCCTTTCTAAATTATTATTTACCCCAAAAAATCGGTGTCAAATAGCCGGGGAATTCCGGAGAATTGGAGTTACTGGCTGTTGAACTTTCAGAATAGGGGAAACGTTCCAACAGATGGTTGTCACCGACTTGGTCGAATCGTTGGAAAGGAGTATATAATTTTCCTTGTTCATACTTCGTCAAATCCAATGCTCCGCTACCGGAATACATATCAGACGCTTTTACACTGCCAAAAGCCGGATAGTCCAGACGGCGTGCCTCGGTATAACCTTCAAAGCCGTTTATGCCCGCTAAGGCTATCCATTTGGCAATACCGATGGATTGTTTCCAGTTACTTTGGTCATATGGGAAAGCTTTGATAAAACCGTCCGCGCCAGAAACACCGGCGGTGGCAAAACTTGCCTCATTTGCTGCTGAATAATACTTGGAAGCACTTGAACCGTCACCTTTTCGGGCATAATACTCGGCAATGAAAAAGTCTATTTCTGCACGTGCAATAAAGATAACCGGCGTATTGTAGGCGTATTTCGTTTCGCACCATGCTGCCGTACTGTTATATTTGTCTTCTGCCGTAGAAAGGTTGGTTCCGGAAATACTGCCTTGATATTCATTACTGCCGTTGGGTTCAAACCACGCTGCCAAACGGGGATCGGTATATGAATCCTGTTTCATTGTTGCTATCAACGCCAGATTGCCGATGACATTATGCTGCACTCTACCCCATGTCGCTTTCTCTTCCGAATAGAACGGATTAGCCTGTCCGCTCGCATTGGCCCAACAACCGGCGATTTCGATATCCGATTCGGGCAGATTGTCCTCATCCAGAATAGATTTGATCTCGGATTCTACATCCGACACATTTGACATTCGGGTAAGAAGTTTCAACTTGAGTGCATTCGCAAACTGGATCCAACTGTTCAATGACTTGGAAGGTACAATGTAACTTGTGGCAACTTGATCGCCGTTATTTACCTTTGACAGTGCCTCATCCAACTCTTTTATCAAACCTTTGTATATGTCTTCTCCGTTATCATATTTAGGAGCTGCATTGGTAATATCGAATGCCTCACTATAAGGCACCTCGCCAAAAGCATCTACCAATAACTGGAATGCATATGCACGCAATACTGCTGCTTGAAGATAGACACCGTTTTCACCTGCATCTGTCGCTTTTTTGCGAACGGTCTCCAAATTCCCTAATGCACGTTGGAATAACTGGGTGTACATACCACGGGTATCACTTCCGGAGACATTGAATTTGGAATAGTTCAAATAGTTGGGCGTTCCTGCCTGTTGGGCGTAGTATTGTACATTATAGGCACCCATAACGTGCATCGTATAAGCGTATGTCGCTGCTATATTCATTTCAACGGCAGGAATTATCATATCGCTTGTCAGATTATCCGCCGCAGGGGAATTCGGATCATAGTTGATATCAAGATAATCCTTGCAACCATACAATCCTAATGTCAGAACGAAAATTGCCAGTATTGAAAAATATTTGTTCTTCATATTTTTGTCCTCCTGATTTTTTAGAATTTAATATGAACATTTACACCATATTGGCGACTTGTCGGATTGGAATACAATTCACCGAATTGCGCTGCCAAATCACCATCACCGGCATAAGACGTGGATTCTGGATCTATATACAGGTTGTCCTTCGCCGTCCAAGTTACAACATTATTAACATACGCTGTAATCGCCATTGATTCAAAATGAGCCTTCTCCATCCATTTTTTGGGTAATTCCCAAGTCAGACTGATATTACGCAATTTGGCAAATGAACGGTCGATTAAAAAGAACTCGCCACCTTGACCTGCACCAGTTCCGTCAAAATACTGCTGATAAGTATCATCCAATAGGTATATCGGCGTCGTATTTTCAGAGTATGTGCCGTCACCGTTGTCAACCACAGAATTGGGAACGATGAACGGATTACGGGAGTTGTAAGTCGTTATAAGGCCATTACCCGTAAATTCCATCAGGTTTTTTGTACGGGAAAACATATAGCCGCCTAAACGGGCATCCAGTGTCGCACTCAATGTTACACCATACAGTGAGAACGATGTTGAAATACCGCCTGTCCACTTGGCTTGCATATTCTTGCCGGTATCCTCAAGTTCGCTTCCAATTATAGGCAGACCGTCACTTCCTACGATTGGTCTGCCGTCTGATGTCTTTTGAGCCAGATACGTATAGAACTCACCAAGCGGTTTACCAACCTCTGCATAGACAAACACATCATCCGCTGAGGTGGAGAAACCTTCAATATAACTCTTGCCGCCATCCAGACCGTCCGGTAACTCAAGAACCATATTCCAGTTACGTGCAACATTGATATTCAGATCCCAACGGAAATTCTTCAGTTTGACCGGCGTTGTATTTAATGCCAGCTCAAAACCCTGGTTACGTACTTTACCAAAGTTGGTTACCATATAGCTGTAACCTATTGCAGGATCAACCGGCAAGGTAAATATCTGATCTTTCGTAATACGATGATAGTATGTCGCATCCAAACCCAAACGGCCTTCAAAGAACTGCAAGTTGAAACCAACCTCTGCTTCGGATGTCATCTCTGGACGCAGACTGCTGCTGCCCAACGTTGACGTAGCTATAAAAGCATTGGTACCGCTCAACGGGAATGTGATAGCACTGCTACCAAGATAAGTAGTGCTTGCATACGCCTGAACGAACGAAGGATTGGTCAGATAAACCGATGCATCATTACCGGTCATACCATAGGCGGCACGGATCTTACCGTGAGACAGAACTTTGTTGCTCGGAATCAGCTCCGTAAAAATCCAACTCGCTGTTACACCGGGATAAAAATAACTGTTCTTGCTTAACGGTAATGTTGATGACCAGTCATTACGGGCTGTTAAATCCAAAAACAACTGATCACGCCAACCAAGAGTTATATCGCCGAACAAACCTATTGAACGGCGTTTCCATTGAGATTCGCTTATTTCGTCTTTTGACGCTCCGTTGCTCAAATCCCAGAAACCTGTCTCAAAAGTCAGTTTGCTTGTTTGAGCACTCAGGGAGGTTGAAGCACGCTCATTGATGTTTACACCTAAAACAACATTCAAATCCCAATCGCCCCAACGGTTTTGATAAGATGCCATAACATCATGGTTCAGCTCATATAAACGGCGGTATGAAGCCCAAACGGATCCGTCTTGGTTCATATAACTCGGCATGGTAGAATAGCTGCTCCCTATCAATGCATCATCCAGATTAATCTGGGGAACACCGATCTTGGTGTCTGCATCCGTGTAATCAAAACCGAAACGGTATGTCAGTGTCAAACCATTGACAGGCTTGGCATCTACTTGCAGTTTTCCGTATAACTGCTTGGCATCATTGTGGTGATAATTGTTCGCAATAGCCCAATAAGGGTTGGTTATACCGTATGGCGTAACCCATGCTTCCGGCGTATTGAACGGATTAGTCAAATCCTGATGATCTACAAGAGATAGATCACGAGGATACTCATACAAACCGTCTATCACGGAAGTTCCCTGATATGTATCCACAATGTCCGATTTGGAGCGTGCATAATTGACCGCACTGCTTACCTTCAGCCATTTCAACGGAGCATAACTCGCGCGGAAAGCTATTGTATGACGTTGGTACGTATCCTTGTCACCGGGCATAATACCGTTATCACCTGCAAACGAATAAGATGTATAATACGTCAGTTTGTTATCCGACGACGCACCGCTGAAAGACACATTGTGGTTATGGGATACGCCTATGTCAAAGAAATCTTTGATATTGGTCGGAAGTGCGGAATAGGCATGCAACAGCTGCTGATTGTTCCATATCGGTCCGAAAACTTGCATAGAACCGTCTAAAGCCGGACCCCATGAACCGTTTTCTATATAGGTCTGCTGTCCGTCCCAACCCTGACCGAATTGATTTTGGAATGTCGGCAGATTGGCAACTTGGTTGAATGCCACACCGCCGTTATACTCAATGTTAAAATTACGACGTGCACCTTTTGCACCCTGTTTGGTTGTTATGATTACAACACCGTTGGCTGCACGGCTTCCGTATAATGCTGTCGCTGCGGCACCCTTGAGAATAGTCATTGACTCTATATCCTGAGCCGCAACATTACTGATACCGCCCAATGTCGACGACTTTTCATCTTGGTTTCCGTGACCTAAATCCGTAGTGTTCTGCAAAGGAACTCCGTCGATAACATACAACGGCTGGTTGCTACCGCCTATTGACGAAAAACCGCGGATAATAATGTTGCTCGCCGCACCGGGATCGGTGGAAGTCGATTGAACCTGTACACCAGCTACTTTACCGGCAAGTGCAGAGGCTACGTTGGTGGTTCTCGCGCGAGTCAATTCCTCAGCTTCTACTTTTGTCGCGGCATAACCGATACTTTTCTCCGAACGGGATAAACCCATTGCGGTTACTACTACATCATCTAACACCTCACTATCCTCTTCAAGACGGATGGTTAGATTCGCCGCTGCATCTACACTCACCGTTCGCATTCCTACATACGAAATCATGAGCTTTTCTCCAACGGCGGCTTCAATCTGGAACGAACCGTTAACATCCGATATCGTTCCTCTTGATGTACCATAAACAACGATGGAGGCACCTGTTACAGGTTCCCCGTCACTCGCGCTTAGTACCTTACCAGTAATCGTCTGGGTCTGCGCCCAAACATGCCCAATAGCTACTGCTACGGACAAGAGAAGTAAAAATCTCTTCATACCTTAAATAACCTTAATTTAACTAATACTTTATATCACGGCTCTACTCCTTCTACCATGCTGACAAGGTGAGCCGATACTACAAATCTTGCGCAAAGGTACACACAATCTTATAAATATACAAAAAAAATGGAGATTTTTTTGACTCAAAACATTTGATTTTTGTAATTCTGCCAATAATCAAAGAAAAATAAACAAATATCCCTATCGGCTTTTCCCACCTGTTCCTTACTTATATATAGGTCATATTAATCGTCCGTTTAATTAGATATAAACACCTGACACAAACCTGCCATTTTGGCAGTACGTAACCTTTTGGTACAAGTTTTGACATATTAAGGGCAAACGATTAAAATACTACGACTATGGAAAAGAGAGAAAACTTGAACAAATTTGCCATTAACCTCTGCGAGAGGGCGCAGCAAGGCAAACTCGACCCCGTCATCGGGCGGGATGACGAAATCCGTCGAGTGCTGCAAATTCTTAGTCGGCGGACAAAAAACAACCCAATCCTCATCGGTGAACCTGGTGTCGGAAAAACCGCTATTGCCGAAGGACTGGCACATCGTATTGTCCGAGGAGATGTCCCCGAGAACCTGAAGAAAAAACTCATCTACTCGCTTGATATGGGCGCACTGATTGCCGGCGCAAAGTATCAGGGAGAGTTCGAAGAAAGGCTCAAAGGTGTCATCAACGAAGTCGTTGCTGCCGCCGGAGAAATCATCCTCTTTATTGATGAGATTCATACGTTGGTCGGAGCCGGAAAATCTTCTGGCGCAATGGATGCCGCTAATATCCTTAAACCGGCTTTGGCACGCGGCGAACTCAGAGCTATCGGTGCAACTACACTCGATGAATACCAAAAGTACTTCGAGACGGATAAAGCACTGGAACGCCGGTTCCAAAAAGTAATGGTTGACGAGCCGGATGAGGCGGCTACCATTTCTATCCTGCGTGGACTTAAAGAACGCTACGAAACACACCACAAAGTGCGGATTAAAGATGACGCACTGATTGCTGCCGTTACGCTTTCTGCGCGGTACATCACAGACCGTTACTTGCCCGATAAAGCTATCGACTTGGTGGACGAAGCTGCCGCAAAACTGCGGCTGGAAGTGGATTCCAAACCCGAAGAGATTGATAATCTTGACCGGCAAATCAAACAGTTGGAGATTGAGCGCGAGGCAATCAAACGCGAAAAAGACGATGAGAAACTCAAAACAATAAAAGAGCAACTCGACAAACTCACCGCCGAACGCAACACCATGAACGCCCAATGGGAAAAAGAGAAAGGCTATGTCGCCACTATACAGAACGAGAAAGCAAACATCGAGCAGATGAAACATCAGGCGGAAGTGGCGGAACGCGAAGGCGATTACGGAAAAGTGGCTGAGATCCGCTACGGCAAACTGCAGCAAGCCGAAGCTAACATCAAAGCCGCACAGGACGCACTGCACGCTATCAGTGACACCAGTCTTATCAAAGAGGAAGTCGATGAAGACGATATTGCCGAAGTAGTCGCTCGTTGGACGGGGATTCCGGTTAATAAAATGATGCAGTCCGAACGCGACAAACTCCTACACCTTGAGGAAGAATTGCACAAACGGGTCATCGGACAGGAAAACGCCATCGCGGCGGTCAGCGACGCTATCAGACGCAGCCGGGCAGGACTGCAAGACCCCAAAAGGCCTATCGGTAGTTTTATCTTCCTTGGCACTACCGGGGTCGGCAAAACCGAATTGGCAAAAGCACTCGCGGACTACCTCTTTGATGATGAAAACATGATGACACGTATTGATATGTCCGAGTACCAGGAGAAATTCTCCGCGACCAGACTTATCGGTGCGCCTCCGGGATATGTCGGATACGATGAAGGCGGTCAGCTCACCGAAGCCATTCGCAGGAAACCCTACTCCGTTGTACTTTTCGATGAAATAGAAAAAGCGCACCCCGATGTCTTCAACGTACTGCTCCAAGTCTTGGACGATGGACGTCTGACGGATAACAAAGGACGGGTTGTTAACTTCAAGAACACCCTGATTATCATGACATCCAATCTCGGTTCACAACTCATTCGAGAGAATGAAGAAAAAGGTATCGATGAGGAAACTACGAAGAAACAAGTCATGGACTTACTGCGACAGACCATACGACCCGAGTTCTTGAACCGTATTGATGAAACGATTATCTTCTCGCCCTTGAACGAGGCGCAGATCCGGGATGTTGTCAGCCTGCAAGTCACTGCCATTCATAAGATGTTGGAAAACAGCGGTATTGACCTGCGCGTCACCAACGATGCGATTGACTACATTGCCAAGGAAGGTTATGACCCCCAATTTGGAGCAAGACCGGTTAAACGTGCTTTGCAGAAATTGGTTCTCAATGAATTGTCCAAGCAAATCATTGCCGGTAAAGTGGACAGCAAGCGACCGGTTATTGTTGAACTCCGTGACGGAGAACTCCATTTCAAAAACTAATCGCCCTTGCACAAACCACATCCCTAACCCTCGGTGGTTAACCTATAGCCTCATCGCTAACCCTCGGTGGTTAACCTATGGCCTCATCGCTAATCTTTGGCGAACCACACCCCAAATCCTCGGCGATTAACTTATAACCACATTACTGAAATTCGGCGGCTTCATGCCGCCGTTTTTTTATATTCCGTAACTCATTGATAATCAGCACCCCTTATCGCACTATTATTGCACTATTATTGCACTATTATCGCAGTATTATTGCAGTATTGTTGCACTATTATTGTACTATTCATTCCTTGGATACGGAACATTAAGCGGAAACAGCACCCATACAATATGCCGTTCTGCATGACTTTTCCTGCATCTTCGGATACAAAGAAGCACAGGGATTGACTGCAATCATCCGTTAAAGTACAGGTACGATTGACAGTACAAACCACGGATTATTTTCTGATAATAATCCAAATGATAATGGGTGCGCCGAAAAGCGCGCTCATTGTTGAAATCGGTAGGGGATAAGTAAATGCGTTACACAGAATATCGCATATCAGCAGCAAATCCGCTCCTATCAGTGCTGAAGCAGCTGCGGTAATACGATGGTTTGAAGTTTGGAATATTCCGCGTGCAATATGCGGTACCGCTACTCCGACAAATGCTATCGGTCCGCAGAACGCGGTTATTCCACCCGCCAGAAGGCAGGTCGCAATAACAATCAATGTACGTGTCCGCTCTATATTGACACCCAACGCGCGGGCATAGTTTTCACCTAAAAGCAGTCCGTTTAACGGTTTGACAAGAACAACCACCAGTATCGCCCCGACAACCATTACTATGCTCAGAATCAGCAGTTCACTCCACCCGACTGATGAAAGCGAACCTAAAGTCCAGACGATAAACAATTTCAACGCATCGGGATTGGCAAAGTTCTGCACCAAATTAACCAACGCTCCGGCAATCGAGCCTATCATCATACCCACTATCAGCAAACTCACATTGTTTCTCACTTTGCGCGCAATAGCCAAAACAAGCAGCAATACACCCAATGCCCCCAAAACGGCTGCCGCCGCAATCGCAACCTGTCCCATTGACAAAAGATGCCAACCGAGCATTGTACTGCCCATTGTAACCAAGGCAACACCTAATCCGGCTCCGTTGCTGACACCCAATATATATGGTCCCGCTAAAGGATTGCGGAAGAGCGTCTGCATCATCAAACCGCTCACAGACAATGCCGCACCGGCAAGAACTGCCGTAATCGCACGGGGCAGACGGAGATTGACAAACAGCTGCTGCCCCAGTTGGGTCAATCCTTCTCCCTTTACCCACAAACCATCCGACAATAGCCACACACTGCCACAACAGATATTTAGGGCAAACAATCCTGCAAGGCAGATCAACAAGGCTGCAAATATGGGAAGAATACGATTTTTCATAACCTAATCACATAGACTGAATAAGTCTGCACGCGGATTTACCAGCATAACCGGCACTTGGCTATGCTGAATAGCACGCCTTTCAGGCGGACCGAATAGTATATCGTCCAACCCGTACTCACGGCTGGCTGTCAGTATAAGCAATTGGTGACCGGTCTCCCTTTGACGCTCCACCGCCTCTTTATACAGGGAAAAACTATCCTTCTTTGCCTCTTGAATCTCATAGGATATTGGACTGCCGATTTTTGCTGCCACAGATTCAATATGGGTCTTGATGCGGTTGATGTTCTGCCGGGCATGAGAACCGTAGTCGTTTGCCTTTAGTAATATAAGGTGTGCACCCGTTTTACGCGCAAGATAAGTACATATCTCCGCTTTATACACTTCCTCTTCAAGCATGGTGACCGGAACCAAAATGCGGTTGACCTGCACAATTTCGCGCATGGTCGGAGTGACAAAAACATACGGGCGACGCTCTTCGCGGCACTCGTCCAGATGCCTCTGAATCTCGCGGCGGTTATTGGCACACGAAATGAGACGGATATCTTCGTTATTTTCCCAAATCAGCATTGACAGATTCAATATATTGGATCAGTTCCCCGCCCCCTTCTCCTTTTTCGGCAGAAGTAATGAATATAGGCGGCAACTCTTCCCATGTTTCCAATAGAGTTTGCTTATACACAGCGACATTCTCACTCAGTCGCCCTTTTCCTACCTTATCCGCTTTTGTGAACACGATGGCAAAAGGCACTTCGTTTTCGCCGAGCCATTCCATAAATTCCAAATCTATCTTCTGCGGCGCAAGGCGGCAATCCACCAGCACAAACAGCGAAACCAGTTGCTCCCGCAGCAGGCAGTAACGCTCAATCATACGGCGAAGCTGTTCGCGCTGTTTTTGTCCTGTTTGGGCAAAACCGTATCCGGGAAGGTCCACCAAATGCCATGCCCCGGGACTACCGCCGTTCACAAGAAAGTGGTTGATTAGCAATGTCTTTCCCGGCTTTTGGGATGTTTTTGCCAGTTTAGGGTCATGACACAGCATGTTTATCAGGGATGACTTACCCACATTGGAACGTCCGATAAAAGCATATTCGGGCAACGTGCTTTTGGGACACATGGCCACATCAGGATTGGATATAACAAACTCAGCGTGCTGTATCATATTTTTTTGCCCAATAAATAAAGATGCCTAATAGCGCAAGTGTAACAACTGCGGCAATAAGATATGCCAGCCAGCTCAAGCCCAATGCCGCAAAACGGAAGCCCTCGGGGGCAATAAAGATGTATGAGGCACTGACTGCCGTCATGAATAATGCCGGAACAAGTGCCATGATATATCCGAACCGGTAGGATGTATTACCGGCGGCATGCTCCTGCCGGAACAGAAAGACCGTACCTGCCCACAAAGTGAAAACCGCCAGTGTCTGATTGGTCCATGCAAAATACCGCCAGACGACATTGAAGTCTACAAAGACCATCCCAAAGACGCAAAGGAACAAAGGAAGAGCAATGCAAAGGCGGGTCCGTATAGGACGCTGGTCCAGTTTAAGGAAGTCCGCCACAATCAGTCTGGCACTGCGCAATGCCGTATCTCCGCTGGTAATAGGAGCAGCTATAACGCCGATAATTGCAAGAATTCCTCCTACCGTTCCCAGCCATGAGCGGCTGACTTTGTCTATGACCAATGCCGCAATATTCTGTCCCGGATGCTCGGCTGCAAAAGCCTGAAGTCCGTCTATGCCATAGACTCCTTTCTCCGGATCGGCAAAGAACGTTCCGGCTGCTGCCGCCCATATGAGTGCTAAAATCCCCTCGGCAACCATCGCGCCATAGAAAATCCAGCGACCCTGCCTTTCATTGGTGACACAACGCGCCATAATGGGGGACTGTGTTCCATGGAAGCCCGAAATAGCTCCGCAGGCAATAGATACAAACATCATCGGGAAAAGCGGCAGTCCGTTCGTCTGGCGGTTATGCAAACCGTCTGTCAGTTCCGGCATTTCTGCTCCGTGCCATCCCAACATGACTACCATAATGCCCAAGCCCATAAAGAGTAATATGCCGCCGAAAATCGGATAGAACCGCCCTATGAGTTTGTCCACCGGCAGCACGGTTGCCAAAGCGTAGTAACCGAAGATGATCAGCACCCAAACAATCGGAATCATTCTGCCGCTGAACTGCATCGTACCTAAACCTGCCAAGCCTTGCAGCAAGGTAGCAGGACCGCTCAGAAAAGTAGTTGTCAGCAATATAAGCAGTACCAAAGAGAGTATCCGCATAAAGAGTTTGATGCCGTTACCTAATTCGTCACCGATAATGTCCGGCAGACTCACTCCACCCTTTCGGATAGAAAGCATTCCTGACAAATAATCATGTACGCCACCCGCAAAAATAGTACCGAATACGATCCACAAGAAAGCGGCAGGACCGAAAAATATCCCCATTATAGCTCCGAAGATAGGTCCCAGTCCGGCTATATTAAGGAACTGGACAAGGAAAATCCGCCACGGTTTCATAGGAACGTAATCCACTCCGTCCGTCTTGGTCAATGCCGGTGTCTTTGCATTTGCATCTATGCCGAACACTTTTTCAACCAATACGCCATAGGTGAAAAATCCGGTCACCAACAACACTATAGCAATTATAAACGTTAACATAAGTATGTTTTATGATTTTTTATCTCTATTTCATTTCAGTTTCCAAGTCTGCCATGCCGTGCCGAGAGAGGATGACGGAGTGATGGTCGGTGTCTGCGGTTTGTTGATGACCGCGGAAGTGCGTCCGACTTCGCGGATGACATATGCCGACAGGTCACGCAGGGTGACATCGCCCTTGGTGTCCTGCAGTTTTTTGAGTATATAGTATGTAAACATACCATGTCCCTGTTCGTCATTGGGCAAAGCCGTTTCATCCCCTTGTGCGGCAGAAAAGACCACCATATTGCCTTTGGGTGCGCCGGGCTGCGACTTGATGGCTACACCGCGCTCGGATGCAAGCATTTT
>CAJOKE010000033.1 GCA_905235225.1 Paludibacteraceae bacterium
AGAAGCCATATACACCAATTGCTTCTTTCAAAGTACTGCTGATGCTTACCTCTTGTCCCACATTAAGAACCGACCAGTTAGCAGCAGCGCGATCTTCGTATCCATACACTCTAATGCCAGTTTTACCATTGGTTTTGATATTACCTTTTCCTGTAATATTTAATGTACCTTTGAAAAGTTGAATCAGTGCATCAGGTGCCTCTGTACCTTTGGAAACGATCTCAAAACTATTCAGGTTCAGATTAACAGTTTTGCCATTCTCAGCTGCTTTTGCATAAATTTGAATCGGAGTGTCACTTTCACCGATTTCGACATTAGAGTTCAACGTGATGTTTACCTCTGCACCAACTGCTGCATTGTCAATAGCCTGTTGGATTTCAGCAAGTGTGGTTGCTTTCACGTTTGTGCCGATGAGCAGTGCTACTGCCATCAGCACGATTGAATAAAATTTTTGCATAATTGTTTTAATTAGTTTTTAATTGTTTTACGTTGAACGTTTGGATTTTTTGAATTATGGATTACTTCGAATTCATTATTAGTTCCAATCCCTGTTTGGTGTAGAACGGAAATTTCCGGTCACTTGTAATTAGGGGTAATCCTGCTGTAATGGCATGAGAAATAATAATGTGGTCTGAAGGGTCGCGGTGTTCCTGCACGAAATTCAGTTCCAAATTGGAGTACGTGTTGATGACGTTTTTGTCAATAGGGAGGATGTGGAGATTTAAGTCATTCTCCAAACTTTCTATAACATCATGACTTGTTTTCCATCTTTTGGACTCGAACTTGTGGTTATTGAACCCGACTACCAGTTCACGACCGACCTCTGCACTAACACATATGACATTCTCCGGATCTTGGAGAATCTCCGCAACATTCTTATCTAACAAATCCTTGTCGTTTGCTAAATATAGAACAATGCAAGTGTCTAACATGTATCGCATATCAGTCAAATATTGAAGGGTCAAGGACTACAATAGAACCCTGCAACTTCATTGCAGCTTCCCATGTTTTCGACACTTTTCTTTCTTGTTTTGTGTTGGTTTGATAATCCATATTTTTAGTTTTTAGGCATTGTGCCTGTTTAATGTTTCCCACTCTTATGCCTTTGTGGGGTTTGGCTGTTCCCGCATTTTACGCCGTGGCGGGTTGGCGAATAACGATTTGTTTTTGAATTTAACATTTGTTTGGGACATATGTCCGTGGTGGACGTACCACCTAAACTAATACCTTTCTTTTCTGTTTTTTAATAAATACTATTTGTTTTAAGTTAATACTATATGTTGTTAATTATTTGTTGCGGTTTGCATTGTTTTGGTTGTGTAACCCCGGCAAATCAATAATGTCCGCACAATGAGTAAATATAAACATTTTTGTTTTCCTCGTCGATTACATACATCAGTCGATGTTCGATATTAATTCGTCGGCTCAAATATCCGGAATAATTATATTTTAATCTTTCCGGTTTACCGGTTCCTGTTAGCGGATGCTCTTCAATTTCTTCCAGCAAGTGTTTGATTTTATCACAAAGTTGCGGAGCCTCTTTTTTGAAATATTTTATATCCGCTTCCGCTTGTTCTGAATATAATAATCGATACTTACTCATCAGGCAAAAAGTTCTTCAATACTGTGTTGTGTGAATTTCCCTTTGCTGATTCTTTGCAGTTTGTCCATAAAAGCCGGATCATAGGGGCATTCATCCTGCATAGGAGATATCTCAAACTCTTTGTTTGCGCGAAGTTGCTTAAGCACTTCCTGTGCATTCAAACTCAAACAAGCAGGGTTGAATGTCAGTTTGTAAGATTGATTTGTTGCGGTTTGCATTGTTTTGGTTGTTGGTTATGACGTTATGTCGTTATGTTGGTCTGGCGTTATGGCGTTATGTTGTGGTTATAGCAGGCTTTGTGGTATGATGTGGTGGATATATACTATATCATCTTCTATTGAATATATAATTGCTATTTTTTTGTAGTTCGTTCTTTTCAGTTCGTATCCAAAGCGTTGTGACAGATTGATGTCGGTTTTTATAATGCCTGCTAATCGTTCAAGCCGTCGTAATTCTTTTTCTAAACCATCGATATAACGTTTAGCCGTCAAGGGTGCTTTAATTGAATAGAACAGATAATCATGTAAATCCCACTTCTCTTTTTCGGCACGAAGGGTCAGTCTTACATTATATGTTTTCATTTTGCATCACGTATATCATTCATTCCGAAACGTTTACCTACTATTTTTGCCAAACTGTCAATATATTCGTCAATCGAATACAGCGGTTTTGATTTGAAATCGGGGTCAATGCTCAAATCCACAGGATAGCGGGTAGTGCCCATCAGTTCGAACTCATTGCTTTCTTTGAGTTGGTGCAGTAGTTCCTGCGCCTTGGCACTTTGCGGATCAAAGTTCAGAAATATGGTTTCACGTGTTGCGGTTTGCATTGTTTTGGTTGTTGGTTATGTCGTTTATCGTGCTTTGTTATACGTGCGTGCATATTCGAGATATGTGCAGAGCAGAAAAAGCGTGCAAAGGTACGAGTTTTTTTTGAAATACGCAAATGTTCGTCGAAAAAAATGTATTTTTTTTTTTTTTTATAGGTTTTGGATGAATTTTGAGGTGGAATGAGGGTGTTAATCCTGTGGTTTAAGGCGGCTTAATTGTATGGTTATTGTATGGTTATTGTATGGTAATAGTATGGTAATTGTATGGTGTAGGCAAGGGAAAGGTGGCAAAAAAAGAGAATGTGTCCGTTGGGACACACCCTCTTTGAAATCAATTGTCAGCATAGCGGACGGACGTTCATTGTCCGTTTATCTGACCGAAGTGAGTTGTCGTATATGCTCGTTAAAGGCGTCTTTTTTGAGCAGTTCCTCGATGGTGAGGTGCATGCGGTAGTTCCAGAAATGCCGTGGGTTGGCAGGAACGTTGATACGCTCGGCAAACTGGTCTTTGAGGCGCACATCTCCGTCAATGGCGAACCAGTCCTGCAGCGGCAGTATCACCCACATGGCGGGCGAGTACATATGCTGGTTGACGATGAATTCGGCGATCTGCGGAGTCATCTCTTGCGGTGCTTCTCCCCACCATCCCATCTGTGCGTTATAGAACTTCTGAGTAACGGCGCGGTCTTCTTCCCACCAAGCGCGCAGCGGATTGGTGTCGTGTGTGCCGGTAGTGCAGACGCTGAGATAAGGTGCGTCAGCGGGGTGTGCAAAGGCGATAGTGGGGTCTTTGGGCATACGCTGAATCTCGAGGCTGAGGATTTGCAGTTCGTGCATGACATCGGGGACGCATGCGGGAACCATACCGAGATCTTCTCCGCAGCAGAGCATGCCGGTAGAGTTGATGAGCGTCGGGAGTTTGCGCATAGCGGACTCGCGCCAGAACTGTGTATGGCGGCGGAAGAAGTAGTCGTTGTAGATACCCATGATGATCTGCTTCTGGTCCTCGTATAGTTCGTTGTAGGAGTGTGACTGGTAGATAGAGATACGGGGGTGGAGCAGTTCGGGATGACGCTGGTCACGGACGAAGAGTACTTCGCAGTGCAGGTAGAGGAGTCCGTTTTTGAGGTTATTGAGGGTATCATCGGAGAGTTGGTTGTACCGTTCCGCCTGCGGGCGTGCGAGTTGCTCGTCGAAGTAGTCCTGCACTTTGACCTGTGTGTCGTATTGCTCTTTGAACCAGAAGATATATCCGTCATTGGTATTGAGGAAATGCTCTTTGGCATACTCGGTATCGAATCCGAAGACATCGCCGAGGAAGTTAGCGCGGAGGTAGGGTTTGGTCATACGGTCTTCGTCAAGCTGAATGCCCATGTTCCAGAGGTCCTGCAGGGAGTATGGGAGAGCGGGCGAGAAGTGTCCGCAGAGTCCCCATACGTCTGTTTTGCGCATCTGCCATATGCGGAAGAATCCGAGGATATGGTCGATACGATAGGCGTCGAAGTAATCCTGCATTTTGGTGAAGCGTCTGCGCCACCATTTATAGTTATCCTGCGCCATGACATCCCAGTTATAGGTTGGGAATCCCCAGTTTTGTCCGGAGATAGAGAAGTCATCGGGCGGTGCGCCGGCAGAGGCGTCAAGGTTAAAGAGTTGCGGGTCGGTATAAGCGTCCACGGAGTCGGGAGATATACCAATAGGTATATCGCCTTTCATGGCGACCCCGATGGAGTGTGCATAAGCAACGGCTTCGCTGAGCTGCAGGTCGGCATGGAACTGCAGGAAGTAGTAGAAGTCGGCGGGGTTCTTGTCGCGCTTGTGCAGGAAGTCGGCATAGGGTTCAAGCCACTCGCGGTTGCGTGCAAAGAAGTCCTTGTATTGTTTGGAAGAGAAGAGTGCTTCTTTTTCCGCCTTGTAGATGGCTTTGAAGTACTTCATTTTCTCGTCATAGACGCACTGGTAGTCGGCAATGGGTTTGGCGTTGAATTCGGCTTTGGTAGCGTTGTATTTCTTGAGTTGTGCCGGTGTGAGTTTGCCCATTCGGGGGATATTTATATATATAGGGTGTAAGGCAAAGACAGAGACGGCGTTATAGGGGTAAGAGTCGCGGTTGGTGTGTGTGAGAGTGGTGTCGTTGATGGGTAGTGTCTGAATCATCTTCTGTCCAGTGAGTGCCGCCCAGTCCGCCATTTTCTTGAGGTCAAGGAACTCTCCGATTCCGAATCCGTCCTCGGTGCGCAGCGAGAAGACAGGCACTGCGACGCCCGCCCCTTTGAACCTCGGCTGTGTGCGGCGGAAGGCGCGGTCGTGCTGCTCGATTTTAAGTCCTTTCTGAATGCCCCAGAGGTGTCTGTTTTCGCCCCATTCGATGTCAATGACATTTCCGGAATGGAGGTCATAGATGATATATTTGTACTCGACGATCTGGTCGGGTGCTATTTCAGCGTCTGCGTGCCATACGGGGAAATCGGCGTCGGACATGACGAGCATGTTGGCGGCACTCCAGTTGCCGAGTTCGGGAACATTACCGATGATACCGACGCCTTGTGTGGGCAGAATCTGCGGCAGGTCGATAGAGAAGCGTATATTGCCTTTGGGTGCTTTGGGTTTGGCGGGGTTGTGCCTATGGAAGAGTGATTTGAGGAAAGCGGTGGTATAGAAAGCTTTCTCATAGTCCTGCGTCTGCCAGAAGTCGCGCACGACGACTTTCTTGTCGGCATTACGGAGATTGAGTTGTCTGGGTAGTCCTGCTTCGTAGAGGAAGCCGCCTTCGGGTAGTCTGATGGCGTACTTGTAGGAGATAGTGCCTGCAAAATCGGAGACGGGGAGTGTAGCCGTCCAGAAGTCTTGTCCCTGGCAGTTAAGTACGAGCGGATTCGCCTCAGTCCAGCCGAGTACGGAATGTTCCGTTTCAATCACACAGATAGATTGCCCGTAGGGCGTGCGGTAGTTGATTTGAAATGTAAGTGTCATGATATTTTAGGATTTTGTGTTTAATTCAAATAGTGGTGCAAAGTTATACATTTTTTTTTAACAGTGCAAAAAAAATATGTATTTTGTTGCATTTTCAGTCTCCCCATTGCTCAACAATGCGGTCCATGAGGTCGAAAACCTCGGATTTTGTTTCAGCGCGTAGCAGTGCTATGCGTGTTTGTTTGAAGTCATACAGTCCTTTGAAGACGGGCGAGTTGGCAAAGTGTCTGCGTGAGTGTACAATGCCTTTTCGTTCGTCTCCGATCCAGTCGATGCTACGTTCGACATGTTCCTTGAGAATGGCGACGCACCAAGCCATGCTGCGTTTGGGGAGCAGTTCGCCGGTGTCGAGGTAGTGTCTTATGTCCTCGAAGATCCACGGGCAACCGAACGTGGCGCGTCCGATCATGACGGCATCGACGCCGTAGCGTTCGAAGCACTGCCTGGCGCGTTCGGGGGATGTGACATCTCCGTTTCCGATGACCGGGATGTGCATACGCGGGTTGTTTTTGACTTCGCCGATGAGTGTCCAGTCTGCTTCGCCGGTGTACATTTGTGCGCGAGTTCTGCCATGTATGGCAAGTTCGGTGATACCGCAGTCTTGCAGTGCTTCGGCGAGGTCAACGATAATTTTCTGTTCATCGTTCCAGCCGAGGCGTGTTTTTGCGGTGACGGGGATATGTACGGCATTGACGACAGCGCGTGTTATTTCGAGCATTTTCGGGACATCGCGGAGGAGTCCTGCTCCGGCACCTTTTCCGGCGACTTTTTTAACGGGGCATCCGAAGTTGATGTCGATGAAATCGGGCTTAGCCTGTTCGACAATGCGTGCGGCTTGCGCCATGGATTCGGGTTCGCGTCCGTAGATTTGTATAGCAACGGGTCTTTCGGAATCGGATATTTGCAGTTTGCGCGTTGTGGTTGCGACATCCCTGACGAGTGCGTCCGCGTTGACGAATTCGGTATAGACGCGGTTTGCCCCGAAGCGTTTGCACAGGAGTCTGAAGGCGGGGTCTGTGACATCCTCCATGGGAGCGAGGTAGAGGGGATAATGTGTGGTTTGCGGTGTCACTGTTTGTTGATTGCGGGATATTTGATACGGTGGTGGTTGATGGCGAGGAGTCGTTCTTTGAAGACGGTTTTTATGTCTTCGACATCTTTGAAGGAGAGTGGTGTCTGGGCGAACTGTCCTTCGGCAATCTGCTGGTCAATCATATCGTCCACCATGGTGTTGATTGCTAATTCGGTGTAGTTTTTGAGGCTTCGTGAGCGTGCTTCGACGGCGTCCGCCATCATGAGAATAGCCGCCTCTTTGGTGTTCGGTTTGGGTCCGGGATAGCGGAAAAGTTCCGGATTGACCGATGTTCCCGGTTCGGCATTGTTGACGGCAGTGTTATAGAAATAGCGTGTGAGGGATGTCCCGTGATGCGAGACGATGAAGTTGATGAGTACTTCGGGCAGTTTGTTGCGCTGTGCTATTTTGACCCCGTCGGTGACATGGCTGATGACAATGTGTGCGGCTTGTTCGGGTGTCATGTCAAGCAGCGGGTTTTGTCCTTCGGGTTGGTTCTCGGTGAAG
Source organism: Paludibacteraceae bacterium (assembly GCA_905235225.1). Classification (GTDB taxonomy): domain Bacteria; phylum Bacteroidota; class Bacteroidia; order Bacteroidales; family Paludibacteraceae; genus Colicola. The sequence continues at coordinate 6,985 of CAJOKE010000033.1, forward strand.
AACTCGGGGTGTGCGAGTTTGCCTATGTCATGGTAAAGTGCGCCTGTTCGTACGAGGAGTGATTTGGCACCAATTTTCTTAGCGGCTTCCATAGCGAGTGTGCTGACCTGCATGGAGTGTTGGAAGCTGCCGGGTGCTTTTTGGGCAAAATCCATGAGGAGAGAGGAGTTGATGTCGGTGAGTTCGACGAGTGTGATGGAACTGAGCAGATGGAAGGTGCGTTCAAAGAGGTAGATTAGTCCGTATGCGCAGATGATAAGGATACTGTTTATCCCGAAGCAGATGTAGTTACGGAAATCGAGGTTATGCCAGTCTCCGGTGGTACTGAAGATGAATGCCGTGTATGTGACAGCGTATGTGACGAGAATCCATCCGGCTGTCTGTGCGAGTTGTGCGCGTTTGGTCATGTCTTTGAGTCCGGCGACCGCGACCATCCCTGCGGCGAACTGGAGCATGATGAATTCGAGGGAATCCGGCACTGCGGGAGCGACCAAGAGGACGGTGATTATATGTAGAAAGAGGGCGGTACGGGAGTCGTAGAAGACCCGTGTGATGATAGGTACCCATGCAAAAGGAATGAGGTAAACGGCGAGCGGCGTATATCGCAGTACGAGGAGTGAGATGATGATGATCAGTCCCGATAGAATCGGGAAAAACAGCATGGTCTGCAGTTCGTTGAGGAAGGCAGGTCGGAAGATATAGAGGTAGATAACGAAGAGCAGGAGCAGCAGGCAAACGAGCGTTATTTCGCCAATGATGGAGAATACGGTTTGTTTGCCGGTGGTGTGTTCCTGGTCGTATGCGATCTTCATGGATTGCAGGATTGTTGCGATTTCATCGGTAATGATGTCTCCTCTGTCCACGACTTTTTCGCCCGCCTGTACGACTCCGCAAGTGAGTGATATTCCGCTAAGGAGTGCGTTGCGCAGTTGTTCGGTAGTGACTGTGTCCCGGACGATGTTAGGCGTATAGTTCTGTGCAAAGGCGACATAGGCTGATTTAGGTGTATAGATGTCGCTGAGGGGGTAGGTAGTAGAAACTTTGTTATTGACGATGGCGACCCGTTCGACATGTTCTTTGAGCAGCTGTTCGCGGTCTTGCAGGGAGGCGACGAGTGGCGTGAGGGGCTGTCCGGGGATGTATTTGTAGTACGGTGTGAAGTCGCGCAGCACTTCGTCCTGCTCTTTGGCAAGCTGCTGTTCGCTTTTGTAGATAGGGAAGTCGTGTTCCGCGACGATGCGGTCATATGCCCAAGGTTTGCCGACCTCATAGCGGTACGGGAAGGAACTGTCGTACCGCGGGTAGAGGTACACGGTAGCGGCTCCGAGTATTACAAACGCCAGTACTTTGACGATATTACGGGTTAAGGTAGTGAGTTTCATATTATCGTTTGGTTGTAAAGAATGATTGCATCAAGTGTTGGCACTGTTGCTGCAAAACGCCCGATTTCACCGATGTTTTCGGGTGCAGTACATTTGGGGCGTAGATGGTGTATCCGCGTTTGTCGTCCTTGCATCCGAAGACGAGTCCGGCGAGTTGCGCCCATCCGATGGCACCGGCGCACATGGCGCATGGTTCGACGGTGACATAGAGTGTGCAGTCCGTAAGGTATTTTCCGCCGAGAGTCTGTGCTGCGGCTGTGATAGCCTGTATTTCGGCATGTGCTGTGACATCCTGCAGTGTCTGTGTGAGGTTATGCCCGCGTCCGATGATTCTGTCAGCAGCGACGATGACACATCCGACGGGAACTTCGCCGGCGTCAAATGCTTTCTGCGCCTCATGCAGTGCGAGTGTCATATAATGTTCGTCTATTTCCATTCAAAGGTCTCAATGAGGTGTGTTATATCCTGTTCGAGGTATTGTAGTACGGGTTGCAGGGAGTCGGTGTTCGGTCGGCAGTTACAGTAAGCTGCGGCGCGGAAGAAATGTCCGGTGGAATCGGTCAAAAAGAACTGGAACGGTGAAGCGGTGTTGCCCTGCAGGGAGAAGAGTACGCCGTAGACGCGGGCGTTTTCATTGGCAAAGACGCGCTCGGGAATGGCGGTAGCCTGACTGACGTGCTTATAGACAAACTCCATGGCATCGTCGGTCAATTCGCGCAGATTACCATGTACGGGCATATATGAGCAGTGGATGTCGGCATTGAGGATGTCATAGTGCAGGTTGAGCCACTCGCCTTCACCGCTATTGGCGATGTGTTTCGGTTGGGCATAGGCGGAAATTTCAAAGGCGAAGGGTTCGGGTGCGGGGGATGCCACATAGGTGTGTTCAGGCAGGTCAATGCGGAAATAGCCGTAGGGTCTGGGATTGGTATAAGAGGAGCAACCGCAGACCGTCAGCATGAGAAGAAAAATACTATTTGTCCAACCAAATCGTCCCATTTGGCGGCAAAGTTACTGATAAATTTTGGAATACGCAAATTTTGTTGTAAATTTGCACGGCAAATCGAAATAAGTAGTGATAATGCAGAGCAAAACATGGGTTTTGAGAAGGAACAAATAGATCTTCCGATCCTGCACATGGTAGGTGAGGAAGCGGACAAGTTACAGTTAGAGTGCTATGTGATCGGCGGTTGGGTACGTGATTTGGTTCTTCACCGTCCGAGCAAGGACATAGACATAGTTGTCGTGGGTTCTGGTATATCTTTGGCAGAGGCCGTTGCGCAGCGTTTGGGCAAGGGTACTCATCTGTCGGTATTCAAGACCTACGGTACTGCTCAGGTCAAGCATAAGGATATGGAGTTGGAGTTTGTGGGTGCGCGCCGTGAGAGTTACCGTCATGAGAGCCGCAATCCGATAGTGGAGAACGGGACATTAGAGGAAGACCAGAACCGGCGTGATTTCACGATCAACGCATTGGCTATATGTCTGAACAAAGAAAGGTACGGCGAATTGCTTGACCCGTTCGATGGAATCGGGGATATTGAGCGTCGGATTATCCGTACACCGCTTGATCCCGACATCACTTTTTCGGATGATCCGCTGCGTATGATGCGTGCCATCCGTTTTGCCACACAGTTAGATTTCGATATCTATCCCGAGACGTATGACGCCATCCGTCGTAACAGGGAGCGTATTGCGATTATCACGAAGGAGCGTATAGCGGACGAGTTGAACAAGATCATGATGTCGTCATGTCCGTCCAAGGGATGGCTACTGCTTGACGGTACGGGGTTGTTGCCGCTTATTTTCCCGGAACTGGCTGCGCTGAAAGGTGTAGAGACGAAGGATGGTCGTGGCCATAAGGATGTGTTCTATCACACTCTTCAGGTGCTGGACAATGTAGCGCGTTTGCAGTCGGAGAAGTCCGATGAAACCGGCGGATTATGGTTACGTTGGGCAGCGTTGCTGCACGATATAGGGAAGCCCAAGTCCAAGGCTTGGGATGAGCAGTCGGGCTGGACATTCCGCAATCACAACTATATCGGTGCGAAGATGGTTCCGCGTATATTCAAGAAGATGAAGCTGCCGCAGAACGAGAAGATGGACTATGTGGTTAAGCTTGTGGACTTGCATATGCGTCCGATCAATCTGATAGAGGATACGGTTACTGATTCAGCGGTGCGTCGTTTGTTGTTTGAGGCGGGTGATGACATAGACGACCTGATGTTGCTGTGCGATGCGGATATAACATCCCGCAACCAGCAGAAAGTGCAGCGGTTCCATACGAACTATGAGTTAGTGAGGCGTAAGATGGTGGAGTTGGAGGAGCGTGACAGAGTCCGCAATTTCCAACCGCCTGTCAAGGGTGACGAGATTATGCAGCTGCTGCATTTGGAGCCGTGTTCGCTGGTGGGTGAATTGAAAAGTGCGATTAAGGATGCGATACTGGACGGCGTTATCCGGAACGATTACGATGAGGCGTTGGCGTATTTGTACAAGCTTGCGAAGGAACGGTCGCTGATATGATTGCAGGCTATGAGTGTATCAAAAATCGAGGTTGATTTTTAATAAGTCCAAAATTACCCAAAAATTATTTATATCGGTCAATAATTTAAGACAATATCAATAATTATTGATCAAGGAGGGTGTGCCAATAGTTTTTGGCATACCCCCGCATAGCATGCGGGACAATAAACGAAACACGCGGCAGAGCCGATGTCCAAATTGGATTTGGACGCAAAGAACAAAGTGACCGCATAGCATGCGGGATAGTTGACGAAAGAAGGGACGCGCTAACGGAAATAGGGTGCATAAGACACTTTTAAGATGCCTTATAGAAGCGCACTATCGTTCGGTTATCGTTCGGTTATCGTTCGGTTATCGTTCGGTTATCCTTCGGTTATCGTTCGGTTATCGTTCGGTTATCCTTCGGTTAAAGCTGTAGAAAAAGTGTTGTTTTAGGGGGAAAGGAGCGAGGAAGGACAAGGGGGAAGAGGAAACAAAAAAGAGTGTGCCGCGGGGACACACTCATAGAATCGAGCTGAAATGCGAGAGGGCGGATTACTTGTAGAGGAACCGTTTGATGGAGCGTTTGGGTGTTTTCTCAAACTCTTTTTCCACCAGTTCAATTTCGGCAATCTGCGAGTAATGCGGGAGCATCTTGTTGACAGCCGCCAAGTTGGCTTTCATGAGTTCGGAAAGTTGTTCTTTTTTTACGGTTTCATCGGGGAAGACGAGTGCGACGATTCGTCCTTTTCGGTCCACAACGACTGATTCGGCAATGCCGGGGAGGGAGTTGAGTTTGTCTTCCATTTCTTCGGGGTAGATGTTTTGTCCGCTGGAGCCGAGAATCATGTTCTTGCATCGTCCGCGCAGATAGACATTTCCTTTAGCGTCAATGACGCCCATATCTCCTGTGCGGAGCCATCCGTCTTCGGTGAAAGCGTCGTCGGTTGCCTGAAGGTTCTTGTAGTATCCGCGCATGACATTTTCGCCGCGCACGAGCAGTTCTCCTTCGACCTTTTGCGGGTCTGGTGAATCGACTTTTATTTCGAGGCGGTCAATGCCCTTTCCGCAGGAGCGGAATGCGTATTTGGACCAGTGTTCGTAGCAAACGAGTGGTGCGCATTCGGTCATACCGTATCCGACGGTGTAGGGGAACTTGATTTGTCTGAGGCAGCGTTCCACATCTTCATTGAGAGCTGCACCGCCGATGATGAGTATTTCGAGTTTTCCGCCGAAAGCCTGCATGAGCCGGTTATACACCTTTTTGCGGATAGGTATATTGACAAGCGGGGTGTACCAGAGTGCTTTGACAAGGGGTTTGTGGATAACGGGGAAGATTTGTTTCTTGAAGATTTTCTCGACAAGGAGCGGGACGGTAAGGATCATATAGGGTTTGACATCCTTGAACGCCTGCATGAGCAGCGATGGTGTGAGGCTCTTGACGATAAAATAGACGTGTGTACCGCCAGCGAGCTGGTAAAGGAACTCGAACATCAGTCCGAACATATGCGCCATAGGGAGCATTGAGACGATGGATTTGGACGGGTCGTTAGGAATGCGGTCCTGTCCGAAGACGACGTTAGAGCTGAGGTTGCGGTGTGTGACCATGACGCCTTTCGGGTTTCCTGTAGATCCGGAAGTGTAGTTAATGAGTGCGAGGTCGTCCATGTTATCCTTGGGATAGACAACATCATCTATGCTGAATCCGTTGGGGTACTTTTGTGCGAAAGCTTGGTCGATTTGGTCGATTTGGATGTTCTGTTTGCTTTGCAGGATACTGAAATCGGCGAGTGCGATGAAGGTGTCAATATCGGGCATTTTGGTGAGGTCCACTCTTCCGCGCACCCAGGGACCGATGAAGAGGACTTTGGAGTCGGAGTGGTGAACGAGGTCATAGATACTTTCGCTGGTGTAGTCCGGCAGCAGGCTGACGGCGACGAGTCTGCGAGCCGCGGTAGCGAGATAGACAAGTCCCCAGTTGCTGCAGTTGCGTCCGCAGATCCCGACTTTGTCGCCGGGGTGTAGTCCGAGTTGGTCAAAGAGCAGTCCGAGCCATTCGACTTTCTGCGCGAGTTGTCCATACGTGTAGTTAATCGTTCCGCCATAGTCGGAAACAGCCATACTGTTCCAGTTGGCGCGAATAGTTTTCTCCAAATAATCAAAATAATGTCTCATACCTTATATATTTATACAGTTATTTCAAAATTGCGGTGCAAAAGTACAGCCAAATGTTGTGGTATTCAAAAAAAAGGTCTGATACCTCCCGAATTGGGACAAAAAGGTCGTTTTTAGGGGTGAAAATCGTTATTTAGGGGTGAAATTATTGCATAATCCAAAAAAAAGCAGTATCTTTGCGCGAATTTTGGTACGAAATATGGCAGAATCAAGTACAGGAAATGCTACTCCGCAGTATGATGAGAGCAACATAGTGACCTTGTCAGGTTTGGAGCATATCCGTTTGCGTCCGGGTATGTATATCGGCAAGTTGGGTGACGGCAGTCATTCGGATGACGGTATATATGTATTGATTAAGGAGACGATAGACAACTCGATAGACGAGTTCCGTATGGGCGAGGGCAAGGTAGTGGAAGTGAGTGTACATGAGCGTGTAGTTTGTGTGCGTGACTACGGTCGTGGAATCCCGTTGGGCAAGTTAGTGGATGCTGTGTCCGTCATCAATACGGGGGGCAAGTATGACAACAAGGCGTTCAAGAAATCGGTCGGTTTGAACGGTGTGGGAACGAAGGCGGTGAATGCGCTATCGCTTGATTTTACGGTACAGTCATTCCGTGACGGCAGTACGCGGCGTGCGGTATTTCACCAAGGCAAGGTGACAGAAGACACGGGAGTTATGCCAATCGGGGATTGGATGAAGCAGTCCGGCGAAACGAGCGAACCGAAGCGTGGTACGATGATCGAGTTTATGCCGGATCCGGACAAGAAACTGTTTGACAACTACGCTTTCCGTGACGAATACATTGAGACGATGCTGCGCAACTATGCGTATCTGAATACCGGTCTGACGCTGGTATATAACGGCCGCAAGTTTGTGTCGAAGAACGGTCTGTATGATTTGCTGACGGAGCGTATGACGGCGGAGCCGTTGTATCCGATAATCCATATAACGGGCGAGGATATAGAGATTGCCCTGACGCATACGAACCAGCCGGGGGACGAGTATTACTCTTTTGTGAACGGTCAGTACACGATCCAAGGCGGCACACACCAGACGGCATACCGTGAGGCGATAGGGCGCACGATCAAGGAGTTTTTCAACAAGAACCAAGAATTGGCCGACATCCGCAATGGTGTAGTCGGAGCTATTTCGATCAATGTCGAGGAGCCGGTGTTTGAGTCGCAGACGAAGGTCAAGTTAGGATCGAAGGATATGTCGCCGAGCGGTGATATATCGGTAAACAAGTTTGTGAATGATTTCGTGAAGACACAGCTGGACAACTACCTTCACAGGCATCCTGAGGTGACGGAGGTGATGCTACAGAAGATACAGGATTCGGAGAAGGAGCGCAAGGCGATAGCGGGAGTGACGAAGGCTGCGCGTGAGCGAGCGAAAAAGAACCTGCTGAACAACCCGAAGCTGCGAGACTGCCAGATACATTACAATGACGCGAAGCCGGTGAAATCGGCGAAAGATGCGGATGATGACCTCCGTCAGGACAGTGCGATCTTCATTACGGAGGGTCTGTCGGCGTCGGGTTCGATCACGAAATCGCGCGATGTCAGGACGCAGGCGGTATTCTCGTTGCGCGGCAAGCCGCTGAATTCATACGGATTATCGAAGTCGGTTGTTTATGAGAACGAGGAGTTCAATTGTCTGCAATCGGCGTTGAATATAGAGGACGGTTTGGACGAATTGCGGTACAACAAGGTTATCATTGCGACGGATGCGGATGTGGATGGCATGCACATCCGGCTGCTGATGCTGACATTCTTCCTTCAGTTCTTCCCGGATTTGGTGAAGAAAGGGCATGTGTATATCCTGCAGACTCCGCTGTTCCGAGTCAAGAACAAGCAGGAGACACGGTATTGCTATTCGGAGGAGGAGCGTTTGCAGGCGATAGCCGAAATCAAGAACCCCGAGATTACGCGATTCAAGGGACTGGGTGAGATCAGTCCCGACGAGTTCAAGGGATTTATCGGTAAGGGGATACGTCTGGACCAAGTCATGCTGCGCAAAGAGGATGCGGTGAATGACCTGTTAGCGTATTATATGGGGAAGAATACATCCGAGCGTCAGAACTTTATTATCAACAACCTCGTTATAGAGGAAGACAAGGTAGAGGGCGAGTAAGTGCTTGAGGGAAAGTATGGTAGAACTGATAGCATTTATATCACTCGGACTAATAATCCTGATATTGTTTGAATGGCGCGCCCGCCGCGACGCGAAGCAATCGTCCGGCGACGGTCAGGACGGAACAGCGGAACCGCAGGGCAGTGTGGACGGCGAGTGTTGCGGTCAGCACCTCGTATGCGAGCGTGAGACGCTGCTACAGACCAATGCGGTGCCGGAGTATTTTGATGACGAGGAATTGGATACGTTAGCGGGCATACCGGCTGATGATTATACAGAAACACAGCGCGAAGAGATTCGTGCCGTGTTTGAAACGCTTGAGGAGAAAGATGTGCCTGCGTGGTGCCGTTCGATTCAGTTACGCAATATCGCCCTTCCGGAAGATATACGTGAAGAGGCTCTTCTTATATGCCGCGAGCGTCGTGCTTCGCGGGCTTCATCTTCACAACCGCGGTGATTATTGCCGCGCAGAGCAGTAAAGAGAGATATCCCACCCATGCTGTGTCGCCTGTCCCGAAGGAGTCTAATGTATCGGGGTCAATTCCTTTTCGATATATGCACCAGTAGGCAATGACGGAAACGGCGTTGTTGGTAAAGTGCATGAGGATGGGAATCCAGAGGGTGCCGGTCCAGTAGAGTGCATAGCCGAACAAAGCCCCCAACACCATGCGCGGCACAAAGCCGTAGAACTGCATATGTATGGCGGAGAAGATGATTGCGGTGACCCAGATGGCGATATGCCGGCGTCTGCCGAGGTTGGGTTGTGCGGATTGGCGGGAATTATCCATGAGTCCCAGCAGGACGCCGCGGAAAGTCAGTTCTTCGGCGAGTGCGGGCAGCAGAGCCATGAGTACGATATTGCCGAGCAGTGTCCAGACGGTTGTGCCTTGCAGGAACTGCTGTGTAAGTGCCATTGCGGCTTCTTCCTGTGCTTTCATCCACGCTTCCATGCCTGCCAGAGATTCCGGCAGGACCATTCTGCTGTTCCAGTCCGCCATGAGGTTAATGGCGGGCAGGGCGACCATTATCAGGACAACAGCCCCGAGCCAGACTGTCCAACTGAGGTGTTTGGGTGTGAGTCCCAGCCATTGAGCGGGGCGATTGTTCCAAAGGTATGCGCAGACAAGCGGCGGAAGGAGAAAAGTAGCCATCGTCTGGACGAACTGCAGCCACTTCAGAGCCGCAATGCTGTGTTGGTCTGTGGTGGTGAGTGTCCAGAGTACCATCGCAACAATGGTCAGGAGTGCCGTGACTCCCAACCATTGCAGCAGTTTGACCCAAACCGAGCTATTTTGGTATTTGCCTTTCATAGGCGGATTAGCGTATTCTCAGTCCCTGAACGGAATAGATTTCGTTGCCGCGTTGGATATAGATGACTCCGTTTCTGATGATTTTGACGGGTGCGTCCATGTCCGGTATGCTGTTGTCGATACTGCTTGGAACATAGGGCGTCCAGTCATCTCCGGTGAACCAGACAGCGGCATGACACTCGTTATTATAGTCTTGCGCCCATGCCAATTTCCATGTTTTTCCGTCCGGGGATGCCTCCATCGGTGCGTCTTTAGGTGCGCAGTCATATCCGAGTTTGAGGAAGATGTATCCTTTGTCGCCTTTGATGAGTGCGGTGTAGTAGTTTTTTCCCATACCGCCATCGCCTGCCCAGTCGTTAACGACTTCGGATTGGCTGTTGATACCGGCGGATTTGCGAGCTTTGATGAGTTTGACGCATTCGTCCTTGTAGCTGTACCAATACGGATAGAGAACGCAAGGAACGCCCGGCATGGAGAGCAGGTATGCCAAAGCCATCGGCGATTTGAGTGCGTCCACTTTGTTGGCCGTTCCAGTGAAGTTGCTGCCCTCGCGGAAGGAGTCGTGGTTGTCGATGAAAGAGACTGCGTATTTCTTGTTATCCCCGAAGATCAGAGTATAGGTGTTGCCTTTAAGTTTGGTGAGATTGTAGGCACCGATGGCTTCGTTATAGATGGTGAACTTACCGGGGAAGTCAAAGACATAGGTGGAGTAGTTGGCATCTTTGAGGAATCCGAGCTGCTTGTCGATGTCTCCGTCAAAGACTTCAGCGACGGAGAAGCAGGGGGCAGAGGAACGGAGGTAGTCCAAGAGGCGTGAACCGTGGATACCCTTCATAAAATCCCATCTGAAGCCGTCATAGCCAATGCTGTCGCGCAACCAGTTGAGGTAAGCGCGGCTCATTTCGCGCACCTCTTTCTTTCCGTGTGCCAAGTCGCGTGAGTAGAGGGAGTTGTATTCGGAATAGTTCCAGTCGAAGGTGCCGTTTTTATATGATTCGAATTTGTCATCGGGTGTGAGTAGCGCGTTGTCATGGTTACCGCAGTCTCCAGTCACGGAGCGGTCGATACGGTTTTCCATTTTGTCGTTGGCAAACATCTCATCTTCGGCAGTGATCCACGACCAGTCGATTTGGTATTTGCCGTATTGTCCGAAGTCGTTGAGTGTCCACGAACACCAGTTTTTGTCGGCACCGGTATATTCGTCCACATGTCCGGCACTGGTGTGATTGAGTACAATGTCCGCAATGACTTTGCTGCCGCCTTTATGGAGGTTGTCAATGAGGCTGCGCAGGTCCTGAGCCGACCCCCAAGGGGAGTGTCCGTGGTGTCCTTCCTTGTCCTCATATGTGCCTTGTTTGCTGTAGTTCATTGGGAGGTAGCCGGTGTAGTCAGCGGTCTCCTGAGACGGTGCGAGCCAAACGAGGTCAAAGTATTGGCTGAGGGTTTCAGACTCGGCATTGAGGTTGCTCCAGTTGACATTGCCAAATTCGGTATAGGGTGTAGCGGTTGACCCTTCATGCGCCCAATAGAAAGCCTGCAGCATGACATCGCCGTTCTTGTCCGGCACTGCGGTTTCGTACAAGACGGATTGTTTGGGGTTAACGGGATAGGTGACCGTCAGCGTGCGGGTTTGGGTATTGAAGGCAAATTCATAAATGCCTTTGATGGTTGTGGCGAGACGGCAGTTGTTTTCCTCGTCAGTAGCGAAGCCCCATTCGTTGTGGTGCAGCTGCGTCATAGTGCCGCCGTTGCCGTACCATGTGAGTGTTTTGTTGTTGGCGTTAACAATCTTGAAGTCATGCTCCTTGCCGGCTTCAAACTCCATATCTATATATAAGGTGTTAGCGGCACCGCCGGTTTTGACGGCGAAGGGGTTGGTTGCTTTCCAGTCATTGAATGCGCCATAGAGATACCATCCGTCCGCTACATCGGCTTGTCCGCCGCCTTGGTTGCCTTGGTTGCCATTATCGCCGGAAGAACCGGTTTTAGACCATGTTCCGGTACAAACGGGATTGTTGTTTGCCCCCCAAACGGTGATGGTGTATGTATCCATGCCGGAAGGGATGGTGAGGTTGTTTGTTTTGTTCCAGAACTTGCCGTTTCCTTCCCAGATGACATTAGTGGAGCCTTTTGGCATACGGAGGAAGATAACGCTTGTATGGCTGTCCGCAATGTCTGCTTTGAAGACATCGCCTTTGTCGAGAGTCATTTGGGCATCGGCATTGGTGCTGTTGTCCCAAGAATGGACGAAGAATACCGCTTCGTCCTGGTTCCAGAGACCGGAACCGCCGGTATTGAGGTAAATGGTTTTTGCGTTTACCGTCAAAGTGACGAGCAAGGTCAAAAGAATAGAAAATGTCTTTTTCATATGATTAGAAGTTTAATTGGTTTTTCATTTTGGCGGCAAAGGTACGACAATTTTTGAATATATGCAAATAAAAAAGCGCGTGGTGCGCTTTTTTATTTGAAATCGTGATGTCTTGATAACGCGACATCGCATGCCGCATGTCCGAGGCGGCGTTGTATCGGAGCGGTGGATTACTCGAGCCGTTTGCCGGTGGCGTCATACAGGTTATCACCGCGTTGGATGTACAGCAAGCCGTTGCGCAGGATCTTCGCGTTGCGCAGTTCATCGCCCTCACCGCCGACCGTCTCAATGAGTGTGGCGGCATTGCGCGGGTCGATGGAGATATAGAATCGTCCTTCGCATGTGCCTGCATTCAGTTCAACGGTGTAGTCCTCGATAGACAAGTCAACGTGTTTGCCGGTTTCGCTGTCGAGCAGTGTGACAGCCATACCTTCGGTGCCGTCGGGCATGGTGAATGTATATTCGCCTGCTGTTTTGACGGCAACAGCGACGGGAACGGTAGTGACTTGCTCTGTGAGTAGCGGCAAGCAGTTAGCGGCAGCTTCGATGTTTCCGTCAATGACGGTGTAGATATTGCTTTCGGGAGTGAATCCGCCGTAGAGTTGTTTGCAGAGGTCGTAGTTGAAGTCGAAGGCAGCGGTCACTTCGTCATTGTCGCGGAGGCTGATGAAGGTGTGGTCCGCTTCTTTGCCGTTTTGCAAGAGGTCAAGGCGGAACTCATAGATGCTCTTGTAGTTTGCATTGCGGCGTGCTGCAACACTTTGCGGGGTGGCATTGACCT
>CAJOKE010000034.1 GCA_905235225.1 Paludibacteraceae bacterium
TCAATTAGTACGTGGTAAAGGATTATATGAATTTTGCCTTGATGGTCAATCTGTTTGGCGCAGAGTTGAGAAATAATCCTAACGGAAAAATAGGGCATTATTGTCTGCAAAATGAAAATTCCCAATTGTAAAAACAGTGTTCTTGCTGATTTACAGCAAGTTACATTTTGCAATTTCCCAATGCTAAAATTTGCATAATAACAATAAAAGCAGTAATTTTGCATGCGGAAACGCAACATGAACCCTATACATCTCCCTTTAGGAACGAATAAACAAATTGGAAAACAAGAAAATAGGAGGAAAAGAATATGAAAACAGAAATATGTCTTATTTTTATAATTTTAGTTACAATGATTTTTGAGGGATGTGAAACAAGACCTATTCTTAATTCACCCCCCGATGGACCAGCCCCCAGTGTGTTAATTATAAGGTTCAAAGGCCCGGCTTATATGAAACACTTAATAGTGACTTCTGATCATGATCAAACAGGCTCATTGCTTATGCGTGGTAATCAATGCGAACGAACGCAATATCTCACCTTTGGTGAATATGATGCTGATGGTTCTAAAATGACAGGTGATTGGAATTTTAGTTTTCCGGAACGCTTGCGTGATCCGTTTTGGTCATTACCGGATGGTTGGTATTTAATAGACTGGGCTTGGTTTGGATTAGAGACCCCCTATCCGTTTAATGGGAATACAATTTTAACGGATATAACGTTAGAGAATTATAGAGAATATGGAGCCTCGAGTTTTGATAAATCAGTACCTCACATATACTTTGACAGCCAAAACAAAATATTTGAAAGCCGTAAAATTAAAGTTGCGGATTTAATGGGATATAGTTACCCGGACGAAAACTATCCTTCTTATACGCTAAGAGAATACGACAAGAAAAATGGTATAGATACAATCGTAACCTATCCAAACCAATATTTTTATTTTAAACAAATCTGCCATACGCGTGCGGTTTCCAATGTGACAAATTGTCGCTGTGAGATTGCGGATGAATTAGATGCCTTTTGGACTCTTTTACAATCTCAAATCGCCAATGTGATAAACAATGATGATTTAGATAATATGCCTGTGTTTGATATCAATATACTATATACTAATTCCGAGCTATGAGAAGAATAATGAGATGAGTCCCCTTGTAGCAGATAAATTCAGGGACAGTATAGTGTTTGCGGGTGCGGATACTACTGTAATCCGTTTCTTTGAATATCCGAGTGAGAAGAACCGTTATAGGTTACAGATGATATTCGCCAATCCAATCGAGTGGCCGGATTGGTGTTCCAGTCCTGAATATTGGGAGCGGATGGAAAAGTAAGGTGTTTGGCTTGCAAATGAAAATAAAAACGAAAAGAAAAAAGAAGCAAAAAAGAAAAGTAAAAAAATAAGGTTCTTCTTCTTTATATTATTCAATGAATGGTGAAAAGAAGAAGAACCTTTTTTTATGTTAAAAATATATTTATCGGAAAAATAATTGTTTGTACGGAAAAAGACCATTTAGACGAATAAAAACCGTTAATACGAAAAAATGACCGTAAACACGAAAAATAAGGCTGTTTTTGGAAAAAAACGTATTTTTCGGATACACTAAATGGGGGTTTTGCATTATCTTTGCAGAAAATTTCGTCAATGAAGTTTTATCTCGCAGTTTTTTGATTATGCGGTCGCGGCTTCCCTGTGCGCCGCTACCGAAAAGCCTCGGAGTGCGTTCCGTCGCACTCCTGCTCGTAACCGTCCCGTATCCGTCCCGTAAGCGAGTCGTAAATTGTAAACCTGTTTTGTGCAAGTACAGTCTTTTTTTGTATAAAATCTTGTACATTTCGAAAATTTGTTGTACTTTTGCAGGCGAAATTCCTTAAATTAAGAACTATGCTACACATTAAAGAAGAAGTTGCGCGGTGTCTATTATGCCATGACGCGCCCTGTGGACAAAAAGCAGCACGTGCCATACGTGCGCTACGTTTTGACAACTTATGGACTGCCTCGGAACTATTTCGAGAGATGAGTGATGATGAACTACGTGCGGCAGAGGCTGCCTGTATTCATTATGACAAACCAATCCGTGTTGCGGCATTGAAACAAGCCCTGAGCGCAGAACAAAAGGATGAAGAACAGTGTTCGAAGGAAGAATTGCCGAGCCTCGAACTCAATTTCTGTGATATAGTTTGCGAGAATCCGTTCTTTTTGGCAAGTTCAGCTATCTGCACCAACTATGAGATGGTCGCCCATGCGTTTGAAGCCGGCTGGGCGGGTGTGTTCTACAAAACAATCAGCAAGCAGGATATCCGTGAGGTATCGCCGCGTTTTGATGCAGTGCGCAAGGAAGGAACGCCCTTTGTCGGATTCCGTAACATGGAGCAGTTGAGCGAAAACCCATACACCATGGATTTTGATATACTGCACCGTCTCAAACAGAATTATCCCACTAAAATAGTTATCGCCTCTATCATGGGGCAGTCCGAGGAAGAATGGATAGAACTCGCCAAGATGGCGGAGCAGGCAGGCTGTGATGCCGTTGAGTTGAACTTCTCCTGTCCTCAGATGCGGCTTTCAGGCTTGGGCAGTGACATCGGTCAGAACCCCGAGCTGATTATGATTTATACTTCGTATGTGAAGAAAAACGTCTCGATTCCCGTTATCCCGAAAATGACCCCGAACGTTGATACCATGGTGAAACCTGCATTAGCCAGTTACTATGCCGGTGCACACGGTATCAGTGCCATCAACACCATCAAGTCGATCACCATGAGCGATGATGCTTCGGTAAACGGCAAGAAGACCATAAGCGGTTATTCCGGCAAGGCGGTCAAACCGATAGCATTGCGTATGGTTTATGAGATGACGGCGCACCCGATGTTGCGGCAGGCAGGCATAGAACAGCACATGGACATCAGCGGTATAGGCGGCATTGAGACATGGCGCGATGCGTTGGATTTCATTCAGCTCGGTTGCCGTAACGTACAGGTCTGCACGGCGGTCATGCAGTACGGATACCGTATCATTGATGACCTGATACTCGGTTTGCAGCATTACATGCAGGAACGCGGTATAACAGAGTTGAAGAAGTTAGTGGGTGAGCAGTTGCCGAATTTTGTTTTGCCGCATGATTTGGATCGCGATACGATGGTTTTCCCGCGTATAGACCGTGACAAGTGTATCGGTTGCGGACGCTGCTATGTATCATGTGCCGACGGCGGACACCAAGCAATATCGTTTGACGAGAACAGGCAACCGCGTATCATCGGGCAGAAGTGCGTCGGATGTCACTTGTGCCGTCTGGTATGCCCGACAGGTGCTATCGGGATGGCAAAACGAATGAACAAGCCTCAGAAGAGTTAATAGGGCAGGCAGTTGCAGTGATGTGATTTCGATTCGAAATCAAACGTATAGGTCACTGTCAGCCCGATAGAAAGAGGATGGAAACGGTTTAAGGCAGTGCTATACAATGGCGTCAGAATGAAGTTCGGCAGTTTGCCTTCCGTAACAATCCTTGTGACATCCAAACTTTGCTGCGGCGCGTCCGTGGGACGGGAATAGGAGTTCCATAATCCGTAATCAACAAACACCAACACCCCCAAATGCTGGTGTTTTTTTATGCGCCATTCATAGCCTGCTTCAGCTGCCACGGCTACGTGCCATTCGGGCGTTTTACGCGCACCGGAAGCAGACATCTCCGTAGAGTAGGTCTCAACAGCATCCTTGCCGGCAAGTGTTACATCAAAGTCGGGATAGTAAGCCGAGAGGTCAATATCAGATGCCGAAGTCTTGTACTGCGTCCACATCATCGCCCGTGCTTTGAATCCCAAGCCGATGATTATTCCGCGGTATCTGAGTGCCGCCATCAATGGGACAGCCACATTGATATGGTCATGGCGTTCGGTTATATTGCCGGACATGGTATAGTCTATTTGGTGACCTAAATAGTCTGTTTTGGATAATTTGCCCGAATATGCTTGTTCCCAGCCGGATTGAGTCCATGCGGCTTCCAATCCTGTTTGCGGACCAAGCCAGACCTCAGAGCCGACATGAAAGAGGCATGAGTAGCGGAAAGACAGGCCGACAGTCGGTCCCCATGTATTAGTTAGAGAAGAGTCTCCGAACTGGGTATGTACACCGGCAGACAGCCCGAAGCCGATGCGGTGCATTTGTCCGTAGCCGCTGAGAGCCGAAGCCAATACAAGAACGAATATGACTAATCTATGGCGCATTTAATATTGTATATACCTTAATCCCGCAGTGCCGGACGGTCCGGACAACCGGATGATATAATATCCTTCCTGCGGTGCAGGGAAAGCAAATTCATAATCATCAGTCCTATAGCGTGCGACACAGCGTCCCGCCATATCAAGCAGCGTCACGTCTGTCGCTTCACCCGGAAGCCCGGACAGATGTACCAGTCCTGCGCTGTAATAGCAGCGGAACCGGTCTAAGGCAAAGTGACTGATAGCCTGTGTGCCGTCAAATCGTATCGTATGACTGCGGAGAGTGTCGGAACATAGGATGAAGGTGTCCGCCGCCTGGACGTGTGTCTCGGCGTAGTACCAATCGTCAGCAGAACCGGCTTGACTGAGAGTCAGGTAATAACCCACATGAACCAACTCATCAGTGCGGCGGCTTGCGCCAACCGGGTCTTGCTCATCCACTACGCGATACCAATAAACCTCGTTTTCGGCAGGGTGGAATCCTTGTTTGTCCAAAGAAACATTGTCAAGTACCAATAACCAATCATACAACGCTTCAACCGGTAATTCGGGTTGTTTGCAGTCGGGTGCGAAATAAGCCACAATAGCACTATCAGCCACCAAGTCAATCCATCTGGGATTATCGGAGACACCGTCCGACCATTGCTCAAAATGGAATCCGGGTTTGGGGGTGGCAGTCACTTCGACTTGGGAGCCGCAGTTAATGTCATCCTCCATGACCGTCTGTGCCATCAGCAATGCAGGCAGAAACGATAGCAGTAATATGGCAATCCGGTTACGCACGTTTATTCGGTTACGATACTGAATGAAACAGAACCCATGCTATCGTCTTCAGACGAAACAGAGAACTTGAATGTTTTGAGTTTGAATGTAGCTTTGAAATCCACAGAGGCGAGTTGATCCGAAGCGGTGATAGTACGGGTCGGATTAGTGTCGCCGTCAGACCATGATACAAACTCCCAGCAGTCATCGGGTGTGGCAGTTACGGTTAGCGATTCTCCGTCAAGGAGAACAGCACCGGTCTGGTCAACGCTACCTCCTTCGGAAGCGGAAATAGTAATGTTGTACTCTTTGGCAAAGAGAGCTGTCAGAGTCTTTGCTTCCTGAACATTGGCGAATGTACGCGGATTGTCCGTCACATCGTCACTCCATTTGATAAAACGGTAACCGGCATTGGCAGTTGCTGTAATCTTAACTGTGCTACCGCAGTCCACGGTCTTCTCTTCCGCTTTAGCAGCAGAGAAAGCACACAAGGCTAAGAGGATAAAAACCAAATTCTTTTTCATGTGGGTTATATTTTTTAATTATTATTCTGTTTTATTATTTGTTTATTCAATGACTTCGATACTAACGCTTCCCGCCTGCGGGTCAGCATTGACGGTTATGAGAACGGTACAAACCGTTTTGTTTTTAACCAACCGTACCGCAGAACCCTGTGAGCGGGATCGTGTTGCAGTGAGTACCATTGCTTTGCTGGTGTTGCAGCGCATGATTTTGGCACTCATGGGATCTGACTGGAGAGCTGTCGCTGTCCAATAATAGCCGTATGTTGTTATGTCTCTAACGGAAGTGTCCTTTGATGCACGATAGCCGGTAAAGGGCAGGAAGATCAGTCCCTGCTTTTCGGCTTCCGCCCATTCGTCCAAGGTGTATGAGGCGGGTTTGTTGACATGTACAGTATATGGCATGACGGCGATACCGGGAACGCCGTTAACCTTTGTAGGGAATTGATTATTGTTGGCAAGCAGATAGGTCCATTCCTCATCTGTCAGTGTCCGCCAGAGATTAGCCTTGTTGCCGCCATTCGAGATGGGGTTATTTCCCCAGTCAAGGAAGTTTCCGTTATATTCAAGTGTGTTTCCTGAAGTAGTGACACCGTAATTGTGCTTAGCGGATTCGCTGTCCCCGCTCCATCCAAACAAGTCAATTCGGTCAGCCAATTCATCGTCAACGAGGTTGTCGTTTCCGATAATGTCATATTGATGGTCTGCAAAGGACCATGTCTTGGTGGATTGTGTGTAGGTGAGATTGCCTTGTGAAAAACAAACGACATCCCCATTGGCATTAATAACAAACAAGCCGGGTAGTTCACCATCCGTATTTGCAGCGCAAATAAATGTGCTGCAAAATAGAAGAAATATGCCTAACCACTTGCTGTGTTTCACTATATTGATGGGGATGACCCAAAAAACGTGCAAAAGTAATACATTTTCCTGATATACGCAAAAAAAAGTGAGAGTTGTCTCTCATTTTTTTAGTTCTGCAACATATGCGGTGCAAAATGGGGTGTATCAAAAACCGAATTGTGACGTACTGAATGCGAACGAGATGCGAACGTAATGCGAACGGGAGTAGCTAAGAAAGTCAAAAAAAAAAGTGTGCCAAATGGTTTTGACACACTTTAATATATTGTGCGCAGGATGAGACTCGAACTCACACGACATTGCTGCCACTACCCCCTCAAAGTAGCGTGTATACCAATTTCACCACCTGCGCTTGATTACGCGACGTATTATGCTACGCTTTTCGGTTTGCAAACCTACGTTTTACATCCCGAGTATTTTAAAGAACATTTTGTGCCCAGAACAGGACTCGAACCTGCACACCTCTCGGCATACGCACCTGAAACGTACGCGTCTACCAATTCCGCCACCTGGGCTTAAAAAATGCAGGACTTGGTCCTGCACTTGGAGCGATGAACGAGACTCGAACTCGCGACCCCGACCTTGGCAAGGTCGTGCTCTACCAACTGAGCTATCATCGCAAATGTGTTAGACCACAACTTTTTCTCAAAAGCGGGTGCAAAAGTACTGCTTTTTTTTTAATCTGCAAAATTTTTCTGCAAAAAAATGCACTTTTTTTGCATTTTTTCAGAGAAAGTCGTCATTTTTTGTTGTTTTGGCAGTTTATTTTCGTATTTCGAAAGGAAAACTGCCAATCATATTTCCGTCCACGAAGAAGTCAGCGTTATAGAATCCTTGCACAGCCTCGCTTGGCAAATTGACATACATGGTTCCGTTAATTTCTTCTCCGGCATATTCAAATTCCTGAAATGCGGAGCAGGCAATGTCCGCGCTTTCAAAGAAGAAGGTATATCCCCGTTCTTCGTTAAGCAGGTCGCCGTTAGGGTTGACCACTCGGAGATAGATTGTTTTTATACCCGGGTCACATGTAATGTTTTTAGCGATGGTATAATCGAACTGGAACTTTTCAATTTGGCTTACTACTCGGGTTTTGCGGTCGCGCTTGTTAAGCGGTGTGACGGTGAAATTGTTGATCTCCAGCATGGAAGCGCGCTTGACAACCTCTGTAAGCTGACTTTTTTCTTCTTGCAGTTGTTGTGCTTGCGTAGATGCTTCATGGAATTGCCGTGTGAGTTGTTGGTTTTCGCGTGTCAGTTTCTCGTTTGTGCGGTTGAGCGAGTCGATTTGGTGTACATACTGCACCATGACTTCGCGCACGGTTGCCAGTTCTTTTTTCAATTCAGCAATACGCCGTGCGTTGGTTGCACGTGTGACGCGCAGTTCTTCCAACAAATCTTGTACGCGCTGTTGTTCGCGGCTAAGCAGGTCCTGCAGGGAGTCGTTTTTGATGTCCAGCCCTTGGTATCCGTCAAATTGAATGGCGAGGTCTTCATACTCCTCTTGCAGTTGTTCTTTTTCAAACTCCATTTGCTCCACCATTTCCTGCATGTCGCGGTTTTGGCGAAAAGCAAAGTA
Source organism: Paludibacteraceae bacterium (assembly GCA_905235225.1). Taxonomy (GTDB): domain Bacteria; phylum Bacteroidota; class Bacteroidia; order Bacteroidales; family Paludibacteraceae; genus Colicola. Next base: position 7,933 of record CAJOKE010000034.1, read on the forward strand.
TGCCACAGCAGCCAGAATGACCACTAAGCCAGAAATAATTATGATTGCCGTTGATTTCTTCATTATAGAGAGGGAATGATTTTTTCAAGTTGGTTGCTTCGTGATCCTTTAATCAGAATCCGGCAGTTGTTGATCGGATGTTGTTGAAGGTATTCGGCGAGCTTTTCTACAGACTCAAAAATCGGGTAGGGAGCAGTTGTTGTGTGCCACTCATTGCCGACCAAGAACACTTTTTCTGCTTTACGCTCCAGAAGCATGTTGGCGATGTTCTGGTGTTCCAATTTGGTGTAATCGCCCAATTCCCGCATAGAACCTAAAATGAACACGGATCTATTATCAAGGACATTAGATGCAAACGCCATTATGGCAGCCTGCATTGAAGTCGGGTTGGCGTTGTAGGCGTCAATCACCAAGTCGTTGCGGTCGGTTTTCATCGCTTGTGACCGGTTGTTGGATGGAATATAAGCGCGAATGGCAGTCTCTCCCTGTTCCCGTTCTATTCCGAAATATTCGCCGATACATAATGCAGCCTGGATATTCTCTGCATTATAATCGCCGATCAGGTGAGTGCCGGACAGCATTGTGCCGGAATGATAATTGACAATGGTTGCTGTTTTGGGGATGTTTTTTTCCACCTCATCCAGCATGGCGGTGAGGTTGGTATTGTCTGCGTTACGGAAAACGGTTCCGTTATGACTGACCAGATATTGGTACAGTTCCGCTTTGGTGTGCATGACACCTTCGAATGACCCAAACCCTTGCAAATGCGCACGTCCGACATTGGTTATAAGTCCGAAATCCGGTTCGGCAATATCAACCAGTTCTTTGATGTCGCCAGGGTGTGAAGCCCCCATTTCAATAATGGCGAGGTCATTATCAGCGGTCAAGCGTAGCAGCGTAAGCGGAACGCCCAGTGCGTTGTTGTAGTTGCCATCCGTATAAAGGACCTTATATTTTGTCGCCAATACGGCAGCCGTCAGTTCCTTGGTGGTTGTCTTGCCGTTGGTACCGGTAATGGCTATAACCTTTTTGCCCCATTGGCGACGCCAAGCGCGGGCAAGGTCTTGCAGGTCGGCCAAGGCGTTTTCACCTTTGATAACATATGCTGCGCCATCTTTGACGGCTTGGTCAACATAGTCGTTGCCGTCAAAGTGTTCGCCTTTAAGTGCGACAAACACACAGCCGGGAGTAATCTTCCGGCTGTCTGTCGTGACGGATATAGCTGTTTTATTTTTTATTAGGAAGTTCCAGTCCATAGCCTTTCTTTTTGTCTTCAATCTTCAGTGCAAATGACAGTAAGAATGCGAGAACTCCGAATGAGGCAAAAACGATCATAGGAACGAGATAGCCGTTGGTAGCGACGCGCAGTTTGCCGATAAGCAGCGGAACGAGGCATAATCCGATATTCTGAACCCAGAAAATCAGGCAGTATGCCGAGCCGAGAACTTTCTCGTCAATAATTTTGGGTACGCTGGGCCACATAGACGCAGGAACAAGCGAGAAGCTGACGCCTAATACCAAAATGGTAATCAGAGCCAAAGTCTTACTGGGATAAGCAGGTAAGACAAAAGCAAAGACACTATGGCAGCAAATCATAATAATCGCGCCAAGCATCATCATAGTAGCCCCTTTTCCCTTATTGTCAATGAAGGCACCCAAGAACGGTGTCAGAACCATCGCCAAAATGGGGAACCACTTGAACAGACCTGCAGCTTCGGCGTTGGAAATTTGCAGGGTTTCTTCCAAGAAATTGGTTGCAAAGCGTTGGAAGGGGAAGATGGCAGAGTAGTACAGCACGCACAGCAAAGCGATGATCCAGAACATCTTTGAACTGAAAATCTTTCCGAGGTCGGAGATGTGGAACTCGTCTTCGGGGTCTTTTACTTCGGTTGCTTCCCCAAGAGCGACAAGTTGTTTGTCGTACTTGGTATCCATGACGCAGAAAACAAGGTAGTTGAGCAGTCCGATAACGAGCAGAGCCGCAGAGAAGAGGAACGGTGCGGTAACGGATTGCATACCGTCAACGGCAAACGCTTTGCTAATCATCGGTGAGAACAACATGGCTGCAAACACTCCGACGCGGGCAATGGACATCTCCAGTCCCATGGCGAGTGCCATTTCTTTACCCTTGAACCACTTAGCCAGCACTTTGGAAACGGTAGTTCCCGCCATTTCGCATCCGCAGCCGAAGATCATAAATCCGAACATAGCCATTTTTGCGCTACCGGGCATAGAAGTCCACCATGAATTGAGCCATACCATATCGTTGGCACCAAACCATTCGGATATTCCGATATATTTGATGGCGGCACCGATAACCATCAGTGAAGCGGACAGTGTTCCTGTAAAGCGTACACCCATTTTGTCCAGAATAATGCCGGCAAGTATGAGGAATCCGAATACGTTAAGCAGGTATTCGCCCGCGGCATAGGTGCCGAATACTCCTTGGTTCCAACCCAAATGCGGTGTTTTCTCCAATAGTGATGCCAGCGGTGAAAGGATGTCCACAAACATATAAGCGAAGAACATCATTGACGCCACTAATATAAGGACAATCCAACGCGCCAACGCAGAGTCTGCTAATGTCTTTTCCATAATCGATGAATTAAAATTGTTCTATAAGGCTTCGTCTTCGGGTTTTGACAGGGAGCGTTTTACGTTCCGCTGTGTCAAGTGTCTGCCGTTTCGCAGCCACTCGGCTTTGCGCCGTTCGTAATCCGCATAATGTGATTCCAGAAAGCCGTCAGCCATGAATATTCAGTATTCAGACATTTACCGTTTGGTTATTTAATGCCTAATTCCTTGCGTACAGCGGGTGAGGCATCAATTGCTGCCGGAGCAATATATACCATGGCGGCACTGTCGAAGATATAGGTATATCCGTCGCGTTCCCCAACAGCCTTGATGGCTTTGGACATTTTTTCATGAACGGGAGCGAGCAACTCCTGTTGTTTTTTCTGAATGTCCTGTTCTGCCGTTTGGTAGAATGTCTGGATACGTCCCTGCATTTCCTGCAACTCCTGTTGCTTCATTTGTTTGATGGCGTCAGGCATGGTTGCTTCGTTCTGCTGGTAGTCTTGATATTTCTTCTGCAATTCTTCCTGCATAAGTGTCAGTTGAGTTTCGTACTGCGCTTGAATCGTATCCATTTGCGCTTTAACCTGATTTACTTCCGGCATTTGTTGGAACAGTTCGGTCGTATTGACATGTCCGAACTTTTGTGCGCTAACGAGCATAGGCAAAGCCAGCGCAAGGATTACAAAAATCTTTTTCATACGTATAATATTATATATTCATTATTGTTACTACAATTATCGTGCCTTAGCGCGCTCCCAGTTTCTGAAGCACCAAGTCGGAGATGTCCAATTTGGATGACATGTATATAAGTGACGGGTCAGAAGAACGGTCTTTGACTATGTCGATATGTTTCTCGTTGACGACCTCTTGTATAGCGGCATACACTTCATCCTGAATGGGTTTGATGAGTGCCTCGCGTTTTTTGAACAATTCGCCGTCTTGTCCGAAATACTTCCGTTTAAGTTCGAGGACTTCGTTTTCTTTAGCCACTATTTCTTCTTCCCGGCGGCGTTTCATGTCGTCGGAGAGGAAGATTTGCTCGGTCTGGTAGTTTGTTGCAAGGACACGCGCCTCTTGCTGGGCAGCATCAATTTCCTTTTGCCAACGTTTGGAGATCATTGTCAATTGTTCATTGGCAGACTCATATGAGGGCAGGTTTTTGAGGACATACTGCATGTCGATATACATAATCGACTGGTTTGGGGCTGCCCACAGCGGCAATGTTACAGCCGCGAATAAAATCAAAAAGTATCTTTTCATAAGAATCAGTTATCAAAGTTCTTGTCCGAGTACAAAGTGGAACTGGCTTCCGCCATACTGGTCGCTGCCGTTAATCTTATCGAATCCCCATCCCCAGTCCACGCCGAGCAGTCCGAACATGGGCAGGAAGATACGTACACCGACACCGGCACTTCGTTTGAGGTCAAAGGGGTTATAGTCTCTGATGTCTGCGAAGCAGTTACCTGCTTCAAGGAATGCCAACGCCCAAATGGTGGCGTTCTGTTGCAGGGTGATGGGGTATCGCAGTTCCATGGTGAACTTGTTGTACAGATAACCCATATTGCGTCCTGTAGCGGCATCATACGGTGTAAGTGAGCCGGATGTATATCCGCGCATTCCGACATATTCGGTGGAGTAGGATGTATAGGAAGACATACCGTCACCGCCCATGTAGAAGGATTCAAACGGCGATTTGGCGTCTTTGTTGAAGTGTCCCAAATAGCCGAATTCGGCGCGGGTCATCAGCACAAGTTTGCTGTCGCGAGTGAGCGGTGTGAACACTTTACCCGTGAATTTCCACTTGTGGTATTCTATAAGGTGGTATTTCTCGGACGGGGACATTTTGGAGTAGTCTGCATCCGAGAACAGCGACCACGGCGGGGTGATTTTCAGTCCTATGGTGAACTGCGAGCCGCGGCGTGTATAAATCGGGTTGTCTATACTGGAGCGTGACAGTTGCAGGTTGAGTGCGAAGTTATGGCTGAAACCGTCGGAGATAAGCAGATACGGCCAGTCCTTCATCATATACATCTGGTAACTCAATTCCCCGTAGAAGGTGAAGTAGTCATCAGGCCATCTTAGTCTCTTACCATAACCGACGCTGACACCAAAGGTGCGCAGGTACTTATCCGGGTCTGCCTCGGACTCCTGCAATTGCTGGTAATAGTTGGAGTTGCCGGAGTAATAGTAGTAATTCGAGTAGGTATTATAGAGGTTCTGATAAGCCTGATAATAGCGGTTTGAATAGCCGGTCTGTGAAGCGAAATAGACGCTGGCACTGAGTGAGTTAGGGCGTTTGCCGCCCAGCCACGGCTCAAGGAACGAAATGCTTGCGGATGTGTAATACACGCCGTTTGTACGGGCATTGATACTGAATGTCTGTCCTTCGCCCTGCGGCACAATCCGATAGGATTTCTTGTTAAAGAGGTTCTGGATGGCGAAGTTGGTGAATTTCAGTCCCAGACTTCCCACCAATCCGGTAGCTCCCCATCCGAGGGAGAATTCAATCTGGTCGGATGATTTGGTTTCCAACTGATAAGTTATGTCCACTGTTCCGTTTTCGGGATTGGGCTGGATGTCCGGCACCAGTTTCTCTTGGTCAAAGTGTCCCATCTGTGCCAGTTCACGCAGAGAGCGCATGATGTCAGACTGGCTGTATAATTGTCCGGGCTTGGTGTATAGTTCGCGGCGAACAACATGTTCGTAAACGCGGGTATTACCGACAATATTGATGCGGTTAATGGTCGCGGGTTTTCCTTCGTACATCCGCATCTCGAAGTCAATGGAGTCCCCTTCAACCGCTACCTCAACCGGCTCGACATTAAAGAAGAGGTATCCCCGGTCGGTATATAGTTTTGCCACGGCGTCATCATCCGAAGTCAACCGTTCGTTGAGCAGCTTGAGGTTGTAGGTGTCGCCTTTCTTGACTCCCAATGTCGCGTTCAGGTACTCATAGGGATAGACTGTATTTCCGACCCATGAGATATTGCGGACATAGTACTTTTCACCCTCGCTGACAGTCATATACACATCAACTCGTGTCGGGTCATCGGGGTTGACGACAACGCTGTCTGCCACAATATAGGCATCGCGGTATCCGATTTCGTTATATTTCTCAATAACGGCTTTTTTGTCCTTTTCGTATTCGTCGGTCACGAATTTCTTGGTGCGGAAGAGGTTGGTGATGTGGTTGTCGTTGGTCTTTTTCATGGCGCGGTTAATCTGCGTATGCGTCAACGCCTCGTTGCCGGTGATATAGATTTTACCGACTTTTGTTTTCACCTGTTTGTCCACATTGATTGCCACTTTGACATAGCCCGGTTTGTCGCGGTCCTCGAATTCAAGCACCTGCACTTTGGCATTATGGAATCCTTTGTCGGCAAGGTATTTTTTGATAACGGTTTTCGCCCTGTCGCTGAGGTTCGGGGTCATCTGTGCGCCTTTGGATATGCCGACTTTGACCTCAAGGTCGTCTTTTTCGCTTTTTTTGAGTCCGTTGAAGGTAATGTCCGAAACGCGCGGGCGGGGCTTCAGGGCTATTTCGAGCCAGATGTTCTGGTCTTGTATTTTTGTGGCTTTGATTTTGACATCAGAGAACAAGCCTTGCTTCCAGAATCGTTTGAGTGCTTTGGTGATTTGGTCTCCCGGAACATCGATTTTGTCGCCTACCGCGAGACCTGAGAACCCGATAATAACGAAGTCCTCGTAGTTGTCTGCTCCCGATACGGATATACCGGCGATGGTGTATGTCTGCCGGTTCATGGAGTATTGGATGTCGGGTGCAGCTGCGGCTGGAACTTCTGTCGGCTGCAGTGCGGTGCTGTCGGTTGCCACAAGGCTGTCCGGTACGGCAAGCGGGTCAAATGCTGCGACAGTGTCCAACGCAAGGGTGTCCGCCTGTTGCGCCCACATGGTCATTGTCAGGGCGGCGAGCGTTAATATGTGAATAATGCGTTTCAACTTGTTTTGGTTTGCATTTGCTCGGAAGTCTTGCCGAATCGTCTTTCGCGGTGCTGGTAGTCGATGATGGCTTTATAAAACTCATCAACGCTGAATTCCGGCCACAGGCAATCCGTGAAATAGAGTTCGGAATATGCCAGTTGCCAAAGCAGGAAATTGCTTATTCTGAGTTCTCCGCTGGTTCGTATAAGCAGGTCGGGGTCCGGCATCGCTTTTGTGGTCATAAGGTTGGAGACGAGTTCTTCGTTGACATCTTCGGCTTCCAGTTGCCCGTTTTGCGCCAGTTTAACCGCATTTTTGACAGCATTGGTTATCTCCCACCGTGCCGAATAGCTGAGGGCGATAACAAGTTTGAGTCCTGTATTGGCGGCTGTTTGCTCAATGCACCCGATGAACTTGTCGCGTGTGACAGCAGGCAGGCGGTCCAAATCGCCTATGGTGAGCAGCCGGACATTGTTTTTCATCAGGGTCGGGGTCTCTTTGACTATGGTGTCCACCAAAAGGGACATCAGGGCATCCACTTCCTCTTTCGGCCTGTTCCAGTTCTCGGTTGAGAACGTATAGAGTGTGAGGTATTCAATGCCGAGTTCGGCTGCTGCTTCGGTGATGGCATGGACAACCTCGACACCTTTTTTGTGTCCGAACATCCGCGCCAGACCTTGACGCTTTGCCCAGCGTCCGTTGCCGTCCATGATGATGGCGATATGCCTGGGCAGGCGGTCTTTGGATATCAATTTTTTGCTTTCGCTTTCCATTATCTGATTTTTAGTTATCGTAGCAGAACTGACAAATTTTCTTTTCCTTTGCAAATTCAAAAACTATGCCGACGGTGAGCTGGCCGGTCAGGTCAAAGTTCAATATATTGCTTCCGTTTAGGTTGTGTGTGTTGCCCCATTCGACGGTTCCTTCGAGGTCGTCTGCAAAGTACAGATTGTGCTGCCATGCCACGTTCAGCCCCCATCGAGGCGCAAACTTCCACTTCATACCGAACCCGAAGGGAAAGTAGCACGCTGCCGTCCGGTATTTCAGTCCGTACATACCCACACCTATCCCTGCAAAGATATACGGCGTTATGGGCTTGATGCGGCGGTCGTACTCCTGCAATCCGAATCGGAAGAAATTGAACTCCGCCATGACATCAATGTTGATCATCTTGTTCTGCCAATCCCCGATTTTGACTTTGTCACTTGGAATTTTCGGGTCTTGGTTTTCAACAATAGGACCGACTATGCGATGGTGTAACCCCTTGACCTGCAATGCCCAACGCTTGTCGAACTTATAGCGTAAATGTCCGCCGTATGTTTCGCGCACATTGTTAAAGATATGCAGGGTGGCATCGCCCACGTAGTATCCCGCTCCGGCTTGAATTCCTGCTTCGAGCCTGTAGGGGCGGGATGGTTGTCCGTAAGCCATTGCGCACAGAGCCGTCATAACAGCTACGCATATTATATTTCTACCGGTTTTGATACCGACCACTTTCTTTAACATACAAAAAGCGTGCAAAGGTACGGCTTTTTTCCGGAATATGCAAAAAAAAGTGCATTTCGCTGCACTTTTTTACTTTTTCCCCTTTCCTTTTCCTTTTCATTTTCCATCCTTTTCTGCTGCCTTAACCATACAATAACCATACAATTACCATACAATAACCATACAATAAAGCCGTCGGAAAAGACATTTTGGCTTACCTCATCCCCTGCCCGGTGACGGTGTATTCTAACTGAATAACTCTTTTAGGTTCGAGGCGAGGAAGGTTTCTATCGCTATACCTCCTTCACCAACCAAAATTGCCCGATGAGGATGGTACAATTCTTGGAATGTGTGCAAGCCGGAGGTGTCTTTATCGTGGTTGCTTTTAACTTCCACAGCCACGATTTTGGTATTCTTAACCAATACAAAATCCACTTCTTCTCCGCCTTCACGCCAATAATAGACCTTGAATCGACCGGTATATGCACAATTCATTATATGCGCACCTACGGCAGATTCAAAAAGGCGTCCCCACAACTTATGATTTGTTCTCGCTGATATAAAATCATGCGTGCTGTTGACCAACAATCACTAATCCATGCGGTTCGTGTGGCAGCGACATTGTCTGCCGAGAAATGCACCCAAGGTATAGAGGTTTGCTTCAATACTTGTTTAATAAGGGTTGATTTTCCTACCTGACGAGGACCTTCAATGATTTGAATGAACTTTCTTGGCTCATTTATCCTCGATGTAATTACCTCATAATAAGAACGTTGCAGCATGGTTGAAAAATTTACTCAATGTAGTTAGTATTTTTACTCAATGGAGTAAGTAATTCTTAATCCGCTACAAAAGTACATTTTTTTTTCGATATATGCAAAAAAAAGTGCATTTCGCTGCACTTTTTTACTTCTTTCCCCTTCTTTCTCCTTTTTCTTTTCCTATTCATTTCCCATCCTTTTCTCCTCCTTTTTTACGCTGTTGGTGGCAGGTTGTCTTTTCGGTGCAAAGGTACTACTTTTTTTTGAATGGTGCAAGGGGATGGTTGATTTTATCGGAAAATCCTGCCCGCTATGCTAATTCGGAAGCCGACATCCTTATTTTGAGGTACCTCTAAAACTATTCTATGACTATAGTAATGTATTGTATATCTAACGTATATGTATCGTATATCTATCGTATATCTATCGTTTTCAAGTGCGGAAAAATAGTGAACGAGTTATTGTCTGAGGAAAGTGATGTGTGCGGGAATGTCTCCTGTGGTGACAGACCAACGGAGTGTCCCGTCCGGTGCAAAACAGTGCAGTGTGCCGGGGGAGACATAGTCCTTGGCATCGGTGAGGTAGATGTCGCGCGTAATGGGATGTACCGCCAGCCCATAAGGTTTGGCTATATGCGGCATTTGAAGAGCCAGACCGCTGACGGCATGGGTAAGCGTATTAACCGTGGAGAATACCACAGAGTCCGTATAGGTATAATAACTGAAGTCGGATGAGAAACAGTAAAGTGTGTCCCCAACGACAGACAGATTTGCCGCGCCGACAGGCAGTTTGTCAATGACTTGGTCGGTAGTCGGGTCAATGCAGTAGAGCCGTGACGGCTCATCAAAATAGTCGCCCCTTGCCGTTACCCAAAGTTGTCCGTGGTTATCGAGCCGGACGCGGTGGAGGTTTTTTGCGACGGTGATGCGTTTTATTTCGGTAAAGGAATTGAGGTCAATGACAGAGAGTGTGCTATCATAGTCAGGGACCATGTATCCGCCGGAGTTGGCAACGTAAAGTTTGTCCCCGACCACCGCAAGTTCATCGGGCTGGTATCCCACAAGGCAGCGGTCAATGAGTTCCAATGTTGCGGTATCAAAACGAGCAACGTAGCCTATCTGTGCATGACTCTTGTCTAATGATACCGGACCGGCATATGAGGTGACATAGGCATATTGGTCCTTGAAACGGATATACCGGCAGTTGGGAATATCGACCTGCCCGATACGGCGGCAGGTGGCGGCGTCCATCACTTCCACCTTATTGGAACAGTTGATTACAGCATATAGCCTGTTCCCGTAGATTTGAATATCATTGCCGACATCGCCCAACTCTTTGGGAACATTGGGATTGGCCTGTGCATATATATTGCGATGATACGCAGCCTGCTGAAAGTCGTAGTAGTCCAAAGTGGCTTTATTGGACCCCATATTCCCCTCGTTGAGGAGATAGAATCCGAGTATGGGAGTGGTGTCCCGTGTTCCCCGTTGTTCTTGTTCGGGTGTGATGACAGGGACCTCGGTGCGGCAGGCGTTGAGGCAAGCAGAGATGCAGAGTACAGAGAGAATGTAACCAAAAGAGGTCAAAAGGTTGGATTGTGCAGTCATTATTACAGTAGGAGTTTTACGATACCTTTGCCGTTAATACCGGGCATAGGGTAGTTGAGGATAACTTCGTATTGTTGGTTAAAGATATTATTGATTTCCACGGCGAAATGCAGTCGCGGTGCGGTTTTGATTTTGGCACGGCTATTGTGTTTGAGTTCCAATTCGTATGAAGCGGAGATGTCATGTGTGTACCATGGCTGCTCATGGTTGGCGGGAATATTAGCGGAGTTGTGGTATCGTTCTCCGACATAAATGAAGGCATAGTTGACGGCGAGTCCCCGCCATTGGATGTTAGCGGTGGCACTGCATGAATGCCAAGGTATATAGGCAATCTGCCCGCCGTAGGTTAATTCATCGGGGTTGGTGAAGTCCTGTGCTTTCTGGAAGGTATAAGAAACGGTGAGGAATAGATCTTTGGCGGGGCAGAGAGTGAGTAGTGCATTGATGTCACATCCGCGAATCTCGACATATCCGAGGTTCATCATCTGCCATCGGTACTGTCCGTTTCCTTTAGGAATAGCGACAATCTTGTTGGTGACTTGGTTGAAGTATCCGTCCGCCTTGACGCTGATGTTTCGAACGACTCCAGCCGTCCATCGTTTGTCGTACTGTATGCCGCCGTTGTATTGTGCGGTGTATTCCGGTTTGAGTGATATATTACCCACATCGGTGTAGTAAAGGTCGTTGAAGGTGGGCATTCTGAAGATTCGTTTATAGAAAGCCCTGAAGAACAGTTCTTCTTTGAGTATCGGTTGGTATGAGACAAAGACGGCGGGAGTGAATTGGGGCTTCTGCTTTGTGGCGGTTGGCATAGCGAGCGTGGGGTGGTGAATCTTGTCAAAGACAAAAGTTGACAAGACAGAAGCCTGCGCTTTGAAGTATTTCCAGTAAAACTGTGTAGCCGCTGCCGCGAGGAGCGTATTGCGTTCTGGGAAGACGAAATTCGCCAGATTCCCGGCAAGGTAATTGTATTGGTAGTCAACGGAAACCGCGATGTCCCAGTTGATGGCAGTAGTCCGGCAGTTTGTGTTAACAGCATTGGGACCGAAGACGGCAACGCGGTGTGCCATAGATAGATAGATTTCCTGTTGCGTGAAGGTGTTGTCAATATACATGAGGGTAGTGTCCGGATTGAGATAGCGCATGCGGTCGTTGGAATATTTGGCATTGAACTGGAAATCGTATCCTCTGATGAAAGCTTTGGTGAAGTTCCCTTGGACGAAGGCATTTCTGTCCCACTGCCGCTGTGCGTTTTTCCAGACGTTATTGACGATAGCTCCGGGGATACCCTTTTCGCTGTCATAAAAATACGCTTTGACATGCCATTTGCCGTCGGGCAGGTATCCGAAGAATCCCGCCTCTGCACGCCATGCATGCACATCTCCGTTTTGTCGGACGGCGGTAGTGTCCCACGCGATACTTCCATCGGGCAGGAACTTGCGGTATCGGAAATGATAGCGACCGTGTGCGTAGGTAAACTCTCCGCTTGCGGAGAAGTGAATATTGTCCGTTATTTTCTGCTCATAGAGAATGGATGGATTCGCCAAGCCGAATGTGCCGGCTTTCATGGTGACATTGAGGTTGAATGTTTTGCCTTGTGTGAACTTCGGGCGTCTGGTTTTGATGTACAGTGTGCCTGCGGAGCCGAAGTCTTTGGCGGGCTGGAATATTTCGGACTTCTGCCCGTTGTAGAGCGACAATTCCTCAATGTTGTCCATGGAGAACTTACCTAAATCGACCGTCCCGTTCTGTGCATTTCCGATTTCTATACCGTCATAGAAGACACCAAGATGGTTTGTTCCCATGGAGCGTATATCAATTGTTTTGAGTCCCCCGACGCCGCCATAGTCTTTGATTTGTACGCCGGAGAAGTATCTTGCGGCATCAGCGACCGATTGTGTGGACAATCCTTCGAGGCGTGCGCCTTCCAGTTTCTGAACGGGAATAACGGGTTCTTCACGCCGATGTGCCTCAACGGTCACTTCGTCAATATTGAAGTGTCGGAGCAGGCTGTCCAGTTCCTCTTCGTTTTGCGCCAAGAGTGCAGATGAGACACACAAAAGCAGTGCTATACTATATCTTCGTAGCGGCATTATCGAATCGGTAGGGGTGATCTGTGCATGTTAGCGTCCAATCCGAAGATGGTGTCGCAGGGCATCAGGGTCGGGGCGGAAAAGATGAGTGTGGAGTCAATATCCGGGTAACTGATGTCGCCAAGATCGAGTAACGAATGGAAGATGGTCATCGTCGAGATACACTTGCCGGTATTGTCGCGCATTGCTTGAATTTTATCGGCATGCGCGGCGGCATATGCGGGAGATACCCAGACAAACATTGGGACATGGTATTCATACTTGCTGCCTGCATAGGTACCGTGGAGGAACATGTTCCTGTCATCGTCCAGCAGATTCTCGCCATGGTCGCCGACATAAATGAGAATAGCGGGTCTGTCCGTGGCTTCGAGTTCACGAATGACGCGGTCAATGAAGTAGTCGGTAAAGCAGATTGCGTTGTCGTAAGAGTTGATGAGAATGGTTTTGAGGTTCTTGTAGATTGCCATGTTTTCCGGTTTGAGTCTCGCAAATCCTTCCGCTTCTTCATCCACATGCTTGAACATGTCGTGCATGTTGATCCCTTTCATGTCGGGCGTATAGTGCTGAAACTCATCGGGATAGCGTTCGCTGTATTTGAAATGGCATCCCAAAGAATGCAGAACAATGAGTTGTTTTTTTTGCGGCTGATTCGACAGCACGTGCCTGAGCGGAGCCAAGAGGACGGTGTCGGTAAACACGTCTTGTGTACCATCGTCGGAAACATATTTGGCATAGTCGCAGCCGTTGGCAATTCGCATGAGAAATTCGTTATTGAAGCTCTGGTCCGCAATCCAAGCGGTGGAATATCCGGCTTCGTGGAACGCTTCAACAACGGATGTTTCATGATAGTAGAGTCGTGGATTGTCCGGTGTGGCGCGCGACAAGATATAGGGTACACAAACGGTAGTCAGATTACCGATTGTGAAAATGCTGTCAAAGGATATGATTTGGTCTCTGCGTTCCATCAATCGCGGTGATGTGGGACGCTCGTAGCCGTTAATCTGCCAATGATCGTAGCGGGATGTCTCTCCGATAAGAAAGAGAACGATGTTGCCGTTTTGGTTGATTGTGTCCCCGGTTAGTGCCTTGCTGTTTGCAGGCCGGTAGGCTGTATGAAAACGGAAATCAGCAAGGGCTTTTTCGTTGCTGCGGATTTCCCACGCGAGAGAAATGATATGGTATAATCCGAGTCCCATGTTAACAGGGCAAGCCTTTTCGCAGCCGACCCACGCCGCGGTACGGTAGTCGGTCTCGCGGAAGTTAAAGAGGTTGCGGAACTTGGGTCGCAGACTGAGCATGGTAATTGCGAGGACAAAGAAGGCTGTAATAACGGAGATTCCGATTATGCGGTGTTGTCGTGGCAGAATGTATTCGTTTTTGATGAATCGGCGGTTCAAGTAGAAGTACACGCCCCAAATCGCAAAGAAAATGACAACTACAAACCAGTAAGTGGAGAGCAGCTCGAGAAACTCGCCTTTTTCGGATTTGATACATGTAAAGATAAACAGGAGCGATGTGGTAGCGTGATTGATGATGAGGTGTACAATTTCGACCGCACTCAGCAGGAACCATGCCGAAACGACATAAAAGAACGTTCTGCGTCGAAACAGACACAGTCCGAGGGCATATATGCTCAATGAGGTGATAAGGTATAATATGCGCTGACCGAAATTGAGCAGGTCGGTCGCCATAACGACGCCCATGATGTTTGGTAGTAAAACGAAAAGCAGCAGGGCGGTAAAAACTATTTTTTCTTTCTTTTTCACAGGTCGGTAAATGGTGTAATAAGTGTTGATGTATATTCGTCAACTGAAAGCAGAACAGGTGCGTTCAGCCACAGCGGGCGGTTATCATCTATATGTCCGGTGGGGAAGCCAAACATGACGGGGTAATCATAATGAGCAACGGCGTCAAGGATGGTTTGGTCAATGGAGCGTGCCGGCATAAGCGGGTCCGGTTCACAGTCCGCAAAATGCCCGACAATCAGTCCTTTGATACGCTGCAGGACACCTGACAGCCGAAGGTTTTGGATCATTCGGTCAATGTGATAATGCCGTTCGGCGATGTCTTCAATGAATAGAATACAGCCTTCGGGATGAGCGTCAATGAGGGCATTGAGTCCATATGGTGTGCCTTGCAAGCCATACAGCACGCTAAGGTTTCCGCCGATAAGTGTCCCTTGCACCTTTCCTTGGCGGTTGAGCGGATGAGCGGGCAAATGATAAGTCAACTGCTCGCCGTTTAACGCCTGACGGAAAAGTTGCAGTGCTTCGCATTCTTCGGGCATGGTGGCAATATGCTTGCACATCAGCCCATGCAGCGACGGCAGGTTGTTCAAACCGCATAGTTGGTGCAGGGCGGTAATGTCAGAAAAACCGACAAGGGTTTTGCTTGTGAGTAGCGGATTAAGCAAGTGCGATTGTGCATGGACGCGGTCAATTATGCGCTGCAATCCGTAGCCTCCCCGCGCGCAAAGGATGATGTCAACATCAGGGTCGGAAAAAGCGGCAGTAATATCAGACAGCCGTTCGGCATCTGTGCCGCTGAAACGACCGTATTGCCCGCGGGCGTGTACACTTTCGCTAACGTCGTATTGCCATGAACGAAGACGCTTTGAGGCGCCTTCGATGAAGTCGGGATTGATAGTTCCCGAAGGTGAGATTATCCTTATATGCTTCATTTTGTTATCGTGCCATAGGCTACGAATATACTTTGTATTCAATCCAATTGACGAGCCGCTTAGGCAGAATGCGATCCAAGAAACACAGCAGTTTGTAACTTGCTCCGCCAATGTACTGCGGAGCGGGATTGCGTTTGTTGGCAATATGCCAGAAATCCAGAGCCATCGTTTCCGGTTGCAATCCGTGCTGCTCGTCATGTTCCATTGTTGCCACTGCCTTGTGGGCAGTCTTATAGATGGCTTCACCGGCTTGGCTTTTGTTCCTTGCAGCGGTAAAACCTGTTGCAACATCCCCCGGCATCAGTACAGAGACATGGATGCCGAAGTCACGCACTTCATTTTGCAACGCCAGTGCCATGGCATTGATAGCCGCCTTTGTTGCAGAGTAAAAGGCCTGATATGGAACGCTGAGGACGGCGGCGACGCTGCTGGTGAAAATAAGCGTTCCGCCTTGCTGCTTGCGTAACTGCGGCAGCACGGCTTGAGCCAGAAGCAAGGCACCGAAGAAGTTGACATCAAATTGGTGGTGTACATCTTCAATGGCAGTAAACTCAACAGTTCCCGAGATACCGTAACCTGCGTTGGCAATGACAACGTCCAGTTTTTGTGTCTCTTGCAACACCTGTTCGACTGCTGAATCGACACTTTTAGCATCCGTCACATCACATGCGATGTGACGGATGTTAGTGCCTGTTTCGCCATGGCGGCTGAGTTCAAACACTTGCCAACCGCGCTCGGCGAATAATTGGACGGTGGCTTTACCGATACCGGAAGAGCCGCCTGTAATGAGCAGTGTCGGTTTATTCTGCTGTTGTCCAGTACGTTGTTTCATTATTTGTAATCCGGTTTTTGGTGCAGCACTTTGGCAATGATTTCCACAGCTTCGTCTATGATGGGTTCTGTGTGAGTTGCCATCAGTGTCGTACGCAGCAGACATTCACCTTCTACACACGCCGGGGCGATAACGGGATTAACGTAAACGCCTTCCTCAAACATCTTCTTACCGTACCAGAGCGTGTCCATCGTCTCATATGTGAAGATCGGCACAATGGGTGTCGGGGCCTCGATGATGCGGATGCCGGCGTTGGTAAGTGACTGTTGGAAATAGCGTGCGATGTTCATTAACCGTTCCGGACGCTTTGGATCAGCATTCAGTTTACGCAGTGCCTCAAGCGCAGTAGCAGCACTCACGGGTGTCATTGAAGCCGAGAAAATAAACGGACGCGACACATGGCGCAGCCAGTCTGCCACCTTATGGGACGTGAGCATACAGCCTCCGATGGATGCTAATGATTTGGAGAAAGTAAGCATTGTGATATCCACTTTGTCGGTCAATCCGAAGTGAGCGGCAGTGCCGCGCCCGCCGGGACCTAACACTCCAAAACCGTGTGCATCATCTACCATAACCCGCGCTCCGTACTTTTCTGCCAGTGCGACAATCTCGGGAAGTTTACAAATATCTCCACGCATGGAGAATACTCCGTCAGTTACAATGAGTTTGCCGGCTGTACGCGGAATAGATTGCAGGATACGTTCCAGATCTTCCATATTGGAGTGACGGTAGCGCATCACTTTGGCAAAGCTTAGTCGGCAAGCATCGTAGATACTGGCGTGGTTCTCTCGGTCGTTAAGTATATAGTCGTCTTTTCCGCAAATGGCAGAAATAATGGCGAGGTTAGTTTGGAATCCGGTCGAGCAGGTCATTGCCTCTTCGTATCCGGTAAACTCAGCCAATTCTTTCTCAAGCTGCAAATGCAGATCGAGAGTGCCATTGAGGAAACGGCTACCACTGACGCCGGTTCCATATTTATCAAGAGCCGCGTGACCGGCGGCAATAACATCAGGGTCTTCAGTGAAGCCAAGATAGTTATTGCTACCGAGCATGATGACGCGGTGTCCTTCCATTTTTACGACCGGTGCCTGACGTGATTCAAGCACATGGAAATAGGGATAGATATCGAAATCCCTAACCATGCGAAGACGTTCGGCATTCGGGTCAGTCAGACATTTTTGAAACAGATCCATTAGATTGCGTTGATTTCTTTAAGAATAGCTGTTGTCTTGGCTACGGCAGCTTCTGAAGCGGCAAAGAGTTCTTTCTCTTTCTCGTTCAGTTCAAGTTCGAGAATTCCTTCAATACCATTGCGACCGATAAGGCACGGAACACCAATGTAAATGTCATTGAATCCGTATTCTCCTTCCAAATAAGCGGAGCAAGGAATCATGCGTTTGTGGTCGTTAACGATAGCATCAACGAGGTGAGCTGCCGATGCGCCGGGAGCCATCCAAGCACTGGTGCCAAGCAGACCAGTCAGTGTAGCACCGCCAACCATTGTGTTGTGAACCACTTCGTTCATTTCGTCTTCATCCAATAAAGATGCTACAGGAATACCTTTGTAGGAAGAAAAGCGAGCCATAGGAATCATGGTTGTGTCACCGTGACCGCCGATGACGAAACCATCTACTTCGTTAGCAGCACATTTGAGTTTTTGGCTGAGGAAGTATTTGAAACGGCTGCTGTCAAGTGCGCCACCCATACCGATGACACGGTTCTTGGGCAGACCTGTAGCTTTGAGTGTCAGATAAGCCATGGTGTCCATCGGGTTAGAAACAACAACGAGGATAGCATTGGGTGAAGCTGCAAGAACCTGACTGGCGACACTCTTAACGATACCGGCGTTAACGCCAATCAATTCCTCGCGGGTCATACCCGGTTTGCGGGGCAGACCGCTTGTGATAACCACTACATCAGAGTTGGCAGTTTGTGCATAATCGTTGGTCACGCCGCGAACGACGGTGTTGAAGCCCAATAATTGTGCCGTCTGCATGATATCCATGGCTTTACCTTCGGCAACGCCTTCTTTGATATCGATTAATACCACTTCGCTGGCGATGTTCTTAACTGCCAACACGTTTGCACAGGTTGCGCCTACATTACCGGCGCCTACTACAGTTACTTTTGACATAATGTTTTGATTTTAATTATTTGTTTTTATTGTTTGTATTAATTGTTGATTAATATACAAGTATTTTCTGAGTCAGTATATTTCCGTCTTCTGTAATTGCCTGAATCAGACAACAGCCGGAAGTGGCGGGTATTTCAATCTGTTGTTCTCCCGATTCGAAATTGCCGGTAGAGAATAATTTTCCGGTAGCACTATAAACTCTGTATGAACCGTTGGATTGCGCTTGTAAGGTTACATGCGGAGTGAGTTTGCTGGTTGTAGTCGGGTAAACAAGAACAGGATTCTGGAATACGCTTGGCAGCTGTGCAGTGATTGTAAGTGGTGCTGTTGGAATAGCATAGCTTTCTCCCATGCGTGTTGCGTAAAGTACCACTTTGTCGCCCGGACGAAGTGACTTCGTGTACAGATACGGCAGTCCATCGTTGGGGAATACGGCATCGTTTACATACCATGTGTATGCGCCGAACTCATAACCACCATTGTATTCAGAACGTAACGGAGCCACAACATCGTCCCAGTTCTGTTCCAAAATCCAACTTGGATAGCGGATTAGCAGAGACAGACTGTCAGAACGTGATACACCGCAAACGCCATTGTCCAATGCCAATCGCATAGTGTAGTAGTTCGGACGCACATATGCTGTGTGTTCCTGATATACTACTTGCTCTTTGTGTGGCATTGGTACCACTGCTACAATATCGGCACCGAACGGTTTGTTAACAATATCCACAAATCCTTCCTTGTGGGCAGGTTCATCAAACTGAATACTATATGTTGACGGACGTATACCGGAATACGTGAATCTGATGTCGAATGACTCTACATCTGCCGCTGTCTCAGTTACCGTAGCACTATTGATGATAGTTGGGGTCACAACTCCAAGACGTAGTGTGTAAATGATTGATGTCAGCGAGGCAAGATTGCATATTGTATCGCTGTATATGCCGGGTTCAGAAAGGATGTGGTCACGCCAGCGTAATGTGTCGCGGTAGCATATGCTGTCAGTCACAACTATACGCTGTGTTTCCAAAACGGTCAGATTGAGAGCATAGGTACTATCGCAATCCTTAACTGTCGGATATGATTGTTCATATATACCGGTTTGCGTGTATTCTTTTCCGCGCCAAGTGTATGTCTGATAGTCTGTTATTGTTGCAGCGGTAGTGTAGCGGTATGACGGATTGATAGTCAGGTGCATATGCAGGATACTATCGCATCCGTTCTTGGTCTTGAGACTGGCGGTATATGAGCCGGCACGCCATATCTGCCTTCCGGCAAAGATTGCCGTATCGCCCTCGCATAGAACAATAGAGTCAATCGGGGACTCAAAGTCCGGTGCATCAAAGACCTCAACACGATACAGACTGTCTAACAATCCACTAACTTTGGAACGCTTTGTGAACGTGTAAAGTCCGGCCTCGGTAATCACTTGTCCGTCAATTTTGATAGACTGACCTGGGCAAAGAGGCATCTGATCCCATTCTGAAACATGGTCGGATACAACCAATACCAAGCGGGTTATGCTGTCACAACGGAAACGATTGTGGAAGGTGTCCGTATAAACACCTCCTGCCTCGTACGCGCGTTCATTATATATATATGGCAAATCCTCAGGGCTGATGACAATACGATTCTCAGAAACGGAAGTCGGATTGACAGTCAATTTGAGATAAATCGTGCTATCTCCCATAAGAGAGGTATGGTCATATTCGCCGGCATGAGTCAATCGTGTACCAAAGAAATCATAATAATCGCCCTGACAAATGGTAACACTTTGATGCTGCGTGAATTTGCGCGCCCAGTTGACAACGATTTGATAGACACTATCGCAACCGTGAATAGTCAACAGTGAATCATAATATACGCCGGGTTTGGATATGTTAATGCCATGAATATATGTCGGGTAACCCTCTGTAATCTCATATTGCTGCTCAAGGAAATATTTTTCATGAACAATCACACGGACTTGATAAACACTGTCAAAATTATATTTATCCGTCAGGAGGCTGTCAGAGTATAATCCAGACTTGAAAATCTTTTGTCCATGCCATTGTAACGTGTCGCCTTGGCATAGGTTAATGGAGTCGTAGTTATAATATGACGGATGAACAATCAAAACCAGATGTACCAAACTGTCGCAGCCGTTGACAGTTGTGTCTGAAGACTCATAATAGCCCGACTGGTTCAAAGGACGCCCGTTAAAGTTGTATGTCTGTTTGTCTGAGATATGAACGGTATCTATTCGGTCATATGTCGGATGTACACTAATGATGTATTTGCAAATGGAGTCACATCCTTTTCTGCTTGGTATGGTGTCAAAGAAGAAACCGTTACGCTGATATTCTTTGTTCTTGTAAATAAATGTGCTTCCTTCACACAAATCAATGTTACGCTCAAAATGATGTACCGGATAGACTGTAAGGTGCAGGGTGGTTACGACACGCGACGAATCTGTCCATGATGTCGGAAGCGAATAGTCACCTGACTGATTATACGGAACATTGTGCCATATGAACGGCAGATCGTTCTCGCACACATACGCGGTTGTATCCGTGTTGAACTGCTTTAGAACCACCAATATAAGTTGGTAGGTATCCACGCAGCCGTTTGCACTTTTCTGTGTGTATTCGTATATGCCGCTTTCCTTCTTCCATTCTCCGTTGAACAATGCCGAGTCACCCTCGTATATCACTTTCTTGGTGGATTGTAGAGTCTGTGGCGTTACTTGCAGGGACAATGATATGATACTATCACAACCGTTGACAGCAGTCAGTGTGTCATAATAGGTGCCTGATACAGTAAGATTCCTGTGATTGAATACGTAGTAGTCGCCATCACAGATAGTTTTGACTATCGGTTCAGGAGCGCGATAGGTTGGCAGTACAGTGACTTTCAAACCGCTAATGACCTGGGTTCCGTCACTGTCGTATGTTGTGTCACGGAATATGCCGGATTGATATATCTTCTTGTTGCGCCATTCAAGCGGCAACTCGTTTTGACATACAGATACGGAATCATCAAATAGTCTTTTCACCGTGAGGTTCAACTCTATGATACTGTCGCAGTAGAATGATGAGGTGAATCGGAACGGATAACGACCGGTTTTGTCATATACATTGTTCATGAAATGAACGGTATCACCTTCATAAATGGTCCGATTGATGATGTTGTGGTATTTGGGCAAAACGGTCAAAAGCAATCTTACAATGCTGTCACATCCGTTGATATTCCTCAACGTATCACGGTACTCGCCTTGTTTGGACAAGTGTATGCCTTTGAAATTGTATGTCGAACCTTCGCATATGGAGCGATACAGAATGGTGTCCGATGGCATATGTACATTCAGCTTTAAGCCGAAGAACATTCTCTTGCCGTTCACGTATATCATTACGATATAAACCGGCGTGATAGAGCAGTGTCTTTTCGCCTGTCCATTTGTTAATCCAAGTGTATGGCAGTTCTGTTGAGCATATGGTAACTGTTGTATCTACCAGTTGATGTACCGTCAGTTGCAAAATGGAGGTACTGTCACATCCCTCTGGTGTAGTGTTGTAGTGCGTATATGCGCCGGTCGCATTATATGAGTTTCCGAAGAAATCAAATGATTGTCCTTCGAGAATATCAACCGTTTCTACATGATAATATGGTTTGTTAACCGTCAGTACCAAAGTCACAACACTATCACATCCGTTATGACTGGTTAGCGTATCATAGTATGTGCCTGCTACTTTTAAAGATTTACCATCAAAGGTGTAAGTCGATCCTTCACACATACTGTGGTTGATGGTTTTGAAGACAGGTTCATTGACGATAAGCTGCATTCCGTAGAAGTGCTTAGTCATGTCAAATGTGGAGTCGTTTCTGTAAGTCCCGGTAGCATAATACCTTTCTTCTTTTCCGCTCCATTTATTGTGCCAGATATATGGCAGCTCGCTTGCGCAGACCGTAATCGTGGTGTCAATCAGCGGGTGTACGGTGAGTTGGAGAATAGATGTGCTGTCACATCCTTCCGGTGTGGAGTTGAAATGAGTGTAAGTACCGCTGACGCTGTACTCTGTTCCGAAGAACATGACTGATTGTCCTTGCAGGATATCAACCTTCTCGACATGGTGGTACGGTTTGTTGACCGTCAGAATGAGTGTCACGATACTGTCACATCCGTTGTGTGCGCGCAGTGTGTCTTTGACTGTTACGCCTGTATTATATGTCTTTCCTCCGAAGGTGTAGTCCGATCCCTCGCACATACTATGATTGATTGTTTTGAAGACAGGATCATTGACGATAAGCTGCATTCCGTAGAAGTGCTTTGTCATGTCAAAAGTGGAGTCGTTTCTGTAAGTTCCGGATGCGTAGTATTTTTCTTCTCTTCCG
>CAJOKE010000035.1 GCA_905235225.1 Paludibacteraceae bacterium
ATTGTTAATGATTATAACGGCAAGCACAAAAAGATGTTAAATAATGTTTTAACTGCGCATAGTGCCCTACCGAAAGCACAACAGACAAACAGTTTTGTGCGCGGGTTGCATAGAGTCAATTCAAAGTTCCAACTCGGACATATGCACCAGAACAGGATAAGGAAAGACAAAAAAGAGTCTGCGATTAATGCGCTAAACTCCGCGACCTATACAAGCAACATAAAGGATTTTGAGGATTTGTTTGAATGGGTCTA
Source organism: Paludibacteraceae bacterium (assembly GCA_905235225.1). Taxonomy (GTDB): domain Bacteria; phylum Bacteroidota; class Bacteroidia; order Bacteroidales; family Paludibacteraceae; genus Colicola. The sequence continues at coordinate 255 of CAJOKE010000035.1, forward strand.
CAATGTCCTGAAAAACAAAGGAGTAATTAAAAACCGTTGTTTATGGGTGTATGACATCGCTCTGCGAATGGGACAATGTATGTCGCCTAAAATTGAGCCGAAGGACTATGTTTATCTGTACAACGGGGCGCATGCGGGTGCTGCTGCACTTAATAAGAGCCTTCCGAAGGGTAGCCAAATCAAGATTAAAAACCATCGCGCACCGGTTACCTCTTTTCCGACTGTTTTGCAGCAGGAGGGTGCAATGGTTATTGAAGATATTATGTGTGTGTATCATCCTTAAAAATAAACTATAGCAAGCAATAATTATTAATCACAAAAATAACAAACAATTATGAGAACTTTTAACTTGTTATCAAGATTAGAGAGTTGGATGGAGGGGCTATCGTCCCGTATCCGTCTCGTATTCCTCTCGTATGCGGGTAGTGAATCGCTTGTCCCTGTGACGTCGCGACGAACCGAACTGGCATCCAAAGTGGCGCGAGAGTGGTACCTAACATACGCCTAACATACGCGCAACATACGCTGAAATATGCCGTCTTGTTCGTAATGCTTTTCTCCATCGGCAGCGGAAATGTGTGGGGAGCAACAAGTACAATTACGCTTACCCAAAGTAACTTAGGGTTGACGGGCTCATACTCATCGAACGCTACCGCAACTGTTGGTGGAGTTACTTTTACACACACAGATTTAATGAAAAATAGTGATAATATTCAAGTGAAGGCATCTACCGGAGTATTGTACAATAGTACTGCTATGCCTGGAAAGATTACGAACATCACTATTACTCACACAGGAACGGCAAGGGAGACAACGGTTTATTACGGCACAACAGCTCAACCCAGTACAAATTCAAATAATTTTAGTGGGTCTTGTAATATTGATGTAAGTGGTAATAACACCTACTTCAAAATTACGCGTGGTTCAAATGCAGCATATTGGTCAAGCATTGAAATTACTTACGAAACTGCTCCTGCCTCCGCTTGTACCGTAACCTTTACAAAAACGTATGGCAGTACCGAGGCAATCAAAGAAGCATCTGCCGGTGCAGGTGTAACACCTCCTGTAATGTCTACTCCTTGCGATGGATGGGCATTTCAAGGTTGGAGTAAATCAGAATCAACTTCTCCTACAAGTACTACGGAATTAACTACAGTAACATTGTCTGGCGGAAAATATTATCCTACTGCAAATACTACGTTGTATCCTGTTTATACGAAATCTGGCGGTACGGTTTTTAGTAAATATCAATTGATTACTTCTGCCTCTGGAGATTTAAGCGGTAAGTACTTACTCTCTACGGGCTCAATAACTGCCACAGGAGCTGTTACTTCAAGTGGTATTCTTCCCATTGAATCCTTAACACCGGGAACCATACAATATGCAGAAAAGGAATTCACTATCGTTAAAAACGGTAGTAATAGTAACTACTTTATAAAATTTCCCAATGGAGAATACCTTGGAAATAAAAGTGGTGATACTGACTTAAAAAGGAATAATAGCACCACCGCTCCAACTACAGATGTAAATCATTTTTTGTGGACATTCAGTACTACAGCAATTACCAACGTCAACAATTCAACTCGAGATTTAAAGTATAATAGTGGACTTACAACACCAGGAATAAAAAGTTATGCACAAACAGGTAACTCCTATCCTAGAGTAAAATTATATAAACGTATTGAAGATGAATTAACTTACTATTATTCTTATCCCACTTGCTGCACCGACTTGGGTTCAATAAATGGGTCGATTAATTTGACCCAGGGAGGAACGAGTGTGACGGTGAAAGAATGGAATATTGTTGAAAATGCAGGTAAGTACACCGTTAAGTGTTATGAGTATAATGAAGGCACCAGCGATTGGGACTTGAAAGCAACTCAAGAAAATATAACCGACATTAGTACTGGAGCGACTTTCTCCAGTCTTACACTTAATGCAAAATATAAGTTTAGTGTACAAGCGATTGCCACGAATCCGGCCTTTTGTGATGGAGAGGAAACAGAGGTTACAACTATTAAGAGCACAAGTGTAACCTCCACACCGTTCCAATTGCGTTATGCGATTCATATAGACGACGGGACAAAGAGCGACAGCGGTTGGGAAGATTACTGGCTGAATGACGATGGAACGGTCGAGATTACATTGTCAGGTCCGAGGGATTACTATGAATTCAAAATCAAAGGTGGTTGGACAGGTTGGTGGGGACAAGGTTCACCTCAGGGCAGAATCCCAGCAAGCACTGAGTGGATATTAAATGGAGCTAACAATGTATGGTTACAAACATGGATAGGCGGTACATACACATTTACAGTTGATCTCAGCGAAACTAATCCGAAAGTAACAATCACATTTCCTCCCGCCAACCAAGCAGCAGGTAAGATTGTTTATTGGGATGCATCCATTCATGGCAATAACTGGACAAAACTATACTTCCGTGTCGGTACTGATGCAAATGCAAACGCAAGTTCGGATTGCAAAACAGACGCACAAATAGTTCCCGGAACGGATAATTTCTACAAAGTAACCACAGCGAGCTTCAACGATATGCGTGCTTGGGCGATTACCAACAATAGCGGTTGGACTGGCGCAAATGAAAAAGGCGTATATCGTACAGTAACAGAAACAGCCTATAATATTACAAAAAGTACAGAATATCAAGATTATGTTGTCGGAGATGATGGTGTTACGCTTGTACCAGCAAGTACCGGAAGTGGAAGCAGCAACTGGTGGGATAGTAACTGTACATTCTATCCTGTGACCAAGACGGACGGTATGTTGACGCACAATGTGGCAATAACTGCAAGTACACCGGCTGCGGGGGGAAGTGTGACAGCTACATACACGAACACAAGCGGAACCGGCGGACAAACAGTGACCGAAGGCAACAATGCTGACTTGGCGCACCGCTGTATCATGAATGTGGTAGCGTCGCCAAACACCGGATATAATGTAGCAACATTCACAAAGAACGGAAGTGCATTTGCAGGTGGAAACTATATTTTGACGGAAGATGTCACATTTGCAGCAACCTTCTCGTTGAAGACCACCAATGTGACCTTGAATAACCACGAAGCGACGACAGCCGGTGCATCAAGTGTGACAGCTACTTATAGCCAAGCTGTTCCTTCTATTGCAGAAGATCTGCCTGCTAAAACAGGTTATATCTTTGGCGGTTACTGGACCGGAGAAAACGGAACAGGTACGAAATATATCAATGCAGACGGTACAAGTGCCAATAATTGGAGTATAGTGGATGCCACTACTACGCTTCATGCACAATGGACGCCAAAACGTTGCACAGTCACATTAACAGCAGGAACAGGAAGCAACGGTTCGGCTGTATTTGATTATGATGCAACAACATACGTATCATTCTCTCCCGCTGTCCGCGTAGGTTGGACTTGTACAGGCTACTGGACAGGGACAGACGGAACGGGCACAAAGATTCTGAATGCAGACGGTACCCGCGCAGACAACGTAGCAGGATGGTGGGTTTCCAATAAATGGAGTGTAGATAACACATCTGCTACCCTATACGCTGGTTGGACGAACACCTACGGCGGCGATGAATTTGAGTTGGTTCTTGACTTGAGTGAGTTGAGTGCAGGCAAGAAGATTATTATTATGAATGCCGGTCACGACAAGGCCTTAAGTACAACTCAAAATGCCAACAATCGTGGTCAAGTTCTTGCAAGTGCGGATGGCGGATTTACCATGTCCGGTGATAATAATGTTGCTACATTGAAAGCTGCAACTTCTGTACAGGTAATGACGTTAGAAGCTACAGGAACCTCTAACCAATATTTCCTCAATGTCGAAAACGGGTATTTGTATGCTTCAGGACAAAATTCTAATTATTATTTGAGAACCGGAACGGGGCAAGCTGGTGATTATGCGGATCAATATAAGTTCAATTTCTCATTAAGTGATGGTGATTTTACAGTAAAAGCACAATCCACTACAACAAATGGCTATTTACGGCACAACAATGTAAATTCGTTATTCTCTTGCTATAATACAGCGAGTTCTCAAAATCCAGTCTTAGTATATGTAAAGCGCGAGAGTTGCGATGATCCTGTAAGTGCGTTGAGTCTATCGGCAAGTCCGAGTGCCATCTCTACCGCAACGGGACATAATACTTCGACTCTGTCTGTCAGCGGAGGTAATGGAAATGCAGTAACTTACAGCGTAATCTCCGCTAACAAATCAGATGCAACCATTTCGGGAACAACGACCAAGACTTTCTCGGCAACTGTAGCCGGCACATATACCGTACAAGCATTCCAACTGAAAAATGACAATATTTGTCGTCAGATTGCCACTACGGATATTACGGTGACGACGCCTGTCCTAACCACGAGCAAAAACTCGCATACCTTTGAGAAGACAAAGACAGGTAGTTCAAGAACAACCAACACTGTAACGATTAGTGGTACAAATCTGGTCGAGAATGTAAGTGTGACCTATACGGGTGATACGGAGTATTTCACGGTTACACCATCTTCTATTTCCGCATCTGATGCGATGAGTTCGGCTCAGGCCTTGACCATCACTTATGCACCTACTGTCGCAGGAAGTCATAGTATCACTATAACAATCAGCAGTACAGGTGCTGTAGACAAGACAGTGACGGTTAATGGTACCGCCGCAGATTTCTTCGATGTGACATTCCATATTAGTGGAAGTGCTGATGTGGTTCGACAGGTAGAGAGCGGCGAGAAACCGGTTCTGCCGGATAATCCGGCAAGTTGCGATGCAACAAGTACTGCATTTATCGGATGGGCAACAGCACCATGGGCAGGTAAGATTGCCAGTGTTTCCGGTAAGACTATTCATACTAGCAATGCCACTATGTCTGCCGTTACTGCCGCAACGGACTACTACGCTGTTTGGGCAAAAGAAGACGCGAGTGCTAATGTGGCTAATGCGTGGGCAGTTATTAATGAAGACTTTGCAAGTGCTTCGAGCGGTAATAATACGACTACCTCTGGTTCCGGAACGCCATGGACTAAAACATCGTACTTCGATGCTACCAATGTAGCATACCAAGCTGGAGGTGCTGTTCGTATTGGTTCAAAGGAGAATGAAGGATATATTCAAACAAATGCAATTCCTGCAGCTGCCGGTGCAAAGATTCGTATTGCCTTTAAAGTAAAAGGATGGAGTGATGTGGAAGGAAGTATCAAAGTGACTTCTGACGATGCTCAGTTCTCAGAACAAACCATATCTTATACTACCACAATGAGCGGATCTTTTGAGTCAAAATATGTAGATGTAACGGTTGCTGCTGGTAAGAGTAATCCGAAGATTAAGATTGCGACATCAGCTAAACGTGCATTTATTGATGATGTGGTAATTAGTGTATATTATTCAGATTATCTTACGACCTGTTGCGAGAATACAGGGCTGACGTTTGGAGCAATATTAAGTCCGGTAACTAGTTACGAGATTGTTCGCACAAGCAGTGCCGCTGCAACGATTGAGTGCAACTTTGAGAGTTCGACAACTACGGAAATCAAGTGGTACAAAACCAGCCGTGCAGCACGTACGTTTGTGACGCCGACCGGCGCAACATCCTCTACTGCTCCGAGTAGCCAATTAGCCGAGATGACTATTGATATAGCAAACAAGAAACTCACAGCTAGTTCGGTGGGTGTTTATACAATCACTATCAAACAAGACGAAGCAACGATAGCCGGTCAGAAGTACTGCGAGTCGTTTGCAGAAGTAACGGTAACCGTGAAAGTACGTGATCGCTTCGTGGATATGATGAACGGTGAAGCTGTTGATGCAGGAGGTAATCCTACAATAACAAAAGACGATACGGGAGGCGGTATATACACGCCAACGGAGTCTGAGTTTAGTGAGGATGATATATGTAAATCGACACGACGCAAACTGATTGGTTGGATTAAGGAAAGCGATTTGAATACGGGATACGCAGGACGCGTGAATGATATCACGGATATGAAGACCGATAATCCTGCAACCAATAAAGTCATCGCACCGAATACCCAAGTCGTAGCGACCGGATGTACGTGGTATGCCGTTTGGGCGGATATTGATTAATTATAATAAGGAAAAAGCAATATGAATACAAGTTTTATGAATCAAATTATCAAAGATATGAAAACGATAAGTAAATACACGCGCTTGTTCCTTATTATAATAGGGATGAGCATAAGTAGTGCCGTATGGGCAAACGTGGCAGTATTTGACGCTTCAGTGGACTTGGCATCTTCAAGTAAATCTATGGAAATTACCAAAGGAATGTTCAAAGTACATGTTGGAGGTGGTTCAATGACAGCCAATCCTTATCAGGCAAATGGACAACAAAACATCATTGTCGAATCAAGTTCGATAAATATTACCCGAATTGAAATTACCTGCCAGAACTCTACGATGGCTGAGTATTTAACGGGAACAACGGTTCAGGGAGGCTCCAATAGTTACAGTACCAGCGGATCAAAAATGATATGGACGGGTAGCGGTACAACAAAAGTATCATTTGCGAAAAGTGCTCAAGTTAAATTTACTCGTGTAGAGATTACTTATGGATCTATTCCAAGCGGTTATTGCGAATTGAAGTTATGGAATAGCAATACCAGCGCATACGAGACTTGGGCATTATGGAGTCAATCTGAGTATTTGCCGTATGACAATGCACCGGAAGTCGCCGGATATTCATGGGGCACAGGTTGGTCCACATATGATATTCCTACTCCTGTAGGTTACCCGGTACATGCTAATGTGAAATGGGGCAGGTCCGAAACAGCAGGTGCATACACAGTTTTGTATGCTATGTTTATGGATGGAAGCGGTTATTATACTACGTGTCCTAATGCTGTTGAAATGGTCACGATTACATTCTATCCTAACGGAGCAACCAATACCAACGACTCATACACGCAACGTACGGCAAAAGATATTTCTACAGCCCTTGAACCGTGTCATTTTACCAAAACAGGATATTCGTTCGTTGGCTGGAATACCAGTAGTAGCGCAACAACTGCTCAAAAAACAGATGGTGCGGATATTACTCCCCACGCAGATGTAAACTTTTATGCCATTTGGTCGATTAATGAGTATGAAATACTAATTGGAGCAAATACTGATTCCTATGGTTCTGCAACGATAGACGGGGATGACAACAAAACAGCAAACTATAACACGAGTTGGCCGATAGTTGCAACTCCTAATTCCGGTTATTACTTCAAGAACTGGAGTGCAGATCCCAGTAAAGGAACAATAGCAAGTTCCACTACAGCCTCCACTACATATACCATTGGCGATGCTGATGTGCTACTGACTGCTAACTTTGCGGCTTATGTACATTTGTTGTATGATGCCAATAATGGTAGTGGCGCACCAACGGATGCCGGCAATTATAGAGAAGGGGACAAAGCTACTGTTAGTGCTACCATTCCAACCCGTTCAGGATATGTATTCTTGGGCTGGGCAAATAGCAATACGGCAACTGTGGCAGCATATACGAGTGGCAGTAAAATAACAATGGGAACTACGAATAAAACCATTTATGCCGTTTGGTGTAAGGATATTAGCGGAAATAGTTTCAGTACTGCGTCTGCAGCGACTACGCCAACCTACAACTATGCTACCGGATATGGTTCGACAACTATCAGTTGGGGTGCTGTGACGGATGCTACATCATACGAATTGAAGATTGAGAATACAACAGATAACGAGGTTGTATATGGACCAACAACTGTTTCAGCAAGCAGTAGTTACACCTATAACAGCATGGTCGTAGGGAAGAGTTATACGGCAACCGTGACGGCAAGCAGTTGTACTTCCGAAAAATCAAGCAGTGTAGCCGGTATTACGGTCGCTTGTCCTGCTTTAGCCGGAACGGTAACGGTTTCTGCTCCGGATGGTACAGTTACAAAGACGAGTGCGATTGTAAATCTTTCACTGACAAATGCTTATCAGTTTGATGTGTGGTTACAAGCGGAAGGCGAAAGTACTAAGATTGGTCGAGAAACCATTTCCGCCAACGCAAGCGGTGAGGCAAGTAAGACGTTTACGGGATTGACCAACGATACCAAATACTATGTGCATGTCATTGCCCATAACCGCTGCGACAATGTGACGGCAGAAAAGAGTTCCGATTACTTCACGACCAAGCATGAGGAAGTATATCACGACTACAAAGTAGCCTGTGTGACGTTATCAGTCGCATCGGAAGATGATCCGACACCAGTGTATATCACTTCGCGCAGCGGCATGGAGATTTTAGCTGCCAAGAAACTGAAAGTCAGCACAGGCGGTGCTATTGCGGGACACAGGATTTCATTGAGCGGCGACAATCTGAAATTCTATAAACTTGATGGTGGAAAATACAAAGATATCAGTAGTGATTATCTAACAGCAACCGGAGACGATACAGAACAGGATGTGTATGTTTCCTTCACTCCGACAGCAACCGGCACCGGAGCTATTGAACCGCGCAATATCACTATTGCTTGTGACGGTTGGCAGCAGACTTTCAGCGGAGTGGTTGAAGTTCGCAATCTGCCGGATGCAATTGCAATTGTGGCGAAAGTGGGTAATACATGGCATGCGCTACCAGCCAATATGACGAGTGCAGGTAATCCTGCACCGGAGATGGTAAATACTGTAATTGAAGATGGCGTGCTGAAAGCAGAAGGACCAAATACAATACAATACCGCATTTGGCCTGTGGCGACAACAAATGGCACACGAGACCGCTTTGGTAATGCCACCTCTTATACACCGAATGCGCTGTATGGTGACCGTCTGCGTTTCTCGGCAACAAATAATACTACTGCCGGTGCAGGTTTGTGGGCAAATAATAGTGAAAATGCAAATACTATCAGCAATGATGGTGTCATAAATGCAGTAGATAAATATTTTGCCAATTCAACAGCAGATGCTGCTTATGAATGGAAAGTAACGGAAGGTTGATGGAGAATTTGTATATACATTACAATCTGACCAGTCTCCCAATAACACCAATAAGTTGCGTCTGTATGGACACAAATGGGGCACATACGGTGAAACAAGTGGTACGGCTGAGTTATATATCTTGCCTCTGAAAATTGTGCAGAAAGCGAACATTTCAATTCTTGAGTGGGGCGTAAATGAAATCGCCGTAAGTTATGCAAATGGTGCGAACGCTAGTGCCATCAATGCTCGTATCGGTACCGGCGATCCAAGTGATGTTGTTAAAGACGGTTTGGGAGGCGATGTATATAAGTTAACTAATGTAGGTAACTTGCAGGGCAATCCGGCAAAACAGTTAGTTCTGACAGCTACCGAAAGCGGCACGCCGAAGCAGGCTGTATTCCAAATCCCGTTGATTGTGACGACCAGCAAGACGGAAGCAGAATTGCGTACTGCGGCCGGAGGTGATGCTATTGCCAAGGGAACAGATGTTGTTATCCGCCGCGATGGTACTTTAACAACCGGAACAGCATCCGGTAACTTCGCAGATTTGTATATCTATCCCGGAGGTAAAGCAAATATTAGCAATGATCTCGCGGTAACGAATATCTATCTGCGTGGTGGATTCAGTTGGTTAGGCGGGGAGTATGGACATCCGCAGATGTTAGTGGCCGACCGTGCAACTGAAGCTAATAAGCGTTTATCCGGTATTGGTGCTGCAGGTCATGGTATCTACTATGAATTGTATGCAACGAGAGATTTCGGTTACATGATGGCTCTGCCAAAAGATGTAAATCTGAACGATGTCACAAACGGTGATGGCGTGAAGAACTTCAAGGCTTGGATTAAGACCTATAATGGCGGTTTCCGTACCGGAGAGAACGGCACGAAAGCATGGGTGAATGCAAGTAGCGTACAACGAGGCGTTGGTTATGAGATTATGATTGACCAAAACGTACCGCATAATGGTCGTCCTTATGGCGTATTGCGATTCCCGCTGTTGACCAGTACCGGTTGGAGTAACGAGACCACAGACTGCACTCCATCCATCATAGCATGGGGTTATGAGAAATGGCAGAATGGTGAAATGATGGCTAATAACGTTGGATGGAACTTAATTGGTAACCCATACTTCTCGGCATACGATATTGGCGATACATATGATAGCAAGATTGTGCAACAAGGCTTCCAGAAACACGGCAATCCATGGGATGGAACTTGGGATTGGATAGAGGATGATAATACGCGTTATCTGACAATCCCGGAATACACTTGGGATGATTATCGTGAAGTGCGTACCGAAAATTATAAATTGGATGCGTTCTATCCGTTCTTCATACAGGTTAATGTCGGAACAAAAGAGACTCCTGGAACGTTGTCATTTGGCGGTTCTAAAGCCTTGAAGTTACCGTCCATCAAGCGTGATGCTATACCTGAACGCGAAAGCATACTTGACTTCCAATTGCATGATGAGAATAGCACGAATGATATTGCCGGTTTGAACATTAGCAATCGTTATTCCGAGGCATTCGATACAAACGATAAAGAGAAGACCATTAGGAATTTGAATTATCTGAAAGTTTATACGATAGTAGATGGTATTCGTACCGCGTTCAACTCATTACCAGAGGAAACAGCAACTCAACCGATACCAGTCGGAGTAGTTATTCCGCAAGCTGGAGATTATACATTTGAGTTACTGGAGAACAAGGATTATAGCGCATTTGAACATATCTGGTTAACGGATTATTCGATGAGTAGAATGACTGACTTGCTGGTAGATAGATATACATTCTCCGGCACGGCAGGACAATATGACGAGCGTTTTGCTATCAATGCTATTCTGAAAGCAGAAACACCGACTGATATCGAATCCATAAGTGGTGGCAATTTGATGGATATTAGTGTTTATGGTGGAGAAAAACGCTTGGCTATTCGCGAAGTGCCTACAGGAGCTAATGTTTGGGTATATGACTATACCGGAAAACTTGTAGCCGTTTGGATTAATGTTCGTGAGTCCGGTCTATATACTGATGTACCTGCAGCTGGTGTTTATAACGTAAGAGCTGTATTAGGCAATCAGTCTGTAACAAAACGTGCAATTGTAAGGTAATCAATAAATAATGATTAATGAATTTGTGAAAGGAGACACGATTATGAAAACATTGAGATATTTATTGGTAAGCTTCACAGTGATGATAGTAATGAGCGTTAGTGCCCAAAGTATGGCAGAACCTCCTCGTGCAGATTTTCATTCCACATCGTCTATGGTATGGTCGGGTTCGACCTTACCACAGGCGGTTCAGGAAGGGGCCTATACGACCTATGACAATGGTTATAATCCGAGTCGAGCCAATAAGCCCGGCATAAGAAGAGATGATAATCCTGGGGGAGGATTTAACTCTGATGACAACAACAATGATCGTGACGAACCGTGGAAAGATCCCATCGGCGATGCGGCGTGGCCGCTGTTGGTGTTAGCGGCGGCATTTATGGTTCGCGTGTATTTGCGCAGACGCAGGGCATAGGGTGCCGTGACGGGGTTAAAAGAGTGCAGCTTGGAAAAGTTGCACTCTTTTTTTATGTGTTATGCGGGGTTTGAAAGTATTCACAGGGTATTTATCCATTACTTTTGACCTATGGGTGAGCTTTGGGGGACTTGTGCTTGACTTATGGGCGACCTTTGGGAAGAAGTCGGAAAGAAAGGGGAAATTTTGGAAAAGAAAGTGATTATTTTTTCGTACTGACGTACTGACGGGATGGCGTACTGATTTTTCGGGACTGGCGTACTGACGTTCCATCGTACTGCCGTAGAGCGAAGCGTATAGTGCGCCGTGTGGAGTGGGTTTGACCCACTTTGCACCACTTTGTTAATAAGTTGTGTAAAGTATTGGTTGACAATGTGTTGCTGTTATGTTAAAAATGTTGAAAACCTGTAAATTTTGCTGTTGAAAAATTTTTTGTGGTGAAAAGTGGGGATATATCAAATATTTTTTGTACCTTTGCAGCGGATTTTGATAAAAAGCAGGGGAAGCCAAGAGAGAAGGAGAAGCCAAGAGAGAAGGAGAAGCCAAGAGAAAGGGAAAGTCAAAAGAGCAGGGAAGGCAAGGGAACAAGGAGAACAAAAGAAACAAAGAAAACGAAGGAGACAGAGAAAACGAAGGAGACTAAGAAAACAGTGCGTTCAAGACGCAATGAAATAGAAGATAAAGCATGAGTACATTCATTGGGAACATAGAGGTAAAGGCTGACGAGAAGGGCAGGATATTCATTCCTGCCGCGTATCGCAGGATATTGGCGGAGACAGAGTCCAAGCGTATCGTCATGCGGCGCGATACAGACAATGCGTGTCTGATATTCTATCCGGAGACGGTATGGAATGACAAGGTGTCGTCTCTGCGCCACGCTTTGGATGAATGGGATCCAGAGGACCAGCTGCTGCTGATGCAGTTCATGTCGGATGCGGAATTGCTGGAGCCGGACAACCAAGGGCGTGTGCTGCTACAGAAGCGTAACTTCGAGTGCCTGAATGACGGTCAGAGCCAGAGCGAGAGTCTGATTTTCGTGGGTATGTTTGACCGTTTCGCCCTGTGGAACCCTGAAGTGTTTGCGATGAAGAAACTTGAGCAGCATGACCTTGCGGAGCGTATCCGCAGCCGGATGAAAAAAGAGCATGGAACAGTATGACGGATAATGTATATCACATACCGGCGATGTTGGAAGAGACGATGCGGGGCTTGGATATTAAGCCCGGCGGCGTATATGTGGATGTGACATTCGGCGGCGGCGGTCACAGCCGAGCCATCATGGAACGGGGCGGCGGTAAGGTGCAGTTGTATTCGTTCGACCAAGACATTGAAGCCTATGAGAATGAGGTCAAACGGGGTGAGCTGCTGCATAATGAGAACTGGCATTTCGTGCATGGCAACTTCCGTTACCTTTCGAACTTCATGGATTATTACGGAGTGAGCGGGATAGACGGTCTGATAGCCGACCTCGGTGTGAGTTTTCATCACTTTGACGAACCTGAGCGGGGTTTCAGTTTCCGTTTCGACGCGCCCTTGGATATGCGTATGAACCAAAAAGCGGGTCAGACGGCAGCAGACCTTATAAATATATACAGTGAGGAAGAATTGGGGCGTGTGCTGTCGTTATACGGCGAACTGAAGAACGCAAGGCAGATAGCGCGGAAGCTGATACAGCACCGTCCGATTGTGACGACGGGCGATGTGGTGAGGGCGTTGGATATAACGGACAAGAACAATACAGGTATTGAGAATATCGACCCGCGCAAGAAGAAAGAGCTGACCTGCGTGTTTCAGGCGTTGCGTATAGCGGTGAACGATGAATTAGGTGCGTTGCGCGAGATGTTGGTTGCGGCAAAGGATTTGCTGAAGCCCGGCGGGAGGATTGTTGTGCTGACATATCACTCATTGGAGGACCGGATAGTGAAGAACTTCCTGCGTAGCGGCAATCTGGACGGAGAGATAGAGAAGGACTTTTACGGCAATATCCTGACGCCGTTTGTTGTGATAGAGAAAGGAGCAGTAGCGAGTGCGGACGAGGTAGCCCGCAATCCCCGTTCGCGAAGTGCAAAACTGCGTGTGGCGGAGAAGAAAGCGTATGTAGAAAAACAAGCAGAGTAATGGCAGACCCGAAGACCCGTAAAATACAAGGTGTGCTGAACGGAGAGTTTCTCCGCAGCGAGCGTGTACGCAAGCAATACAAGCTGTTTGCGCTGATAGTGGTACTTGTGTTTTTTTATATCCTTGCGGGTTACCGCTCGATGCAGCAACAGCACAGACTGACGGACTTGCGCAAGGAAGTGAGGGACAAGCGTTTCGAGTATCTGACATTGTCCGCGGAACTGGTCAGCCGCACGCGGCAGTCGCAAGTAATAGCGAGCCTTGCCGAAAGGGGCAGCAATTTGAAACCGAACGAGACACCAGCCATCAAAGTGGGGAAATAAACTATGGGTGACAACCAACGAAATACCATATTGCGATTTGCAGCTGTATTTGTGCTGATAGTGGTCGGTTTTGTGTCGGTTTTTGTCAAGATAATCGTGATACAAACGAAGGAACGCGACCAGTGGCTGAAAGTGGCAGACAGCCAAGTGAGGACGAATCAGCCGATCAAGGCGACGCGGGGTAATATATTAGACTGCGAGGGACGTATATTAGCGTCGAGCATGCCGCAGTACTATATTCAGATGGACACCCGCGTGGAGGCACTTCATCTGGGCGGGGACACCTTGTTCTACCGGTATGTGGATACGATAGCGAACGGTCTGAGCCGTATTATCGGTGACCGTTCGGAGGAAGAATACCGCAACCTGATGGTAAACGCATTCAAAGCGAAAAGGAACAGGGACCGGATTATCAACAAACTGACGAAACGGCGTATTACCTATACGGAGCGCAAAGAGGTGGAGAAGTTGCCTCTTGTACGGCGCGGCGTATATAAGTCGGGAATCAGTTTCGAGGACCAACACCGCCGTGTGAAGCCGTTCGGCAGTCTTGCGAGCCGCACGATAGGCAGTATATACGGTGACGGTGGTTACGGCAACGCGGGTTTGGAGAAGCGTTTTGAGAAGGAGTTGGCAGGCAGGGACGGTATCAGTACGCGGCAGCGTGTCGGCGGCCGGTGGGAGAATGTTCAGGTCGAGGAAGAAGAGGATGGTCTGGATGTGGTGACAACACTGAATACGGATTTGCAGGATATAGTGGAGACGGCATTGCGCGAGCGTCTGAACGCGACGAGTGCGGACTGGGGCTGCTGCATTCTGATGGAAACGAAGAGCGGGCATATCAAGGCTATTTCCAATCTGGACAGGACTTCGGACGGTCAGTACGTTGAGGCAATGAACCATGCGGTGACGCGCGTGGAACCCGGTTCGACCTTCAAGACGATAGCCTTGATGGCGGCATTGGATGACGGGAAAGTGAACCTGTATGACACGGTGCGCGTATATCGTGACGGATGGATATATCTCGGCAAATCGAAGCATACTGATTCGCACCCGAAAGATACGGTATATACAGTGCGCAGTGCGCTTGCGGTCAGTTCGAATATCGCGCTTGCGAAGATTATCACATCCGCCTATGACGGAAATGCGGAGAAGTTCGTTCGCAAACTGGAGAAGATGAACCTGCGCGACAGTTTCTACAGCGAGATTCCGGGTGCGGACAAGCCGCGGATAGAGATACCGAATGATGCGGTGACAATCAGCAAGATGTCTTACGGTTATTCGGTGGAGTTGAGTCCAATGCAGATACTGGCATTCTATAACGGTGTGGCGAACAACGGGCGTATAGTGCGTCCGATGTTAGTGAGCGAGCTGCAGGAAAACGGGCAGACGGTGAAGCGGTATGAGACAGAGACCATCAAGTCGTCGATGTGCAAAAAATCGACGCTGAACGATATACGCGCCTGCCTGCATGATGTTGTGTGGGACAATAATTTAGGAACGGCATCAGTCCGCAAATGGGCAGGGAAAGTAGTCGCCTACAAGGCGCAGAGCGAATTAGTGCATATAGCGGGCAAGACAGGGACGGCGCAGTTGCTGAAGAACGGCCGGTACACAGGCAGGAACCACCGCATGACATTTGTGGGGTATTTTCCGGAAGAGGCACCTCAGTACACCTGCATATGTATGATAGAGAACCCCAAGAACTATCCGCTGTACGATGCGGGATATGACTGTGGTAATGTGGTACGGTCAATAGCGGAAAAGACTATTGCGTACAGTGACTGTTATGCAATTAGAAAAGGTGAGTTGGAATTAGTTAAACGTAAATAATATGAAACTGAGTGAATTACTGAGTGTTATAGAGCCATTGCGTGTGGTAGGGAATGCCGATATAGCAATTAGCGGAATCCAGTTTGACTCGCGCAAGGTGGGTTGCGGCGACCTTTTTGTAGCGCAAGTGGGAACGGCTGTTGACGGGCATGAGTATATTGCGGCATGTGTGGATAAGGGTGCCGTTGCGGTTGTGCTGAGTAAGGCGGAATACATCCCGTTGTCATCGGACGGTGTGTGCTATGTGCAAGTGGACAATACGGACAAGGCACTCGGTTTGCTGTCAAGCAAGTGGTTCGGCGATCCGTCACGCAGTCTGACGCTTGTCGGTGTGACAGGGACAAACGGCAAGACAACGATAGCAACATTGCTGTACAAGTTAGTCCGTGCGGCGGGACATAAGGCCGGATTGCTGTCCACAGTGGTCAATTACGTGGATGATGAGGCGGTGCCGGCTACGCATACGACGCCGGATGCGCTGGAACTGAACGGTTTGCTCAGACGGATGGTTGATGCGGGTTGCGAGTATGCGTTCATGGAGGTCAGCAGTCATGCGATAGCGCAGGAGCGTATAGCGGGTTTGGATTTTGACGGTGCGCTGTTTACCAACCTGACACGCGACCACATAGACTATCACAAGACATTTGACAACTACCGTGATACGAAGAAAAGGCTGTTTGACGGACTCAAGAAAGAGGCATTTGCCGTAACGAATAAGGATGACCGTAACGGGTTCGTAATGACGCAAAATACGAAGGCGAAGGTGTATTCTTATTCGGTACGCGCAATGGCTGACTACCGTGCGCAAGTGATAGAGGAAGGTTTTGAGGGCATGCTGCTGCAAGTTGACGGTCAGGAGGTCTTTGTGCCGCTGGTAGGAAGGTTCAATGTGAGCAATCTGCTGTGTATATACGGTGCGGCGGTAAATTTGGGATTCGAGAAGACGGAGGTACTGCGAATATTGAGTACGCTGCGTCCTGTAAACGGGCGTTTTGAGACGATACGCAGTCCGAAGGGTTGGAGCGCCATTATCGATTATGCACACACGCCTGATGCGGTGGACAATGTCATCCAGACCATCCGGGAGATCAAGAAAGAAGGGTCAAAACTGATAACGGTTGTGGGTTGCGGCGGCAATCGCGACAAAGGGAAACGTCCGATGATGGCGCAGATAGCGAAACGCGGCAGCGAACAACTGATATTGACAAGTGACAACCCGCGTGATGAGGAGCCGCTTGATATACTGCAAGACATGGCGGCCGGACTGACAGAAGAGGAGCTGCGCACAACGCTGATTATAGAGGATCGCGAGTCCGCCATCAAAACAGCGTGCATTCTTGCGCAGGCGGGAGATGTGGTGCTGGTTGCCGGGAAAGGGCATGAAGATTACCAAATCATCAAAGGTGTGAAGTATCATTTTGATGACCATGAGGTAGTTAAACGATTTATATAAACGGTCATCATGAGATGGCGATACAAGGAAAGATATTATGTTATATTCTCTATTTGATTATCTGCAGAGCGCATACGGGCATTTAGCCGGTGCACGTTTGCTTACGTACATTTCGTTCCGTGCCATAAGTGCAGGCGTGATTGCGTTGTTTGTCAGCATATGGTTCGGAAACCGGTTCATCAATTTCATGAAACGTCACAAGATCAGCGAAACGCATCGTGATGAGAAACTGGATCCGTTCAATGTCGCGAAGAAGGGTGTGCCGACAATGGGCGGACTGATTGTGATTGCGGCGATACTGGTGCCGTGCCTTCTGTTGGGCAAGTTGACCAATGTGTATATGATATTAATGCTAATCACCACATTGCTGATGGGTGCATTGGGTTTTGCTGATGATTATATCAAGACGTTCCGCAAGAACAAGGACGGTTTGAACGGGTGGATCAAGATAGCTGGTCAGATTACGTTAGGACTGATAGTCGGACTGACGTTGCGTTTTTGCCCCGCCGTATCCATGAACGAAGTGGTGAGCAGTCACATAGAGAATAATGTCGTTGTGGTGGATAAAACGCCGGAAATCAAGTCCACTCAGACCACAATTCCGTTTGTCAAACACCATAATTTCAACTATGCAGACCTGTTCGGTTGGACGGGTGAAAATAACAAGTACCGCTTCGGCTGGATCTTCTTTGTGCTGCTAACGGTGTTTGTCGTAGCGGCAGTGAGCAACGGAGCCAACCTGAATGACGGAATGGACGGAATGTGTGCGGGCAATTCGGCGATAATCGGCGTTGCGTTGCTGATACTTGCGTACACGAGCGGCAGCGTAGTCTGGGCGGAGTATTTTGATGTAATGTATATTCCGGGGAGTGAGGAACTGGTTGTATTCCTTGCCTCATTTGTCGGAGCCTTAGTCGGATATTTATGGTTCAACGGTTTTCCTGCGCAGGTGTTTTTGGGTGATACGGGCAGCCTGACGGTTGGCGGTATAATCGGTGTATGCGCGATGGTGATTCACAAGGAGCTGATGGTGCCGGTGCTGTGCGGGATATTCCTGATGGAGAGTGTCAGCGTTATTGTTCAAACGCAGGTATATAAGTTCTACAAGAAGCGCGGTCGTCATGTCCGTGTGTGGAAACGTACACCGTTGCATGACCATTTCCGTACTTCTGTGGAACAGGTGCTGAAGAATGACCCGACATGTTCCATCATGTTCAAAGGCAGCAGTAATCTGCATCATGAGGCGAAGATCGTGCTGAGGTTCTGTATTGTGACTCTGATACTGGCAGCGATAACCATTTTGACATTGAAAATAAGATAAAGATGAAGCGGATAGTTGTTTTAGGTGCAGGCGAAAGCGGCACAGGTGCCGCGATTTTAGCCAAGGAGAAGGGATTTGACGTGTTCGTCAGCGATATGGGCGAGATCAAGGCTCCATACCGGGCGATGCTGGATCAGCATGGCATAAAATGGGAAGACGGTCATCATACAGCGGAAAGCATTCTGAATGCCGATGAGGTAATCAAGTCTCCCGGCATTCCGTTGACGGCACCGCTGATAGTGAAGCTGCAGGAGCAGGGGACGCCTGTTATTTCCGAAATTGAGTTTGCCGCGCGTTATACGAATGCGAAGATGATCTGTATAACCGGTTCAAACGGCAAGACAACGACGACATCCCTCATATATGACATATTGCGCCGAGCCGGCCTGAATGTCGGTCTGGCGGGGAATATCGGTGCATCGCTGGCATTACAGGTAGCCCATGAACATCATGACTATTATGTGATAGAGTTGTCATCGTTCCAATTGGACAATATGTATGATTTCCGAGCGAATGTGGCTATTTTGCTGAATATTACACCCGACCATTTGGACCGATATAATTATGAGTTTCAGAATTATGTAAACGCCAAATTCCGCATTACGCAAAACCAGACCAAGGATGATGCGTTCATATATTGGTCGGAGGACCCTGTCATAGACAAGGAAATCAAAAAAATGTCGCTTGGTGCCACATTATATCCATTCGGTAAGACAGGCAACGCGGCATATGTGCGCGGAAACGACCTTATTGTAGAGGCCAATGACTGTCTGCAAATGCCGGTAGGTGACCTCTCGCTGCGGGGAAAACATAACCAGTTGAATTCGATGGCCGCGTCGATTGCAGCGCAAGTGCTGCATATCAAGAAGGATGTCATCCGTGAATCGCTACGTCAGTTTGCCGGTGTGGAACACCGATTGCAGTATGTTGCCACCATTCGCGGGGTTCGTTTCGTCAATGACAGCAAGGCAACGAATGTCAATTCGTGCTGGTATGCGCTGGAGTCCATGACCACGCCGACCGTTCTCATCCTTGGCGGCAAGGACAAAGGGAATGACTATAGCGAGATAGACGAACTGGTCCGCCGCAAGTGCCATACGCTGGTCTTCATGGGGCTGCACAACGAGAAATTACGGGAGCATTTTGCAGCCTGCAACGGTGTATCGGAAACCTTTACCGGTTGCGACGGCAAGCCGTTGCGTATTATTGATACGGACAATCTGCAGGATGCAGTAAACGGTGCGTACGGAGCAGCCGCTGAGGGGGATACGGTTTTATTGTCTCCCTGCTGTGCTTCGTTCGATTTGTTCAAATCGTATGAGGACAGAGGCGAGCAATTTATGAATGCAGTACGTAGATTATGAAACATATAAACCTGAAATATGTTGACAAGACCTACTGGGTGCTTTTTCTCACGTTGGTAGTTGTAGCGATTATTGCTTTGTTTTCTGCGGGGAGTACGTTGGTCTATGAGCGTCATTCTGTGTTAGGACCTGTTATGTCGCAGATAATATTCCTGATGTTGGGCATAATCATTGCGTTTTTTATACAGTTTGTGCCGAGCATGTATATCCGTGCGGGAGGGTATGTTCTATTGGGTGTTTCGCTGGCATGCCTGTACTTTATCATGCTATTTCCGCATAGTTCGATGGTAGCCACCATCAACGGAGCGAGCCGATGGATAAAAATAGGCAGTTTCACTTTTCAGCCTTCCGAGTTGGCAAAACTCAGCCTGATAATCGTTATCGCGGATTTGCTCGCCCGGGTTAAGACCGAAGAGGACAAAAAGAAGTATTTCTTTTGGACATTGGGGCTGACCGGGGCTACAGCGTTGCCGATCATGACGGGTAACCTCTCTACGGCTGTATTGTTGGGGGGCATAGTGTTGCTAATGTGGTTTTTAGCGCGATTGCCGTGGAAGTATATTCTTTCGACAATCAGCATAGCAGTTTTGCTGTTAGTAGCCGGTTATATGATTGTCGAGTTCGGTTATGTCCGCCAACACCGGAAGATGGGGGGACCGTTCTCGCGTGCAGTCACATGGGTCGGGCGTATAGATGACATATTCAGCGAACACCGGCAGGATGCGGCGGAATTCAAAATAACGGATGACAACTATCAGCGTTCTATAGCCAAAGTGGCGGTTGCGCTTGGCGGAAAATCGCCCTTCGGTGTTCTGCCGGGGAATAGCAAGGAACGCGATTTTCTCCCGCAGGCATTTGCCGACTATATATTTGCGATTATCGTTGAGGAATTAGGCATAGTCGGTGCTTTATTCTTAATGTTTTTATATATTGCGATTTTGTTCCGTGCGTGCTTGACGAGCAGCCGTTTCGGTGACTATGCGGCAATGCTGATGGTGATGGGTTTGGCGTTGATGCTAACGTGTCAGGCACTTGTATCGATGATGGTTGCAGTCGGCCTTGGTCCTGTTACGGGGCAACCATTGCCGCTTATTTCGCGCGGAGGAACAAGTGCCATTATTACCAGTGTGTATTTCGGAATCATCATGGCGGTGAGCCGCGAACAGAAGGAACTTGCCCAACGGGTCAACACTACCATACAAAAAAGCAAAGAGGACGCACCTGTCATTACGCTTGAATGATGGTTTTTGTAATCGGTTTTTGCAGTAAAAGTGCGTAGTTTCGCACTTTTTTTTGCGTATATCAAAATTATGTATTATCTTTGCGGGCTGAAATGGAGTAGGAAACGATGTTGCCGATAGAATTTTTAGATAGCATGCGTCAATTGTTGGGTGCGGAAGCGGAGCAACTGTTCCGCGCACTTGATGGTACGCCGATTACTTCAATCCGGTTGAATGACAAGAAGGATGTGTTGACTTTTCCGTGTGATACGGAGGAAGTTCCCTGGCATATTGACGGTTATTATCTGACCGAACGAATTTCTTTTACAACGGATCCCTTGTTTCACGCGGGGTGTTACTATGTACAGGAAGCGAGTTCAATGTTTGTCCAGCAGGCATTGGACGAATATGTCCAGCCGGATAGTGTGGTGCTTGATTTATGTGCAGCCCCGGGGGGAAAATCCACGCTTATCAGCCAGTTCCTTGGTGAATCAGGTCTGCTTGTAAGCAATGAGGTGGTTCGCCAGCGGTTGTTTATCCTCAGTGAGAATATTCAAAAATGGGGTAACGGCAATGTGGTTGTCACTCACAATAGTGCAGCTGATTTTGGGGAGCGTTGTCCGAATCTGTTTGACTGCATACTGGTTGATGCACCGTGTTCGGGGGAAGGCATGTTCCGTAAGGATCCGGAAGCCCGTAAGGAGTGGAGTATAAAAAATGTGAAGATGTGTGCCGAACGTCAGCGCAGTATTCTGATGGATGTATGGGAAGCATTAAAGCCGGGTGGCGTACTTGTTTATTCGACATGCACCTTCAATGAGGAAGAAAACGAAGATAATGCACAGTGGATATCAGAGTGCCTTGGTGCTGAGGTGTTGCCGCTTCATTATGATCCGTCATGGGGCATTGAGGAGTCGTTCCCCGGTTACCATTTCTATCCGCATAAGCTCAAGGGAGAAGGCTTTTATATCTGTGCTTTCCGTAAACATGCAGAGCCGTTCGCGCCATACAAGATCAAAGAACCCAAGCGTCCGACATTCTGTAATCCCGAGTATGAGAAAGTGATGCGTACATGGCTGCAGCACCCGGAGCGTTGGGCGATGCGTCAGAATGACCGTTTCATGACAGCGTACCCGATGGCGTACAAGGCATTGATTGACAGTCTGTGTACCAATATGACGTGTGTGCTAACCGGTTTCGGCATCGGCGAAGAACGCGGCAAGGGTGTTTCTCCTCAACACAGTCTTAGCATGGTAAAGGACTTTAACCGTGGTGCGTTCCCAAATGTGGATTTGCAGCGTGAGCAGGCATTGAGTTATTTGCGGACGGAAACACTGGTGCCGGAAAATGTACCGATGGGTACGGTATTGCTGACATATGAGGATGTTCCTCTCGGTTTTGCAAAGAATGTCGGAAACAGACTTAATAACCAATATCCGAACGAGTGGCGGATTAGAAACCTATAGGATATATGTATTTTGACGAACTGCCTCTCTCCGATGATGTGTTGGATGCACTATGGGACATGCACTTTGATGAGTGTACTCCGGTGCAAGAGAAGACAATTCCTGTTATATTAGAAGGTCATGATGTGATTTCCTGTGCGCAAACAGGTACAGGAAAAACGGCTGCGTATATTTTGCCGCTACTCACTAATTTGGCATATGATGACCATGACCCTTCCAAATTAAATGCTATCATAATGGCTCCAACACGTGAACTTGCCCAACAGATAGACCAGCAAATGGAAGGTTTTGGCTTTTATGTTCCGTTTTCTTCGGTGGCGGTTTATGGCGGCAACGATGGCAGTGCTTGGGGGAACCAGACAGCAGGTATAACAAAAGGGGCTGACATTGTGATTGCCACGCCCGGCAGGTTGCTTAGCCTGATGAATATTTATAATCCCGATTTCTCCGGTGTAAAGTATTTTATTCTGGATGAAGCGGATCGGATGCTTGACATGGGCTTTTATGATGATATCATGACTATTTACAGGCGTTTGCCTGCTGATTGTCAAAAAATCATGTTCTCTGCTACCATGCCGGCTGATATTCGCAAAATGGCGAAAGCGATTATGACGAATCCTGTAGAGGTACAAATAGCCATTTCGCGTCCGCCGGAAACGATTCATCAGATGGCGGTTGACCTATTCGAAGGGCAAAAAACGCCAATGATTATGCAATTGCTTTCTAAAAATAAACCGCTCAAGAAAGTGATTGTTTTTGTCGGAAAGAAACAGCGTGTCAAAGACTTGGCATATGCTTTGCGCCAAAAGGGTATTGATGCACGGGCAATGCACTCGGATCTTGAACAAAAGGAACGTGACGAAGTTATGCTGGATTTCCGAAATGGCAAGGTGGATGTGCTTGTGGCGACTGACATTGTGGCTCGCGGAATAGATGTGGATGATATTCCTTTGGTTATTAACTATGATGTTCCGCGGGATGCAGAGGATTATGTGCATCGAATAGGGCGGACTGCTCGTGCCGAAAATTCGGGTGCTGCCGTAACACTTGTCAGTGTTGAGGACCGAAAGTATTTCCGTAAGATAGAGTCTTTAATCAAAAAGCATATAGAGCGTTTGCCCTTGCCGCCTGAACTTGGTGAGGCTCCCGGTCAGGAAGAATTAAAGGAAGAAAAGAAGCGGCGCAAGCCATTCCGCCGGTATTATAAGCGAAAAACTAATACCAAACAATAAAAATAATAGTATTATGAGTGCCAAACAATCACAATCACTTCGAATCATGACTATCATTGCTATGATGTTTCTCTATGCAATGATAGCTTTTGTCACCAATTTGGCTGCTCCTGTCGGCAAGATATGGGAGCAGAGTTTCACAGGTAGTAATGCGCAGTTTATGGGCATGCTGGGTAATGCAATGAACTTTTTAGCGTATTTGATTATGGGTATTCCGGCAGGCTGGATGCTGTCCAAAATCGGGTACAAGCGCACAGCTCTTATAGCTGTATTTGTAGGATTTGTCGGTGTATTATTCCAATGGCTCAGCGGCGTATTCGATAGTTTTGTGGTATATTTATTGGGTGCATTTGTATGCGGATTCTCAGTATGTATGCTAAATACAGTTGTAAATCCTTTGCTGACACTTATGGGTGGCGGTGGAAAGAAAGGTAATCAGCTTAATCTTATCGGTGGGACGCTAAACTCTTTGGCGGGTGCGCTTACACCGATGTTGGTCGGTGCTTTGGTCGGTGCTGCAGGAAAAGAGATAGATGATGTCAATGTCATATTGTATATCGCAATGGCTGTATTCGCTGTCGTTTATCTGGTTATCCGTTTAACTCCTATAGCAGAACCTGATGGCGCAGGGCAGGATGTCGTTTATGAACGTAGCCCGTGGTCGTTCCGGCATTTTGTTTTGGGTGCAGTTGCGATATTTCTTTACATGGGTGTCGAAATCGGTATCCCCGCCACGCTAATCAGTTATATGACTCCCCGTGTCGGCTTTGCTGTTGCCGGTTTCATTGCCGGACGTTATTGGATTTTGATGTTGGTTGGCCGTTTTGTCGGTTCGGCTATCGGTGGCAGAGTTAGTTCCAAGGTGATGGTGTCTGTTGCTGCCGGGGTGGCTGTTTTGCTGATAGGGGCTGCAATGCTTTTAGGTGACAAGGTGATGGTTCATACTTTTGTTCAAGGTGCGTTGAGAGAGGTGCCGATTGCTTCGACATTGTTGGTCCTCACCGGACTGTGTACTTCTATAATGTGGGGCTGTATCTTTAATCTTGCGGTTGAGGGGCTGGGTAAATATACCGCTAAAGCATCGGGTATATTTATGACAATGGTATTTGGCGGTGCACTTTGGCCGTCTTTGCAAGCTTCAATTGCCGGTCATGCGGGGATGCTTGTAAGTTATATTGTTCCCTTACTTTGTGCAACCTACATTTTATGCTACGCTTTGTGGGGGAGTAAAAATGTAAATACCGACATCAAAGTAGATTGATATCGGTATTTTACAAACTGTCAGAAATTTATTTCTTACAATAGAAAGCGATACTCGGTGGTTTCATCGAGTATTTCTTTTGGATGTAGTACCACGTTCGGGAAATCAGAATGGTTGATGCTATCAGGCCAATTTTGCGCCTCAAGACACACGGCGTGCTGCACATCATAGGTGTTTCCGCTTTTACCTTGGTGTTGTTCAATCCAATTACCGGTATATACCTGTAATCCTTTCATTGTTGTCCAACATTCCATTATGCGTCCGTCTGCTTCCAATGTAGCGGCATGACGAAGTTGTTTAGGCGCATTACCGGCGCATAGACACCAATTATTGTCAATTCCTCTGCCCGGTGCAAAAAACGGGTCATCTATGCGGTCTCCTATACGGGTCGGCATCCGAAAATCCATGGGCGTGCCGCTTACAGGAAGAATTTCACCGGTTGGACATGCAGTTTCGTCAAATGGTGTATAATATTCTGCATTAACTTGAAGTATATGCTCATGCACGGTTCCGCTGCCTTCGCCTGCTAAATTGAAATAGGCGTGGTTAGTCAGAGCGACAATAGTCGGTGCGTCAGTCTTGGCTTCGTAGTGTATAACGAGGCGGTTGTCTTCTGTAACGGTGTAAGTGACCCGCACATCCAAGTTCCCTGGATAATTCTCTTCACCATCAGCAGAATGATAATGTAATCGGATATGTCGGTTGTCATGTTCCTCTATATCCCAAAACTTGGTATTGAAACCGTTCACACCGCCATGCAGGCTGTTCGTTCCGTTGTTAATCGGTAACTGATAATCTTTGCCGTCAAGGGTGAAACGTCCGTCTTTGATACGGTTGGCAACACGACCGCAGATGGCATTGAAATACGTTTCCTGTGTTTGCCACTCTTCAGCACTGTTGAATCCAAGTACAATATCTTTTACTTCTCCATGATGGTTAGGCACGTGTAACTCTGTAATTTTGGCACCAAGATTACAGATGTGTGTTTCTAATCCGTTGGCATTCTTGATGGTATAAAATTGTATAGGGTTCATGATTGTTCCTTGTCTGTTGAATATTAAAGCAGGCGCATTACTCCGTCACCGATTTCGGCAACATAAAAATCAGCTTTCAACCCGGTTTTCTTTTCGTATTCGGCACCGACAAAGGCTTTGAATTGGTCAATAGCTTCATCTCGTACAAGACTGACGGTGCAGCCCCCGAATCCGCCACCTGTCATGCGGCTGCCAAGAACACCTGTGACTTGCCATGCGGCCTCGGCTAAGGCATCCAATTCGGGACCGGTCACTTCGTAATCATCGCGTAATGATACGTGGCTGGCGGTCATTAATTCTCCAAAACGCTCGATTTTGCCTTGTTTGAGAGCCTCTACTGCCTCTGCAGTGCGTGCAACTTCGCCTACCACATGACGGGCGCGTTTTTTGGCAATAGGGTCGGTAATGGATCCTTCCACTTCTTTCCAATCATCTGGAGTCAGCTCGGCAAGGAATTTAATGGGATGCACTTTACTGATTTGCTCTACAGCGGTGTGGCATTGGCGAACACGGTCATTGTATGCTCCTGAATCCAGATGGTGCGGGCTATGCGTATTGGTGATTACGACTTTTATTCCCTCTAATTTCACAGGTACATGCTCAAACTCCAATGTGTCGCAATTCAGATATATTGCATGATCCTTTTTGCCTTGTGCGGAAGCAAATTGGTCCATGATGCCGCACATGACGCCTGCATATTCATGTTCACATGCCTGACCGATTTTGGCTAACTCGGTTCGATATGCTTTGTCGTCATGAAGAACGTAATTCATTTCTTCCGTAAAGGCACGCGCCGTTACTACTTCCATTGCTGCACTGCTGCTTAAGCCTGCACCTGCAGGAACATTCCCGTAATACAGCAGGTTGTATCCGCTTGTCAATTTTCCGCCTCGGCGGGCAATGATGTCAATACATCCCAAAGCATAGTTGCACCATGCACGGTCAGGCTGAGGCTTTATCGCATCCAGCGGAATCTCATATGTCTGTGGCATATTGAGTGAGCGGAAGCGTAATTCTTTGTCTTCATTCTTTGCTATTAGTAACCATGCACCAAAGCTTAATGCGCAGGGGAACACACAGCCGCCGTTATAATCCGTATGCTCACCAATAAGGTTCACTCGACCCGGTGCAAAGTACATTTTCTCTGCTTTGCATCCGTATGCTTGCTCAAAAGCAAGCTCTAATTCATTTGTTGTCATAGTATTATTTTTAGTTAGTTTTATTCTGTTCTTCTTCCGCATAGGTCATAGAAAACTCCATCCCGCATGATAAACAGTTGCCCGTTGCTAAGTACTTTATACGCGCTTTGTTCACTTCCGATGTTGGCAACTTCTTCTACTGCACTTGGTGTATCGGGCGTATGGCGTGAGGCTATTTCATTATATAATGCCTTCAGTGGTTTGCCGGTGAAGTCAAACAATGTGGTGTTTGAAATGACATTGCCGTCTTCCCACCATTTGTCGCTACTGCTGTCATATTTCTCTGCCCAACAGGTTTTAATCCATGTACCGTTCACCTGCTGGTCAACGAAAATCGGATCCCAATACATGTAACCTAATATGTTTTCATCTGTTGCAAGTGCTTCGTGTAATTCTTTCATAAACGCGGCTTGTCCTTCCTCTGTGGCTTCATTGTAGGAACCGTTCATTTTGAGTTGTCCCTCATAGTTGCCGCCGTTCCGTCCTGCCGCGCGGTATTGGGTCCATGAATAACCGACCTCCATAATCATTATAGGTTTGTTGAAGGTCTTTTCCATTTCTGCTGCCCACGTTAGCATCCCTTGCGGACTGTTGTCCGCGGAATTTTGCTCGGATGCCCATTGCGGATAATATGATCCGCCTACAATGTCGAATTTGCCACCGTTATTCTGCAAACTCTGGAAGAAATTGCGGCATATAGTTATCTTTCCGTCATGGCCGTAACTATGGTGAATAATCATTTGGGAAGTCGGCGAAACATTTTTGATGGCGTCATATGCCCGGTTGAATAGTGCGACCATTTGGCTGACATTATCCGATTTTCCACCATACGAAAGCGCATTCCCGTTTATGTCTTGGAACAGGATTCCATAGTTGCTTTCATTGCCTACAGACACATATTCCGGCAGCGTCCCTTGTGCTTCAAGCCGTTTCATATAACGGTAAATATAATTATACACAGAGTCGCCTAAGGCTTCAGTTGTCTTGGCTTTTGACCAATCTGCCGGCACTTTTTGCTGTGTTGCATTGGTCCAGTAATCGCTTAGGTGAAAGGACAAACATATTGCCATTTTGTGTGCTTTGGCACGTTTGGCAAGGTTTAGTATATCTTCCGGACCAGCGTATTCATATCCGTTTGGATATTTGGTGGACATAATTGGAGTGCGGTAAGTGGTAGTTCCGTCTTTTACAGCTGTTCCGGGTGCATTATACAAACGCAAGCGCGCCAAATTAACGCCATATGCTTGAAGTATATCAAACAAATCGCCCTCTTTCCCGTCTTTGTAATAGAACTTCGCTCCCCAATCTTCCACATAGGTCGCCATCGTTACATCACCTCCGCACATGTATTTGGCGTTTTCCGTCTGTGGCGTATCATCATCCGGATCTGTAATGGGGTCATCAAAGGTAATGGTTAATGCCGAAGCGTCAAACGTAACGGAATACAGTCCGGTCGCTAATTCCATCCAACCGTTTGCCTGGCTTGCTGTTGCCAAACCGACTGCTACGCCTTTGCTGTTGACGGCGGCATCTTTCCAGCCGTACTGTGTTCCCCATGTGCTGTTATGTATGCAGAAGTTGATTCCTGAGGCGGGGATATTGACCGATTTGATGAGAAAGACATTGTTTTTCTCTGTCGTTTCAAATTGCGCGGCATCACCGTTCAACGTATGTGTCTCAGACCAGAAATATAAATACCAGTCTGCTTTCGCTGCTTGTGCAGCTATGGCTGCCATGCAGCATAATGCTAAAATCAGTCGTTTCATATTAATAACCATTTGGGTTGTTTTTCTGCCAGTTCCACGAATCACGGCACATCTCATCCAAACCGTATTGCGCCTTCCATCCTAATTCTTGTTCTGCTTTGGACGGATCGCAATAGCAGGTAGCTATGTCGCCGGCGCGGCGCGGCATGATTTGATATGGTATATCCACACCGTTCACGCGGATAAACGCTTTCACAACATCCAGTACCGAATAGCCGTGACCTGTACCGATGTTGTATATCGCAAGACCTGTCTTGCGGCTGATGGCTTGAAGTGCCGCCACATGCGCGGTCGCAAGGTCAACAACGTGAATATAATCCCGTACACCTGTTCCGTCTGGAGTGGGGTAGTCATTGCCGAATACGCCCAGACGTTCACGTTTGCCTACTGCCACTTGTGTGATATAAGGCATCAGGTTATTCGGAATCCCGTTCGGATTTTCTCCGATTCTTCCTGACGGGTGTGCTCCGATAGGGTTGAAATAGCGCAGTAGCACTACATTCCATTCGTTGTCGGCTTTCTGTACGTCCATCATTACTTGCTCTAACATGGATTTCGTTTGACCGTATGGGTTTGTGCAATGCCCTTTGGGACAGGCTTCTGTTATCGGAATCATGGCGGGGTCGCCGTAAACAGTTGCCGATGAGGAGAATATAATGTTCTTGCAGCCGTTTTGACGCATTACATCCAACAGCACAAAAGTGCCGTTCATGTTATTCTCATAATACTCAAGCGGTTTTGCTACGGATTCACCGACTGCCTTCAGGCCGGCAAAGTGAATACATGCATCGAAATGATGTGCCGCGAACACGGATTCCAACGCTTTCCTGTCTCGGATATCCGCTTCTACAAACGGGATTTCCTTTATCCCGAGTATCTCTGCCACGCGGCGAAGTGACTCGCGGTTGGAGTTGTATAGGTTGTCAACGACTACGGCACTATGCCCCGCTTTGTATAGTTCTATTAGTGTGTGCGAGCCGATAAATCCGGCACCGCCGGTAACTAAAATATTCATACCTTGGCTTTTATTTGAATAGAGGTGAGGGATATACGCCGTCTGCAACCAGTTTTGCAAATTTGGCAACTACTTGCGGACGATCGTTCGCATAGGTCACTCCGAACCACTTGCTGGGTGTGTCTAATACGCGGCATGTCGCTTTCCCTGAGTGAATCAGAATATCCACCATTAGCGGGATATAGAACTCTGATTTCAATTCCTGACCGTGTTCGCGAAGGAAGGTTGCAAAATACTCCTCGCTGTAACGGAAATAATCAGGCGTGAAGGCCCACATGTTCATCGATACAGGCGCGTTTTCTGCCAACTCGGTTTTGCCGTCATCCTCAATGAAGCGGATAACACCGTCTGCTTCACGCAGAATCTTTGTGCGTTCGGTTACAGTCGTCAGATAACCTTCTGCATTGGTCTCGCATACACCGCGAGCGACACTGCCCGACTCCGATAATGTGTTGCATACACGGTAGCCGACCATCGCATAATGACCCTCTGTGCCTTCTATCGAGCGAAGGTAGTCTGCTAAAACTTGGAAACTCTCGCGTCCGTAATAGTCATCGGCATTGATTACTGCAAACGGCTCATGGATAACATCTTTGCCCATTAGCACGGCATGGTTCGTCCCCCAGGGTTTTTCGCGCCCTTCCGGTACACTGAACCCTGCCGGTAGATTGTCTAAGTCTTGGAACACAAGCTCCACCGCAATACGGTTGATGTATTTGGATACAATCTTTTCGCGGAAATCCTGTTCAAATACGCGGCGGATCACAAATACTACTTTTCCGAATCCGGCTTGAATAGCGTCATAAATGGAATAATCCATGATTGTTTCACCATTTGGTCCTAATCCGTCTAATTGTTTAAGACCGCCATAACGGCTGCCCATTCCGGCAGCAAGTACAAATAATGTAGGTTTCATATATTACTTTTCAATTATAAATTATCAACTCAATCAATAACCCGGATTTTGCGTAATCGCCGATTTGGATTCGTCTATATACTCCTGCGGAATCGGGTAAAGGTTATGGGATTCATCTACCGTGTAGTACGCTCCGCCTTCTTTGTTGGCACTTTTTATACGGTTATTGGCGTATTCCACGTATTTGCCAAAACGGATCAGATCTTGGCGGCGAAGTCCTTCCAAATAAAACTCATGACCGCGTTCTGTCAAAATGGCGTCAAGGAAATCTTCCTTTGTCAGCGATGACAAATCGCCTAATCCTGCACGGCGGCGCACTTGGTTCACAAGGTCGGCGGCTTCACCCGTTACACCTTGGTTGCGCGTAATGCACTCTGCCAGACTTAGCAGTATATCCGCATACCGATATACTACAATGTCATTGCCTGCTTGCGCTCCGGTCATGGACAAATCCTTGCCGTATTTAAGCGGCAAAGCACCGTATTTCAACTGCTGCGAGTTGGTCTTGTCTGTGTATCTGCCGGTTTTTGATGTGTAGTTTGTATAGACGCACTCTAATCGTTTGTCGTTGTACGCAAACGTGTTATAAAATGCCCACGGCATCACATAACCGCCCCATCCCAGTGCTTTGTCTGTCCAAGGCATGTCTGCCGGCAGCACTTCCGCGGTCATATAGTTCGCTGTCCATGAGTTCGAACTGTTGCATGGTACGCATAGGATGATTTCGTTGTTTCCGAGGTAATCCATCATAAATATCTGCTTGTAATCCGGCTGCAGGGCATAAGTGCCGAGATTGATGATGTCGCGGCATAACTGCTCGGCTTCGTCGAATCTGCCTTGCATCATCCTGTATTTCAGCAGAATAGTCATTGCGGCACCTTTCGTCATCCGTCCACGCGGAGCGGTCACAGGCAGATGCCGGATGGCATAGGTCAGATCCTCGGTCATGACGGAGTCATATGCTTCTTCTGTCAGCCGCCCTATGTAATTGAAGGTCAGCGGATCATCCAACTGCGCATCAGTGGCTACCGGCACAGGACCGAAGTTGTCATACAGATACAATCCCATCCATCCGCGCAATGCGTGTGCTTCGGCGGCATATTGCACTTTGGCTTCTTCCGGTGCCGCACATGCTTCGATTCGGCGTATCGTGTTGCGGGCTTTCGACATGAACTGGTAGTGCGAAAATGCACGGTAGAAATAGCCCGTAATCGAACTCGTGCTGTTGTCTTTCCATTGCTGGTAGTATTCGACATCGCTCTCCCAGCCCCAGCATGACCACAACCCACAACACATCTGTCGTCATGTCTGACATGACTTGGTATCCGTCATAGCCGGCACCATATATACCTTCGCCGTTCCAGTAGCCCGAACCGAATTCATACATCAGCGCATTCACCGCTAACTTCAGATCGTTTTCGGTCTTCGGGAAGTCCTCGGCATTGATTTCTTCGTAGTTTTCGCGTTGAAGGTCGCACGACGCAAGCGCACAGACCATACTCAGCATTACCGCTCCATAGATTATCTTGTTTTTCATAATCATCGTATTTAGAATTTGAAGTTTAATCCGATTGCACCTGATATCTGGTTGGGATAGGCACCGATACCGTTGCCTGTCTCAGGGTCCATTCCCTTGTAGGGACTGATGACGGCGACATTCCGTACTGCGGCATAGATGCGCGCACTCTTCACATAACCCTTGAACCATTTCATCGGGAAATTGTACCCCAATGATATATTGTCCAGACGCAGGAACCATGAATTTTCATAGAAGAAGTCCGAATTCGCTACATCTACACCTGAGTTCGCTTCCGCAACGCCGGGCAAGGTTCCTTCCGTATGTTGGTATGTCCAGCGGTCCCGCACATCCGTCAGCGCGTTTACACCATACACCAAATCGGCTATACCGTATGATGACTGATAAAGCACATCATTACGCTTGTGACCGTTCAGTGAACCGTATATATATATATTAAGGTCAAAATCCCAAATACGGAACGTGTTGTTGAATGAGAACGGAATAGGTGTCGTGTTGTATAGTTTGACAAGGTCGGCGTTGTCTAATTTCCCGTCCGGCTTCCCGGATAAAACATAACTGCCGTCTTCATTCCGCTTGATGGTCTTGCCGTCCGCTTCATACTCATAGCCGTTCAAATCTACGTATTTGACTGCACCGGGCTGTGAGTTGGGGAGGTGAGGATAACTCTCTCCCGCCTGAATCAATCCGTCTGTACGGTAACCATAGACATCACCCCAGTCCTTCACATACGGATCATAGTTGGACGGGATAAAGTCCGGGTCACGCGCTATGGTTCGGTTGCGGTAGTACGAGAAACAGATGTCGCTTGTCCAGCCGAACAATTTCTTGTCTACATTCACCGTGTGCAATGTTACCTCGATACCGCGGCTGCGATAGACCTCTTTACTGTTATAGTCTATCGTATTGATTTCATTGTACGACATCAGACTCTTCGTCAGAATTACATCGGTCCTGTCACGTTGGTATAGTTCCACCGTTCCGCTCAGACGTCCCTTGAAAAATCCGAAATCGATTGCCACATTCGCGTCGGACAGCGTTTCCCATTTGAGGTCTGGGTTGCCTAACTTGGTCAAACCGATGCCGTTTACTAACGAACCGTCTATTACATACGTGCCGCGGCTTACACCGTAAATCGTGTTGATGCCTGTCAGACTGCCTGCATTACCCGTCTGACCATAACCGCCGCGTAACTTCAACTCACTCAGCCAGTTGGCGTCTTTCATCCACGGCTCCTCACTCATACGCCATGCCAAACTGACGCCGGGGAAGGCACCCCACTGATGTTGCTTGGAGAAGTTGGACGAACCGTCAACACGGATGTTGAAGGTCACAATGTAACGGTTCAATGCCGTGTATGCTGCACGCCCGATAAACGATGCCATCTGGCTCGAACCCTTGCTGGACCAGATGTTCGGATTCTCCGATTCTGCTGTTCCGATATTGTTCATCAATGCTCCGTCGGTCGGGAAATTATTGGCTACTACGCCGTGACCGACCCACATGTTCTTTTTCCACTCCCAACCCGCCATCACGCTCAGATCATGCGCATCGTTCCAATTATGCGCATAGGTCGCGGTCGCCGTGATGATACCTAAATTGGTCCGGCGGCTCTGTTTGGACGCCTGACCGCCAAGACTCGCGCCCTTCAGCGTTGTGGTCGGGATATACTGGTCGGCTTCGTCAAACTTCATGTCCACACCGCCTGTCGCACGAAGAGTCAGGTCCTTGTAAGGCTTGATTTCCAAATAACCGGTCAGGAACACATCATATGACCGTGACTCATCTTTGATATCCAACAGGCTGACCGGGTTAGGGTAGATGTTCGGGCGGTCAGGGTTGTCGGCATAGGTCCCGTCTATATTATAAATCGGCACGGTCGGATTAAAGGTCATGGCGGAGTATATCAACGCCGCATCGGATAGACGGCTGTCGCCTAATGGCACATCATTGTACCTCAGCGATGTAAACGATGTGTTTACTCCCGCTTTAACGTATTTGCCGAACTGTTGGTCCAGGTTGATACGACCCGTGATACGTATCATGTCATTGTTCTTGGCGATACCTTTGTGGTCATATACGCCTAACGAGAACAGATACTTTGTGTTCTCCGAGCCGCCGGTCACCGACAGGTTATGCTCGTTCACAACACCCATCCGCGTCACTTCCTTCATCCAGTTCGTTCCGCGGCCCACATAGTTGTCTATTTGTTGTTGTGTATAGCGTTGTTCGTCGCTTCTGCCTAATTCGTCAAATACCCTGTTCTGCTCCGTCATGAACCCTTTCGCGTCAAGGAACTCCGGCGCGTCTTTGATACTTTGGAACGCCACTGAACCCGAATAACTCACTTCCGGCTTGCCCTGCTTGCCGCGTTTGGTGGTGATAAGGATGACACCGCCGGACGCATCCGAACCGTAGATGGATGCCGCCGAAGCGTCCTTCAGAATATTGATAGACTCAATGTCGTCCGGCGATATGTTGATCAGCGAATTGTCTTTCTCGCTGCCGCTGTATCCTGTGCCGCTGCCGAGGTTGCTGGTCTGTACCTGCGGAATTCCGTCTATCACTACCAACGGCTTCTGACCGGACAGACCGCCGCGGATTGTGATGGTCTGGCTGGCTCCCGGAGCCGCTGAATTGGAAGTGATGTTCATGCCCGATGTTCTGCCTCGGAGCATCTCGCCCACACTCGCTGACGCGGCTTTCGGCAGCTCATCTGCCTTCACCGTCTCTACCGAGCCGGATATATTACTCTTCTTCGAGGCTCCGTAACCGATAACCACAACTTCGTCTATCACTTTCGTGTCAGGTTTCAGATCTACACGCATGTTCGCTTTTGCGCCTACCGTCTGCGATACATAACCCATGTAACTGATTTCTAACTCCTGACCGTCTGCGGCTTCTATCTCGAAGTTGCCGTCGAAGTCGGTGATCGTGCCTACTGTGGTCCCTTTGATAACAACGTTTGCACCGATTACCGGCTCACCCGTTTCATCATATACCACACCTTTTATTCCTGCCATCATGCTCAGTGTACTCAGCAGCATGACTGTTATCATATATCTTCTCATAGCTTATTTCTTTTTTATCGTACACCATTTAGTTGCTGTGTCAAAGGTCATCTTGACTTCCGTGTCTTCCGTGATGGACGGTAATGTCGCACCGTCACCGCCGCCGTCAGCCGAGAACCACCAGCCCGCAAACTCTCCGCCGTCGGCTTTCCATGTGCGCCATACGTTTTTCCAGTCTGTCGTCACCGCTGTCGCAAAATACGTGTTGCCTTTGTATATCGTGAACTCCGCCACCTGCTGATATACGGTCTCACCCGGACTCATCGCGTCAAATGTCCAGCCGTTCCAGTCTCCCGTTACATACAGCGGCGACAGATCCGCTTCGCTCACATCCAACGCCCATTTCTCGATAATCTTCTTGTCCAAATCCAAATACAGACCCCAGTAGCCCTTGCCGGGTTTGTAGCCCTTGACATAGTTCGGGTCTTTCTGCATACTGATAATACGCTCTTCGATAAACGGAGACTCGCCGAACTTGCGTTCCCCGTTCACTTCCATCGTCGGGGAGAACATGAACGCTGTCTCATCGCTTTCGGCATAGACATATACCTCGTATTGGTAGTTGTCCAAACGCTTGGTGTAGATATAATACCCGAACACATAGTCACTCTCCGCCTCATTCGACTTGAATGCCCATATATACGGATAATCCGCTATTTCGTCCAAATCCTCGGGAACCATCACAATCAGTTTGTTCTCAAACCGGGTCACGTTGTCGCTGTTGTCCGTCACCGTCACCGTCATGTCGTATGCGCCTTCTTCCGCAAAACTGTATGTGAAGGTCACTTCCTCTTCGTCCTTGCTCAACTCATATACCTGATGGACATGGACTGCCGGAATGTCAAACACAGCACTTTTCAGACGGTCTTCGCCGTACAGCGTTGTCTTTAGAACGCATTCCCCGAGGTGCGCGATGGTGTCATAATCCACCGCCATCATCTTCTGCAGACCTTCTATATAAGGGGCCTTGGTGCCGGGCGAGTAACGCACGGCGATGATTTTCTTCATCTCTGTCCCGTGTATATCCGTTGCCGTGAAGCACACTTCCGCCGGGAAGGTCGCATCAATCGGGACAACCAACGTGTAGTCGAAATTCCAGACCACCGGATGCTGACCGCTCAAATCTGTTTCCTCGTTGATTTTCCATGCCTCGCAACGCATGGACACACTGCTCAAACCGGTATAGCAGGACGCCTGTCCTGAAATGCGGACTTCCTTGCCGCCGAATGCGTCTATCACATCGCGGTCGATATACAGACCGGGACGCACATCCGCTCCTTCCTCGCGGCAGCCGCATAACAACGCCGCGAGACATAATACTATATAACTGTATCGTTTCATGGTTCACTTAATTATATTTCATTGCATTTACTGCCGGCAAAACCTTGCCTTCATAATCAAACAATGCCGAATTGGCGGTCACGTTCTGTCCGTCTTTCTTCCAGCCGCAGTTAGGCGCGTCTATGTATATCGGGTCCCAATAAATATAGCCCAACACCCGCGGCGAACCTGCCTTGATGGCTTCTGTCAAGCCTTGGAGGAACGACCACTGCGCCTCTTCCGATATGCCGTAAGGCGTGTTATCCTTGATCTGACCGTCCGAACCGTCCGGCTGCTTCTCCGTCCAGGCAAAACCCGTCTCCATGACAATGAAATCCTTGTCATACATCTCGGTCAGTGTCTTTGCCCAGTCCATGATTGTTTCTATCGTATAGTTCCCGTAGAACGGATAATACGATGCGCCGATGATGTCATAGTCGCAGTTGTAGTTCTTCATGTTGCTCAGGAACCATTTGTATGTTCCTAAATTGATGGTACTGCTTGTCGTCAGGTGCAGGATGATACGTGCCTCGGGACATGCTTCCCGTACCGCACGGCTGCCTTCGTTGAGCAACGCCGCTAACGCCTGCATGTCATTCACATAGCCGCCAATGCTGTCAGGCTTGTCCGCGTTGCCGAACAGTATGCCCGACTGGATTTCATTGCCTAATGACACATATTCGGGACCGGTCCCTTGTGCGTTCATCTTGTTCAGGAAATCGCGCGTATAGGTATAGACAGCCTCTTTGAGCTGTGCCATGTCATACGACTGCCATGCGGCGGGTTTGTATTGTTCGCTGCCGTTCGTCCAGTAGTCGGAGTAATGGAAAGTCAGTTCGATTGCCATGCCAGCCTCTTTCGCACGCCGCGCCAAGGCTAATATGGCATCCTCTGTCTGGACATCATTCCATAACTGGTTGCCCGGAAACTGCTCGCCGCCGGGCGCATTGTACAGACGCAGACGGGCAAGGTTCATGCCGTTTGCCGCACACAGCGCAAAGCAGTCGCCCGCTTTCCCCTCCGCATCGCGGTAAACGCCTTTGTTCTTCTCGACTTGGGTGAGCATGGACATGTCGCCGCCTTTGATGAACACGCGCTTGCTGCCTGCCGTCAGGTTGACGCTGCGTACACTCACATCACTCAACGCCACGGCGGAACCGCCGTCTAACGCCTCGCCGCTTATCGCGACCTCACCGCTGCCGGCATCTATGCCGCGGATGTTAACCACGTGCCACACATCTTTGGCAAGCAACACACTGGAGCGCATACCGTTTGCCTGCACAACCAACAGTACGCTGTCATTGCCGCGGACATACGCGGACAAATCGTAGTAGCCTTTTGCTACGGAGATTGTCGTGTCCAACCGGCTGAAACTGACCACAGACACCTCGGCGGACGGGTCGTCCATCTTACCGGGATAATCTGCCTTACAAGCGTTCAGCAACACCGAACACAACAAAAACAGAATAATCTTTTTCATGGTATTATTATAATTGTAGTTTTCTTCGCTGTTTTCTTCGCTGTTTGAGGTTTTCCCCGCTGTTAGGGGGTTGGCTCCGCCGTTTTGTTGTTTGATGCGGATACTATCCGCCATATTTCTTGTTCTCTATGAAATTTGGCTCTCAAACCAACGGACTTTGTCTGTCAAACTTTCAACCCACAAAAAAACCTCAAATCCGCGCAAAGGTACTGCTTTTTCCTCATTCCCGCAAATCACCATCACATTTTTAACTCCTTTTAACAACATTTAGCAACTTTTAATTACTTTTAACCTCTTTTAATATCTTCCTTTTTTGCCTCTCTTCATATTTTTATATTGTACTCTTTTTTTTACATCAATTTTTGCATTTTTTTTTGCTTGTCCCAATTTTTTGTCGTACCTTTGCACCCTCTTTCTACCGACTTCTTCCCAAAGGTCGCCCAAAGGTCGCCCAAAGGTCGCCCAAAGGTCGCGCATAGGTCAAGCACAAGTGCCGCATAGGTCGCCCATAGGTCACAAGTAACGGATAAGTAGTTTATGAATACTTACAAAATACATGTCAAATAACTTCAAAAAACCCTTTAATTATGGCAAAAGTTTTTAATGAACACCCGGTTTCCTTGATTCATGGAAAAATCCAAAAAAACGCATCAGGCTATTTCTATGTTACTCCATTGGGTAAACAGAAATTCAGAGCACGCCGCGAAGA
The DNA here is from genome assembly GCA_905235225.1 of Paludibacteraceae bacterium. Lineage (GTDB taxonomy): Bacteria > Bacteroidota > Bacteroidia > Bacteroidales > Paludibacteraceae > Colicola. The sequence goes on from CAJOKE010000035.1 coordinate 39,349, forward strand.
TTACCAGCAGAAACGTTCCCCCAAACAACTCTGGCACACCGCTTCGTTCGTCTGGGCGCACCAACAGATTCGTTTGGTCTGGGATGACCCCGAACAGGTCGCTCAAATCACGCAGGAATGGAAAGACGCTATGCGGCGAACCCCCGACGGAAAACTGTATATCGACGCCAAAGGATGGAAATTCGCCTGCCTACAGCTCCAATGGAAAACCGAACACCCCTACGAGCAGTGGTACGAAAACTATCTGCAGCAAATCGCCGAAAAAGCCGACGAAAAAACATCTGCCGAATCGGTCTCCGATTACATGCTCCGGCATCAGGCGGAAATACTCGAAGCACAAGCCGCCGCACTGCGCACACAACTCAAAGAAAGGCATCCTAATGATGATCAATAACCCCTTCCGTACCACTATGAACAAGCCTTTTATCCTATTCACCCTGCTCATCGCCCTTCTCGCTGCGTGTTCCCCGCAGCAGAAGCACTATCGGATTGGCGTCAGCCAGTGTCTGGACGATGCGTGGCGGCAGAAAATGAACTATGAGATGGAGCGCGAACTGCTGCTCCATCCCGATATGACCCTCTCTACAAGAGTCGCTTACGGCAGTAACACCCTCCAATGCGCACAAATAGACAGTTTCATCGCCGAACGGGTGGACTTGCTCATCGTCAGTCCCAATGAAACCGACGAAGTAAGACCCGCTGTGACCAGAGCATACCGCGCAGGTATTCCTGTCATTGTCGCTGACCGTAGCGTCGGGGGAAACGAGTGGACCGCATTCATCGGCGGAGATAATCATCGCGTCGGACAACTTATCGCCGAATGGCTCATCGATATTCAGCATGAACAAAAACGCCCGATCCATGTCCTCGAAGTGACCGGTTTGACCAATTCTGCGCCGACTGTACTCAGACATGAGGGGATGATGCAGAGGCTCGGCGAAGAACAACTCTCCAACCCCAAACTCCCCGTTCCCGCTATTGCCTCTGTCATGGGCAGCTGGCAAAAACAAGATGCCTATAACGCTGTCTATGACTACCTCAAAACGCACAATGACATCGAAGTCATTGTCGCACATAATGACCTCATGGCGGTCGGGGCCGCCGAAGCCGTGGCGGATAGCAAAAACTATTCGCGCGGAAACGTCCGTATCAGCGGTGTGGACGGCATTTCTGTCGGACTGCAGGCTATTGCCGATGGCATTATCGAATGTACTGCCTCTTATTCCTCGCGTGGCGATATGGTTATCGAAACAGCTGCACGTATATTGGCGGGCAAACCGTTTGTACGGGACACTGTCCTCGAAACGACCATGATCGACGCCAATGCCGCAAGAGCCTTGCTCCTGCAATATCGCGAAAGACTCCATGACCTCGAAACACTCAAAATCGTCCAACTGCGCTCCGATAGTATGTGGCAACGGCTCAAAACAGATAGGGTGGTGTTGATCTCTATTGTGCTGGTATTCTTTTTGCTGCTCATTCTTGCCCTCATAGCACTTTCTTTACAACAGAAAAAAATGCAGGCGGAAATCAAAAACGAACTCCTCCCGCAACTCGAGGACGTGCAGGAAGCAATCCAACTCAGCCGAAGGGATGAACTCTTTGCTGCACGATTGAGACAACTCATCGATGACCACCTCGGCGACCCCAAACTCAATGTCGAATACCTTGGCTCTATGCTGCAACTCAGTCGTACACAGGTATTTAGACGTGTTAAGGCAATTACAGGAAAAGGACCGCTTGAGTATATACGCGAGCGCAGACTTATCAAAGCCGATTATATGCTCCGTAATACCGATATGACCGTCCAGCAGGTCGCCCTCGAACTCTGTTTCTCCAGTCCCGGATATTTCACCAAATGCTATAAAGAGTACTTCGGACATCTTCCCAGTACACGCTAAATGCAACATTTTTAATTGGTAATTTTGTTGCAAAATGTGCTAAATTTGTTGCAGCGCAACATGAACGGCATATTTTGCAACATCTTTCTTTGTGCGTGTGCGTTTATTGATGTACCTTTGCCCTCGATTTTTCAAACGCCCTGCGGGACACAAGGTTTGATACTAACATTTTTATTAACCAAAATTCTATATCATGAAGTGTAAAAGACTCTTTTTTCTTGCCTTTCTCATGATGACTTTCGGCTCGGTCGGACTGTTTGCGCAGACTTCGGCTACGGGTGTCGTTATTGATGCTGCTACCGGCGATCCCGTCATAGGCGCATCTGTCATTGAGCAAGGGACTTCCAATGGTACAATTACCGATTTTGACGGTAACTTTGTTCTGAACGTATCTTCCGGCGCGAAACTCGTCGTTTCCTATGTCGGGTACAAGTCACAAACTGTTGATGCCGGCACTTCCTTGTCCGTCAAGTTGGTGGAAGACAGCGAAATCCTCGAGGAAGTGGTCGTTACCGGTTATACCGCGCAGCGTAAAGCCGATTTGACCGGTGCTGTCGGTGTAATGGACATGACCAAGGCGACCAGCGAGGCTTCGGCTTCCATGCTTACATCCATGCAAGGCAGACTGCCCGGTGTGCAAATCACTACTGACGCCGCCCCCGGCGGAGCGGGTTCTATCCGTATCCGTGGTATGAGTTCCATTAACGGCACTGACCCCCTCTATGTGATTGACGGTGTACCCACTACTGAAAATATCGCCTCGCTCAACCAGGCGGATATAGAGTCCATTCAGGTTCTTAAAGATGCCTCGTCTGCTTCTATATATGGTTCGCGCGCGGCGAATGGTGTTATCATCATTACTACCAAAAAAGCCAAAGGCGACAAACTCGATGTCAATGTCAGCTATGCCGCTACCCTCCAAACGGTTGCCAAACGCTATCAGATGCTTAACGCACAGCAATGGGGCGAAGCATACTGGGCGGCCAATAACAATGCGGGACTTACTCCCTCGCACCCCTTCTATGGAAATGGCTCTACACCCCAGTTGCTCCATTATCTTGATGCAGCGGGTACCATCCGTACCGCCGATACCGATTGGCAGGATGCTGTCTATCATGAGGCGTGGACACACAATGTCTCTGCCAGTGTCGCTCACTCCGGCGAAAAGGGAAATGTCTTCTTCTCTGGTAACTATATCAATCAGGACGGTCTGATGCGGGAGACGTACTACCACCGCTATAATTTCCGGCTTAACTCCAATTATAAAATCGGTAAATATGTCGGAGTCGGTGAAAACCTCATGATCGCGCAATGGAGCGACAACGGTTTTGCTACCGGCGAGGATAGGGGTATTCCTTATACCGCTATGCGCCAGCACCCCGCTATCCCTGTCTATGACAGCAACGGCAATTTCACCAGCCCCATGCAACTCGCTTCATCCGACATCGCAAACCCTGTACACCAGCTCTACAACGGACGCGATAATAGCAATGGCAGTTGGCGTATCTTCGGTAATGCCTATCTCGAAATATATCCCGTAAAGGGCTTGACTGTCAAAACAAACATCGGTATCGAACACCTTCAGTATCTCAATAAAGTGCTGAACCGTAAAATCGAGGCTTCCGATGTAACATCAATGTCTCGCGGATACGGACAAGGAGACACGTGGACATGGAACCAACACCGCCGCATATAACGGACAGTGGGGGAAACATCGCCTCAATGCCCTTATCGGTACCGAGGCTATCGGCTATAAATATGAAGGACTTAGTGCTTGGCGTAACCAGTATGCTTTTGAGGACGCGCACTATATGACCATTGACGCCGGAGAAGGAACACAAACCAACGGCGGTGCCGTTAATGACTGGGCGTTGTTCTCTCTCTTCGCCAAAGCCGATTATAACTTTGCTGACAGATACCTCTTCTCGGTTACTGTTCGCCGCGATGCTACTTCCCGCCTCTATGGCGCAAAGAATCACGGGTGGTTCCCCGCTTTCTCTGCTGCTTGGCGATTCACCGAGGAACCCTTCTACCCGAAGAACGATGTTCTCACTGACGCTAAACTCCGTGTCGGGTGGGGTGAAAATGGTAATGCCGCTATCGGCGACTTCTATGGAACATGGTCAACGTATGCCTACTCGACCGGCAATGCCGCGTATGACCTCTATGGCACAAACACCAACACCGTTGCCGGTGTAGTGGTTGCCAAAACGGGGAACCAGAACCTCAAATGGGAAACAACCATGCAGACCAACGTCGGTCTGGACCTTGCTTTCCTGCGTGGCGATATTACCGCTTCATTCGACTGGTATCTCAAGGACACCAAGGACATGCTTACCGTACCGCCGACACTCTCTGTTGCCGGTGAGAATGCGGCGACTTGGCGCAATACCGGTGATATGCGCAATATGGGTGTCGAGTTTATCTTTAACTACAATAGTCCCAAATACCACGACTTCTCTTGGTCAACATCATTCAATATTTCCCATTACAAGAACACGGTTGTCAAGCTCAACGATTTCGTCTCACAACTGGGTGGCGATTACCGTCTCATAGAAGGACAACCGATGGGCGTGTACTACGGTTATGTGGTTGAAGGTATCTTCCAGGACGCTGCCCAGGTTGCCGGCCATGCTGCACAGACTGGTGCTGCACCCGGACGACTGATGTATGCGGACTTAGACGGGAACGGGATGATAGACGAGAACGACCAGCAGATAATCGGCGACCCGAACCCTGCTGTTTCCATGGGTCTCAACTTGGATTTCAAGTGGAAAGGACTTACACTCTCGATGTTCTTTACCTCCGAGGTCGGGTTTGACATCTATAATACGACGAAACGCCAGTTGGACTTCATGTCATACGGTGGTGTCTCGACGAACCGCGGTGTGTCGGTGCTGGACGCTTGGACACCCGAGAATACCAATACATCCATTCCCGCGCTCTCTGTCGTTGATAACAACAACGAAATGCGCATGTCAACCTATTACGTAGAGGACGGCTCATACCTCAAGATGAAGTATATCAAACTCTCGTATGACCTGCCTAAGAAAGTTTTGACGCCTTGGCACTGCCAGAACCTTTCTATCTATGCCCAGGTCGAGAATGTATTTACCGCTACTGCCTATAGCGGCCTTGATCCCGAACTGCCTCTTGGCGGCTACGGAGCGCGCATTGATAACGGCCCTTATCCCCGGTCGCGTAGTTTTACTTTAGGTCTTAATCTTAATTTCTAAACAGATACGATTATGAAACGAAATATTTCATTCATAGCTATTGTTTTGGCACTCTGCTTCACTTCGTGTAACAGTATGCTCAATAAAGAACCTTATGGCCAGTTTACTGCTGCTCAGTTGGACGAGCAGACGATTGAAGGACTCCTCGCTTCTGCATATGCCGGACTTGAAGCACACTTCTTCGGCAATAACGAGGCTTTCGCCGGACCAAGTACCAACTGGATCTTTGATGTCCGCTCCGATGATGCGTATAAAGGCGGCGGCGGTGTTTCCATGGAAGCGAATATTCACCTGCTTGAAATCGCCAACATCACATCGGACAATGTCTCTTGTTTGAACAAATGGCAGAATAACTACTATGCCATCGCACGTGTACACCAGGCAATGAATGCCGTCAGGAATGCCAAGCCTGAAAACGAAGAAGCACTTATTGCGGAACTGAAGGTACTCCGCGCCTGGTATTACTTTGACCTCATCCGTATCTTCGAGCGTATTCCTTATTTTACGGAGAGTGAAGACCCGAACGCTGTGCGCTATGACGCCTACTCGCGCGAACAGATATTTGATTTTATCAAACAGGACCTGAGAGAGGCATATGGTATTTTGCCCGACAAACAGGCACAACCCGGTCGGTTCGGGAAATATGTGGCTGCCGCAATCATGGCAAAGGTGAGTGCCTTTACATCGTCTTGGGCGGATGTGGTTGAGTGGTCTGATGCTGTCATCAACAGCGGACTGTATCAGCTGTATCAGAACTACGCCGATATGTCCAAAATAGAATTTAATAACCGCTTTGAGTCTATCATGGCTATCCAGTTCTCTACGGCGAACAATAACGCGCATATCAACTGGTCGAACCTCCTGAACACAACCTACTCCGACGGCAACCTGTTCGGTAACGGTGATGATTTCTTCCTGGGTTCGCAGAACTTGGTCAATGCGTTCCGTACAGACGCTAAAGGACTGCCTTATTTGGATGATTTCAATAGCGTCAAAGTCGATGCTTCCTATACCGGCAATGTGGATCCGCGTTTGGATTTCACGGTGGGACGTATCGGAATGCCCTTCCGGGGCCATACCTATACAGCGGGCTGGTGCCGTGCGTATGATGTGTATGGTGAGTATTCCGGCAAGAAGGGACTAATAGACCCCTCTTCACCCGATATGGTTCAGGGATTCCCATGGGGTGCATCCGGTTTGAACTTCTGCCTGATCAGATACGCGGACATTCTTCTGCTCAAAGCCGAAGCACTTATCGAACAGGGTGCAGACTTGGAGATGGCGCGTACCCTTATCAATGAAGTGCGCGAAAAAGCCGCCCGCTCTGTCGTTGCTGCATATAGTCCCCAAGACCTTGATCCAACCAAGGCGCACTACTACGTTGCCGCTTATCCTGCCGAAAACTGGACACAGGAATACGCACGCAAAGCGGTGCGCATGGAGAGACGGCTTGAACTCGCCATGGAAGGTAACCGCTGGTTTGACCTCGTCCGTTGGGGAGTCGTTGTCGATGTCATGAACGAGTATTTCCAATCCGAAAGTGTTCTGCGCCCCTATTATGCCGGAGCCGTAATGACTACCAACAGCATTTATCTGCCAATCCCGCTTGACGAAGTGCGTAACGGTAATGGCTTGTATGGCGAAGTCGGAGATAAATAATTGCTAACCCATAATTGTACATTGAATATGAAAACGATAATAAACAATCATCTCTACCTGTTGCCGCTCTTGGTTTTGACCTTGGCGTTGGGTAGTTGCGAGAAGAAAAATGTCGTTCTACCCGCTGCAGATGTAACCAATCTGCAATACACTACAGAGGAAAGAACGGTCACCCTTACGTGGGACTTGCCGCAAAACGAAGAAGTTATTGCGGTGCAAATCGTGCAAAACGAAACAAGCTTTTGGGAAGAGCAGGGGGCAGTAACGAAAGCCGTTGTCGACAATGTGGAAGTCGGTGTGGAGCAGACTTTTACTGTTCGTGCCATCACTCCCGCATCTATATCAAAAGGTGTGTCTGTCAAACTCACAATCACTGCTGCTAAAATGGCGATGCCCGCTATGCTTCTGCTTGCACCCGATCCTGAAGCACTGCCTGATGATGACGAAGTGGCGGCTGCACTGTGGTTCAAGGCTAATTATGTGGACAAGCAAGCCGGTTCTTTCGTGGATGCCGACCAACTCAAGAACTTGTCTGTCAAGGATTACAGCACGCTCTTCATCATCGTTGACCGGGTCGGTATATCCTATGGTGCGGATAAATTACCCGCTGCACTCATTGCTCCGGCTGCCGTTAACGGCTTGAAAAACTATCTCGCTGAAGGCGGAACACTGTACCTCGCTAAAATGGCTACACAGCTTATCACAACTATCGGTCGTATAGATGCCGCTTACGAACCCGGTATCTTCGGCGACGGTGATGGTGCCTTGGGCGATGATACATGGTGCATGAATGCCAATATAGGTGGCATATATGACCATCGCTCACACCCCATCTTCCAGCTCATGGACAGAAACACAACCGAATATTCACATGAGACGTTCGCTTTGCTCGGACCCGGTGGATTCCGCGAAGACCATAACTGTATGTGGGACTGCAACAGCTACGGTTTTGCAGGAGACCCCAATGTCATCAAGAACTTCGAGGACGCTACGTCATCTTCAGTCTTGGCTACATGGGGACACGTAACCGATTTCTGCTGTGCCGGTATCGTTGAGTTCCTGCCTACTGCTGATTGCAAAGGTACTGTTATCGCTAACGGATTGTCTGCGTATGAGTTTAAGCAAAACAATCAGGATAACCGGTATCAATCCAATATTGAACGCTTGACGTTGAATACTATTAATTATCTCTCTAAATTAGGACAACAATGAGTCTGCCGAGGTTAATAAAAAATTGTGTTGTTTTATCATTCGGACTTGCACTGTGCCTTTCGGCAGAGGCACAGGTGCATTTCCCCTTGGATGAAACGACAGGGTTTAATAATGCGGTGCTTATGCCCGGGGCAAAGGGCAATGCGGTTCGCTTGAACGGCTATACATCCTATGCCCGGAAAAACTATAACGCTGCCTCACTCAGTACTACCGCGCAAACGCTGTCATTCTGGTGTGCTGCGGAAACATATCCGATGATGAATGCTGCCGAAGCAGAAAACGCCTGGACCAGTATCATCGAGACATGTGACGATAATGCCCATACGGGACTTGCTGTAAGGCTGAGTTCCCAAGGCGATTATAGCTTCTATTTCTACTCCGATGGATGGAAACTGACGCTCACACCTTCTGCCAAGTTCCCGCTTTATCAGTGGAATCACATTGTCGTAACAATGGATGTCGCTAACCATCAGGCGGTTATGTACAATAACGGCGTGCAGGTTGCTTCCGGTTCGACAATGAATTCGCTGTCCGGTGGCACCGGTTCCATGCTTATCGGTAAGGACAACAAAGTCCTTACAATGGGACCCTTTATGCTGAATACCTTCAACGGATTGATTGACGATATACGTATTGACAATGCGGTTTGGACGGCGGAGCAGATTGCTGCTGATAATACGCCGGTTAATCAGGCGGACCTCATATATCCCCAAAACGCTTTTTATGCCAATATGTTGCGCCCGCATTTTCACGCTATGCCTATGATGGGCTGGAGCAACGAAACGCATGGTATGTTCTGGAAGGATGGCAAGTATCACCTCTTCTTCCAGAAAAACCCCAACGGACCTTATATGGCACGCTTGCACTGGGGACATCTCACATCGACTGACCTCTGCGGCTGGGAAGAACAACCCATCGCTGTTGCACCTTCCGCTTCCTATGATATAAAAGGCTGTTGGTCCGGCTGTGTCTTCAGCGATGCTGCTATTACAGGCGGACAGCCGTGGATTGCTTATACCGGCGTTGATAACGGACGCGCTACCATTGACTTTGCGCAACCGCAGAATACGGAAATGACGGTCTGGACCAAGGATACACGTAATCCCCGCATTAATGGAAGACCTGCAGGGCTTACAGATGATTTCCGTGACCCCTATTTCTTCAAAAACGGTGATAAAGCGTATATGATTGTCGGCTCTTCCCGTAACGGGGTGGGCGTGACAACCCTTCACCGCTTTGACGCTAACGGAAATTTGGATAATTCCGGCGATTTGTTCTTTGCCGGAAATGATGCCGGAGTTTGTGGCACATTCTTCGAAATGCCCAATGTCACCAAAATGGGAAACAAATGGCTCTTTACCGCCACCCCTTTAGGGTCGTCTTCCGGAGTTCGGACTGTTTACTGGGTTGGCACAATTGACGGTAACGGACATTTCGTGCCGGACAATATGACACCTAAAACCGTTGAACTTCCCGGCGTGGCACGCGAAGGATTTGGCTTGCTTTCACCTACTATATGCCAAACCGGCGGAAAAACTATAGCGTTGGGTATAGTTCCCGATAAACTGCCCGGACAAGCCAATTATGAAATGGGGTGGGCGCACGCGCATAGTTTGCCGCGTGAGTGGACGTTGTCCGAAGACGGCGTTCTCCATCAACGCCCCTATGCCGGACTTTCCGCCCTGCGTAAAGCGACTGTCTATTCCGCAACCAACGAATCCCTGGCGGGGACAAAGGCAATACCTAACGTTGCTAACGGACGGCAGATTGAGGTGGACATGTCTTTTGTTATCAAAAGCGGAAATACCGGAGTCAACCTCTTGGTGGATGGCGGCAAGGCACTGCGTATATACTACGAGCAGGCGGGGAACCGTTTGGTAGTTGATATGCGCTCTGTACAGCGTATGGAGAATGACGGCGGCGTATTTGACGGATTCTATGCTTCCGTTTTGCCCGAATCTCATGCGTTGGGCGATGAACTTAAACTGCATGTTTATCTTGACCATTCTGTCTTGGATGTCTTTGTGGATGATAAGTGGGCAAGCTCCTACCGTGTTTTCGCTACATCGTCTGCGGCTAACGGAGTTGAATTATACTCCATGTCAACAACGACCGTTACCAATGTCGGTATATATGACCTCGAAACAACGGTTAGCCCGAAAGACTACCCGATTATCGAACCCGGTACTGAAGCTGTCTTGAATCTGCAGACAGGAAACATAACCGTTGACGGTCATGACGGCAGATTGTGTTACGAAACTCTCGCACCGACTGTGTTGCGCCTCTATGATGTTTCGGGCAAATGTCTGGGAATACATGCCGTTAATGGCAAAGGCTCTGTCTTTGTCGGAAACGGACAGATGATCCTTGTCTCTGTTGAACAAAGTGCATTTCGGGAGTGCATCAAAATAAAATTATAAACGAGTTGTACCCGAACAACTCCTTAAAACTCTTGGTAACATGAAAAAGTATTTCTTCCTTTCCCTGTTCCTCGTAGCAGGATTGTTGTGCGCCAATGCACAAGTGGCTTATCTTTTAACCACTGCTGCTATTTCTGACCTGCCTTTGGAAAATGTCGGCGGAGTCGATCAGAAACCCGAACAAAATGCTGCAAATTGGTTCCAGACAACCTATGTCAATGCCAACAAAGGTACATTTGTCAGCATTTCCGACCTCAAATCAGGTCTGGACGATAATGTAAAAGTATTATGGATTAACGTGGACCGTCAGGGACTGGCCGATCTCGCTGCTGCCGGTATAGATGCAGATGCTATTGCCGCTGTTAAAGCATTTGTTGAAAAGGGTGGCCATGTATTCCTTACCAAACAAGCCAATATGATTGCTTATAATATGGGACGTATAGGATATGCCCCCGGTTGGAGTAATGGCGGTTACAGCGTCGGTGGTGATGTGTGGTCCATCAATGCACAGTTAGGTTTGTGGCCTGACATCACAGAGAAGTTTGACCGTCGAAATCATGCCATCTTTACTAATATGACTGTGGACGCTACCAGCCGCGCTTATACCTACAATGAAGTGGTTACATATTATGAGACCTATCCCTTGGTTGGTATGGTTGCACGTACTGACAATAACCAATATGTGGGTTGATATGTTCCGCAAAGACCCTAATACCGGCGGACAAATGCCTGCAACAGATGGCGTTACTCACTATGATAATGGTAACCCGCTTCGTCTAAAAGAATTTGAGGCTGACTGGACATGCCAGGTACTTGCCGTTTGGGGACATGTCGTTGACTTCTGCGGCAGTGGTATCATCGAATTCAAACCGCAAGGCGATTTCAAAGGCACTATCCTTACCAACGGATTTGCCGCTTACCAATGGGGTACTTCTAATGACTACCTTGAGAATGTGAAAACTCTCACCAAAAACTCTTTGGAATATCTTCTCTCACTTGCCAAAACAACGGATGTGGAGAATGTAAATGCCCTGCCTGCTGACGGACGTATCTTCAATATACTCGGACAACCCGTTGACGCTGATGCCGCACACAATGGTATCTTCATCATCAACGGAGCAAAAGTATTCATCCCTTAAAATAACAACAATTATGAAAAAGTATTTTTTCCTCTCGTTGCTCCTTGTAGCAGCAATCATTAGTGCAAATGCACAAATGGCGTATCTCATGACCGCCGCTTCTGTTGACCAGCTGCCGGCTGAAAACGCTAACGGCGTTGACCAAAAACCCGAGCAGAACGCTGCTAACTGGTTCCAGACAACCTACATCAATGCCAACAAAGGTAAATTCGTCAGCATCGATGAACTCAAAGCCGGTCTCGGTACTGATGTCAAAGTATTGTGGATCAATATTGACCGTCAGTCTCTTGCAAACCTTGCAGCTGCCGGTATGGATGCCGATGCTATCGCTGCTGTTAAAGCTTATGTCGCTAAAGGCGGACAGTTGCTGCTCACCAAGCAGGCTAACATGATTGCCTATAATATCGGACGTATAGGATATGCCCCCGGTTGGGGTAATGGTGGTTACAGCGTCGGCGGTGATGTTTGGACCATCAATGCCCAGTTAGGCTTGTGGCCTGATATTACGGAGCATTTTGACCGTCGCAACCACCCTGTTTTCAGTGAACTCACTGTGGACGCTACCAGCCGCGCTTATACCTACAATGAAGTGGTTACATATTATGAGACCTATCCCTTGGTTGGTATGGTTGCACGTACTGACAATAAC
>CAJOKE010000036.1 GCA_905235225.1 Paludibacteraceae bacterium
ATATTATGAGACCTATCCCTTGGTTGGTATGGTTGCACGTACTGACAATAACAATATGTGGGTTGATATGTTCCGCAAAGACCCGAATACCGGCGGACAAATGGCGGCTACGGAAGGAACTACCCACTATGATAACGGCGATCCGCTGCGTCTCAAAGACTTCGAGCAGGACTGGGAATGTCAGGTGCTTGCCGTTTGGGGACATGTCGTTGACTTCTGCGCTCCGGGTATCATTGAGTTCAAACCGCAAGGCGATTTCAAAGGCACTATCCTTACCAACGGTTTTGCCGCTTACCAATGGGGTACATCCAATGACTATTTGGCAAATGTGCAACTCTTGACCAAAAACTCCTTGGAGTATCTCTTGACGATTGCTCCGCAAACACCGGAACCCGAAAACCCCGATCCCGAACCAGAAAACCCCGATCCTGAGAACCCCGATCAGGCTATTGATAACGTCTCTGGGGCTGCACAGGCAACAAAGATCATGCGCAACGGACAAATCGTTATCATCCGTGATAATAAAACATACACTGTTTTAGGTGCGGAAGCATATTAATTAAAGGCTTGTTTATCTATGCGCAGATTAGTTGTTATACTGACTCTCGTCCTCCCGCTCTTTGTCGCAGCGGGAGGCGATGAGCCGTATCGTTCGTTATATCATCACACACCACCTGTAATGTGGATGAATGACCCTAACGGGATGTTCTATGACGCTCAGACGCAATTATGGCATCTCTATTATCAGCATTATCCCGATGACATTGTTTGGGGACCGATGCACTGGGGGCATTCTACCAGTAAGGACCTTAAAACTTGGGAGCATTTGCCCATTGCTATCTATCCGGATTCCGTCGGAATGATTTTCTCCGGCTCTTGTGTCTTGGATACGAACAACACCGCCGGATTCGGGCGGAATGCCATTGTGGCTATATACACGTCTGCTGACAAAGCGCAAACACAGTCTATTGCATATAGTCTTGATGGCGGACGGACCTTTACACCCTACAAAGGCAATCCCGTGCTGACAGGCGATATTGCGGACTTCCGTGACCCCAAAGTCTTTTGGGACAAACAGGCGGATTGCTGGACCATGGTTCTTGCCTGCCAGCAGGAAATGCGCTTCTATCAGTCCGATGACCTCAAACAATGGCACTTCGTCAGCAGCTTTGGACTCGGATACGGATGTCATGGCGGCGTTTGGGAGTGTCCCGACCTCTTGCAGATGGATGACAACGGACAAACAAAATGGGTGTTGATTTGCAACATTAACCCGGGCGGACCGTTCGGCGGTTCTGCTACACAGTACTTTGTCGGTGATTGGAATGGTAAAGAGTTCAAATGCGAGAAGGGCAAATATGAAAATGAGAAAATGGCCCGCTGGCTGGATTATGGGAAAGACCACTATGCTACTGTTACATGGCATAATGCACCCGGTAACCGCATCGTGGCTATCGGTTGGATGTCTAACTGGCAGTATGCTACTGCGCTGCCTACTACTCATTTCCGCTCACAAAACACCATCGCCCGCGATTTGTCACTCTATAAGGATGATAATGGCGAATACCGCGTGCGCGTTCTCCCTTCACCCGAAAGTAAAGCCATTCGGGGGGATAGAACCAAACAACTGCCCGCTGCCGCTGTCATTGAGATTGATGTCTGCGAGTCTCGCAAACCCGCTCTCATCACCTTGTCCAACGACAAAGGTGAACAGGTCCTCATGACATACGACTTCAATGCGCAGACCTTCACTTGTGACCGGACTAAATCCGGCAAAACGGATTTCTCCGCTGAGTTTCCGGCGGTCACTACCGCTCCCCTGTTTGTCAAGCACAATCACCATCACCTGACACTTTATATTGACCATTGCTCCATTGAAGCCTTCGATGGCGAAGGGTATTGGGCGATGACCAATCTTGTCTTCCCGACACAACCATACAATCATATCACCGTCAAAGGAGGCAAGGCTAAAATATATAACGTTAATCTCTAATCTGATAACTGATGACTAACAATAAATCACAGACGGCTGGCAAATTCGCGCTTCTCTCCGTAATGCTCTGCTTCTTCACTATGGGCTTTGTGGACTTGGTGGGTATTGCAAGCAACTACGTGCAGCATGACCTCGGATTAACCGATTCGCAGGCGAATATTATGCCGTCTTTAGTATTCTTCTGGTTCCTCATTTTTTCTGTACCGACAGGTGTCCTCATGAACAAAATCGGACGTAAAAAAACCGTCCTCTTGTCTATTGTCGTTACCGTCGTATCGCTTTGCCTGCCATTGTTGGGGGAGAGTTACGCGCTTATGCTCTGTGCATTCTCCCTCTTGGGTATTGGTAATGCCCTCATGCAGACCTCGCTGAACCCTCTCGTTTCGAATATCGTTTCCGGCAATCTGTCCTCCACTCTTACTTTCGGACAGTTCGTCAAGGCGATCGCTTCTTTCTTGGCGCCTTACATCGCAATGTGGGGGGCAACAGCCGCTATCCCTTCATTCGGCTTGGGATGGCGGGTGCTTTTCCCTATATACGGTATCATCGGCGTGATTGCTGTACTCGCTTTGTCTTTCACCTCAATCAAAGAGGAACCCGTGGACAAAGGCAGCGGATTTATTGCCTGCTTCAAGTTGTTGGGCAATCCCTTCATCCTGCTTTGCTTCTTGGCGATTATGTGCCATGTCGGCATTGATGTCGGTACCAACACTACTGCACCTAAAATCCTCATGGAGCGGCTCAACCTCACACTCGCTGAAGCCGGATTCGCTACATCGCTTTATTTTATCTTCCGTACCATCGGCTGCCTTAGCGGTAGTGCTATCTTGCGGAAAGTTCCTGAAAAAATATTCTTTGCCGTTTCCGTGGCGATGATTGTGGCGGCTATGATTCTTTTGGCATGTGGCACAACCAAAGCCTTGCTGTACATCGGTATCGCGTTGGTCGGATTCGGTAATAGTAATATATTCTCTATCAGCTTTGCACAGGCTCTCAATCATGATCCCGCTCATAAGAATGAAATATCGGGACTAATGATTATGGGTCTCTTCGGCGGAACGATCTTCCCCCTCTGCATGGGTGTTATGAGTGATATGATGGGAACCATCGGTGCCGTACTCGTTATGGCTGTCGGGGCTGCTTACCTCATCGGATTCTGCTTCAAAATGGCAAAATGATTAAATGGATTACAAAATGCTAAATGATAAAATGAACAAATGTGTTATCGGAATCGGTGAGGCACTCTTTGATTGCCTGCCCGAAGGACGCAAATTGGGCGGAGCACCCGCTAATTTCGCTTACCATGTTAGCCAGTTTGGCTTGAACGGATATGCCGTTTCCGCTATCGGAGATGATGAATTGGGGCGGGAGATTGTTGACACCTTCGACAAGGTTCATCTCAACCATATCCTGCCCGTGGTGGAGCAACCTACTGGTACTGTCAAAGTCACTCTGGATGACAAGGGTGTCCCGCAATACGATATTTGTCTCGGGGTCGCTTGGGATAATATTCCTCTCACCGAGCAGATGTTCGACATCGCACGCAATGCACAGGCGATATGCTTCGGCTCGCTGGCTCAACGCTCTTCCGTTAGTCGCAAGACAATCCATACTTTCCTTGATTCGGCACCCAAAGATGCCCTGCGGGTCTTTGACATCAATCTTAGACAGCAATGGTATTCCGCTGATGTAATTGCTGAATCACTCACACGCGCTAATGTGCTGAAAATCAATGATGAAGAGTTGGATGTCGTGGCAACTATGCTGCTTGGCGTTCCTACTGTTCCGGATCATCTGATTGCTCAGGACGCTCAAATGACACGTAAGGTCTGCCGCGACCTCATTGCTAAGTATGACTTGAACATGCTTATCCTCACTTGCGGAGCTGTCGGGTCATATGTCTTCACGGCTACTGAAGAGAGTTATGTTCCTACACCTAAAGTAAAGGTGGCTGATACGGTCGGTGCTGGAGACTCGTTCACCGCTACTTTCGTGGCGCAACTGCTCCTCGGCAAATCGGTCCGCGAGGCACACGAAAAAGCCGTCGCCGTTTCTGCATTCGTCTGCACACAACACGGCGCAATGCCCGTGCTGCCCGATACATTGAAACAATAACCTTATTAAATATACACATGTATGAAAAAATATTGCTTATTATTTGTATTGTTCCTTGCCGCGTTCTTCCCATCCCATGCACAAGTGGCATATCTGGTACATACCCCTTATGACCAGATTCCTGATTATGGTGGTGAGCAACCCGAAAAGCAGGCATATGACTGGTTTAACTCGCAGTTTGTATCGCAAGGTAAAGGACAGTTCGTTACCTATGACCAACTCAGTAGTGACATCAAGGTCCTATGGGTCAATGTGGAAAGGAATATTAGCGAGGCTGATTTTGATAACCTCTTTCCAAGTAATGTACGCACCGCCATTGCTGATTTTGTTAAGAACGGCGGTAATCTCTTGCTGACAAAAAAAGCCTGTCGGCTTGCTTGTCATATCGGACGTATGGGAAACATGGATAATAGTACTACTTACTATCCTTCATGGAGTAATACCGGGTATAGCGTTGGCGGGGATACTTGGACAATCAATGCCATGATTGGGGTAGATGTGACATTGCGCGATGCGCGTATGCACCCTGTCTTTGATGGTATGCAGAAAGATAACTATAATAATTATGCGCATGAATCGTTCCCGATGATTGGTACGGTTAATCGCTCCGATGATAACTGTATCTGGACGGAAATGGAGCGTAAAGACGGAAATCCAAGAGCAGGTAATGATGACCTCAATCACCTTAAGGAATTCGAATCTGCTTGGGGGTGTCAGGTTCTTGCTGTCTGGGGACACGTTCGCAACTATTGTGCACCTGTGATGGTAGAATTTTACCCGCAAGGTAACTTTAAGGGAACGGTCATGACAATTGGTTCCAATGCTTATCAATGGGGTACAAGTAATGATTATATTGCCAATGTCAAGAAACTGACAGAGAACACGCTGAACTATCTGAACCACAAAGGGGTGGAGTATGGATACGTAATGCCGTATTCGCTCTCGGAGATTTACTCAATTGAGGAATACCGCCCTGATTATCAGGCTGCAAAGTGGTTCTATGATAATTACATCCTAACCGATAAGGGACGATTTATCCATAAAGACGAGGCTATTCCTTCCGCTATGAAGGTGCTTTGGGTTAACAATGACCGCGTTGGACAAGGGCGTGACGATTATTTCAATGCCCTTGGCGGTAATTCGTTCAAATCCAAATTGGAAGACTTCGTCAAAGCAGGCGGAAATGTCTTCCTTTCCAAACAGGCTACTCGGTGGGTGAATGACATCAACCGTTGTACTTGGCAACCCGGATATAATGATGGGGGTTATGCCACTGACGCTTCTGATGTTTGGTATATGACTTCTAATTTCGTAGCATGCGGTTCTACTGACAGACATGAACATGCTATTTTCCGACATATGCAAGAATATACGGAGCATAGTGGCGAAGGATATTGCAAATGGCCGCTCTTGTCTGCAACGGCGACACCTTATAGCCGGACTGACCATAACTGCCTCTGGGATGATTTTGGGGCGTATGGTATATCGGCTGGCTCTACGGCTGTGGAGAGACTTAATAGTTTTGAATCAGGTCAAAACTGTACTGTCCTTGGTGGATTTGGACATACAACGGCTTTGGACGCTGTCGGTTTAGTGGAGTTCAAACCGAATGGTGCTTATAATGGAACGGTTATTGCTATTGGCTTGGCGGCATATCAGTGGACAACGGTTAATGCTTCCATCAATAATGTGCAAAACCTCACTAAGGGCATTCTCGAATACTTGTCCCCCGAGGAGTTATATGAGCGCGATGTACGCTCCGGCTACTTCGGCACTATTTGCCTGCCAAAGGCTTCAACTCGGTTCGAAGGGGCGGACATGTATGAGATTGCAGAACTCACAGCCGATGGCAGAGGCATTGAACTGGATCCTGTTACATCTATGCAGGCGGGTAAACCCTATATCTTCCTTGCTACGGCTGCCACGCTCCGCGTTTATATGACCGGCGCGGAAAACTCCGCAGTTGAGAATAAAGGCTTGGTCGGAAATCTTGGTGCTTCAAACATGGATGTACCTCTTGACGCTTGGATTCTCAAGGATAACCAACTCTATATCGTGGACTCCGATAATGTCAAGATTGCCCAAAACCGTGCCTACATCAATCCTGCTGACATTCCCGCTTCCGGCACAAGCTCACCGCCATAATACGCCTACAGCGTGCGAAACCGTTTCTGTTGACTCTCACAATCCAACCAAAGTCCTCAATAATGGCGTCCTTTACATCATTCGTGATGGAAAAACCTATAACGCACAGGGACAGTGTATCCGCTAAACTTGTTTGTCTAACCTTATGAACGATTATATTATGAACAAGCAATATATTTCTCCGATTACGGAACAGGCAAGTTTATCTTTGGGAGCAACACCGCTTATGTTAACTATAACGGGTGGTGGTAGTAAAACAACATCCATCATCCCGGGTGAAATCATTTTGGGTGACTGATTGCCTCTGTCACAATTAGTCATTCCATAATCCTTTGGATCCCAAGAAGGTGTGCCAACTCAATTTTGACACACCTTCTTCTTTCTTGCTATTTCCGCCTGTTTCCCCTTTTTCTTGCTCTTCCCGCCCATTTGCCCTCTTTCTTGCTCGTTCCGCCCGTTTGCCCTCCTTCTTGCTCTTCCCGCCCGTTTACCCTCTTTCTTGCTCTTCCCGCCCGTTTGCCCTCTTTCTTGCTCTTCCCGCCCGATATTATCGGGTTCTTTCTTTGTTCATTGCGTCCGAATCCAATTCGGACATCGGCTCTGCCGCCCTTTTCTTCCTCTTGCTAATTGCCGCTTCTGTTTTGTCTGTTGTGCGGCTATACGATAGCCGCCTCCTTCTTGCTCTTCCCGCCCGTTTGCCCTCTTTCTTGCTCGTTTCACCCGATATTATTGGGTTCTTTCTTTGTTCATTGCGTCCGAATCCAATTCGGACATCGGCTCTGCCGCCCTCTTCTTCCTCTTGCTTTTTCTATTTTTATTCTTTTTCTTTTATTGTCTTTTTGGAATATTCATAACTCACTGATAATCAATACACCTTATCGCACTATTATTGCACTATTATTGTAGTATTATTGTACTATTATTGCAGTATTGTTGTACTATTATTGTACTATTCTACTGCCAGATTCGGGCTGCTGACGGCTTGTTATCCCCCATTAACCCAACATTTCAACCACCTGAAATCGCAATGTAAAAATCAAAAAAATGCAGAAATTCTCCTCAAAAATAGATAAATTTGCAAAAAAATGCAGAAAAATTTGTGTATATGAAAAAATAGCAGTACTTTTGCAGCCGATTTCGGAAAAATGCGGTCTCATGCCGCGCCGGAATAATATCGCGGAGTAGAGCAGTGGTAGCTCGTCAGGCTCATAACCTGAAGGTCGGTGGTTCGATCCCATCCTCCGCAACTGAAGAGAGTGCGAATAATCGCACTTTTTTTATTCCTGTTTCACCCCGCGACACCTATTCCAACTACCTTCGCTTTGTGCAATATCTGTCTGCACCTTCTACTTTTTTTGATAAAAATGTAAAATTATTTGCACAGACAAAAAAAAAGTTGTACTTTTGCACGCTTTTTGTGCGATTGCGCTGTTTCATCTGCTTATATCGCAGAATTAAGGGGCTATAATTAATAAACTAAATAAACAAACATTATGCAAAACAAAGGACTTGTTAGAGTTTTGGCGCTGTGCCTTGCATTGGTATGCGCCTTCTATCTTTCCTTCAGCTTTGTAACTTCGCATTATGACAAAAAAGCGAAAAGCTACGCTGAGGGAGATGCTGCAAAAGAGTATTTCTATCTTGACTCGATTGCTACACAAAAAGTATGGTTCGGTTACACCCTTAAAGAGTGCCGCGAGAAGGAAATTAACCTCGGCCTCGACTTGAAGGGCGGTATGAACGTCACAATGGAGGTCTCTGTTCCCGAAATCCTTCGCGCACTTAGTGGCTACAACACGACCGAGAACTTCACCAAAGCAATGGAACTGGCATTGCAAAAACAGAAAAACAGCGGTGCTGATTTCGTTACTTTATTTATCGAATCCTACAAAGAGATTGACCCCAATGCACAGTTGGCAAGCGTATTCTCAACATTCGAACTCAAAGACAAAGTAACCCTCAACTCTACCAATGACGAAGTGGAGAAAGTTATTCGCGAAGAGGTTGACGGTGCTATCAATAACTCATTCAACGTTCTCCGTACTCGTATCGACCGCTTCGGCGTTGTTCAACCGAACATCCAGAAACTCAGTCAGCCCGGACGTATCCTTATTGAACTGCCGGGTATCAAAGAGCCGGAACGTGTCCGCAAACTCCTTCAGGGTTCTGCTAACCTCGAGTTCTGGGAGACCTATGAACTTTCTGAAATTCTCCCGCAGTTGGCGCAAATCAACAATGAGTATGCCAAAATAAATGCTGCTAACGAAGAAGTGGCTGAAAAAGAGGCTCCTAAAGCAGAAGAAACCAAAACTGCTGATGACGAACTGGCTGCTCTGGTCGAAAATGCAGAAACGGATAGTGCTGTTTTGGATGCCGACCAAGCTGCTGCCGTAGAAAACTACAAAAAGCAAAATCCCCTCTTTGCTATCCTTAATCCCAGCATCAATGGCGCAGGACAGGCATACCGCGGTCCCGTGGTCGGCACGGTTCATTACACGGATACTGCCCGTGTAAACGCAATGCTCAATTCTACCATTGCTAAACAAGTACTTCCCCGTGACCTCCGGCTCAAATGGACGGTTAAGGCTATTGACGAGGCGGGTTCTGTTTACCAGTTGGTTGCCCTCAAGGCACAACGTGACGGACGTGCTTCTCTCGAAGGCGATGTCATCACTGACGCACGCGCCGACTTCAGCCAGCTCAGCGCATATGCCAATGTGTCCATGTCTATGAACGCCGAAGGTGCCAAGGCTTGGCAACGTATCACTCGCGATAATATCGGCAAATCCATCGCTATTGTGCTTGACGGATATGTTTATTCTTTCCCGACTGTACAGAACGAAATCGCAGGTGGTAACAGCCAAATCACCGGTAACTTCACTGTTGAGGAAGCCAAAGACTTGGCGAATACCCTCAAATCTGGTAAAATGCCGGCTCCCGCTCGTATCATTCAGGAAGATGTAGTTGGTCCTTCTCTTGGTCGCGAGGCTATTCAGAACGGTCTCTGGTCATTTGCACTCGGCTTCCTCCTCATACTTATATATATGGTGTTCTACTATGGTTGGATTCCGGGACTTATTGCTGATGCTGCCCTCTTGTGCAACGTATTCCTTCTGGTTGGTATCCTGGCTTCCTTCTCCGCTGTATTGACCTTGCCTGGTATTGCAGGTATCGTTTTGACTATGGGTATGGCGGTCGATGCTAACGTTCTTATTTATGAGCGTATTCGTGAGGAACTTCGGGCCGGCAAAAATATGCGTAAGGCTATCGGTGATGGTTTCAAAGGGGCTATCTCTGCTATCGTGGACGCTAACGTTACTTCTTTCCTTACCGGTGCTATTCTTGCAATCTTCGGTACAGGTCCTATCAAGGGCTTCGCGGTAACATACATGATCGGTATCGTTTCTTCCTTCTTGACCGCAGTATTTATTACTCGTCTCTTGCTGGAAGACTATGCTAAACGCGAAAATGCCAAGGAACTGACCTTCACCACGAAGCTCATGAAGAACTTCTTGCAGAATATGAACATCGACTTTGTCGGTTCGCGTAAGTGGTTCTATGGCATTGCCGGCTGCTTGGTTATCCTCGGTGTCCTCGGTCTCGACCCTCATATCTTTGGAAAACTCAACCTCGGTATTGACTTCTCCGGCGGACGTAACTATATTATCCGTTTTGCTGAACCGGTGAATACTCAGGATGTAAATAACACCCTCACTGATGTCTTCATGGCTCAAAACGAAGAAGGCGAGAACCTCAGTATGCGTGTCATTACTATCGGTTCTGCTAACCAGATTCGTGTTTCGACTAACTTCCGTATCAATGATAACTCCGAGACCCTGGATGATGAAATAGAAGCACTCTTGTATGAGGGCTGCAAACCCTATCTCGGTGATGATGTTACTCTTGAGCAGTTCAAATCAACTGAAATTAATCCGGAGATTGGTATCATGCAGTCGCAGAAGGTTGGTCCGGCTATCGCCGATGATATCACAACCGCTGCCGTAATCGCCGTTATCTGCGCCCTCATCGGTATATTCCTCTACATCTTGCTGCGTTTCCGCAACTTCGCATATTCTGTAGGCGCACTTACCGCTTTGACGCACGATACAATCCTCGTCTTGGGTTCATACGCTATCCTATGGAAAATTATGCCTTTCTCCATGGAGATTGACCAGGCGTTTATTGCGGCTATCCTGACCGTTATCGGTTATTCTATCAACGATACCGTGGTTATTTTTGACCGCGTTCGTGAATACAATACCCTCTACCCGAAACGTGACGGAGCTGTCAATATCAATGACGCACTTAATGCTACGTTAAGCCGTACCTTCTCAACCTCTATGTCCACCTTCGTGGTATTGTTGGCTATCTTCTGCTTCGGCGGTGAGACTATTCGCGGATTCGTATTCGCTTTGCTCCTCGGTGTCATTGTTGGTACTTTCTCCAGCTTGTGCATCGCTCCGCATATCGCTTACGAAATTCAGCAGGCACAACAACGACGTCGTGAGAAAAAACTGGCAAAAAAATAATAGCCTTTGGCTAAATATATAATATTAAGGAGTCGGGACTTTGGCTCGACTCCTTATTTTACCCACACCTTAATAATATATTTATTATGCAAAACGATTTTCTGAAATTTGTTGTGTCGCAAGGGTTGAATTCCATGCACGTCGAGAAAACTTTGCAGGCAGCACAGCAGGCAAACTTTAAAGATAATTATATCAGTCCGTCCATCTTGGAAGAACGTCAGCTTAATGTCACCCAAATGGATGTGTTCTCGCGCTTGATGATGGATCGTATTATCTTCCTCGGTACTGAAATCAATGATTATACCGCTAATGTTATTCAGGCGCAGTTGTTGTATTTGGACTCGGTGGACTCAGACCGTGACATCAGCATTTATCTTAATACTCCCGGCGGCTCGGTCTATGCCGGACTCGGCATATATGACACTATGCAGTTCACCCGTTGTCAGGTAAAAACAATTTGTACCGGCTTGGCCGCGTCAATGGGCGCGGTTCTGCTCGTTGCTGGCGCAGACGGACAACGTGCCGCTTTGCCGCATAGCCGTGTCATGATTCACCAACCGCTTGGCGGAATCCAGGGACAGGCTTCCGATATAGAAATTACGGCGCGCGAAATCCTTAAACTCAAGGACGAACTCTATCAGATTATTGCCGATCATACGGGACAGGACATTGAGCGTATCCGGCAGGACGCTGACCGCGATCACTGGATGACGGCGCAGGAAGCATTGGAATATAAAATGATTGACAAAGTGTTTGATAAAAGATAATGGCTAAAAAACAGGATTTATGTTCTTTCTGCGGGCGTCCGATGCACAATCTTTTTGCGGGCGAGGGTGGCGCATTTATCTGTGACGAATGTGTGGAAACGGGTCACATGATGGTGCAGGATATGCGTGCCAAACAGGAGAATGCTCAGCAGAATAATGGTCTGGATTTGAAAACACTGCCCAAACCGGCTGATATAAAATCTTTCTTGGATGAATATGTCATTGGACAGGATGAGGCAAAGCGTTTCCTCTCTGTGGCGGTATATAATCATTACAAACGTATCCTGCAGCCCAAAGATGATGGCGTTGAGATTGAGAAATCCAACATCATCATGGTTGGTTCTACCGGAACGGGTAAAACGCTGATGGCTCGGACAATAGCGAAAATGCTTTCTGTGCCTTTCACAATCGTCGATGCCACCGTCCTGACTGAGGCCGGTTATGTGGGGGAAGATGTTGAGTCCCTGCTCGTTCGCTTGCTACAGGAAGCTGATTACGATGTGAAAAAAGCGGAAAAAGGCATTGTTTTTATTGACGAAATAGATAAAATCGCCCGTAAATCCGATAATCCGAGCATTACCCGCGACGTAAGTGGCGAGGGGGTTCAGCAGGGACTGCTTAAACTTTTGGAAGGCAGCGTTGTGAATGTACCGCCGCAAGGAGGGCGAAAACACCCCGACCAGGAGTTTATTCATGTCAATACACAAAACATCCTCTTTATTTGTGGCGGAGCATTTGATGGTATTGAACGTAAGATTGCGCAACGGTTGAATACACAAGTCGTCGGCTTCGATGCCGCACAGGCTACACAATCCATTGACAAAAAGAACTTGTTGAAATATATTGCACCGCAGGATCTCAAGTCATTTGGCTTGATTCCGGAAATTGTCGGGCGTTTGCCTATTCTGACATATTTGGAGCCTCTTGGGCGCGACGCCTTGAGGAGCATCTTGGTTCAGCCGAAGAATGCCATTACTAAACAGTATCAGAAACTTCTGGCTATGGATGGCATAAAACTCGTTTTTGATGACGCCGCTTTGGACTATATCGTTGATAAGGCTATGGAATTTCGCCTTGGCGCACGTGGGTTGCGCAGCCTGACGGAAACGATAATGATGGATATTATGTTCGAGGTCCCGTCTGCTAAGAATATGGACAATACCTTCGTCGTTACACGCGAATTGGCAGAGAAAAAAATCAATAAGGCTGATACAATCCGTCTCCGTAATGCGGTATAAAACCGTTACGGCTCACAGTTCGTGCATATGAATGGTTTGGACTGCTTTTGGAGAATCATACTCCGGAAGCGGTCTGCTTTTTCGCTATGCCATATTTCGCTCAAAGAAGCGGAATGTATGTTGCCGAAAGAATATTGACCGGATTTGTCATAACAGCAGGGTAAAACCTCACCCGTGACAGTGATAACGCATCCTGTCCAAAGCCGCCTGCAGTAGTTCCTCGGACGGCGTTTCGGATAGTAATTACCGTTTGCCCCTTTTGCGTAACGGGAATATTTCTCGTTGCTGGGCATTAGCGGGTGTCCGTGTTCATAGTTATTTAATTGTGCCGTCTTGAAGGTTAACGAATCTGCACCCATTTTGCGGTATCTGCGCTTTACCGCCGACCATTCGTGTTCGTTGCTTCGTAATCGCAGCATTTGTAATTCAATATGCGTGCGGCTGCCTGTTGCCTCTTTTGCTTGGCGCAATGTGATTAATCCGTTTAATGCTTTATGCAAACTGCCGCCTATTCGGTAGGCACTATAGCTTTCTTCAGATAGACCGTCTATGGATACTATTATCCGGCTCAATCCCGATTGCATTAGACGCTCTGCCAGTAAAGGCGTAACTGCCAGCGCATTGGTTGATATGATAGTGTATATACCTGCTTTGGAAGCGGCTCTGATCATGTCTGGTAATTCATTGTTCAGCAGCGGCTCGCCCTGAAAGTAAAACTGCATCGTATGAACGCTGTTTTTGACTTGGTCTAAGATTTGTTTGAATTGATCTGAAGACAATAACTCTCGCTGAGTCGCTCCTGATGACGTGTTTTTGATACCAACCGGACATTCAGGACAGCCGAGTTGGCAGAAATTTGCAGGCTCTACAGAGACAAAGGTCGGCATATGACGCACACGCACCACCCCGAAACGGGATAGTGCGTATGACCATTCGGCACGTAATATATTCAGCAGTTTGCGCATGGCTAAACCGCCGATACTATGCTACAGGGATTTTGTTGATACGGCGTTCGTGGCGACCGCCTTCAAAATCCGTGGTGAAAAATTGGTTGACCATTGCCAGTGCCTTTTCTTTGCTGACGAAATTCGCAGGCAAACCGAGTACATTGGCGTTGTTGTGGCGGCGCGCCAAATCTGCTAATGGTACATCCCAGCACAATGCTGCACGGATGCCCTGATGCTTGTTGGCGGTCATGCAGATGCCATTACCGGTAGAGCATATGGTGATTCCGTAATCAAACTCGCCGTTTTCTACCGCGGCTGCCATTGGATGCGCAAAATCAGGATAATCGCAACTCTCGGTGGAATAGCATCCGAAGTCCTTTAATTCTGCGCCTTGGTCGCGCAGATAGGCCATTACATCCTGTTTGAGATTATAACCTGCGTGGTCTGAAGCCAACGCAATCTTCATTTCATTGATCGCTTTCATATGATTAACTTTATTGATTTCCCTTAGAAAATAGTTGCCAGGTTGCCGAACATCAGCTTACATGCTATGGCAAGGACAATGATTCCGAAAAATTTGCGGATAATGTATAGTGCCGTCTGCCCGAGATACTTGGTTAGCCAGTTAGTGCCGATTAGCACAAGGTATAATACTAAAATACATAGGAATAGTGACACGCACAGACTGGCTATGGAGTACTCTGCCGTAATAGACAGTAATGCGGTAAATGCACCCGGCCCGGCATACATCGGGAAGGCCAAAGGTACAATCGAACCGCTTCCCCCCAATTCTCCTGTTTGGAAAATCGTAACATCCAGAATCATCTCCAATGCCATTAGAAATATGATAAAACCACCGGCAATGGCGAAGTACTCGATTTGCACACCGAATAGCTTGAGTATCCACTCTCCGGCAAATAAAAATCCATACAATATAATCAGACTGGCTAAACAAACGCGGGCGGGATGAATCTTAACACCCTTCTCCTCTAATGATATGGTTATAGGTATATTGCCGAATGGATCGATAATGGCAATCAGAAAAATAAACGATGACAGCACCTGCCAAATGTCAAAGGTTCCAAAAAAATCTTTCATGGTATGTTTAATTTTGCTGCAAAAGTACTGCTTTTTTTGTAAATATGCAAGTTTTTTCCTCTCTTATTTGCGTATTTCGAAAAAATAATGTAATTTTGCACGCTGATTTGAAAGATTTCTGTAAAACTAAATAAATAAATGTATGATAAACTCACAAGACATTAAGAACGGCGTGTGCATCCGTATGGACGGTCGTTTGTATTTCGTAATCGAATTCCTGCATGTAAAACCCGGAAAAGGTAACACCATTATGCGTGTTAAATTTAAGGATGTTGTCGATGGCCGTGTTTTGGAACGCCGCTTCAATATCGGTGAGAAACTTGAGGATGTCCGCGTAGAGCGTCGCCCCTACCAATATCTCTATAAAGAGGGTAATGACTACATCTTCATGAATCAGGAAACCTATGAGCAGATTCCTATCGCTCATGACCTTATTACTGGCGTTGATTACCTTAAAGAGGGCTTTGTTTGCGATGTCGTTTCTGACGCTTCTACCGAGACGGTTCTGTTTGCCGAACTTCCGACCAAGGTCGAACTGCAGGTGGCTTATACCGAACCCGGACTCAAAGGGGATACCGCTACCAATACGCTTAAACCGGCTAAATTGGAAACGGGTGCTGAGATTCGCGTGCCTCTGTTTATCAATGAGGGCGAAATTATCCGTGTTGATACACGTGACGGCAGCTATTGCGAGCGCGTTCGCTAATCTGGTCTGAGTGCGATAGATGTCCTAATGTCCACAGCGTTAGTCATATTCGCAATATTATTCTTGATCGCCGGCATTGTGGGATGTGTCTTACCCGCATTGCCCGGCGTTCCGCTTTCTTATTTGGCTTTGGTACTCCTGCGGTTTTCGGATAATGGGGATGAAGTTTCCAATACAATGCTCATTGTATATGGGCTGCTGACTGTTTTGGTCACTGTGCTGGATTATGTAATCCCTGTTTGGGGTACAAAACGCTATGGCGGTAGTAAATGGGGAGTCTGGGGTAGTATTGTTGGGTTGATTGCAGGCCTTTTCCTCGGTCCGTGGGGAATTGTTATCGGACCTTTTGTCGGTGCCGTTGTGTTTGAACTGCTCGGCGGCAAACCTTCCAAAGACGCTATTCGCGCGGGGTGGGGCAGTTTTGTCGGATTGTTATCCGGCACAATAGTGAAACTTATTATAGCGGGGTTGATTGCATACCACGCTATTACCGTAATCGTTTGATTTGAATATAAAATACACAATATAATGGCAAAAAAAGAAGTTCAATTCTCGCTCGTTTACCGCGACATGTGGCAGTCGAGCGGTAAGTATGTCCCTCGTAGAGACCAGTTGGCTAAAATCGCACCTGTGATTATCGACATGGGCTGTTTTGACCGTGT
Organism: Paludibacteraceae bacterium; assembly: GCA_905235225.1. GTDB lineage: Bacteria > Bacteroidota > Bacteroidia > Bacteroidales > Paludibacteraceae > Colicola. The sequence continues at coordinate 16,201 of CAJOKE010000036.1, forward strand.
CGAGACTAATGGCGGTGCCAGCGAGCAAGTTAATCTGCTGTATGGCGAAAATCCCAACCTCGCTGTTCGGACTTTTACCAAACCCTTTAATGAGGCTGGGATTAAAACCCATATGCTGGATCGCGGCTTGAACGCACTGCGTATGAATCCGGTACCTGCTGACGTTCGGCAGTTGATGTACAAGGTTAAACATGCACAGGGGACGGATATTACCCGTATTTTCTGTGGTCTCAATGACCCTCGTAATATTATTCCTTCCATCAAATGGGCGAAGCAAGCCGGCATGACTGCTCAGGCTACAATGTGTATCACACATAGCAAGGTTCACACCGTGGACTATTATGTTAACCTTGCGGAACAGCTTATTGAAGGTGGCGCGCAGGAGATTTGCCTCAAGGATATGGCGGGTATTGGTCGTCCTGTAAGTCTGGGCAAAATCGTTGCCGCAATCAAAGAGAAACATCCTCATATTGTCATTCAATATCATGGACACTGTGGTCCGGGCTTCTCGATTGCTTCTATGTTGGAGGTCGCTAAGGCCGGTTGTGATGTGCTGGACGTTGCTATGGAGCCGCTTAGTTGGGGAAAAGTGCATCCGGATGTAATCACGGTTCAGCAAATGCTCAAAGATGCAGGCTTCTTGGTGAAGGACATTAATATGAAGGCGTATATGGAGGCGCGTAGTCTCACGCAGTCTTTCATGGACGATTTCTTGGGCTATTGGATTGATCCGAAAAATAGCCTCATGACCAGTCTTCTCGTTGGCTGTGGTCTCCCGGGTGGAATGATGGGTAGCTTGATGGCGGACCTCAAAGGCATGCATGCGGCTATCAACGCTAACTTGCGGAAAAAAGGTCAACATGAATTGTCCGAGGACGAATTGCTGGTGGAATTGTTTGACGAAGTACAGCGTATTTGGCCGATGCTTGGTACTCCGTGCCTTGTCACACCATTTAGCCAGTACGTTAAAAATGCTGCCTTGATGAATCTCTATTCGAAGTCCATGGACGAGAAACCGTTTACCCGCATGGATCCTGCAATGTGGGGGATGATTCTTGGTAAATCCGGCAAACTCCCCGGCGAATTGGCTCCCGAGATTGTTGAACTTGCCAAGGAAAAAGGCTTTGAGTTCTACACCGGCGACCCGCAGGCTCTTTATCCGAACGAACTGCCACGGTTCATCAAAGAGATGGAAGAACTTGGTTGGGAGCGCGGACAGGATGATGAGGAGTTGTTTGAGTTCGCTATGCACGAAAAACAATACCGCGAGTTCAAATCCGGTCAGGCGAAAGAGCAGTTTAACGCTGACTTGGCTGAGCGTATGCGCAAAGCCGGAAAACCTGTGCCGCCTGAATTATTGCCGAAAAAGAATGCAGAAGATAACGATATGGCTGCTGTTGCCATGGCTCTAAACCTCTATTATAACCGTCCTGTATCGTCCTTCCGCCGCATCGTTCCTCAATATCGCCAGTCGGAGTGGAACCGCAAAATTTATAATATGAACAACCTTATTTAATATACCTTCAATCATGAAGAAATATAATTTTAATGCAGGACCCAGTATCCTGCCGCAAGAAGTGATTAAACAAACAGCGGAAGCCGTCATTGACTTCCAGGGTGAGGGACTTTCTATTCTCGAAATTTCTCACCGCGCCAAGTATTTCCAACCCGTTATGGATGAAGCTGAGGCTTTGATGAAGGAACTGCTCGGCGTTCCTGAAGGATACCGCGTGATTTTCCTTGGCGGTGGCGCAAGCACACAATTCTGCATGGTTCCGTATAATCTCTTGGAGCATAAAGCGGCATACCTCAATACGGGTGTCTGGTCAAAAAAAGCACTCAAAGAGGCTAAAGGTTTCGGTGAAACGGTTGAGGTGGCGGCAAGCACTACTGACATCCCCACGGATTATGAAATCCCGCAGGATGCGGATTATTTCCACATCACCACCAATAACACCATTTTCGGTACGGAAATCAATGACGCCAAGTTGGCGGAGATTTATAAGAAAAAAGGAAACGTGCGTTTGGTCGCAGATATGTCTTCCGATACCCTCAGCCGTCCGGTTGATGTCAGCCAATACGATATTATCTATGGCGGCGCGCAGAAGAATCTCGCCCCTGCAGGCGTAACCTTTGTTATTATTAAGGAGTCTTGCCTTGGACATGTCAGCCGATATATCCCGACAATGCTCAACTACCAGACGCATATTGACGGTGGTTCGATGTTCAATACGCCTCCTGTTCTGCCGGTTTATACTGCTGTGCTGACACTTCGCTGGCTCAAGGCGAACGGCGGTGTCAAATGGATTGAAGAGCGCAATAAAGCAAAAGCAGAATTGCTCTATAATTGCCTTGACAATGCTAAACTCTTTACGCCGACCATCCTCAAGAAAGAGGATCGCAGCCGCATGAACATCTGCTTTGTACTTAAACCTGAGTATGCAGAACTGCAGGATGACTTCTTCAAATTCGCTACCGAGCGCGGCATGGTGGGTATCAAAGGACATCGTCTCGTAGGTGGTTTCCGTGCGTCCTGCTACAATGCCATGGATCTGGAGGGCGTGCAGGCTTTGGTTGATTGCATTAACGAATACGAAAAATTACATTGATATGAAGGTCTTGATTGCAACGGAAAAACCCTTTGCGAAAGTGGCTGTGGACGGCATTCGCGAGGTGGTTGAGGGCGCAGGATATGAACTCGCTCTCCTTGAGAAATATACTGACAAACAGCAATTGCTTGACGCAGTTGCCGATGCTAATGCGCTTATTATCCGTTCGGATATGGTGGACGCTGAGGTACTGGATGCCGCCAAACAGCTGAAGATTGTTGTTCGTGCCGGTGCCGGTTATGACAATATCGACTTGGCTGCTGCCACCGCTCACAGCGTTGTCGCTATGAACACTCCGGGACAAAACAGTAACGCTGTTGCCGAATTGGCACTCGGTCTCATGGTCTTTGCGGTACGTAATTTCTACAATGGTACATCCGGCACGGAACTCAAAGGCAAAAAACTTGGTATCCATGCTTTCGGTAATGTCGGACGCAACGTAGCGCGTGTCGCCCAAGGCTTTGGCATGGACTGTTACGCTTATGATGCCTACTGCCCTGATGAGGCGATGACGGCTGCTGGGGTCAAACCTGTGCATTCTGCTGAAGAGTTGTACAAAACCTGTGATGTGGTCAGCCTGCATATTCCTGCTACTGCTGAGACAAAGAACAGCATTGGCCGTGCCTTGGTCGGCTTGATGCCGAAAGGCGGGTTGCTCGTTAATACTGCCCGCAAGGAGGTTATTAATGAGGATGAACTTATTATGCTTATGCAGGAACGTACTGACCTCAAATACGTTACCGACATTATGCCTGTGGCGGACGCTAAATTCAAAACGCTCTTCGAAGGACGTTATTTTGCTACACCTAAAAAAATGGGTGCGCAGACCGCTGAGGCGAACATCAATGCCGGTATAGCTGCCGCCAGGCAGATTGTGGCATTCTTCCAAAACGGCGATACACGCTTTCAAGTCAATAAATGAACTCGTTCTGCCGACATACTTTCCTTGTAATGGCATTTCTCGCTGTGCTGCCTTTGGCGGCACAGCATATTGAGTGCGTCGGAACGGCTCTGCTTGTGACGAATAATAACGACACCGCTTTTGTCTTCGCAGAAGAGCCCCATCTGAAGTCTAAACTCGGCAATGTGGATTGGTATCGTACTTCGGACAAGGAACTTATCCAGTCTGATGTGGATGAAATTTATCCTGAATCCGGTGAAGGGGTTCTTGTGCGTAAGGACGGTAACTTCCTTGGTGTGTACTACATTTTCCGTTTGGATCAGTATTCGCCCGCGATTAGCAAAGTGGATGTGCTGCCTCGTTGCCGCGAAACGGTCGTGCAGCTGCAAGGGCATATTCCGCCTATGACTTATACGGATACTTTTGGCTTGCAGGCGGTTATGCCCCGTCACTGTTCGCTCGCATATACTAATCTCAGTTGGTCCGGGGAGTCTTGGCAGGATTCCGCTGCCGTGCAGTCGTTTGCTTTGTCGCTCAACAAAATGCACCTGCCCGCTGTTTATGGAACTACTACATATGCCGTTCGCTTTGATGATGAGTGGCGCGAAGCTTTGCAACTGGCTGTCGATTCAGTCGTATCGGATGTAATCGAGCCGGTTGCCGTCTCATCGCACCTCGTCTCCACAACCACCGTCAGAGGCGAAGCCGGTGCCAAATCCAATGAGGTCGACCGTCCTACTGATGCCGCTACGCTGACTGGATCAGCGCCTCTGGAGATTTTTTTTGAGTCTCATCCGACCCCTGCTGTCGAGTTCTTTGACTGGCGCGTGTACCGTGGTTCGCAATTGTTGGCGACACGTTCGGATGAGAACATGCGCTACACCTTTAGCAATCCCGGGCAATATCGCGTGGTCAGTTATGTCATGAACCGCTTCTGCCCCTGTCAGGATCCTGACGATGGCGATTGTGAACGCGATTCTACGCAGGTTGACATTTCCGTGCCTGAGTCGCAACTGATGGTGCCGAATGTCTTTACACCTAATGGAGATGGGCAGAATGATGAGTTCCGTGTGTTGTACCGCTCTTTGCGCGAGTACCATATTTGGGTGTATAACCGGTGGGGAAAACTGGTTTACGAGTCAACCGATCCCGCCAAAGGCTGGGATGGCATGATTGGTAACCGCCCTGCTGCCGAAGGGGCATATTACTATGTCATTCGAGCGATGGGAACGGACGCCGACCCGAATGCCGGATACCATACGCGGCAGGCTTATGAAAAGGGCAAAACCAATGCCGATGAATCCTACTTGGGCATTTATCAGCTTAGTGGCGACATTAATCTCCTGCGTGGAAAGAATAAATAAAAAAGTGCAGTTTCCTGCACTTTTTTTATATAGTTAGGTTTACTTCCATACCGAAATACGGACTCGCGCTCCGATGTATTGTTATGCCGTCCATTTCATAATCTGGCAGGTAATCCAGTAGTTTGTTCACAAAGAGTGCAACATTGGCGTACTTGGTGATACTTTTTTGTACACGCAGGTTCAGGTAGCCCGCAAACGGCACTGTCTTGCGCCGGAACATATCCTCGTTGTATCGGAATACAAGCCATTGCAGATATGGGTCTGTCTTGTCGGCTTCCGTATACGTCTTTAGTTCTCCCGATGTGTCCATGTAGGCTATAGGCGTTCCGTCTTTATAAAGCGTTTGCGAACTGGTATATATATTCAGTTCCAGTGTCGCACTGACAGTCAGCCCGATTTTAGGCAAGTGGACATCCGCAATGATATTCGTGTTTAGGTTTTCGCGGATCGTTCCGTCCTGCCAGTTATAATAACCGACATATAGGTCTTTGATGGCGGTATTGCCGATGGTTTGTGTTAGTTTGTCGGTGGAGAACATCGCTTGCGAGTTTTCATACACGGTGCGCAGCCATGCCCCGTTGACGGTGAAGCGCGTGCGGATTGCTTTGATTCGGGGACTTTGGTATTGCCACTCTACGCCTTGTTTGCTGATACGGCTGCCGTTCGTGGTCATGCTGTAGGTTATTAGTTTCGTGTACTCATTCCTTACTCCCTCATTGATAATGGGATACGTGTATGCAATACAGTTCTTCCACTGGCGGAAACCGTCCTGCATCCTTTCGCGGAAATACGTGATGGAGAACTTGTGCTTCTTGATGTCTCCGCCGAATCGCACTTCCCACTTGAAGTTCCGCGCTGCTTGCAGCTCATGGTTGGCGGCATTGATGATATGCGTGTATATGTTCATCGTGCTGTCTGACGGGGACACATGTATCTCCGGGGCTTTCAAATCCTCGTAGATAAGGTTGGGGTACAGTTGAAGCAGGGTGGGCATCTTGGTGTGTTGACCGACGGCACCGGCTATATGGAGTTCACCGCCATCTACCGGTATACTCAGACTCACATTCGCACGCGGATCCAGATAGCATTTCCCGCGCATCGTATATTCCTTGTCCAATCCCAGTAGCGAAGCTCCCCGAAGCCCGATCTCTATATCCAAATGACTGAATACACGCTCAAACGTAAAGGTCATATTGTCTTGTATATACCATGCTAACTGGTTAGTCGCCGGTATGTCGTAATAGGCTCGAGGACGTAAATTGGAATTGTAATTCAGTGGGCGCGTTAGGTCATATACTTGACCTCTTCCGAAATTCTTGTCAAACTTCCATTCTATTCCGGCGGCTGCTTTGTGCTTGATAATCCATGTCTCGAAAAAGAAGTTGGCTTTGGGGCGTACAAACACATTCAGCGGACGACCGTCCACCTCATGGTGCGCTACATATCGGTAGGGCAGAAGCCCCACATCGCGGTTCCCCTCTTCCATATTGTCTATGGCCGGTTGAATAGGCGTGGTTAACTGAACCAGCCGCGTTTGGCTGATTCGGTCGATGGAGTACGCTATGTTCGTCGTCAGTTGCGCTGACCACCAACTCTGCGTCTGTTCCTTCCAGTTCAGCGTGTTCGACCAGCCTATCTTATGATATTCGCTCTTGTACGAATCTTCTTTGTTAAAGTGTATGTCAGGGTCCGTTTTTTCATTGTCTATACTGCCGGTATAATCTATGTTCGTCTGCCAGCGTACACGGTGCCCGTTCTTCGTCCATTCATTCAACAACCGCACAGAACCGGTGATTCGTTGGTAGTTTTCCAATGTATTAGTAGGGTCGTTCTTGGCATTCAAGTAATCGACTCCCACGTTTAGAACCGTCTTGTTGTCACGCCAACCTACACCCTTTCCGACATAGAATAGTTTGGAGAAACCGTCTGCCTTGAATCTCGCCTTCCACGGAGTAGGTTTCATGGTGCGTTCTATCCGCACAACCCCGGAAGTCACATCACCGTACTCTGCTGAAGCAATACCGCGGATTATCTCCACTTTCTCAATGTCATCGGTTGAAATGGTGCGCATATCTACGCCTTTGTTCACTACTTGCCGCGAAGCGTCTTCGCTGCTGCTTGCCCCTTGTACGTATTGCATGTTCGCATCTGTTGAAACGGGCGCACCGTCTATCACAAACCCTGTGCCTAATGATGAAGTCGCATAGGCATCGTCACTGCTCCCGTTATCGGCTTCCCGCAGCTTGATCGTATTCGCATTCGTTAGATTGGGATCCTTGGTGTTGGCACCGGGCAGCATGCTGACAATGTCCGTAAACGACGAGGGCTGCAAGTGCGTCATCGCATCTTTGTTCACAATCGATGCACTGCTCTTGGTTAGACTCTCCTCGGCCGTCACAACCACTTCCTCTAATACAAACAGCCGGTCCAGACTGTCCAGTAACGCCTGTTGCGCCGAGTCAAGCACTGCTTCTTGAGTATTCTGTCCCGACGCGCCTTGCGCCGTGACTAATGCCATGCCTGCTATGGCTGCGATTATGACCTTCAACCGTTTCACGCTGCAAATTTACTGCTTTTTTTTCAATTATACAACATTTTCCGAAAAATATCGCTCATATAACTCAAATGTCAGAAATCTTCCGGAAATCTTCCGGAAATCTTTCGGAAATCTTTCAGAAATCCCTCTCCTTCTTCCCTGCCTTAACCATACAATAACCATACAATAACCATACAATAACCATACAATAACCATACAATAACCATACAATAACCATACAATAACCATACTACAATAAATTCAACGGAAACGGCAGATGTATAATGAACATGCAGCCTGTCTATAAATGAAAACCCTCAGAATCAATATTAAAATTTGCTAATTATTTGCTTTCCGTTTTGAACTTCCAACTTTTTTTTGTACCTTTGCAGTCTAATTGAATAAACGGTATATGACTGATTCGGATATTCCCATGATTGAGTACGACCACGTAACGCACTATTACGGAAAACGGTTGATTTACAAAGACTTATCCTTCTCCGTTCCCAAGGGGCGTATTCTCGGATTGCTTGGCAAAAATGGAACGGGCAAGACCACTACCATCAACATCCTATCCGGCTTCATCCAGCCCCATAGTGGCACATGCCGCCTTTTGGGATATGACTCCCGTACTATGCCGGCAGAGGTCAGACAGCGCATCGGACTGCTCTTGGAAGGACATGTTCAGTACCCCTTCATGACCATCGAGCAAATCGAGCGTTTCTATGCTCCTTTTTATCCCCGCTGGAACAAGGATGCCTACTATGACCTTATGCGCCTGCTTCGTGTCAAGGACTACCAGCACCTCAGCCAGATGTCTAATGGACAGCGGTCCCAGGTCGCACTCGGATTGCTTATGGCGCAGGACCCCGAACTGCTTATCTTGGATGACTTCTCCCTCGGTCTCGACCCCGGCTACAGGCGGCTTTTTGTGGAATACCTGCGTGATTTCTGCAAGGCGAAGGGGAAAACCGTTTTCCTCACTTCGCACATCATTCAGGATTTGGAGCGTCTCGTCGATGATTGTATCATCATGGATTATGGCAAAATCCTCAAACAATGCCCTGTTTCGGAGCTGATCACTCCTGCCATGACGCTCGAGGATACTTTTATCGAATTGACTGGCAAATATTAATTCCCTTTTTTGAACTTTGAATACTATGATTAAAGCTATATTTATTAAGGAGTGGCTGAAAACCCGTCTTGCTGCCTGTCTCATTTTCGTGGCTGCTGTGGGCGTGGTTATTTATCTCCTTTTGGCGTTGCGCAGTACAATGGCGACATCCGGTGCCGTGGAAACAATCGCCACTATGATCGGCCGTGATATGATTTTCGTCAATCTTATGCAGTTCCTGCCTATGCTCTCCGCCATATGTCTGGCGGTTGTGCAGTGGTTGCCCGAAATGCAGCTCAAACGCATCAAATTAACCCTCCACCTCCCCGTTCCTTATACGCAGAGTATAGGGCTGATGTTGCTCTATGGGGTGGCTGTTCTCGCTGTCGTTTCCGTTGCCGATCTGGCTCTGCTATGGGCGGTGGAATCGCTCTGGCTCCCTGCTGAACTGATCAGGCACACGCTCCTGACTATGCTCACATGGCATATCGCAGGATTGATGGCATATCTCTTGGTTTCGTGGATCATTCTCGAACCTGTCTGGCGGATGCGTGTGGCTGAGATGGCGGTCGCTGTTCCTTTGTTGGCACTGTTCTTTTTGACACCGCAACCCGAAGTATATAACCGCTTTCTGCCGCTTTTGGGCTTGCTCACTGTCCTTTGTGGATTGCTGCCGTTCTATAGTATTTATCGCTTCAAAACTGGAAAAGGTCTATGAAAAATATCAAATATCTGATCATTGCTCTCGCCGTGTTGATGGTGCTTTGGCTGCTGCCCGCGTTTGTTCAGTTGCTTGCACCCGACGCTACACGCCCGCCGTTTGTACTCTATTCGTTCTTGGACAACGATTTCATTTGTATGGAATCGCAGAACGGCGTTCAGCATTTTCACGATTTCAAGGGAAACAAGTTTACCAAACATGAAGCGGACTCCTTGCTTCCGTTGTTTGCTTTCCGCCAGCTCCTTGCCGAAGGGCGGCTTCCCGATACAATCGGCGGGATTGCTGTTACACCCAAACTCATTCAGCAGAATGCCTTCCATTTCAAGACCTCGCCCAAGCAGCTCAACCGCCCGTCAATCGGCTTATATACGATGTTTGAGTCCCAATCCGGCAACGTGGACCTTGTGCTGCCGCCCGATGTATTCCGCCTCACTCATAACGGGCTGGAGTTCATTGACTGCAAAACCAACGAAATCCTTAAGGCCAAATCTATATCCTTCTCGCGTGAATTGGAAAAGCACGGCTTCACGTTCCCCGTTAATCTGATCTGGGGAAACGGCTCGCCGCGTAAGGATTATGATAACGGCTTCTTGCTCACCGACCAAAACAACCGCCTTTTCCAGCTCAAAATGGTGAAGGGCGCACCTTTTGTTCGTGAAATACAGTTAAATGACCAAATTGGTAATGTTCAAATCATAAAGGTCTTCACCCTTGAGCCTGCCAACCGCGCCTTGATCGGACTCTTTGTCACGGCTGACCATCGCCTCTTTGCCGTCCGTTCTAATGCTACGGTCGCTCATATCGGCGCATCGAATGACCCGATAAATGACAACATTGTAAATGAGAAAATATTAAAATATGATCCCGACTCCATGCCGGTTACCATCGTCGGTGACCTCAAACATTGGACGATTACTCTCTATACGGCTACGGACTCGCGTTATTATGCGGTGGATGCCAATACTTTTGAACTGGTCGCTTCCCATATTGTTCCAGATCCTGCTCCTCAGGGATGGAATAAACTGAAGAAATTCCTGCTCCCGCTTCGGCTGTCATTCACTTCTTGGCACGACCAATACATCTTCCCGCATCTCAACGACGACTGATATAGGATTCCTGTTTCCTGTTTATCGTCCCCCTATCTGCTGCACCCGTTCTTCAAAACGGTCTCTGTCGCCTATTGCCCCGTTCTTGATTTTTACACGGTAATTGCTGATTGTGTTGGGGCTGTAGCATAGCAGTTCTGCTATCTTCGCACTGCTCGTGATGCCTAACAGAATCAGCGCAAAAATACGCATCTCTATGGTCATCCGCTCACCGGGTTTCGGCGTAATGCGGGCTTCCGGTCGTAGCAGGGCGTTGAAGTCTTGGACAAAAGTGCCGTATAGCGACAGAAATGTATCATCAAAAGACCGGTAGAAACTATCCATCTCGCGATCCATGAATGCACTCGGGTCTTTTTCTCCCGCTTTGCGCGCCATCGTGGTTAACCGCCGGATGTAATCGCTATAAACTTCTAAATACCGGCATATGTACTGTTCCTTCACTTTATCGGTTTCTTTCAGTTGTTTGTTGATGGCGCGCAACTGCTCGTTCATCTCCTGCATCTCGTTGTTCAGGGTATGCAGACGCTTGTTCTGAATCAGCGAATACAGCGTTCCTGCTACCAGTATGACAAGTAATACCACCAGCGCAATGATGGCGATTGTCAGCATCACTGTGTAATGCCGTAGTTCCTGTTCGTAACTGCTACCTATAGTATGCCCTAACGCATAGGTCTGGATAAATCGGGTGGGGGCGTTAAAAAAAGAAGCGTTCGTCAGTGAATAATCACTGAATACATACGCCCTGTCTAAATCGCCCGACTCATAACACTCATTGGCGACTAACCACGACGAACCGTTATCAGTGATACCGCAACGCACATCCGCTATGCCGGAGCGCGTCAGCCACTCTATTCGTTTCCGCTTATTCCCTGACCGTTCATATAGGTCCGAACGGCTGTATGCTTCTATGGCATAGCGGTGCGACCATTTCGTCAAACGCGATAATATACTGTCGTTGATACGCAGCGCAGTACCTATGTCATCGTTATCTATTGCACGCAAAAATGCACGGCGCAAGCGGATTGCGTTGGAGTGGGGTGCCTGCTTGTCCATCTCTTGCAGCAACTCTTCATAATAGACATTTGCTTTTTGTAGTAACTCTTCCCGCAATTGAACTATTCCCGTGGATGCAGCGGCTTCTGTGTGCAAACGCCATACTGCTTCCAGCCACTCTACACGCAGACTGTCGCTCGGATTACCTATTTCCGGCAGTAATACCATCCCGTCGGCATACTTGCCGATGGATGACGCTAATTGCACCAAACCGATATACGCCTGTGTCCGATATGGCTCTTCGGCATTCACTAACTGCAAATACCACACCCGGGCACTGTCGCTTTGGTAATATTGGTATTCTTGGGCTATTTGTATCCGAATCGCTTTGGTCATCGGGTGTATGCTGCGCAGCGAATCAATATATTGCTGGTGTTCTTCAAGATACGCGGCGGATTTGGATACCTCTGATTCATACAATGTCAGTAGTGAATCTAACGTCGACATCGCTCGCATGCACGTGCTGCACATAATCACGCACGATAATACAAATAGATACTTTTTCATATAACTTGTTGTTTGACCGTGCAAAAGTACACATAATTTTTGGTTTATCCAAAAAATATTGCCTTTTTTTGTTTAATTTACATATTTTTTCACTTCACTTTTCTCGTACTTTTTTTTTGACCATGTTTTTGCTTATCTCGTTGATAATCAATAATATCATCCGTACTTATACGTACTTATACGTACTTTTATGCCCTAAAACATCTTTTTGGGCTTGCGTATCCCGAAAAAATGTACTAACTTTGCAACGAATTTTAATAAGGCATAACGCTTTTGCGTCATAAATAAATATTAACCCTCTAAATTTATTGTATTATGAAAAAATTATTCTTTTTATCCGCACTCTTGTGTGCAAGTCTTGTCTCTTTCGCTGCTGTTGACTGGAGTTCCGTTGCTTGGCTTGGTGATGGTGCCGGCGGTGGTGCTTATAATGAGAAGTACAAAGCCGTTGTTACTCCGGAACTCACAGGCGGTGCCGGTGGATTTATTAACAACCTGCAATTAAGAGGCGAAACTCCTGTCATTCATATAGCCATGCCTTCCGCTGTATTTGGTGCTTGCTCTCTCGCTGAAGGACAGTATGAGTTCGAGGGTGCCGGATTCTTCCCCCACCTCTCTGCTTTCACTGCACAGGAAACGGAGTTCACTCTCGTTTGCCAGGATGTAACATATACATTCACCGTCTATTATGCTGACGGCACTGCTACTGCTGTGGACAATATCGAGGCTGCCCCCAAAGCCGTTAAGCTTATCGAAAACGGACAACTCGTTATCATCAAAAACGGCGTTCGCTACAATGCTGCCGGTTCACAGATTAAATAATCGTATAGGATGAGTGGAGCTGATTACTCCGCTCATTCCATTATTATTAGTGTAGTAACCAATTTATTTGTACCATGAAAAAACTTTCCTTCTTTATTGCATGTCTCTTCGCAGGCGTGACATCATTTGCTGCCGATCTGCAATCCGAGTATTGCGGTCAGGTTATGAGTTCCGGTAATACCGAAGCTGCTTTCACGTGGGAAACAGATGATGCCGGATCGGTCGTCATCACTATTTCCGAAACACTCGGCGGTGCCGAAGAAGCAACACATTTCCGCGGAAATGGTATTAATCTCGACAAGTTCAAAATCGGCGACTCGAAAGAAGATGCCGCGACATACTTTGACTTGGCTTGCGGTGGCTCTGCCACTATCACCCTTTCGCTTAAGGAAGGAAAATCACTTGCACAAGGTACGAAGATTTATGTCAATGATATTATCGAATATGCTACCAGCAAAGACGGCAACGCATGGCCGACTCTTTCGTTCGAATATTCATATGGCGGCAAATGCCTTGGCGACCCTGTCCTCACTAAAATTGTTCTCTCCGCTTCTGCCAATTACGCTAAAATCGGTGAGAATGTCACCATTACCGCTACGGCTAAAGACCAACTCAACAAGACCATGTCCGCAACGATTGCTTACTCCGTTACTCCCGCTGATGCCGGGACATTGAAGGACGGTGTATTCACTCCTGCCAAACTCGGTGCCGCTACTATTACCGCTTCTTCCGGTTCTGTTACAAACAATATTACGGTCTATTGTGTGCCAAGCGATAACCTCGCTGTCGGAAAAACCGTTAAAGCAGGCTATGAACCCGAAAATCAGGGCGAACTTTCAGGCAAAACCGTTGACGGTGACGAAAACACCCTCTGGGTCACTTGGGCTGACCAGCCTGCCGATAAAGAATGGCTTTATATCGACCTCGGTGACAAATATGACCTGACCGGCGTTGAAGTCATTTGGGGTGGTGATTTCTCAACCAAGTATATTATACAAGGTCTGTTGGATGCACCCGCCGAGGCGGACGAAGCCAATGATGAAGCATGGAATACAATGGCTACTGTCGCTACGGCTTCCGCTAACAAAGCCGTATTTACAGAGGTCAATGCTCCCGCACGTTATCTGCGAATCCATTCGCTCACTAAATCGAACAACCAGTGCATCCGTATTCGCGAAATACGGGTATTCGGCTCCGAATGGATGGACAAAGACGACCAACAGGCTCCCGTCATGGTTAGTGCTGCTTTGGATAGCAAAGGATATAATTTCGCAGTCATCGCCGTTGAGGCTACCGATAATGGCGAAATAGCCTACTTCCATGTCGTGGACGCTGCTAATAAGATTGATAAAAAGATTGTTGCCGAAGACGGAAAGATTACCGTCAACGGTTTGGAAGGCAATACTGAATATAACTTCTCTATCACAGTTGTTGACCGCGGCAATAATGAATCCGAAAACAACAAACTCGTTACCTTCACTACCGATTCGCATGTGACTGAACCGGGTGCAGCTGCACCGGCTCCTAAATGGCCTGCTGCACAAGTCAAAGCTATCTATTCTCCTACATACAAAGCTGACTGCGGTTTTGGCGAATGGGGGTCTGGTACTGTTGCTTCTGACGAACAATTTGGCAAAAAGTATATTTTGGCTGGCGGCGGTTACTTCGGACTCGTTGACTTCGCACTCAACTGCGCACTTATGGAAATGCTGCACTTCGATTTCTGGGTTGAGAACGATGCCTCTGTCCGCATCGTGCCGATTTGGGGTGGCGAAGAACAAGGCGTTACCGTCAACCTCAAAGGACAGCAGTGGAACAGCATCGATATTGCTAAATCCGAATATACTGCCATTACCGACTGGACCAATATTTATCAGGTCAAGATTGATAACGCGGCTAACCTGACCCTCTGGATGGGGAACGCTTACTTCTATCGCACTACCGAAATAGTCGATGATGTCAAACCCGAGAACCTGACTGCCGAAGTCGCTGCTACAACCTACTTCACCGCAACGCTCTCCGTTTCTGCTACGGACAACATGGGCGTAATCAACTATGTCGTTCTTGATGGCGACAAAGAGGTTGCTACTGCCGGCGGTGCAAGCGGTGCCAAAGTGAATATTACCGTTTCTGACCTCCTGCCCGGTACCGAATATAATCTGTCCGTTATCGCCAAGGACGATAAAAACAATGCGACAGACCCCGTTTCTGTTAAGGCGAAAACAGTGGCGGCTCCGGCTCCGGCTCCGGCTCCCGACTTGACTGACAAAGAGGTGGTCGTCATCATCTTCTCTGACGCTATACCCGCATGCCCCACATTTGGTATCGGCGGAGGGGGACAGAGTACTGTCGTTACTTTCGGCTCGCTGGCGGAAGGGGACAAAGTATGCTTCGCTTCTAATTTCAATTACTTGGGATGGGAACTTTCCGCTAACGTCAATGCCGGAGGCATGACACACTTGCATGCCGACTTCTACTCTACCGACTTGACCAAGGTCAGCATCACACCGATCAGTGCCGGACATGAGGGCGAAGCCGTCGTTAACCTCAAACAGAACGAATGGACCTCTGCCGATATTGAACTCTCTTCTATGGCTGCGGCGCAGATTGACTGGACTGCTGTCTTCCAGTTCAAGTTCTTCAACCCATCTGCCGATGGCAAAGCGTTGTTTATCGACAATATCTACTTCTATAAAGCAAATGGTCAGCAGGCTCTTGAAAGCACGACCCTCGACAATGCTCCTTCACGTAAGGTCCTTGTCAACGGCGCAGTGCTTATCGAGCGCAACGGACACCTTTATAATATATTAGGAACAACTATTAAATAATTACCGATATGAAAAAACTATTCCTTACTCTCATCTCCTTCACGGTGATGACATCCGCTTGGGCGGTATGTTCTGGTAGTGGTACCGCTACTGACGGTCACTACACTTCTGCTAACAATAAAGCACTCAAACAGTTTGACAAAGGTTACACGTGGCAGGCTGAAACAACGGCGGAAGGTGTTAAAATTACATACACTATCCTCGATGAGTTCGTCGGTCTCGCTGCTCCTTATCTCTTTACGTTTGACGGTAACGGAGTCCTTATAGGTAATCCTATACCTATGACCGGTTGGGATGAGCCTACTCGTACTGCTACACATACGCTTACCGGCTACAAGGACGGTGACGCCTGTGTCTTCCTCTGCCATATGGCATACGTGGACGGGCAGGTGTTCTTTACCGAACGCGTCAAATACATCGTCGGATCTAACTGCGACCAGTCTGAGCAGCCTACTGTCATTGGTTCATGCAAAGGCAAAAGCACCGAAGTGGACGCTTTCTATACCGAGCATGACGCCGCTGCCGCTAATCCCTTCATAAATGGCTATGAATGGACCTGCACCACAACGGACAAAGGCGTTGATATAGAAGTCAAATATCTCGATTACATCGAGGGTATGGCGGCTCCGTATATATTCTTCTTTAAGGACGGTGTACTCGACGGCGGGGACAAAGCCATGGAGTTCTTCGGACAAACGGCTTCATATAGCCTTGCTAATGTTGAAACTGGTTCGGAAATTAACTTCCTCGTCAAACTCGCATACGCTAACCATGTTTGCTTTACCGAACGTATCTCTTATACCGTTGGTCAAAACTGCACCGAGGATCAAACCGATCCCCAGAACCCCGACCCCGAGAACCCCGACCCGGAAAACCCTGACCCCGAGAATCCCGATCCTGAAAATCCCGATGAGGCGATTGATAATGTGACTTCCCTCACTCCTGCTCTCAAAGTCGTGGAGAACGGACAAATAGTACTGATTAAAAACGGTATCCGTTATTCAACTACAGGACAGCAACTCTCTAAATAAATGTCTCTCGTTGGATAAATTAACTAATGAAATATCTCACATGGGTTAATAATTAACAAAATTACATTTTGTAAGTAAAACACCGCTTTTCGTTTGCATTTTGTTATTTCTTACTTACGGCTCAAAGAGCAGCCACTTACCTGCCACTTACCTGCCGTCTCTAAATAACAATTTGTCACAAAAAACGCCGCTTTGCTTACAAAATGTCAATCATTGACTACAAATTTATAAATATCTTATATCATGAAAAAGTTTTCTTTTCTCTTTGCACTCCTCTGTGCAAGTGTGATGGGATTTGCACAAGAGTGGACAGGTCAAGTTGTAGGCCACGTCACAAATGTTTGGTTAGATGGCATTGGTTCAAATGACAATCGAACAGAGTTTGATTATTCCGTAAATTATTTAGTAGAGTATAATGATGGTACATTAACCATTACAATTGACTATGCTACGACTAATTTTGACAAAATTGTTGGCCTTGTACCGAAGATTAACATTAATGGGGCATATGCAGGTGATTTTACCTCAAAACAATGGAGTTCTTCCTCCTATACGGCAGGTACTGCGTTGACTATCTATTTCCAATTTGATTATAATGGTGGTGGAAATGGATCGTCTCAATTCCAGTACACTATTCCGAGTGGTAGCGGTGGCGATACCCCCGTTACACTACTATCCGAACCCGATGAGGCGGCACCAACACCTGACAAAGCCTCTGCAAATGTATTTGCTATATATTCCGATGCCTATACCGTTAGCCCTACGTGGGGATATTTAGAAGGTTGGGGTCAAACAACCACTAAAGAAGATAAGACAATCTCAACGGATCATTATATGCTTTATTCCAATTTTAACTATCTTGGATGGGAAGTATCAAGTGGTAATGTTAATGTTTCCTCCTATGAATATTTGCATATAGATATTTGGGCGTATCAAGATGGCTCCGTGAAATTATATCCGATTAAAGGAGGAGGCGATTTGGTGACTGATGACTCAAAATATAAAACTCTATCGCTGACAGGCCAACAATGGAACTCTTTTGATATTTCATTAGATGATCCAGCATTCAGCGGATTGGAATTCTCACATATTTACCAATTTAAGTTTGCCGATGGTGTTACCTGCTCTACATTTGCAGTGGACAACGTCTATTTCTGGAAAGATGCGTCCAAGACTCCATCTGAACTATCCATCGACGTCACAGAAACGACTTTGGATGCCTCTACTTCCGAGACCTTCCAAATCAGCGCTACTACCGAAGATGACTATGACGGAGAGGTGACTTATGAATCTGATAATGCAGATATTGCATCTGTAAGCGCAAGCGGTTTAGTAACTGCTGTAGGGCGTGGTACGGCAATCATCACCGTTAC
>CAJOKE010000037.1 GCA_905235225.1 Paludibacteraceae bacterium
CGGCAAGCCGTTCAACTTGCCGTTCAAATACTGGATAGGCGTGGATGCCAACGCCGCCGAAGATACTTTGCTGCGCGAACTGACGAAGAACTCCTACGAAATCGTCAAAGCCAAGTATACAAAGAAGTAACCAAAAATCACTATCTTCTTGCATAGTTGAAAAAAAAGCAGTACCTTTGCACCCAAAATCAGAAATATGACCTATTCGGAATTTACCAAACGGGCAAAACGCTTCATGCGCGAACGTCTCAGCCTGACTGACTACACGGATGTGCAGGCGGCAAGTGCCAATATCCGCAGCAACATCCCATTCCGCGGACCGAACATCTACATTCTCTTTGTGGCTATCGTCATTGCTTCGGTCGGACTAAACGTCAACTCCATACCGGTTATCATCGGTGCGATGCTTATCTCGCCGCTCATGAGTCCGATTATCGGTTTCGGGCTGGGCTTGGGGACGAACGACACGGACTTGCTTCTGGCGTCGCTCAAGAACCTTGGTATCATGTTTGTTATCAGCCTTTTGGCTTCGACGCTGTATTTTCTGGCTACGCCTCTGGAGACCGACAACCCGACCGAACTGCTGGCACGAACCGATCCTTCCGTCTATGACGTGCTGATTGCTTTCTTCGGCGGTATAGCCGGCATTTTGGAACTCTCGCGGAAGGAGAAGGGAACGGTACTCTCCGGCGTGGCAATCGCTACGGCACTGATGCCGCCGCTCTGCACCGTGGGCTATGGTATAGCGAACCTCAACTGGCATTATGCCGGCGGAGCGTTGTATCTCTTCTTTATCAACTGTATCTTTATCGCGCTGGCTACTGTCCTTGCCGTCAAATACCTGCATTTCCCGCAGGCGGTGGAGAAGGATGGCATATCCTACCGCCGGATTATCAGTTACACGCTGCTGATTATTGTCGTGTTGGTACCCAGTTTCTTCTCTGCCTACAGCATCGTTCGCGAGAACCGCTTCACCACCGAGGCACGTCGTTTCGTCAAGGAGAACCAAGCCATAGAAGGCACCTATATCTACGATTACAGCACGGATATGTCCGTCAAACCCTATACCCTCACGCTGCGGCTTGCAGGGGAGGCACTGAGCACCGAAGCCCGCGCGCAGCTGTACGCCAACGCGGAAAAACATGGTATCTCGCATGCGCAGATCCTTTTTGCCGATGATGCGACGATAGAGGTCCGCCGCTTGAATGAACGTGAGATCATGCGCGACTGGCTGGCTTCCACAGAGGCGCAGTTGCGCCAGAGGGAGGACTCTATCCGTTCGCTCAGACAGCAGCTGGATGCTTATGAGGCACTCGTTCTCCCCTCTGCACAGATCAGTGCCGAACTGCAGGCGCAATGGCCCGGTATCGAGAACGTCACACTGGCGCGTGCGGACTCTGCGGTGCTGGTGGTGCTGATCGAGAAACAGCACACGCCTCATTCCCATCCGCTTGGCAAGGAAGAACTGGAACGGATGGAAGACTGGCTCTCCGTCCGCCTGCAAACGCCTTCCGTACAAGTAATCAAAATCAACCCTTGATAATAAATAAATCGTACATCGGAAAAGTGTTCATCGTCAAATCGTAAATACCTTTATGTCCGAAATCAACTTACAAGGCTATATGTCTTCCGCCATACAGAGAATCATGGCAAAGGCGTACCGCAACGTACTGAGCAATCCGCGTGAGGCGAAGACCGTCTTCCGGCTGCAGAACACGTTTATCAAGTCGGAGTCGCGCCGTAAGGCAGTAGCCAAAGAGAGCGGCGTGGACGTACCACCGTTCCTCATCTGTTCCATCTCGACGGAGTGCAACCTCTCCTGCAAAGGCTGTTACGCCCGTGCTAATGGCATTGCCGACAACCCCGGCAAGAGTACCCGTCCGACGCTGACGCCTGAGCAATGGCGCGGGATATTTGAAGAGGCATCGGAATTAGGTATCAACTTCGCCCTGCTGGCAGGCGGCGAACCGATGATGCGCAAGGACATTCTGGAGGAGGTGGCGAAAGTGGAAAATATGATTTTCCCTATCTTCACCAATGGTACCCTCATCGGTCCTTCGTACATTGCCTTTCTCAAAGAGCACCTGAATCTTATCCCGGTCATCAGTATCGAGGGCGCGGAGCATGGCACGGACACACGCCGCGGCAAGGGCATCTACAAACGCGCCATGATGTCGGTTGAGGAGTTGCACAAAGAGGATCTTTTCTTCGGCGTGAGTATCACTGTGACTACCGAGAACTTCGCCCTCGTCACCTCGGATGAGTATGTGGACCATCTGCGCGAGCTGGGCTGCAAACTCATCATCTATGTAGAGTACGTACCTACCGAACCGGACACGGAACATTTGGCGTTCGGCGAGGAGGATTTGGATATGATGGAGAGCGTTCAGGCGCACCAGCGCGAGCGGTACGACGATATTATCATCATCTCCTTCCCGGGCGACGAGAAGCACATGGGCGGTTGTCTGGCAGGCGGTCGCGGCTTCTTCCATATCGCGCCGGACGGCAATGCCGAACCCTGTCCGTTCTCGCCGTACAGCGACAGTAACGTGCTGACCCTTGGCGTTAAGGGCGCATTGCAATCGCCGCTCTTCAAGAAACTGCGTGCCGTGTACCTCGTGGGCGGCGAACACTCCGGCGGCTGCGCCCTCTGGGAACACCGCGAGGAAGTGGAAGAAATGGTCAATAAATAAAGTATATGTTATGAAATACGCAATTCGTTATTACAGCAAGTTCGGACACTCGGAGCAGATGGCTCAGGTGGTCGGCGAAGTACTGGGCGTGAAGCCCGAGAGTGTAGAAACACCGCTGACAGAGGAAGTGGACATTCTCTTTGTAGGCGCGGGTATTTTCCTTGCGAAGGTGAACAGCTGCGTGAAGGAGTTCGCCCGCACACTCGACCCCAAAAAGGTGAAGAAAGTGGTTTGCTTCGGCTCCTGCGCTATTCTTGATTCGCCGGTACCGCAGATCCGCAAAATATTTGAGGAGTCAGGCTTTAATGTAGCTGCAGAGTCCTTTACCTGCCGCGGTGCCATGGGACCGTTACACGCCGGACATCCCGATGCCAAAGACTTGGACGACCTGCGTACATTTACCAAACAAACCATAAATGCAAAATAACCAACTGAAATTAGACAACCAATTGTGCTTCCGGCTATATACTGCCGCCCGCCTTGTTATGAAGGCGTATTATCCGTATTTTGAGCCTCTGGGAATAACATATCCCCAGTACCTTGTATTGTTGGTATTATGGGAGCAGGACAAACAGCCGGTGAATGACATTGCCAAGCGGCTGATGCTGGATACAAATACCGTTACGCCGCTTCTGCAACGTATGGAGAAAACCGGCTTGATTGACCGTAAACGCGGAGAAAAAGATATGAGACAGCGTATTGTTTCTCTGACCGAAAAAGGTCGCGCTTTGTATGAGCAGGCGGTCAATATTCCCGCCTGTATCCGCAAGGATATAGCGGCGTCACCGACCGACGAAGAAACCTTTGCGGCGATGATACCGGCATTGGATAATCTGATTAACAATTTGCAGAGATAGTCATGCACATGAAGACGGTATTGGTTGTTTCATGTATCTTCTTGTTGACGGGTATTGCCGTTTGGGCAGTCTTGTCGCATCCGGCTTTCGGACTATACCGTTCGCAAGACCGTCAATTGCTGATGCAATCACCTAACCGGCGAAACGGGCAGTTCTGCAATCAGGTTCCTACGCCTCAGTTTACAGGCAACACCAATATGTTCAAAGCGATGCGGGCGATGCTTTCGTCACGTCAGACCAACCGTGTTCCTGCCCAGCCGGTTGCCGCTGTCAAAACAGACCTTAAGGCACTTTCCCCCGACAGTGACTGGCTTGTGTGGTTCGGACATTCATCCTATATGTTTTCTATCGGTTCAAACCGTGTGCTGGTGGACCCTGTCCTGACAACGGAGTTCCCCTCATCCGTCATGATGAAACCGTTCCCGGGAACGGATATATACCATCCCGCCGATTTGCCCGACGTAGACCTTCTAATCATCACGCACGAGCATTGGGATCATATGGATTACGGCACGCTGCGGGATATACGTGATCGGGTGGGGCATGTCGTTTGTCCGCTGGGTATTGCGTCCTATCTGCGTCTGTGGGGATATGACAGTTCGCGGATAACGGAAATGGACTGGTATGACCAATCATCGCCGGCGACATCGAAGTTGCCGATGGCAATAACCTGCCTTCCATCGCGCCATTTCTCCAACCGTCTGTTCGGACGGAATCAGACTTTGTGGGCTTCGTTCATGGTGGAATGTGCCGGCAGAAAAGTGTATATCGGCGGAGACGGCGGCTATGACGGACGCTTCAGGGACATCAGGGATCGTTTCGGCGAAGTTGACCTTGCCTTCCTTGAAAACGGGCAGTATAATGACAACTGGAAGTATATACACACTACTCCAGATGATTTAGGCAAGGTCATTGCAGACCTCAGACCCAAGCGGACATTTACAGTTCACCATGACAAGTTCGCCCTTGCCATGCACCCATGGGACGAGCCGGACAGCGTAGCGCATGACATTGCCGACCAACAGAAAATCACGCTTTTGGATTCTCCAATAGGCACAGTTGTAGCTTGGTAAATACACAGAAAAAGACACCCAAACGGATGTCTTTTTTGCGGTGCGGACGAGACTCGAACTCGCGACCTACGGCGTGACAGGCCGGTATTCTAACCAACTGAACTACCGCACCTTCGTCGCAACTTGTTTGCGACGACTTTGTTACTACGTAACTCGTATGGTCGCCACAGTTGCTCCTCTTCGACTTCGAAACAGCACATGTGCTTGGTTTCTCATCGAACCCCTAACGGGGAAGTGTTTTGTTAAAGATCACTCTTTTTTCAAAAGCGGGTGCAAAGGTACTGCTTTTTTTTGAACCGGCAAAATATTTTCGAAAAAAAATGCAAAAAAGTGATATTTTTTCTAATTTTGGTATAAAAATGCACAAAAATCGTGTAAAAATTTGTGGGAACGAAATAAATATAGTACTTTTGCACGCTTTTTCGCGAAAGCATAATTTTGAAATGTTGTACAAAAAGCCCAGATGGCGGAATCGGTAGACGCGCTGGTCTCAAACACCAGTGGAGCAATCCGTGCCGGTTCGACCCCGGCTCTGGGTACAGTTGGTAACTCCAAAAGAATTATTATGTAAAGGTCAAGCGGAAGACTTAAACATCCGCTATCCACTCGTAACAGGCTGACTGCCCGGAGAGTAACCCAAGAAGGAGGTGTATGCAATGATCGTAGTACCCGTAAAAGAAGGCGAGAACATCGAGCGCGCGATTAAGAAATTCAAACGCAAATTCGATAAGACCGGTGTGATTAAAGAGCTTCGTCGTCGTCAACAATTCGACAAGCCGAGCGAAATCAAACGTGTCAAGATGCAACATGCGAAATACGTTCAACAGTTGCATGCGCACGATGACAAATAATGTCTATTATTTGAGTTAGAGAGCGACCTTCGGGTCGCTCTTTTTTTTGCACCTTTTATCTGCTGAGACATGAGCGGAAAGTATGAAAACGCAGGGTGACTTGGTTAGGTCAGCCGTCAATTTGTCGAATCCGTTTCGGGAATAGTGCAATAATGGTGCAAGAATAGTGCAAGAATACTGCGAGAATAGTGCAATAATAGTGCGATAAGGGGTACTGAGTATCAGAGAGTTACGGATGGTGGAATGGAAGGGGTAGAATGGGGGTGAAAAGGGGTAGAAGGGAAGATGGAATAGGGGTAGAACGGACGGTGGAATAGGGGTAGAAAGGAAGTATGAGGGGAAAAGGGGAGTTTTAGTGGAAATTATGGCAAGTGGAGGTGTCAAAAATAAAGAAATTAACGTTTTTCATAAAAAAAATCAATTTTTCTATTAAAAAATTTGCATAATTGCTCAAAAAGATGTAATTTGCACAATTTTCGACCCGAAACCTCGTTTTTTCTTTGCCAAAAGTCTTGCGGGGTGGGGGTAAATCATTGTAAATCAATAAGTTACGATGATTGTGAATGGTGCAAATAGTGTTGTGAGTACGATTTTCGGTCGTAATTATTTGTACGGCGGTAAGCGTAAACGTATGTTCAGCGAAAAGCGCGAGCGTGTTTTAAATAAAAAACGTGAACGTTTATTCAGCGAAAAATGTGAACGTGTATTAAACGAACAGCGTGAACGTGTATTCAGCGAAAAACATGAACGTGTATTAAGCGAAAGACATGAGCGCGTGATATGCGGAATGCGTAGCCGTATGTTATTCCTGATATTTCTTGTCTGTTTCGGTTGGGTTGGCAATTCTGTTTGTGCAGCCCCTGCGGACTATGAGCTGGTGTTGTTTCGGATACGGTAGTGACAGAACGGCCGGATACGGTAGTACGTTTGCGTGTAGATACGTTGTTCTCATCTCATATAGACACCTTATATAATTATAGGACGGATACCATATCCCGCCACAATGAAGCCTACGATTCCGCACGGACGGAGGTAGTGGCACTGAAGAACAATCTTCTTTACGATGCTATTCTGACTCCGAACCTTGAGTTGGAGTTCCGTCTTGCCAAGCACTGGTCGATGGAAGTCGGTGCGGCATTCAATCCGTTCCCGCTGAAGGATGAGACTTTCCCGAAATGGCGTCATGTATCGGCGTGGGTTGCACCTCGGTATTGGTTCTGCAATGTATATAACCGCGGATTTGTGTCCGCCAATGTCGCTTATGCCCACTATAATGTGGCGGGTAATGCCTGGCCGGTGAGCTGGATGTACAAGCAGGTCAAGGAGAACCGTTATCAGGGTGATGCGATTATGTTCGGTGTGAGCGGCGGTTGGCATTTTGCCATATCGCCCCATTTCAGTATCGAATTGGAAGCGGGTGTTGATGCGGGTCATACATGGTTTGACCGGTTAGAGTGCGAGCATTGCGGAAAAGCGTTGAGCGAACGGAACAAGGCATGGTTTGCGCTTCCGAAGGTCGGCATTAACATTGTGATACCGCTCGGCGGCGACAAGTTGTCGTTGCAGAAGCGTTGTGAGTGCGAAGACAGTGACGAACCCGAGTTGGTTGATGTAACGGATACGATACTGTCGTTAGTACACGATACCGTTATAGCCGAGCCTGTGGCGGATACGGTGGTTGTAGTTGTCCGTGACACGGTAATCAAGCAGACAGTAGATACCGTACTTGCGAAGAAAGGCTTAGACGTGAAGAGCGAGGCGATGAAGAAACTGCGTGCCGGTGTATTCCGCGATGACAGTGAGTATGTGCCATATGATATCAATACGGCGTTGAACAGCGATCCGCGTAATGTATTCCTGCACTTCGAGACGAATGTGACCATACTTGACCGCAACTTCTTTGAGAACGCGAAGATGTTAGACAGTATCGCATATTTGGTAGGCGACGCATTAGCAGATTCGACGCTTGAGATAACGCATATCCAGATTGTGGGCTTCGCATCGTTCGACGGCAAGTTGGCATACAATACGAAGCTTGCGGGCGGACGTGCAGCCGCAATGAAAGAGTTTATCCAAGGCAGGTATCCGGAAATCAACGACAGTGTATTTGCGGTATGCAACGGTGGTGAGAGCTGGGCAGAGATGCGGTACTACTTTGCGAACGATTCCTTCGCGGAGCGTGACGAAGTGCTTGATATCATTGACAACGAGCCTGATTTGGACAAACGCGAGGCGATGATCAAGAAGCTGTATGGCGGTGACACGTACCGTTATATCCGCAGACAATACAGGAGGCAACTGCGTAACCTTGGTTGCATAACGGTATATGTCAAACCAAAAGAATAGATTAGAAACAAAAAAATCATAGTATAGATTAGAAACAAAAAAATCATAGTGAAAAGGCTTTTATGAAGAAAAAAACCTTGTCGCAATGAAGTTACCCCAATTATTAACCAAAAACAAAATGTTTAACAAAATGAAGAAATTTTCATTATTTGCTTGCGCAGCAATGCTGGCAAGTGCTGTTGCATTGACAGGATGCAGCAGTGAAGTTGAGGGAGATTACAATGGCGAAGTAGTTAAAACCGAGTTCGCTATTGCTTTTCCGAATCAGCTGTCGAAGGATGTACGCCGTATGCCTTCAACTACAGCCCAAGTTTCAGGTAAGTCAGAGTTCCAAGGCATGACAGGTATTACGCTTGTACCATTCGCAAAGCAGTCTGCTATTGACGGATCAGATGCCCGTCTTGGTGCAAACATTTCCCTTGTAGAAGATGTTGCAAAAGCTGATATCGACAAGCCGTCAAGTGCCAAAGTTTATGACGATGTTTGAGTACAGGTTCATTCCTGTTCTACGCCAAATCCGCCAAAAGCGGTTCAAAGTTTGAAGCGGGAAGTCTAATTGCAGCCAATTTGACCAATGACAATCCGTCTAATTTCACGTTTGACCTTGAACAGATTATTACCGATGCTACTGCTCCGACAGTAGAGTCTGCCAACGGTGGCAAACTGATTGCTTATCTGACAAGTGTTGCAACAGCGTCAGACGGAACCAAGAAATGGTGCGAATATACAGATGCCGACAATGCAGCGATGAAAGCAATGTTTGACACCTATTCATCCAAGCATGGTCTTTCATCTTTTGAGGTAGAGCGTGTACTGACAGACCTGAACAAATCTCTTAAGCCTCTGACATCCCCGATTGCTACAGCCATCAAGACTGCGATTGACAATGCTACTTATGCTACTGTAAATGCTTCAGATGAGGTAGAACTGATTGCCGCGTTGGATCAATTCCCGCAAGAGTTCAATCTACCGGTTGGTTCCGTAGATATCAAATGGAATGCTTCAGCTCAAAAGTTTGAAAATTGTGATTATGTCGGCATGGCTGCACTTAATACCTATACCTATCCGGCACAATTGTGGTATTATGTGAATTCCACCATTCAAACATCCAATACATCGAAGAAGACCATGTATGACAATACCAACGATTGGAATACCATCCTTGATGCGCATACGGATGCTGTTTCCGTCAATACGAAGACCCGTGCCGTTGCAATCAAAGATCCTATCCAATATGCCGTAGCCCGTCTGGATGTTGCCGTTAAACTGTCAAATGCTTCCATGGCAGATAACAGCGAAAGTGCAGAAGGTATTGCAACAGCTGTGGATTGCTCTGCAGTTTTCCCTGTTACAGCAATTCTTGTCGGTGGTCAGCGTCAAGTGAAGTTTGACTTCACCGCACAAACAACAGGTACCGAGTACACTGTATATGACAATGTGATGAATACGAATACGATGAAGGCAATGCCGGGTACTGATTATTCCGACTATAACTACACATTGTTGCTTGAGAACGGTACACAAGATGTCATGATGGCAGTAGAAATGCAGAACACAACGACTAAAGACTTCTATGGTGTAGGCAATCAGTTAATTCCTGCCGGTGGCAAGTTCTATGTAGTAGCCAAACTGACAGCCGCTTTAGCAACAGAGACCAGTGGTCATGTATTCAAACAAGACTATACGACAACTGCCAAATTGAATCTGACAGATCTGAAGAAGGCGTATAATACGATTCCAGACCTTCGTACTCCTCAATTGGAACTCGGATTCTCTGTTGATCTGACATGGCAGAGCGGTCATACATACACAATTGACTTTGAATAAATCAATTGAAAAGGTATCTTGTCATATTGTTTATCTGCGTGTGTGCAAGTGCGTGCTGCATCATAGATGATGATTTGAGCGATTGCGGCGTGGATATGCTGTTGAATTATCAGCTGCAACTGCATACGGAGATGAGTGTGCAGTTGCAGACTGAACTGTTGTCCGAAGCGGAGCAACCAGTCCGCAAGGCACTGGAGCAATGGCTATCGCCCATCTTTACAGACAAGGCGAAAGATATAGATTTGCGCTTTTATTCGGCACAAGAGGATGTCATCAAGCATGAGATCAAGGAAGAGATTAATGACAATAGGACAAGTTATACGATTTATCTACCGAAGGAGAGTTACATGCACCTGGCGCTTGCCAATGTGGCAGACAACCGCCAAGTGCAGCTCTTCGGCGGAGAACACTCCAGTACGATGGAGCTACGCCTTACCGAGAGCGAAGATGTCGGTTCAGCAGCGACGGGTGTTTTCACAGCCCGTTTGCCGATGGATGTGAATGACAGTTCGACGCACTTCGATGTTCATCTGTATATGATAACTGCCGCGGTTGCGCTTGTTGTAGACCCGTCCGAATGTCCGGACCTTGTGTCCCTGAACGGGCGTGTATTAGGCACCGCCAACCGTTTCAGTGTGCGTGACAGCGTGTTTTCATATACGGGTTCGCATGCCATTCAGATGGATGATATATTTAAAAATGGAACGGGTGCGCGCGCGGAAAAAGCCGCTGCGGAACCAATCCAACGTCTCTGCCTCGCCGCCGTCGGATTGCCGACGCAGGACGATAAATCGTGGACTGTGAAAGCGACAGCCACATTATCCGACAACAGACATACCACTACAACCTTGACAGTGGATGAATCGCTAAAAGCGGGTACACTGCGTATAATCAAATGCAAACTGAATAAGAAGGGGGAACTGCAACCGAGTGCCAATTCGGAAGTAGGTGCAACCGTTGAACTTGATTGGAAAGAAGGAGGCGATCACGAAATTGACATATAAACATATTACTATATTGCTGTTGCTGCTTGTGCTTATTGCGGGTTGCAAAGGCATTCATGAACCCGAAGAACCGGTTGTAATGCCTTTATCCATATGTCTGCCGACCAATGAGTTACAGACATTCAAGCGAATGCCTTCACAGAATCATGCTATCGGTGATCCCGGTATGTCAGAGCAGTTTTTAGTATCCAAGTACATCTATTTCATAATATTGAAGGATGAAGACGGCAACTGGTCGGTATGGCAAACCATAGAACGTGAAACAGATGTTTCCGACTGGGAAGCAAAGACTTATGCGGGTTCACTACAAACAGCAGGAGACAGTATATACCGATATACGGAGAATATAGTTTTAATGCTCTCAAACAAGAAAATCAGGGGACATGTATATGCGATAGCTTCTTCTGAGCGACTGACATTCAATAAGCCTTTGGACGAGTTGGAAAATCTGGATGATGTCCTAAATCTTACCTTTGATGCGTCATCCATCAACATACAGCGGAGTATACAGAATATTTATACCACTCCTTATAATTACGAGGTGTCGGGTGCATATTACGGATTATTCAGTTCCTTTACGCAGCGAGTTCCTCATGTTAACTTGATGCTTTATCATATTGCCGCCAAAGTCGATTTGAAGTGGAATGTGGCAGAGGAAAAGCGAGTAGATAAAACCACGCCGTCCAATGCTGTACGGCTAACATATTTGGGAGTAAGGCGATTGTATAATCAGCAGGCATACTGCTTTATGCCAATGCGTAATACTTTACCGGATCTGCCCACCAGCGGTTATGCGATTGACAGTATTGTCACTCCTGCCGATGAAGGACTGTGGTGGGAAGGTCGCAGTTATTTCTATACTATTCCATATACGGTAGAGGGTGAAAAAGATTATTTTCCGTTGCAATTAGTTATGCGTACCAACGGTACATCAGGAACCGGGTATGAACTGATGCTACAGCAACCGATAGATACTACGGATGTATTTGTGCCGTGGCTCCGTGGCAATTTTGTATTTAACAGTCCCCTACAGGATGAAACGGCAACTAAAATAGCCAATTGAATTGAAACGTTATTTATACATATTATTACTAATGCTTGTCTGCACGAGTGTATTCGGGCAGACAGATACCGTCCGTTATGTGCGTGTGGACGGTGATTTCAACAATGACGGTCGTTCATGGGCGACCGCCAAAAACAGAGTACAGGACGCGATCAATGACCTGCGCGACTATCTTCGTGCAAACAATCTGACTTCGGGTTCTGTGTATATAGCCGCCGGCGAATATTCGCCAACGGAATCAACAGAGGCGTCGGGCGGTTCGATGCTCCATACGTCATTCAAGATATATGACGGTATCCATGTATATGGAGGTTTTAATCCAGCTTCTCCGGAGAGCCATCCATCCCTCCGCCAGATGGTGAACAACAAACTGGTAAAAGATAACTGGGCGAGAATGGACGGCGGTACCACATCCGATGAAGATATTGCCGCCCAATGGGATCTCAAATACAAGACTATATTGGACGGCAACCACTCACCGAGTCCAGTGGTGTTTGCCTATGATAATATCCGCGGGCGGTATAATGTGACGTATCCCGCAAGTTCGTACCATGTTGTATGGTTTGCAACGAACGGCAAATACGAGACAGACAATGACAGCGTTGCATCCCATTTCAGGCCGTTAGAGTATCCGGCGTCATTGGACGGATGTGTGATACGGAACGGAAATGCGTCATCCCGCAGTACAACCATCCGTGAGCATACGGCGTACGGCGGCGGCGTATATATGGTAGGCAATTCGGAGTTACGGAATTGTACGGTAGAGAAGTGCAATGCGACCATGCGTGGCGGCGGAGTCTATCTGGACGGTGGCGGTGTAGTGGAATTCTGCTATATTCATACATGCCAGTCCCCCGGTGTGGGTGTGGTACAAGGTTATGGCGGCGGTGTATGTATTGACTATGACGGTTCGATAGGCCACAGCCATATCACTAACTGTGCAGCGCGTTGCGGTGGCGGTCTGACTATCGGTCATATCCCGAGCGATTATCCGGTGGACAGGGGAATCAGTTACTATTCGCCATATGCGACCGCCTGTGTGATCAACAATAACACAGCGGCGGCGGAAGCGGGTGCCATCTATCTTGCGGAAGGTGGTTTGATTAACCACTGTACGGTGACAGGAAACAACTGTATCGGTCCTGATGTAACCTATTACGGGCGTCGTCATGGTCGTTCGGGCGGAATCTATATCCGCGACTGCGGAATGATATACAACTCCGTATTCTGGGGCAACAAATGCGGAACGAACAATGATATTCAGTTTGCATCCGTCCGTCAGGTGGTAGACACGACGGGTCATAAGGTGTTCGTCTATCATAGTGCATTTATGAACCACGATATATCCGACTGGACAGGAGTTCAGAAGGAAGTGGTATTCTCGCTTGACAAGCACAATCTGCCTGTATATGGCTCTTCCAACAATTTCCCGTGCTTTTTTGCTCCGACAGTCAATCCTGACAATTGGAGCGATGCTTCGCTACACGGTGCGGGTGTGTTTGAACGGCTGGTAGCGGAGAAAAGTTAGATTCTATTCCCGGACCGCGTATATGGCATTTGACATCTTATTCGGCATTAGACCAAAAGGGTGTTCAAGTGACGGACGCCATCCAAGGTGTATCGCAGTGGATACTGCATGCGCATACGGACTACGGTGTTGTGACCAATCCGTTCCGTCCTGTATCCACGTTAGGTGCATTGGTTCGTCGTTCTGATCCTGTGACCTATGCATTGGTAGCCCCCCAAGGTGTAGAAGGCAGGACAGGCGGTGCAAATATCCCGACGATTTTCATTGACCCGGGGCGGAAGGGTGTATTTGATTCAGAAGGCAATTTTGTATATCAAGACAAGGAAGGGTACTCATGGGACCACCCTATACGCGACTTGGGCGAGGCTATCCAATTCTTCCGCAAATACCTTGTTGACGATCCCGGCGGAAGTCACCATTATATGCTCCCGGCATTGGTTGACGGTATGGCGAAAGGAACACCGACCCGTTATGACTATGTCCAGATTTTAGTTAAACAAGGAACTATCAACACGGCAGGTCCGGGCAACTATCTGGATAAGAATATCCGAACAGCTGCCGTCCGTATAGAAAGCCATATGCGTGCATATGGCGGTTACGCGTCCGAGTTGGAAGGGACGGATACAAGCAACCGCAATCCGCGTGACCATGTGACAACGATTACAGCCAACGTAACCGGCATCGGCGGCACGAGGGGTTATGAGAACAACTCGGCGCACGTGATTGCGATGGTGAACGTGGAACACTCGGTAGTAGACGGTTTTACGCTTGCCGATGCGAACACGCATAATATCAGTTACAGCCACTCTGCGACAGCGGGCGGCGGTGTGCTACTCAACAATGCGTCCATATCTCAGGAAAGGCGTATCCATATGACCGGTAACCAGTTGCGTAACTGCGTTATCACCAACTGCAGTTCTCCGAAGGGAGCCGCGGTATATGTCAACGGCGAACATTTGCGGAGTGACGGTGATGCGTGCTATGCGGAGCTGAAGATGGTGAACTGCGTCATCCGTAACAACACAGCCGATTATCAGGGTGAGGGCGGCACGATCAATGACCACGGTATCATTACCGCGAACGGCCGTGCGTATATAGAGATTGAGCATTGCGATATAGTAAACAATGTGGGTTATCCGTTCAAAGCGGATGACAAGCATACAGATGACGACAAGCAGCAGATTATCTGTAATAATCCGGCTCACGCCGGTCATGTTTTACATGGATTTATCCGTGTAAACAACTCATTGATATTCTGTAACGGCGACCGTCCTTTGGATAACCGTGGCGATTTAGGTGAAATAGCCAATGTAATGTCTGTATTCCCTGACGGACAGGACTATGTATTCGGCGAATACAATATGTTTGACAAGGATCTTCGCTTGCAACTTCTTTCAACCGATTTACCCAAGGGATTCTTCACAAACGGTTTCAGCAAAACCATCCCATCGGAGTTTGTTCCCGATGTACCCGATACATTCGGTGCCTCGTTGAAAGAACCCCTTCCGGACGACAAACACAACAAGGCGATATTCACCCGTACAGACAGTTCCGACCCGGATTATCCGATGTTTATAAATCCATCGCGAAATGTAGGTATATCTCCTTCCGGTGACAGGGCATTATATGGCGGAACGGTATCATATGCGCCGCTGACTACTAACCCCTGTGTCAATGCGGCTTGTGAAAGCGGTTATAGTGCGGCGGAGAATTATGACCGTACGGACAACAATATGCGCTTATTCGGCGGTGTTCCCGATATAGGTGCGGTGGAGAATACCGATCTGCCTGCATACGGTAATGTCATTTATGTGACTCCGGAAGGAAGGGGCAAGCGCGACGGCTCCTCATGGTCCAACGCCATCGCCGGTAATACGGTATATGTACTGAATGATATTGCCGGTCCTGCCCTTGCTGACGGCGACCAGATAGACCCGGAGCTTACTTGCGACCGTGTCCTTGACAGCGAAGGTAACCCGATCCTCACCACCAATGAGAAATACAACGGCGGCTGGGGAAGAGTGTGGATTACGGATAAAAAGACTGGCGGTACTTCGACTACGACCGTCACCAATACCTGGACTACCGAGAAGAATGTCTATACAGACGGAGACCGGGACGGAGAAGAAGAAATTATCCAGGACGGCTCCACGCCCGTCGAGACGAGCAATACTGTAATTACGAATGCCGGTACCTCGGAAGTCGGTTTCACTGCCGGTTATGATTACGACCCGCGCTATCCGTACGGCGAAATCAGCGGTGCTTCGCGTTCGTTCTGGCGCGCCACCCCCTACCATGACGGCACGGACTGGAATAATGCGTCAGCCTACGCCAATGCGGGTGCATTCATTGCGGCATGTAATAGCAACGGTTGGATAAATAACGCCCGTAGGGAGCGGTATGTGAGCGGTCTGCAATACGCGGTAGAGAAGGCCTCTGCCGCCAATAAGACGGCCCATGAAAACACGGTGCAGGTATGGGTAGGAGCCGGCAAATATACGGACTACAAGGGGTATGTGATGCGTGACAGCGTTACCGTCATGGGCGGGTTCCCGACGAACAAGTATGCCGCGCCGGGTCTGAACGAACGGCAGGCATTGATGTCGGATGTGGTCAGTATCCCTAAATCCAAGCCGGCGGCAGATTTTGAGGCGACAGACTATGAGACCATTCTGCAACTCTCGGACGTTAATCCCAAACAAGACAATACCCATCTGAATAGTGAAATACTGGGACGATGATATAAAGATGACTGTTACCACTGACACTAAAACCGAACAGGATATAGCACGCACTGTTACACATACATATGTTTGGCAAGATGAGGAAGAGGTAACATCAACCTATATGCTGTATCCCGATTGCTACTATGAGTCAGGAGGTACAATAGGACTCTTTACAGGAGATAAGAACCGACAGCGATTAGGACATACTAATAGTGGCAAACGAATTATTGCAGAAGAAAAGCCTGAGTATAACTATGGTGAAGACGGCATGATCGGTCAGTCGTATTTTGGCAAAGGCTATCCTGCCGGACAGTGGTTTGTCTATGCTTATTTCGGCAAGTCCTTCGGAACCAATTTCTCAAATCATTGGAACAGGAATGACTTCAACAAGAGTTGGGAAATCGTTTATACTGATCGTGAGAAACAAAACTTAGATTACAGTTCATTCGGATTTACCGATACCCGTAATGTAGTTGACACTGAGGGTACTATTATCGGGACTACACAATACGGATTGGAACTGAAAGGAACATTGTACGGTGTGCATCTGTGGCAGACTATGAAAGAAGTGCCGGCCGGCAACTACACTTTAGAGATTGACTTGGCTGCTTATTATAACGACAATAATAATCCGTCAGGCGTAACATTCATCATTTTCGATTCACAGGGAAACAAAGTCGTCTCAGAGCCCATTACATACAAGAGTTCTGCTTCACCTAAATATCTACGCAGATATACCTATTCTTTCACCCAACCAGTGCAGGGCGAGTTGACTGTCATGCTTGATATAGATTATGCAGACATTGACGGTACGGTGGCAAACAACGCAAATGTAGATAAAAATGAACCTAAACGTACTGTGCTGATGGATAATGTACATCTTTACCGCAAATTAGATACTCCCCAATATGTACTAACAGGCACTACGACATCTGAAGCCATCACGGGAAGTAGGGTAGCAGATCCGACCGAGAAGACAAATTATGAATTAGTTACCCGTCGTACGACTCTTCGCAAGCGCGTGCTGACGATGCCGGATATATGTGTTCCGACGTACGGCGCAGGTAGTGTAGGCAATCCGTCAGTTGATAACAGGGGTAAATATGGGGACGATTTAGCGCACACTGACCGTGTGTTCGGTTCTACCAAGGAGCAACGTACAGCGGCTACTTCAGCCAAACAGGAGGATCCTCAATATGTGGAATACAATGAGGCGAACTGGGATGGTTTCACTATCCGTCATGGCTTCTTAGCCGATGAGAATATGGCGCATGGCGGCGGTGCGGGAGTGAATATGTACGAGGGCGGACACTTGCGGAACTGTCTGGTGGTGGATAATTTCGCCTACTGCGGTCGTGTAAAAGGCGGCGG
The DNA here is from genome assembly GCA_905235225.1 of Paludibacteraceae bacterium. Taxonomy (GTDB): domain Bacteria; phylum Bacteroidota; class Bacteroidia; order Bacteroidales; family Paludibacteraceae; genus Colicola. The sequence continues at coordinate 17,340 of CAJOKE010000037.1, forward strand.
TATGTTCTGCGACGGTGCCACTTCCACCATAGAAGGATGCTTTGTGCTGAATAACACATCTTCAAAAGGAACGAACAATACGCAAGAGCAGATTTTTGCGGGAGGTCTGTTCATGTACGAGGGCACATGTTTCAACTCCCTCTTTGCGAATAACTACTCTTACGGTTCAGCCGGCGGTGTGGGTTTCTGCGTAGGAAGATTCTATAATAACACCATCGCCTATAATACCTGCAACCTGAAAGAAGACGGTCAATTCAGCGGCGGTGCCATATCGCTTGCTACTGCATCCAATCCGAACTTGTTCGTTGCCAACACTATCGTTTACGGCAATAACGGCATCGCTATCCGTGATCGTGCCACCGCTGTAGGTGATGTGAACCCGTTCCTGTATTGCTATATCCAGTCGGAGGTTGCCCAGCCTAATGCTGCTACGAATCAGAATGTGAACAACTGGAGCGAATCCGTCAAGACGAATTACGGTACGGGTAACACCTTCCTTTCCGGCGTAGCGCCTTCGGCGGATAATACGCCTTTCGCCGCGGATTTCGTGGATGGCGTCTATACGCCGGGGCATGCGGCTGCTACCAATGATTTCCGTCTCCGTGAAAATTCTATATGTATCAACCATGGTACCGAGGAGTTTTCCGCAGAACTCTTCACAGCCCTCCGCCACAAAGGTCTTAGCGAGAGCACTATCAATGGTAAGTATGTGTACAAGAGCGTGAAGGAGTCAAAACTCCCTCAAAACGATGTGGCGTTTGCCGACCGTGTTCAGGACTGTCAGGTAGATATAGGAGCGTATGAGTTTGACGGAACAAAGGATATTCGTCCAGATACGACAAGCCATCCGGGCAAGGCGATATACTATATAACCTATGATTCTCCGGGTGGTGATGCTTCGGGCCGTACGCCGGATAATGCCGCCTGCCAGCAGAAATTGCAGAAAGTGTTGGATGCATCGGGTCGTTATAAATACAAGTTAATGACCGAGTCTATTTACCAGACGCGAGGAGACTCTACGGCAGACGGGAAGGTAATTCCCAAGGCATTTGTCGCCAATATGCCGAACCGGCATTGGACGGTAGAGGTATGGCTGGAGGGCGATAACACCAACTGTACCACAAGCGAGCATTATGCCGCATGGTACACACCTACACGCTCTACCAAGCACGATATTACGTCTATTGAGGATAACCCCTTGGACTACTCCTTCATCGTCCCGCACGGCGTACAGGTCAAGGGAGGTTATACCCGTCAGTTCTACCATGAGGATGGCGGTAAGATAATAGATGAGCGTGACCCGCTGAGTTACCGCTCCGTGCTCTCAGGGAAGATCACTTCCAACACCGGCGCCGAGGGTAACTGCTACCATGTCGTTACCTTCACCAACGATCTCTTCGCTCTGAACGAGAAGAAGATGGACGAGGGAGACCAGTTAGCCGCATTCTCTTCGCTTTCGGACGCGGAAGACCACCGCGCGGTGCTCGACGGACTGTTTATCGAGGACGGATATGCCGACTCGCCCGATGACGAGGACCGTATAGGTGCCGGTGCCATAGTCACAGGATATGCACATATACGAAACTGCGTGGTGAAAAACAACACGGCGGGTAACTACGGAGGCGGACTGTATCTCAAACCGCAAGCACTCGTCAGCGGTACGATCATCAAGAAGAACACCGCCGACGTCGGAGGTGGTATCTATATAGAGGCACCGTTAGTACAGAATGCGGATTCGCTGGCGCGAATATTCACAACCACGATATGCGAGAATACGGCTAACACCACCGCCGGAGGTATGTGGTTCAAGGACACTTATGCGCGTGTGAACTCATCCGTGTTATGGCACAATTCAGCGAATGACTTCGCGAATGTATCGGGAACCTTTACCCGTTCAAACGAAAATACCGATTATCCGTTCACCTACTGCGGTGTAGAGTCCCGCCGTCTGGAAGGTTTGGGTAATATCGAACTTTCGGCGAGTGAGACAGAAGGTGTCCGTTGGGACAAAGGAGACCCGTTCAACCGTATTCAGTACTACCCGATAGAAATGTCGTCCACTCTTTCGCGCTCAGGAATGACTTATGCAGAATGGAACAATGCGCGTGCCAAGTACCCCACATTGGAGACAGCCGATATAGCCGGGGTTTGCCGTACCCAATGGGAAATACCGGGAATAGACCGCGGTTATTCGTGGACAGACACGTTCGTAGTCAAGAACAATGACTTTATTGAGATGGGTGCGCGTGCATTGAACAAAAGTTTTGAGGTAGATGTGAATGAAAAATATGTGATGCGGCGTTTGTATGTGATGCATACGGATTTGCTGAACTCCGAGGCAGCGCGTGCATTACAGGACAATACCAATACTGATGATTTATCAAACATGTACCGTCAGATGGGTTCATGTACGCTCAATCCGTTCCACCGTTTAGGTGATGCGTTTGACTATATTATAGCAACACGCAAGGCAGACTCTGTGAAATACCGCAATGCGCGTTTCGAGGTCTATGTAGAGCAGGGAACATATTATCCGTATCATAACGCATACGGTGAGCAGGATGAGGTACGGACGAATACTTTCCTTATTCCCGAAGCCACAACGGTCATCGGCGGTATCAACTCCCAGATGCCGGGACATAGCTACGGCCAGGCGGGATATATCGACAAATTTACCAATACCGCAATCGGTGACGGATCTGATGTCAGTGTGAATGTAAACGGTGGTGGAAGTTATACCATCAACTATGCTTTGTCAGACAGTATCCGTCTGCGTGACGACCGTCATCGTCCGATGAGTGACTATAACCTCAACTCGATTATAGAACCGTGGGAACTGGAACGACAGACGATATTGTCCGGTAATGTGGTGTCCGGTGAGAATTTCACACACGTCTATCACGTCGTCACTGTCCATGCCGACTCGGCGAAGATTGGTCCGCAGCCGCTGCGTTACAAGACTGACAATCCCAATGCCGATTGGGAATCGGGCGAGTCCCTCCTTTCGGATCCAATACCAGTAAACAAGGTAGATGAATATTACAAGGAATGCAATCTGTCCGCTTCGGCGCGTGCCATTATATTGGATGGTATTACGGTGACAGGGGGCTATGCCAATCAGGTAGATACCGCCGATATTAATCGTCATACGTATCATGCGAAGACATATTTCCGCGGTGGTGGCATTTTCATAGACGGCAACTGGACTGAGAGTTTCGAAACGGGTCAAGACATACCGAATGTGACGGACCCTGCGAAGCACAATATACCTCTAATTGTGCGCAACTGCAAGTTCTCGGACAACATGGCGGGTAATGGCGGTGCGATATATTCGAATGGCAGTCTTCATGTCTATAGTTCACATTTTACGCAGAACTATTCCCAAGGTCCTATGACAAAGGAAGACCAGAAATATATTCCGTGGTCAGCGGGCGGTTGTATAGCCGCCAATGCCTATTGCGGCGTGGTGAATGTGCTGTTCGACAACAATGAGGCTCGACGGGGTTTGTATCCGATAGCGGTGAAGGGAGCGGATTCCATCCCGAATGCAGATGCTCGTCAGGGATTCGGAGGAGTCCTCTCTATCGCCGAAAACGCCAAACTGCGTGCCGCTAACTGCCATTTTATGCGGAATAAAGCAGTAGCCTACTCTGCGGTGTATAATTTCAAGCCGAACAATGAATACGCTAATGCGGACGACAAGCAGTATGTGTTCAACTCCATTTTCTGGGGAAACGAAATAGCGAATATAGAGAGTATAGAGCAGTTGGAGTCCAAGGAAGCCCCATCTCAGGCAGCCATTGACTCTTTCCTTACGGTATATAAGCCGTCTCGGAGTGCGGTATTCCATTATGACGGCAAGGAGTTAGCCAAATACGAGCGGCTGTATCATGAATATGACAGTTTGTACAAGCTGTATAGCACCAGTGAGGAAGCCCCCTATGTTAATCCTTCAACGGGTTATCCGGACACGTTCAATATTGCGGTGACAGACAAACTTGCGGAGTTGCGCGCACAGGGTAATAAAATAGAGGGTCTGTATTTCTGCTCATATCGCAAGACATACGGTCCGTCGAACATGCGGTCAGACAAGGAAGGATATATGCTGACGCGGGAAGAGCAGCGTTCCTATACGGATCCGCGAGGGTTAAAGATTCCGCTAACACTTAATGATGTCACCGGTGACTGGGAAGAGTATTATACGGATTTGTTCACGTATGTGCGTGGTAATAATAATGTACTAATCAACCGAATCAACAACGCATCAGACGGTCCTAACTTCAAGCAGCCTTCTTTTGTAGCCGGTATTGACGGCTATATGCAGAATGCGGACTGGTTACTGGCACGTATCAACCTGACGACCGATCAGGGTTGGGGTCACCTCAAGCAGAGTGTCACCCGTCCGATTCTGCACTATATCACCAAATATACGGGTTCGACTCAATATCCAACAGCAGCAGCGGCACTGGCAGCAGCCAAGGCGGAAAATTCCGCTGCCACAGAGCAGGATGTTCTTCCGATAAAGGGAAGCCCATCTGCGACATTCGAGGGAGTAGTCCAACCCGATACGGCGATGTACAATTTCCTTGCAGCACGAACGATAGCACAGTTCGAAGATACCGTTACTCCATATATCCCGATCGGTACTGACCAGTATATGACTTACACCCGCAATTCGGGCGAAGAGTCCATAAGCGGTCAGATGTACCGTATATCTCCGAACCCCCGTTTGCGTGTTGAGGATGCGTATATAGACATGGGTGTATATGAGTACCAGTATGTCCAGCTTGATTTGTCAGGGAACGAAGTTGATACCATGTGGGTAGCGACAACCCAAAAGGGTCTGAAGCATGACGGTTTGACATGGGAAACGCCAACTACGGATTTGCAAAGCGCGATAGATATACTGATGTCGTCGCATAATAATCATGACAAGTATATATGTTTCTTAGGCAGTGAGGACCAGAGTATAGCACCGACCGATGTGATAGACAACCGCCGTGCGTTTGTGCTGAGTTCCAGTTCGATAGCCCCTCTGCTGCCGGACAGTGCGATGGCAGACACCGATTATGCAGTTAAGAGCATATCATTCCTCGGCGGTTACAGTTATGATGTGAAGGACGCTCCGCGTGATCCACAGGCATACCCGACTGTAATCGAAATGCTGAATTTAGGTCATGAGAGCCAGTTGAACCAGCTGTTTGTGATAAACGACATGACCCGTATCCAGCTTCAAGCCAACTGGATGGGCGAATTGACATCGCGTGACGAAGTTGCTATTCCTGTTGTATTTGACGGTATCACCTTCATCAATCCGTATTCGAAAAAAGATTCGCGTGCAGATGAGGGTGCAGATATAGGCGGCATGATGCAAATGCGCGGCGGTGCTGCAATCTATTACCGTTGGCAACGGCAGTATGAGACAGTCGATGAGGGTGGTGCGGGTATTTTCACACCGAACTTCAATCGTCCTCTCTATCCGGACAGTGCCGAGGTTGACGGAAAGTTAGTGACACTTCCCAAACTGACGATATCCAACTGCATATTCAAGGACAACGGTTCACGTACCAGTGAGATTACCATGCGTTCTCCTGCAGTCCGTATAGATCAAGGCGGCGGTTCATCATTGATTACGAACAGTCTGTTCCATTCCAATGCGGGAGCTCCGATATATGCAAAGCGTTATGATGTGGTAGAAGGCGAGAACGAATTAGCCCGTGTACCGAACGATGTGGTGGTAGTGAACTCCACTTTCGCTCTCAATGACGGTCACATCACGCTCAAGTCCGACAACAGCGAGGTTCATAATTCGCTAATATGGATGGATGATTTGGCTTCGGATACACTGACCCAGTTGGAGTTGAACAATGACAAATGGGACAAGTTAACCAACAAATCCAAGCCCGGTATAGCAGACCGCATGACGCATAATGCCGTATGGGGTTGCTTTGTTGACGGAGACGAGACATACCGCAACGATAATCTTGTTAGTGCCAACAATGATGTGTTCGAGGGTCCTTGTTTCTCTAACCCGAATGTATCCGCAACGACATCAGCAGATCGTCGTTCGCGCGATTTCCATATCAATCCGAGTATCCGCACGATGAACATGGCGGACAGTATGATATACCGTACCCGTGTATTCTACCGTATCTATCCGGACACATGTACAGAGACTCATAACAAATACTGGCGTCGTTCGAACGGTTTCAAGTCCATAGCGATTGTATCACTGGCGAATGACAGCGATTTAGCCGCCAAGCCCCGTGTGTATGGTGTCGGCATGGAACGTGGTGCGTACGAGTGTCTGGCCGTATTACAGCGAGTATTGTATGTACAACCGAACAGGCCGTTAGCCACTGCCGGTGACGGTTCATCATGGTTATCTCCATTCGGGCAGGGACAGTTACAGAATGCCATTGACGCAGCAGCGGTTTACACCTATCTGAATGATGAAGCAGCCGATCCAGAGACCAGGAAATCGTATGTATTTGTGAAGGGTTCTTATGATTCAAATGACGAATACCATATTATCGCCCGTGACGGTGTGAATATCTATGGCAGTATTCCCGAGGGCTTCAATGATACGGCTTGGATAGACCCTGTTGCGCAGCAGTTTACGAACGAGGGTTGCCGTCACTATGTCAACTATGTACGTTCGATATCCAGCGGTGTAGGCTCTCCGAATGCGACCCCGACCCGGATTTCGTCCGTATCAACCGCTTCCGACGTGAAGGATTACGAGACGGGATTCCTGTTAGACGGATTTGTTATAACCAATCCAAATACCGTTCTGACAGAGTCGCCGATAGAATTAGACAAGTCGAAAGCCGTAATCCGCAACTGCCTTGTTACGGACAATAAGACAGACGGCGTTGCCGTAGCGAACGTGGAGAAAGGTTTGGTTTATAACTCATTGTTTTACGGTGATTCCGCTGCTGTAGTAGTTCGTCTTGGTTCTAACGGTCTGGCACTGAATAACACTGTTTTGACATTCGGTACAGACGATATTGCGATAGATTTGTCCGCAGCCAGTCCCGAGTCATCCGTTAACAATATAGCCGGCCATCCATCCGTGCTGAATTGTTTTGCACCATATCTCACAGACCGCACTGTTTACAGTCTGCCAGAATACCTTATTCATAATGCAGTACTGAGTTACCAACTGCATGAGTGTTCCAATGCCATCAATACGGGTGTAGAGACGGCTAATCTGCCATCCATGTTCGATAGTTACAAGAGCGATAGTACGGTATGCTTCGGCAGAGACCGTGACATATTGGGTAACCCCCGCCGAATTACGTCAGTAGATAAAGGTGCGTTGGAAGTATGGCGTGTAGAGGCGAAGAGTGTATCAGAAGTGACAGCACGCACCGAAGTCATCCGAACGGCAGAGGAAATCAATAACGCCCATGCAGAGGGAAAACTGGCGAAGGCCTTCACATCCAATTACGGCGGTCACTATTATCCACATCCGGGTTCTGTGGTCTATCTGATGGACAGCAGTTCGATGACGATGCAGTATGCAGAAGATGATTTCACAGAGGCTAACGGCGACCCCATCATATTCCGTCCGGCGTATATGTTGTTGAAACCGGGTGCGTCGTTCTATGGTAATGGTCATGATGTACAGTTGAACTATGTTGCGGCAGAGAAGCGATTTGTTAACCAGCGATACAGTATGACAGCATTCCCGTTCAGTTACAGTGTATCGAATATAACCAGCACCAGATATGACGGTATGACGGATTCATTAGTATCCTACATGACGCCTGTTGCATTCAGCAGTTATCAGTATTCGGGTGCAGCGCGTTCGGCGAAGGATTATGTATTCCAGCCGGATCAGTCTCCGGCATGGCTTCGTGTGGATACGGTTAACCGCTCCGCGACCGAAGGTTATCTGATGGACTTCGGTTCAGTCCAAGACACGGTATTGCGTTTCACATCATTTGCTCCGACATTGGGCAAGTATGTTTATACGGAGAGTGAGGACGAGGAAAACAAGATAGTTTATCTGACGCAGTTTGACAACCGTATAGCGGGTACCGGTGCCGAGCTTAATTTCACCCGCGAAGAGGATATGGGCTGGAACATGAAGGGTCTGCCGTGGTTAGTGAGCCGTTATCGTACAGATACAGTGCTTGAGGAAGACAACTATGTGCGTCAGATGTATATCCCGCATGTGCTGTACATGATGGACGGTGACGGTGAATACCTGATGTCCGGCGACCATGTGTTTACAGCGCGTTCATGGGACAAGGGAACGACCGTGTCCATGGGTAGTGCGTTCCTGACACAGACAGCGACCCAGCAGGAAAGGGAAGGAGTAGTGTTCCATCTGCCGCGTTACACCCGTAACCGCATGCCTGCGCGTACGATGGTGCGTTTGACGCGTATGTCAGGGAACAAGGCAGAGGCAAGTGATTATTTAGTAGCCGTTCCTGACACATCAGCGGGCAAGCATATCGAGTACCGTTACGGCCGTGACGGTATCAAGTGGAACGAGGTGAGCAAGCGCGAGTCGGAAGTGTCGATGTATATGTACGACAGCCGCCGAGCTGCACGTATATCGTTGCTCGGGGCAGCTCCGACAGAGGTGGATATTCCGTTAGGAGTCAACAGCAGCAGTGATATTGCAGCGGAAGACAGTTATGTATTCTCGGTGCCGGAACCATCGGCGTTTGATGGTTATTCGTATGTATGGCTGATAGACTATAAGCTAAACCGCTATACGAATCTGCTGCATGAAGATTATGTGACGACTTTGGACAGCAAGGAGAACAGCAACCGTTTTGCATTGTGTATCGGCGGTTTCCCGAAGACAGACGAGAACGGCAGGCGTCAATATGTTGTTTATTCGTTTGACGGGACTCTATATGTTCGCGGTCTTGTTGCGGGCGATATGATCCGCGTATATTCCCCGACAGGACAGTTGGTACATCATTCCTATTCTGACGGAACGGAGTTCTCGATGCCGTTGCTATACACCAGCGGTTTTGTAGTGAAAGTGAATGATTCGGTTCACAAGGTTGTCAACCTGTAGGGATTTTCAGAATTGCTACTTTGAGATTACAAAATAAAATTTGGAAACTTTGAAAGTGTAAAAAGTTTCCAAGTTTCTTGTGTGTGTCAAAAAAAAGTATTACTTTTGCCGCCGTTTTCGGCGAAAGTTAACAGAAAAACGAGTCAGAAAGATGGAAAACGTGCGTGAACATATCATAGAGGCAGCCGCAGAAAAGATGCGTGCAGTGGGTATCAAGTCGATATCCGTGGATGATATATGCCGTCAGTTAGGTATATCAAAGAAGACGTTTTATGTGTATTTTGAGACCAAGGATGAATTGATCCGAGCCTTGCTCCGCCGTCATGAGAGCGGCATAGAGGAAGCGGTTCACAAGCAGGCAGAAGGAAAGACGGTATTAGAGTTGATGTTAGGATTCATGACGCTTGCCAATTGTGTGAAGGATGTACGCAAGGATCCGCCGTTGTTGTATGATTTGCAGAAATACTATCCGCAGTTGTTTAATGAGCATACAGCCAGGGTTCGCGAGATATCGATTCGTCTTCTTCAGTACTATCTGCGTAAAGGTCAGGAAGAAGGTTTTTTCCGTTCGGATTTAGATATAGACAAGACCGCCCGTGTAGTGGCTTATATCCATCATGAGATGGTGAATAATCTGCCTCAAGTAAAGGATGAGGAAAAAGAGGTATTTGTGGATCATGCGAAGTATGCGGTTGATATATTGATGCGCGGGATTATTTCGGACGAGGGCAAACATGAAGTCAAGAACAGAGTGGAAAAGCATAGTTAGGACACTTGTATGTCAGTTATTTGTCAGGTTCAGCTACCGAGCAGCTACCGAGCAGCAACCGAGCAGCAACCGAGCAGGTGCCGATGTAGAGAGTCGGAAAGCGGTTGGAATGAGATGGGAAATCAAGAGGTAAAACAAGATAATAAATAGATAAGACAGAATAATGAAAAGGAAAACAATTGTATTGATGTTGGTGCTGAGTGTGGTATGTAAGCCAATGACGGCAGGCGACCATGTGATGCAGGCAACCAAGGGAAGCAAAGTAGAGAACAAGTCATCCAACGGTGACGGCAGCGGTGAGTCGCTGACGCTGTCTTTGCGGGACGCGCAAGACTATGCGGTGGAGCAGAACCGGACGCTGAAGAATGCGTCGATGGCTGTACAGGAAGCCTATGCGCAACGTTGGCAGACGATAGCAGCGATGCTGCCGCAAGCGGACGGAACATACACGTACAGCAACTATTTAGGTTATTCGGCGACCTTAGGAATGATGGGTCAGGAAGTGAACATCAATATGCCGAATGTAGGTGCGTTAGGTGTGACGGCGTCTATCGGAATCAACGGTCAAGGGATAGTAGGCGTGTTGCTGAACAATATTGCGATAGACATGAAGAAAATCGCGTTGGAGAAATCGGAGAGCGAGTTGCGCAGCAGTGTGATGAACAGTTATGTGAGTGTGTTAGCATTGCAGAGTATAACGAACCTGTTGGATTCGAGTCTGTTGAATATCCAGAATTTGGAGGAGATAACGCAGAACTCGGTTAATGCGGGAGCCGCGGAGCAGACGACCGCCGACCAGATTCGTGTGCGTGTGAACACATTGAAGAACAATATCAACACGCAGAAACGGAATATCGAGTTAGCGACCAACAGCCTGAAAGTGCTGCTTGACGTGCCGGTAGAGACCGAACTGACGCTGACGGAAGATATAGACGACATCCTATCGCCGGAGCGGGTGCTGACGCTGTTAAGCGAGGATTTTGATATTCACAACAACCTTACTTACCAACAGGTAGCGAAGTCCACGGAGCTTGCGAAGCGTAATGTTCATATGGCGGGCTGGGCATACGGTCCGACGGTTGCGTTGGCGTACAATTATTCGAACCAGAAGTATTACGGGGAAGGCGGTATGCGTATGACTCCGCCGAACACCGTTCAGGTTCGTGTGTCCATGCCGTTATGGTCATCGGGCAAGCGTGCAGCGGGTGTGGTAGAGAAGAAGATTGCTTATGAGGAGGCGAAAAACACCCTGTCAGAGACAACGGACAACCTTGCCATCCAGTACCGGCAGTTGCGTTTCAACCTGACGAACGCTTATGAGACGTATATGAACGAAAAGGAGAATATCGAGGTGACGCATCGCGTGTTCAACTCCGCGACGGAGAAATTCAAATGGGGTGTTGCGTCGAACCTTGAGTTGACTAACGCGAGCAATGACCTGATAAACGCGCAGTCCACCTATGTGCAAGCGATGCTGGAACTGATTACCGCCCAGTCGGATCTGGAAGAGTTCCTCAATAAGAAGTAGAGAATAATTAATAATGAAAAGAGATATGAAGAAAGTATTTATTTATTCGGTAGCGGCGTTGTTGCTTGCCGGCTGCGGAAAACAAAGTACAAAGGCAGTAGAAGAAACGGAGCGCGTGGAGCAAGTACGGACGACCGTGCTGCAGGCGCGTTCGATAGAGCGTGAGATTTCGGTATCGACCAATTTGCAGGGATATCTGACGCAGAATGTGGCACCGTCGCTGACCGGCAAAATAGAGCATATATACCGCGAGGTAGGCGACAAAGTGAACAAAGGAACAGATCTTGTGCGCATGGATCAGACGCAGTACAAGACAACGAAGATAACGCTGAGTAACTTACAGGTAGAGAAAGCGCGTATCGAGCAGTTGCTGAAGTCGGGTTCCGCTACGCAACAGCAGTATGACCAGATAACAACGCAGTATAATTCGAGCAAGGAGCAGTTGGAGTTTTTGGAGACCAACACTTATGTGAAGGCACCGTTTTCGGGCGTTATATCCGCGAAGAACTATGAGGACGGTGAGCTGTACAGCGGTCAGCCGATTTTAGTGCTGACGCAGATAGACAAACTGAAAGCACTGGTAGCCATCCCTGAGACATATTTTCCGAAATTCAAGGAGGGTATGAAACTGACACTGACATCAGAGATCTATCCCGGTCAGGTCTTTCCCGCCACGGTGGAGATTGTTTATCCGACGATAGATCCGTCGAGTCACACGTTCCAATGCAAGATTGTAGTTCCGAACGGAAAGAACCTGCTGCGTCCGGGTATGTATGTGACAACGACAATCGGTCTGGGCAAGGCAAAGGCGTTGGTGATTCCGTATCAGGCAGTCGAGAAGTTAGTTGGTGCGAATGACCGTTATGTGTTTATCAATGAGAACGGTCATGCGAAACGTGTTGCAGTCCAACTCGGTCAACGGTTTGACCAAGACATAGAGATTATCGCGCCGGAAATCGTTGAGGGCGTGGAAGTTGTGACAACCGGTCAGCACAAGTTAGTTGACGGCGTAAAAATCAATGTGGTAGAGTAAACAGGAGTGCAAGGCTTCATAGTTAAACAATAAGGATTATGAGTATATATAAATCAGCGATTGAGAAACCGGTAACGACCGTCCTGATATTCGTGGCGGTGATTGTGATCGGTATATACAGTTTCCTGAAGCTGCCGATTGACCAGTTCCCGGAGATGGACCCGCCGTATATTACGGTTATGACTACTTATCCGGGTGCGTCGGCAAGTGAGATGGAGACCAACGTGACGAAGATCATGGAGAATGCCTTGACCTCCGTCGATCACCTGAAGCATATCACTTCGCAGTCCAAGGATAATATCTCCGTTGTGACGCTGGAGTTGGAGTGGGGCAGCAACATGGACGAGGCGGTGAACGATGTGCGTTCGTTCGTTGATATGGCGGCGAACAACCTTCCGGACAACTGCGCCAAGCCGGTGATCTTCAAACTCTCCACGAGTTCGATGCCTATCTGCCAGTACTCCATTACGGCGGACGAGACCTATGCGGGTCTGGATAAGATTCTGAACGACGAAGTGGTACCGCAGTTGAACCACATCGACGGTATCGGTAATATCTCCCTTTCGGGTGCGCCGGACCGCTATGTCTATGTCAATATCGACCAGCAGAAACTCGACGCGTACGGTATCACGCTGGAG
>CAJOKE010000038.1 GCA_905235225.1 Paludibacteraceae bacterium
TGCGTTCAGCGAACCGTGAACAGCACCTGCGGCACCTGCCTCAGACTGCATCTCCTGCACGAGAACGGTCTCGCCGAAGAGGTTCTTGCGACCTGCGGCAGCCCACTCGTCCACGTTCTCCGCCATCGGAGACGACGGCGTGATAGGATAGATAGCAGCTACCTCGGTGAACATGTAAGCCACATGCGCCGCAGCTGCGTTACCATCCATGGTCATAAATTTCTTTTCTTTTGCCATAATAAAATGGAATCGTTAATTGATATTTTGAATTAATAATAAACTATATTGGGACACCGATAAAATGCCGCTATTTTAATACAAAAATCCAAGCAGCCACATGGGAATGGAATTACCTAAGCCAACTTGAATATCCCCGATAGCGGTCGGACGAATGCACTCATGGGTCGGTTTTTCTGCTTTAACATCGAAATAATATTTACCATCAACCACATACATGGCATTACGTTCCGTAGCATTAATTTTATGCGCCACATGCACCACATTATAGAAAAAAGTCTCATACACATCTTGTGGCGTCAATTCACGGTCTATACACATGTATGCAATATTTGTATTCTGCATATAAACCTTAACCGGTTTCATCGGGAACGACTTGCCTTCCATGTATAATAGATTTAGCAACCGTGCATCTTTTAAGTATTTTATATAATTCATGGTTGTTGCACGACTGGTGTCAATAGCCTCGGATATGCTACTGATATTAAGCGCACATGGTGTTGTCAACAACATGATATTCAGCAATTTGCGCATTTTAGGCAAGTTACTTACCTCTATCTGCTTGATCATCAGCACATCCACCTCAAGCATCATATTCATTTGTCGCAACAAAGCGGCTTCAAAATTCTTGTCTTCCAAGAAAGACGGATAATAGCCTTGCCTAAGATAGTCATCAAAATAGTCAAGCGGATTAATGCGTTCACATATTCCGCGGGCAATTGACGCATGATTATGAAGAATCGTTTCCAATGTTAACGGCTCAAACTTCTGACCTGTCCGCAAAATCAAATACTCACGGAAACTGAACCCTCGCAAATTATACATCTTGACAATCGGTGCCAGCTCACGATTATCCTCGATAAGCCGCATAACCGGTGAAGCCATGAATACGATATGCAAATCATGATACTTGTCATGACAACGGCGAAGTTCACGAGACCAATTCGGATACTTAAATGTCTGGTCTATCAGAAGATGCCGTCCGCCGGCGCGAACAAATTTTCCGGCAAATTCCACCAGAGTATGCTCTGTAAAGAAAAAGTTGTTCAAATTAACATACAACACTTCACGTTTAGGCATCGCTGCACGACCACGGTGCGTCTTCTCTACCGGACGCGACGCAATCTCCTGCTCTATTTCCCTCGCTCGCGCTAACAAGAAATCCGTTTTGCCTACCCCACGACCGCCTTTGATAGCTATTAGGCGTTCATTCCAATCAATTTCATCCATCAGCAAACGGCGTATCGGTGTCTGCGAACGGGCTACCAGATAATCATGAATACGAAAAAATGCGTCTAACATAGTAATTAATTTCCAAATTTGGTGCAAAGATACCACTTTTTTTTGACATACGCAAATTTTGAGGCATTTTTATTGAAAAAAATCCATCCATGTAGCCAGTTACCACGCAGATTACGGCACTCTTGGAACACTACTCTACTCAAATCATCGTATCCAACTTGTCCGACATTTGCAACAATTCATCGCGCAACCGCGCTGCCTGAGTAAAATCAAGGTCTTTTGCTGCCGCCAACATAGCTCGCCGCTGTTTTTCGATAGTTCGCTCCAATTCTGCACGTGACATATTCTGCCAAGGAGCTGCTTTCCAACTATCACGGATAGCTTGCTCGACATTATTTCTCTCAATTTCTGCATTTTTATATAATGCTGCCAAAGCGGATGTATTGATTTCCTTCTTAATAGCTGTCGGAGTGATGCCATGTTCCTTGTTATACGCAATTTGCTTCTCGCGGCGGCGTAATGTTTCATCAATGGTAGCTTGCATGGACGGTGTAATCTTATCGGCATAGAGAATCGCTTTACCGTTAACATGCCGGGCAGCACGACCAACTGTTTGTGTCAAACTGCGTTTATCACGCAGAAAACCTTCTTTGTCTGCATCAAAAATAGCAACCAAACTAACCTCCGGCAAATCCAATCCTTCCCGCAGCAAGTTGACCCCGACCAACACATCATACAGCCCCTTCCGCAAATCTTCCATAATCTTGACACGCTCAATCGTATCAATGTCGGAATGAATATAAGCGGAGCGTACGCCATACCGCCGCAAGTAATCATCCAACTCCTCGGCCATACGCTTTGTCAGGGTAGTCACCAAAACTCTCTCCTCGCGTTTGACACGCTCCCTGATTTCCTCCATCAAATCATCCACTTGGTGTAATGACGGACGCACCTCGATTTCAGGGTCAAGCAATCCTGTTGGTCGGATAAGTTGATCTATAACAATACCTTCAGATTTCGACAATTCATATTCTGCCGGAGTTGCGGAGAGAAATATGGTTTGACCCACTTTTTGTTCAAACTCATCAAATGTCAGCGGCCTGTTGTCCTTGGCTGCAGGCAAACGGAAACCATAATTAACCAGATTCTCCTTACGTGATTTGTCTCCGCCATACATACCATGAATTTGGGGCATTGTAACATGACTTTCGTCGACCACCAATAGCATATCATCCGGAAAATAATCAATCAAGCAATAAGGCGGGGTCCCCGGCTCGCGACCATCAAAATAACGGCTGTAATTCTCAACGCCGGAGCAGTATCCCAATTCCTGAATCATCTCTAAATCATACTTGACACGCTCCTCTATTCGATTGGCGTAAATCTCCTCACCGATAGACTGGAAATACTCAACCTGATTAGCCAAATCCAATTTTATCTGTTCAACGGCGGCCGCAATTCTTTCTTTGGAT
Source organism: Paludibacteraceae bacterium (assembly GCA_905235225.1). GTDB lineage: Bacteria > Bacteroidota > Bacteroidia > Bacteroidales > Paludibacteraceae > Colicola. The sequence goes on from CAJOKE010000038.1 coordinate 2,952, forward strand.
GTGCAGAAAATGGTTGCCGGATAGATGTTGAAATCAAAGAATTCCTGTCGTTCGTTTCCTTCTAATGATATGGTAGCTATGCTATCTATCTCGTTCCCGAAAAACTCCACGCGGACAATATAATCCGCATACGCCAAGGCAATATCCACCGTGTCACCTTTAACACGGAATCGCCCGCGGGTCAATTCCAAATCATTACGGATATACTGGGCGGAAACCAACTGCTTCAGAAACTCATCCATCGGTAGAATAGCCCCCTGCTTTATTGCAATACAATTTTGCGAAAAATCTTGAGGAGAACCAATGCCATACAGGCAGCTCACAGATGATACAACAATAACATCTTTGCGTCCGGACAACAAAGCGGCTGTTGCACTAAGCCGGAGACGGTCTATTTCTTCATTTATACTGAGATCCTTCTCTATATATGTATCGGTAGAAGGAATATACGCCTCAGGCTGATAGTAATCATAATACGAAACAAAATATTCCACTGCATTGTGCGGAAAGAATGCTTTCATCTCTGAATACAACTGTGCCGCCAAGGTCTTGTTATGGGACAAAATCAATGTCGGACGGTTCAGCTGGGCAATCACATTCGCTATCGTGAATGTCTTGCCGCTACCGGTAACCCCCAACAACGTTTGAGCGGGAACACCCGCACGGACACCGTCCACCAATGACTTGATGGCTTCCGGCTGGTCACCTGTCGGTTTATATGATGATTCAAGTTGAAACATAGCCATTTATAGTAAAAAAGCGGCTCTACGCCGCTTTTTTCTTACTTAACTCGTCTTTCAGGAATACGAGCTTTCTTACCGGTTAGGTCACGCAGGTAATACAATTTCGAGCGGCGAACTTTACCGTACTTGTTTACGGTGATGCTCTCAATGAACGGGCTGTCCATCGGGAAGATACGCTCAACGCCAACGTTACCGGACATCTTACGAACTGTAAAACGCTTTTTGTCCTCGCTACCGTGAATCGCAATCACATCGCCACGGAACTCCTGTACACGTTCCTTGTTACCCTCTTTAATACGATAAGCCACTGTGATCTGGTCACCGGCTGCGAACGCAGGAAACTCTTTCTTTTCACCTGCAAATGCCTGTTCGGCAATTTTCATCAAATCCATTTCTGTTTGATTTTTAATTAGTTACGCGTACTATAGTATTCACTACTATTCGCCTTTTAATCCTTTGATTATTCTCAGCTACCTTAATCGCCAGAGACTATAGACGCAAATCGGCTGCAAAATTACAGCTTTTATTTCACATACACAAATATTTTTTCTAATTTTGCGCTTTTTCTACTACTTTTTGAACGAAACGCACTAATGCTTTGGCACTCGCCTTATCCGTAATCACATTTCGGTCACCGCGCAAATGCAAAACCTCGGTATAAACTTTTTCTGGACAGGCAATCGCAATCCAAACGGTTCCAACCGGCTTTTCAGCAGTTCCGCCATCAGGTCCCGCTACACCGGAAGTCGCAATCGCATAATCTGTATGCAGCAATTTCATCACTCCTTGTGCCATCGCACTAACTACCTGCTCACTCACAGCACCATACTGCTCGACATCTTCCTTCGGCACGCAAAGCACATTTTCCTTGACTTCGTTCGAATAAGCGACTACTGAACCTTTGTAAAACGCCGAACTGCCCGCATGCTTGTTAAGCAAGGACGCCAATTTACCACCGGTACAGCTTTCAGCTGTCGCAATTGTTTTTCCCTGTTTCTTTAACCACTCACCCGTTAATACCTCAACAGGTTTGTCTTCCGTCGCAACTAACCATGGTTGGACTAATCCGATCAGTTTTTGCAGGTGTTTGCTGACAATTTCCTCTGATAATCCATAACTGCTCAAACGTAGCCGGATAGTTCCGTCTTTGGGCAAATATGCCAGATGAATATCAGCCGGTAATTCTGTCTCAAATGTATCCAAATGAATGGCCAATGCAGACTCTGGAATTCCACTGACCAAAATCGTCCTATGAATTATCGAATTACTGTTCTTCGCATACATAGACTTGATGGCAGGTAATATCTGCTCTCGCATTGCCACCTCCATTTCATACGGAACGCCCGGAAGGCAAAACAATGCCCTACCCTCTTCCGTATGCCAATACATCAACGGTGCAGACCCGACGCGGTTCGGCAGAACTGTACAATTGTCAGGTACCTGCCATTGCGTTTCTGTAAGGCGGTTTAACACATCAGGGCGGTCCTTATACAAAGCACGGACATGTGCCTCCACATTGACATCAGGAACCAACTTTCCACCCATTAGATTACATAACACATGTTTCGTTATGTCATCCTTTGTCGGGCCAAGTCCGCCTGTCGTTATTACTATATCTGCCCGCGAAAAAGCATCCATTACTGCGGACGCTATATGAGCCGCGTCATCGTGAACCGATGTGATTTGATACAGTTCTATTCCGGCATCATTGAGCATTTGCGCCATAAATGCGGAATTGGTATCAACGACTTGTCCGATTAGCAACTCGTCACCTATTGTTATTATTTCTGCTCGCATTGTTTTTTCCATTCTGTTGCAGTTAATTCTAATTCATTATACCATTCCTCGCCAAAACAACGAATAAGCGGTTCGCGAAGGAATTTATATATAGGTATATGCAATCTTTTGCCTAATTGTCTGGCACAATGACAAATATCCCAACGATGATACTCCACCCCCGTCAATTCCCCAACGCGGCTAAGTCGGATTGGATAAAGATGACAGGAAATAGGTTTCTTGAATCCTATCTTGCCTGCATTATACGCCTTCTCTATCAAACAATAGCACCACCCGTTATGGTCTGTGCGGGCAAAAACACAGTCTTTGTCATTTACAATGGATGTCACCATTTCGCCGGATGGATCTGAATACGAAATACCCTGTTGCTCAACAACTGCACGCGCCTCTTTGGTCATTTCGGGCAGCAAAATCGGCATGATTGCCTCTATTTCTTTGACTTCCTCTTCTGAAATGGGCGCACCGGCATCACCTTCTATACAGCAACAGCCGCGACATTTGTCCAAGTCGCAGCAGAATTCCTTTTCTATTACATCTAAAGAAACTAACGTATTCTGTATCAGAAACATACGCCTTCTATGCAAATTTTAACACCAAGCAATATCAGTACAATGCCGCCGATGACTTCCATGTTCAGTTTCAATTTGCCGACATACACGCCGAGAACATATCCCAATAGTGAAAAACACGCAGTGATTACCCCTATTGTCAGCACCGAACGCCATAACCATTCGGGATATGGCACTAAAATAAGTCCGGTCGCCAGCACATCAATACTGGTGGCTAAAGCTAACAATATGAGATTCCATATATGCCAATTCGCTTGCGTCGGATGCTCATGTTCGTGCAAAGACTCCCAAATCATCTTGGTCCCGAGTCCGCTCAACAACACTAACGCTATCCACGGCGCATATCGGTTCATGAAACCCGTTGCTAATTCACCGGCATAAAAGCCGATAATTGGCATACCGATATGGAATAGCCCGAATATGCAAGCCATCAGCATCGCACGCCAGTGCCATTTCCTTTCATTCATGCCCTGAACAACAGATACCGCACAGCAATCCATCGCAAGACCGATTGCCATCACTATGACATTAAACCACGACATCAATGCTTGTATTTATATCGGGCTCCCGTTTTTCCTTTGGCGATGTTGGTCAGTTTGCTTTTAACAAAAGTTTTGCGGATTGGAGAGATTCTATCCGTAAACACATGTGCCTCAAGGTGATCGTATTCATGCTGAACTATGCGGGCTTTGAAATCTGTATAGGTGTCCTCATGCCACTTGAAATCGGCATCCTGATAACAGATAGTTATCGTTTTCGGGCGAACCACATTCTCCGATATACCGGGCAACGACAAACAGCCTTCACTGTATGTCACGGTTTCATCCGATTTTTCAATTATCTCCGGATTGATAAATGCTTGTTTGAAATCCACACATTCGGGATAATCTTCGCCCAGTTCTGAACCATCTACAATGAACAAACGCAACGACTTTCCGACTTGGGGTGCCGCAAGACCGCAGCCTTCCGCATTGGTCAGTGTATCCTGCATATCTGCGATAAACTGCTTGATATCCAACGACTCAGGCGTCACTTCTTCAGTCGGCTTGCGCAATACCGGCTGACCGTATAGATAAATGGGTAATATCATGTCTCTTCAATATTCGTTTTCGACTTTTTTTGTACAATTTTGTTACCAACCGTTCAGGGAATCAAGGTAGCCTTCCAAAATGATACATGCGGCTATCTTGTCAACAACCGCCTTGTCGCGGCGGTCCTTCTTTTTCATACCGCCATCTATCATTGCACGGTGGGCAAGGGTCGAGGTGAATCGCTCGTCATACTCCGCCAACGGGATGGAAAAACTCTTGCGGAACCACTCGACAAATGGCTTGATATACTGACTCGACTCACTGTCACTGCCGTCTAAACGGGTAGGTCTTCCTATTACGACTTGGTCAATCTCGCCTTTTGACAACTCAGCTGACAGCCACTCTCGTAATTCCGATGTTTCTACGGTTAATAACGGATTAGCCGTTATGCGGAGAACATCCGTAACAGCTAATCCCGTCCGTTTTTTACCATAATCAATGGCTAAAATCCGAGCCATTAGTTATTCAATTTCTCCTGAATGGCCTCGTACTTGTCGTCCATATGGAATCGATAGTATAAGGTCTTCAGCGTAATCATGAAATCGCGGTTTTCAGGATCAAGTTCATGCGCCTGCTCAAAGAATGGCAACGCCTTGCGATACATTTCTGTCATTTCTGCAAGAGCCTTCTTGTATGCTTTTTGGTCAGAGATATAGGCGGCATCCTCATTCATTTTGACAGCTTGGTTGTAATACACACGACCTTTGCCCGCAACGGCATCTGCCAGCTTCGGATCCAGTTCCAGCGCGCGGTCATAATCCTTCATTGCCTCTTCATAATGACCTTGATTGGCATTCAGGTTACCCTTGATCATATGGTATTGCGCCACACTCGGATCACGCTCGATTGCCTGTGCAAGGTAGTCGATGGCTGCCTGCTCTTGTCCCGAGAAAATGTAGAAGTTAATCAGATTCTGAAGGAACCACGGCTCTGACGGAAAACGCACCATTGCCTCTTGGAGTACGCGCACGAAATTCGTGGTGTCCTTTTTCTCCACATATTCCTGATAGAGGAATTGGTTTACGGCAATCGGCTCGAATGAACCTTCTTTCATCTTCTCTAAAATGGCTATTGCCTCATCATGCATTTGTGCTTGGATAGCAAACAAGGCTGCGTAATACTCATACTGGGCATACGTCGTATCCTTCGGCATTTGTGCTTGTAACTTGTCATCCTGCATCATCGGCAGATCCGGCATACTCAAATGGCGCATGAACACATTATACGCTCCACGGAAATCATGCTGCTCGTTCAGATGAATACCATACTTCACGAAATCCTGTTGAGTGTAGTATTCCAACATTTTCTTCACAATATTGTTGCGGGTTTTGGTATCAACCACCTCGCGGCCCTTCTTGTCAAGCGTCGGAGTCATGGCTATCTCATCGGCCTTAACCCAGTAGTCATAGCTCTCCATGATTGCCTGTCCTACTTTGTCTTGGTCCAGACCTTTCCCTAACAACTGGTCACGTTCTGCCTGAATCTTCTGCTGGTAACCGACCAAACCGGCAACATACCATGTGTTGGCTTGATTCTTGGTCTCCTCATTCTGCAAAGCGGCACCTAACAACTGGCGGGCTTGGTCAAAATCGGCCTCTTCGCCCATGATGATACTCTTTGCCTTGTTAACGTTGGACTTTTGTGCCATGCAGCCTGCGCTTATCAGCACCAATGCTGCCATCAATAATGTCTTTTTCATATTGTTTTGTATTAGTTATTGTCTTCTGTTTCTGTTGATTCTGCACTTTCTGCATTTTCCTGAATTTCAGGCTCTTCCTTCGGAACAACGCAACCGAACATCAATGTGTCATTGCGTTTCTGCAGTTCGATTAACTTGACGCCTTGCGTTGCACGGCCCATGACACGAATCGTATCCATCGCCATACGGATAGCTGTTCCCGACTTGGTTATAAGCATCAGATCCTCATCATCGCTTACGGCATGCAGGCCGACCAGCTGACCTGTCTTGTCGGTCAGGTTCATCGTCTTGACACCCTTGCCGCCGCGGTTCGTTACACGATATATAGGTGTACCGTCCTCGTCATCCAGCATAGTGCGCTTGCCGAAGCCCTTCTCCGAAATCACAAGCACCGTCTTGTCACTGTTCGGTTCTACACAAATCATGCCAATAGCACGGTCCTGACCGTCTTCGTCCAATTTGATGGCACGCACTCCGCTTGCGTTACGGCCCATCGGACGAACACCCGATTCATTGAAACGCACTACCTTGCCGTTACACGAAGCTATCAGCATCTCGCTTTCTCCGTCCGTCAGCGTTACGCCTATCAACTCATCGCCATCACGCAGACCGACGGCATTGATACCGTTCGCACGGGGACGGCTGTATGCTTCCAAGGTCGTTTTCTTCATCAAACCGTTCTTCGTCGCGAATATCAGATAATGGTTGTTGACATACTCCTCATCATTCAGCCCTTTCACATGAATGAACGCACGAACCTTGTCTCCCTTCTCGAGGTTAATCATGTTCTGAATCGCACGACCCTTGGATTGTTTGTTGCCTTCAGGAATATCATACACCTTCAGCCAGTACAATCTGCCACGTTCGGTGAAGAACAGCATGGTCGAGTGCATCGATGCTTGGTGGACATATTCGATAAAGTCCTCATCACGCGCCGAGCCGGCTTTGCTGCCTATGCCGCCGCGACCCTGCTGGCGGAACTCGGTTAACGGAGTGCGTTTGATGTATCCTAAATGGGAAATGGTGATTACCATGTCATCATCTGCATACATGTCCTCGGGATTGAATTCCGTTGCCATCTTCACAATCTTTGTGCGACGCTCGTCGGCATATTTGTCCTTAATCTCCTTGAGCTCGTCATTGATAACATCATATCGCATGGTCTCGCTCGCAAGAAGCTCATTCAAGTGCGCAATCAGTTTCTCCAACTCCTCATACTCTGCCTTCAACTCTTCGATACGCAAACCTGTCAACGCACTCAGACGCATATCAACTATCGCCTTTGATTGCAGATTGTCAAGGTTGAAACGTGCCTCGAGGTTCGTCTGTGCATCTGCCGGAGTACGGCTCGCACGGATTATACGGACCACTTCGTCTATATTATCCACTGCTACAATCAAACCTTCTAAGATATGCGCACGCTCCTCTGCCTTCCGCAATTCATAACGGGTACGGCGTGTCACCACATCCATCCGGTGGTCAACGAAATTCCCAATCAGATCCTTCAGATTCAGCAGCATCGGACGGCCGTGAACCAACGCAATATTGTTCACACTGAACGAAGACTGCAACTCGGTGTACTTGTACAACTTGTTAAGTACCACCTGCGCATTCGCGTCACGCTTGACCTCTATCACAATTCGGATATCGCGTGTACTCAGGTCGCTTATATCACTGATACCCTCAATCTTCTTTTCGCTCACAAGGTCACCGATTTTCTTTACAAGGTCGGCTTTCACCACACCGTAAGGAAGCTCGGTTACAATAATCTTCTCACGACCGTTATCCTCGGTTTCTATATCCGCGTTACTACGGATAACTATACGCCCGCGACCGGTTTCAAAGGCATCCTTGACTCCTTGATAGCCGTATATCGTTCCACCCGTCGGGAAGTCCGGAGCCTTTACATACTCCATCAGATCCTCTACCGTAATTTCCTCCGTCTCGGGATTCTCGATACGTGCCTTGCGGTTATTGACAAACGCCACGCAGCCGTCTATCACTTCGCCGAGGTTGTGCGTAGCCATGTTGGTCGCCATACCTACTGCAATACCCGTTCCGCCGTTAACTAACAGGTTGGGGAATCGGCAGGGCAATACCGCCGGCTCACGCAGACTGTCATCAAAGTTCGGCACCATGTCAACAGTGTCCTTCTCGATGTCACGCAGCATTTCCTCCGCAAGCTTGCTCAAACGCGCTTCCGTATAACGCATCGCCGCTGCACCGTCACCGTCCACGTTACCGAAGTTTCCCTGTCCGTCCACAAGGCAGTAGCGCATATTCCATGGCTGTGCCAGACGAACCAGAGTTCCGTAAATACTGCTGTCACCGTGCGGGTGATATTTACCCATAACATCACCGACTATACGTGCGCTCTTCTTTGTCGGCTTGTCACTGCTCACACCCAATTCGTTCATTCCGTACAACACACGGCGTTGAACAGGCTTGAAACCGTCCCGTACATCCGGCAAGGCACGGCTCACAATCACACTCATCGAGTAGTCGATATACGACTTGCGCATCTCCTCGTCTATCTTGACGGGAATAATCTTGTCATGCTCCGTCGCACCTTCCATCTCCAACTCATTGTTTTGCAGGTCATCCTGCAATCCGTCTTTCTTTTCTTCGTTATCCATATCGTAATTTATAATTTCTATATTCCTTACTTTATATTTCTCTACCCCTTACTTTATATTTCTTTATCCCCCTCTTCGTTTTTCTTTATTCCATCTTTATAATTATTATCTCCTTTCTCCACCTTTTCTCCACCTTCACTCCACCTTTTCTCCACCTTCACTCCATCCTTTTTCCATCCTTTCTCCATCCCTGCTCCACCTCTGCTCCACCTCTACTCCACCTCTACTCCACCTCTACTATCCCCACCCCATTCTTTTATAATCCTCACCCGACTCCCTTCCGACACTCCACATCGGTTGCTGATCAGTTCCTAATCAGTACCTGATCAGTTGCTGATCAGTTCCTGAACCTGACAGATACCTGACATACAACTGACATAAGACCGACATAAGACAACCCGAAACCAATCGCCATTCCACCCTTTATATCCCCACTCTCTTTCCGCATCCGCTTTCCTTTATTCCCAAAAAACGTGCAAAGATAGTAAAAAAAAATGATCCATGCAAATATTTGCGCATTTTTTTTGCGTTTTAATGCGTTTTTAACTCATTTTCGACACCCTGTCGAAAATAACACTCACCACATCTTAAAACGGATATAATCACTCTCTCTTGCTTTATATCCTTATGTTCATGCGCTCCCGCGCGCGTGAATACTTCGTTCTTCTGCCCACGCGCATGCGAATACAATTCCTTTCACCCCCCTTCCACGCATGCCCCCTTTTCCGCAAATAACCACCCTTTGTCCATTGCGTCCGAATTATATTCGGACATCGGCTCTGCCGACATCTGCCGTCTCTTCCTTTTCCCTTCTTCCATTACGCGGGATAGTATCCCGCACTATGTTCTTCGCATTACGCCGACTGCCAGTCGGCTTGGACATCGGCTCTGCCAATATTGTCACGTCTTGCTTTCATTCTTCTTTTGCGCCCGATTGAATCGGGCTTCTTATTCTATGTTTATTGTCCGGCATGTTATGCCGCCCGTCCGTTATTCTGAATTCAGAAGTACCCTTGAGAGTTGTTTTTCTTCAACAACAGAACGTTTGATTGGGAAAAACAACGATTTCAACCTAAAAAGAAGATTTTTGTTATAATCATGCCTAAAAAATTTGCGTATTTCATTCTTTTTTTGTACCTTTGTGCGCTTTTTGCATAACCACAATTTGTTAGCATGGCAAAGCAGTCACTTTTTATCAGCAGTGTTCAAGGAGAATTCCAAGATGAACGTCGCCTGATTGCTGAATACATTCGGCATGATGCTTTGCTGTCTATGTACTTTGAGCCTTTTCTCTTTGAAGAACTCCCTGCACAAGATAAATCTGCTCAATCAGCCTACCTTGAGCAAGCATCCAAGTCCGAAATTTACCTCCTTCTGATAGGTGTACAATATGGCTACCAAGATGCAGAGGGCATTTCTCCGACCGAGCGTGAGTATGATTCTGCTACGGCGCATCATGCTTATCGTATCGCTTTCATCAAGTCAGTCCCCGAGCGAGATGAAAAAGAAGATGCCTTCAAACGCAAGATAGACCATGACGTCATCCGCAATGTCTTCAACTCGTATGAGGAACTGCAAAGCGGAGTCTATGCGTCGTTGGTGGAATATATGACTTCGCACCATTTGCTGCGTCAGGGCCCTTTTGATGCTTCTGTTCAGCCTGCTGCACGCCTTAGCGATTTGGATAACGAAAAGATCCGCTGGTTCGTGGGAGTGGCTCGTGAAGTGAGACAGTTCCCGCTGACCTATTCCGAAGAAAACATCCCTCAGATACTCCATAGTCTCCACCTCGTTACAGAAGATGGAGGCATCAAGAATGCCGCGCTGTTGCTGTTTGCCAAAGATCCGCAACAATGGTTTGCTACGGCTACCATCAAATGTGCACATTTCTATGGTACAAAAGTGGAGAAGCCGATGGCTTCATTGCAGATCTATGGAGGCACGGTATTTGAGCAGGTGGACATGGCGGTCACGTTCGTTATGTCTCGTATTGACCAGCGCGTGGGCGAGCGCATCCATTCAGCACGGGTAGATGTCACTCCCGAACTACCGGCACAAGCGGTACGAGAAGCCATCGTCAATGCCGTTGTGCATCGGGACTATACGGATAATGGCAGCGTGCAGGTGATGCTGTTCAAAGATAGATTAGAGGTGTGGAACCCCGGCAAACTTCCGCACGGAATGACAATAGAGAATCTAAGTGGCATCCATCGGTCGCGTCCGGTTAATCCTGTACTCGCTAACCCTGTGTATTTGACAGGCTATATCGAGCAGATGGGTACAGGCACGACAGATATTCTCGAACGGTGCAACAAGGCAGGATTACGCACGCCGGAGTTTATCCAAGACGAGGACTTCCTAACCATCCTCTGGCGTCCGGAAAGGGAACATGAAGCTGACCAAGACACCGCGCATGAAACCGACCAAGTTACTGCACATCAAAGTGTACATCAAACTGCACATCAAAGTGTACATCAAAATAACATCAATAAACTTATTACAGTAATTAGAGGAGACACTAAAACCTTAGCAGAGATATCGCAAATTATTAATATTAGACATCGAGGGTATTTAATGGACAATTACATATCTCCTGCTATTGCAGATGGTTATGTAGCCATGCTTTACCCTGATAATCCTAAGCGAAAAGGGCAAGCCTACCACCTCACTTCAAAAGGACTTGAATTATTGACCAAAATAAATACAAACAACAATAACAATTGATTGCCTATGGGCTAAAAAACTAAATCCCCGAACTGACCCGCAAGCGGGCTACGGTTCAAGACATATTTAATTAAGCGTTTTTGCGTAATACTTGCACCTCCAAAAAAGTTTGCTGGACACATTCTTTAAGGAATAACGCAAGGGATAACGTCAAGAATGCTCGTGTTTTGGCACGGGCTTTATTCGTGAATATCCTGCGTTATGGGTTCAGTCCAGCAATTATAATCATCCCGGAGGTGCGGATATTCGTCAAGCGATGTAATAATCGTTTGAGTTAACGAAATAAGAAGTCCGCGCTTTTTTTGTTGATAGTCCCATCATACAAAGGCGGCGTAAAAACGCCAAATTGTGTGGTGGGATTTTTGTTATGCAGCGTGATGCGAGGATTAGTATGGTGGGGTTATCCTGTTTCCTTTAGCAATCGTCCTCGCTCACTCTGACAAGAACAAACTAATTTTGGATAATATTGATAATTTTTGACTGATAAAAAAAGACACTTTCTTCGTCCATTGCGTCCAAATTGAATTTGGACAATCGGCTCTAAAGCCGACCAACAACTTTGTCCATTGCGTCTGCATTGAATGCAGACATATAAAAATATAAAATGAAAGGAAAAACTAAAATACAACTTGCGTCCGCCGATACCTGTACCGGTTGTGCAGCGTGCGTGTCTGTTTGTCCGCGGGGAAGTATCTCCATGAAAGAAAATAGAGAAGGCTTTTTGCAGCCATACATAGATACAAAAACATGTATAGGTTGCCATAAATGCGAGAA
>CAJOKE010000039.1 GCA_905235225.1 Paludibacteraceae bacterium
GTCCACTTGTAGAACTTCGGATCGCACGTACGCACCTCGCGGTTCCAGTCGTAGCAGAAACCGATTTTCTTGAGCTGCGAAATATAGCGGTCGATGTTCTCGAAGGTCGTTTTCTCCGGGTGTTGTCCCGTTTGAATGGCATACTGCTCGGCGGGTAATCCGTATGCGTCAAAACCCATCGGGTGCAGAACATTAAAGCCCCTAAGGCGTTTGTAACGGCTGTATATGTCACTGGCGATGTAGCCCAGTGGATGCCCGACATGCAGTCCCGCTCCCGAAGGATACGGAAACATGTCCAGTACATAAAACGGTTGTTTGTCACTGTGGTTGCTTACCGAGTATGTGTTATTTTTCTCCCACTCGTTTTGCCACCGTTGCTCAATGTCTGAAAAATTGTAATCCATATGATTATATTTGCAATTTACATAATTTATGATGTGCGATATTTCCGCATGTCCCAATTATGCCCGCAAAGGTACGGCTTTTTTCTGATATACGCAAAGTTTACGGCAATTTTTCCGAAAATATATATATTGGTACATACGACACGGGGGCTTTTTCTCAGTCTTAAAACCGACTTTATTGATATGATATGTGGAAAAAAAGCAGTACCTTTGCACCCGATTGGAGGATACAACTATCCAACCGCAAAATATATAAGAAAACACAACTGCAAATGAATATACAAGAAATCACAACCAAGGACATTCTGTCCAGGACCAATTTGCCTATCGGCGACTATGCCGTTTATCTGGTGATTGTCAACCGCTCGCAGCGTATCAAACATATCTCCGAACACATGCTCACGTTCTATGGTCTGGTGGTGGGTGCCATCGCTTTTCTGGCGTACCTGCTCATCGACGGAACGCCGGTGCTGCAAGGCATTGACACCACTTCGGACATGCTGAATCTCATCGGCTTGGCTGTCTTTCCTACCATGATAGCCATGCTGACGATAGCCCTTTCTACACGCCTTATCGGACCTACGAAAACATCCGTCTTGGGTGCCTTCGAACCCGTAACGGCTATCTTGGTCGGCACGCTTGTCTTTGGCGAACCGCTGACGGTGAACATCCTCGCCGGCATCGTCATCTGCATCGCCGCCGTCCTCTTCATGATCCTCAGCGAAAAATAAAAAATCCCCCCTTGCATACGTAGCAAATAAGCAGTAACCTATCCGCCGTTACTCCGCTATACATTTGCTATTCATTTGCTATTCATTTGCTATACATTTGCTATACACTTGCTATACATTTGCTATACACTTGCTATACATTTGCTCTTACTCCGTTATAACTCCACTATTTTTTCACTATTTTTCCGCACTTGAAAACGATACATACACGATAGATATACGATACATATACGTTAGATATACGTTAGATAAACGATATATTATACTACCAGCAAAGGTGGAACATACTAATCAGAGTACAGTATCCGTCATGTTTTTGGGACTCAAATTTGTCGGCATAATGTCGGCTCATACTTATTTTCCTTCAAAAAATATAGCGGAAATTCACCTGCTTCCCCAAAAAAATATCCGAATGCTTGCATATATGCAATTTTTGTCGTACCTTTGCCGCCGTTTTTGTTATGGTATTATTAGACGGAAAATATATCGCTTCGCAAATACGCGAAGAGTTGAAAGCGGAAGTAGCGGAAATAATCGCTTCCGGCGGGCGCGCGCCGAAACTCGGTATCGTCATTGTCGGTCATAATCCGGCAAGCGAGACCTATGTGGCTAACAAAATGAAAGCCTGCGCCGCAGTGGGTATCAATGCACAAAAGATTGCATTTGAGGACACTGTCAGCGAAGCAGAGTTGCTTGACCAAGTGGCAAAACTCAACGGCGATGAGTCCATGGACGGTTTTATAGTCCAATTGCCTTTGCCGCCGCATATAAGCGAGCAGGCGGTTCTGTCCTCTATCGATTACCGCAAGGATGTGGACGGGCTGACGCCTGAGAATGTCGGTCGTACCGTGCAGGGGCTGCCGTCGATTGTGAGTGCAACGCCCCGCGGAATCAGCGAACTGCTGCGCCGTTATCAGATACCGACAGCCGGAAAGCATGTTGTGGTTATCGGACGCTCGAACATTGTCGGCAAACCCATGGCGATGCTGCTCATGCAACGACCGTATCTGACACTGCCGAAACTGAGTACGGCGGCGGTTGGCGATGCAACAGTGACCATTTGCCACAGCAAAACACAGAACCTGCGCGCCATATGTCTGACCGCTGATATAATTATCGTGGCGGCGGGGTATCCGGGACTCCTGACCGCGGATATGGTCAGGGATGGGGTGACGGTGATAGATGTCGGCATAACGCGCGTGGATGACCCGTCCGCTCCCAAAGGCTACCGCCTTGCCGGTGATGTCGATTTTGAACATGTGGCACCCAAGTGCGCCTTTATTACACCCGTTCCCGGCGGAGTGGGACCTATGACTATAGTGAGCCTGCTGCAGAATACGGTACAGGCCTATAGAATGAAAGCGGAAAATTGACATGAGAAAAATACTGTTTTTTTTAGCAACGATATGTATGCTGTCCGCATGGGCGGGTGATTCTGAAAGGCAGATCCGCAAGGTGCATTTGGACAGGGTTTTTGATTGTAGTTATGAGCGGACGAATGCCGTCATAGATACTTTTGTATATCAGATGCAGACGGACATGAACGCCCTGTTCGAATGGGCGTTCATCGGTACGGAAAATCAGGGTGACAGCAAAGGAAAGGACGCCGTCAGTATCGTCTATACGGGCAATTACTATGACCCGATAGAGCGCAGGGCTGTGTTGTATGCCACCATATCGGTATTGGGAGTGCCATGGTTCAAAAACCGCGAGATCGGCAGCATTTATACGGACAGTATAGTCGGCGGGACACGGTATGCGCGCTTGGATATTACATATTCCGGGTCGCTGTTGCAGACGGCTGACGGACAGTTTCACACCACGCCGATAGACACCGCGCATACACAGGTGCATTTTGAACTCAATGTGGTGTTGGGCAGATTCTTCTCGGCGTTTGTGACCAACAAAACATGGAATGAGGTTGCCGCGTGGCGCATAGAGCTGATAATTGACAATATCAAGCAGTATGCCGAAACAGGAAAAGTGGAAAGAGTTGAAATCAAAGATTGAAAATAATATGAAGAAAGTATTACTTTTTGTCATGGCGTTGTGTGCCGTGACGCTACAAGCAAAGGATTATACCTATCGCACGGTTGCAGGTGATGAGTTACAGGCGCGTATCTATACCTTGGATAACGGCTTAACCGTATATATGTCCCAAAATAAGGAAAAGCCTGAGATACAGACGTTTATCGCCGTTCGTGCCGGTGCTCAGAATGATCCGGCAGAGTCCACTGGCCTGGCTCACTATCAGGAACATTTGATGTTCAAGGGAACACAGTCTTACGGAACAACGAACTATGCGGCGGAGATACCGAACCTGAATGCGATTGATTCATTGTATGAAGTGTATGCCAATACAACCGACCCCGGGAAGCGCAAAGCCGTCTATCATCTGATAGATTCGTTTTCGTATGAGAACTCGAAAATAGCCATTGCCAACGAGTTTGACAAACTGATGTCGGCGATAGGTGCGACAAGTGTGAACGCTTTCACAAGCAATGAGATGACCTGCTATCATGAGATTATTCCTGCCGGTGAACTGACACGCTGGGCAATGATTGAGTCCGACCGCTTCCAACACCTTGTTGTCCGCGGATTCCATACCGAATTAGAAGCGGTATATGAGGAATTCAACATGTATGCAACGCAAGACCAGGACAAAGTGATGCTGGCGATTGACAGGATGCTATATCCCGATATTGCCTATCGGCAGCATAGTGTGATTGGCACCCAGGAACATCTGAAAAACCCGAGTCTGAAGAATATCAAGGAGTTCTATAATGTGTGGTACCGCCCGAACAATGTGGCTATATGTCTGTCGGGTGACTTTGACTATGACCACGCCATAGCGGTGATAGACCGATGGTTCGGTGCATGGGAGCCGCGGGATATTCCCGTTTTCGCACAGCCGGAACAGACGGACTTGAAAGAACATAAAGACACCCTCGTTTATGGGAAAGAGGCTGCCGAAGTGTGGCTTGCGTGGAAAATGCCGAATGTACGCCACGCCGATTATGACGCTCTGGAGTTGTTAAGCAGTATCATGGCTAACGGCAAGTGCGGGTTGCTTGATATTGATGTAATGCAAAAACAGACTTTGCTGGGTTGCTGGGATTATTTGTACGACGGTAATGATTATTCGACATATTTCTTGGTGGGCAATCCCAAAGAACGCCAGTCCTTGGACGAGGTACGTGATGTATTGCTTGCCGAGATTGAGAAACTGAAGAAGGGTGAATTCTCCGATGAACTGCTGCAATCCATTATACGTAACGAAAAGCGGAACGAATTGATCGGGCAGCAAAACAACTACTCCCGAACCATGGACTTCGTGAAAGCGCATATCTATCAGATACCATACGAGAATATCGTTCATCACTTGGACCGCTTGGAGCAGGTGACGAAGGAAGATATAGTGCGTGTCGCCAATACCTATCTGAAAGACAATTATGTGTGCGTATTCAAGCAGCCGGGCGATAACGGTGTCAATCCGGAGAAGGTTGACAAACCGGCGATAACTCCTATTGAAATGAACCGTGATGCGCAATCGCAGTTCTGCACGGATTTGCTGAAGATGGAGTCCGAGCGTCTGACACCCCAGTTCCTTGATTTTGAGCGTGACCTCTCACGCAGCGTTTTGCCTAACGGGGTAGAACTGCTTTATGTACAGAACAAAGAGAATGAACTTGCACAACTCAATTTCGTTATTGGCAAGGGTTCAGACCAAGACCCCGTACTCAATTATGCAGCATCGCTGCTGTCATATTTGGGAACGGATGTGTTCAGTGCCGAGGAATATCAAACACGGTTGTATGCCCTTGCCGCCGAAGCGTGGTCTTATTCCTCGGAAAACGAGACGGAAATAGGTGTGTTCGGCTTGCAGGAAACACTGGCTGAGGCATTGGAACTGATGGAGAATCACGTGCTGACCGCCATAGCTGATCCCCAAGTGCTGAAGGAGATTATCAATGACGATATAAAGGCTCACAATGATGCCAAGACAGACCAGCAGACCTGCTTCTCATACCTCATGAGTTATGGTCTGATAGGTTCCCATGCTACACAGACACGTATTATGACTCCCAAACAGTTGAAGAAACTGAAGGCGCAAAATGTGCTTCAACATCTGCGGGCATTACTGCCTGCCGTGGAGCGGGTAGAGTACTACGGACCGTTATCCGAGGACGCAGTCAAGGCATTGCTCGCCAAATCGAATATGATGACATTGGCAGATGCGTCCAAACGTGAGCAAATCAAGCATATTCAGCCGCAAGTGGTAAAAACAAATGAGGTTTGGATTGCACCGTATGATGCAAATAACCTGTATTTTGTAGGCTATGCCAATTGGGGCGAGGTTTACAATCCGAAGGATGAAGCGGTTATTGCATTGTTTAACGAGTATTTTGACGGATCGATGGGGGCGATCGTGTTCCAAGAGATGCGCGAGGCACGTGCATTATGCTATGCATCGGGCGCAAACTATAATACGCCGGATTACAAGGGTGAAAACAATTTCTTCAATACATTCATCCTCTCCCAAAACGACAAGATGAAGGACTGCATTGAGGCATTCGATTCGATATGCAATGACATGCCTCTGTCTCAGGCTGCCTTTGACAATGCCAAGACGGCACTAATCAAACGAATTGAACAGAGGCGTTATGTGCGTGCCGCACCGATTAGTCAGTTCGTGGCATTCCGTGAACTGGGCTGGGACCATGACATGTGGGCGGACATTTATCGCGAAGTGCAGAATCTGACTCTGGATGACGTGGTCGCTTTCCAGAAAGCACATGTTGCAAACCGTACATACCGTTATCTTATTCTCGGTAATCCCAAGGAGTTGGATATGGATTACCTCAAAACGCTCGGTACGGTGAAAAAACTGAAACTAGAGGATGTGTTTGTGTACTAATCCTTTTTAAGACCCAATTACAGCAATGAATATATTAGACAAAATAGAAGGATTAGAAGCCAAATTCCACGAAATAAGTTTGCTTATCACCGATCCGGCAGTCATTGTAGACCAGTCACGTTATGTGCGTCTGAACAGGGAATATCATGATTTGGAACGAGTGCTGGCAGCGGCGGAGAAATACAAAAAAGCGGCTGCCGGACTGGATGAGGCAAAGCAGCTTTTTTACAACGAGTCAGACCCTGAGTTGAAGGAAATGGCAAGGGCGGAGATGGATGAACTGGAGCCGCAACTGCCGAAATTAGAGGAAGAACTCAAACTGTTGCTGTTGCCGCAAGACCCGGAAGACGGTAAGAATGTCGTTATGGAAATTCGTGGCGGAACAGGCGGCGATGAGGCGGCTTTGTTCGCGGGGGATTTGTTCAGAATGTACACAAAGTACTTCGAAATGCACGGCTTTAAGTATTCGGTGAGCAGTTTCTCGGAGGGAGCAGTAGGCGGGTACAAGGAAATAATATTCAATGTGACGGGACAGAATGTCTATGGTACACTGAAATACGAGTCAGGCGTCCATCGCGTCCAGCGTGTGCCTGTGACAGAAACGCAGGGGCGTGTCCACACTTCAGCGGCAACGGTTGCCGTTTTGCCCGAAGCGGATGAGTTTGAGGTGCATATCAACGAAGGGGAAATCAAGTGGGAAACGTTCCGTTCCGGCGGAGCAGGAGGACAGAATGTGAACAAGGTCGAGTCCGGGGTGCGTCTGCGCTATAACTGGAAGAACCCGAACACGGGCGAAGTGCAGGAAATATTGATTGAATGTACGGAAACACGCGACCAGCCCAAGAATAAGGAACGTGCCTTATCGCGCCTGCGCACGCAAATATATGATAAGGAACATCAAAAGTATATCGATGATATTGCTGCCCGCCGCAAAACAATGGTCTCAACAGGCGACCGCAGTGCCAAAATCCGAACATATAACTACCCTCAAGGACGTATTACCGACCATCGGATAGGTTATACTGTCTATAACCTGCAGGCGTTCATGGACGGCGATATACAAGGTGTAATAGACGCGCTGACGGTAGCGGAAAATGCCGAGCGTCTCAAGGCTGCTGACCTATAGAAAATTCCATTTCAGACCTATGCAGGGGTTGCACATAAAACCCTTGCCGGTGAAGTTATAACTGAACTCTATTTCCGTACCGATGCAAAGGTTCGGACACTTGAACCATTGTCCGATACTGTACCACAATTGCGGTTCGGAGATGAAGACAAAGGACTGTTTGGCAGGGTCGGTGTACGTGTTTGTTTTCCTGTCAAATATACTCAACTTTTGTCCCCAGATGTCCAAAAAACCGGAGAATGTCAATCCCGGTGCTGTGCAGAAATCGTGGCATGCCCAAACGAAAGTGAATTGCAGTGGCACTTGATTGCCTTTCTCGGTAACCCATTCGCCATTGACTTTATGATGCCACAGGTTGTAATCGTCCGCAATGTATTTGAAAAGCAGCTGGAGTGTAAATGTGTTCTTGAAATCCTTGGTGTGCAGAAAATACTCGGGACCGACTAATGCCGCATGGTTGATACCATAGCCCCCCTGTACCACTTTGCCGCCGAATATGCCCAAACCGCCATTGTATTCAACGTGCAATGACAAATCCTGCGCCTTTGTTTGCTTCCAGAAATTAAGGCTGCGAGTGATTTCCCAGTATGTGCCGAACGGTGAGTTTTTGGGGTCTTGCGGGTTCTCGCTGGACTTGTTGATACTGTAATCAATGTCCACAAAAAAGAATGTGGAACCCCATGCGTCAGGGTGGAAAAGTTCTACAGTCGTTGTCACACGGTTGCTGCGCTGGTTGGCACATGCCGTGCCATTAGACCCGAAATCATAGTAAATCTGGATGTTTGCATCCACGGCATATGCAGTCACAAAGTATACAGACACAGCCAATAAAGATAATAGTTTTTTCATGGTGTTCAAATTTGGCTGCAAAGATAATCAATTAATTTTAATTTTCCAAATTTATATTGAAAAATACAAAAAAATACAAAAAACATTTGCGGATATAAAAAAAATGTTGTACTTTTGCACGATTTTTCGCGTTCTGTAGGCGGATTTGTAGGGGGGTTAGCGCGTGTAAATGCTTGTAAATAAGCGTTTTTATAAATTCGAAAATAACTAAATTATATACAAAAATGTCAAAGATTTGTCAAATTACCGGCAAGAAAGCCATGATGGGGTGCAATGTATCGCACTCGAAGCGCCACACAAAGCGCAGCTTCGATGTGAACTTGTTCCACAAGAAGTTCTACTGGGTAGAACAGGATTGCTGGATCAGCTTGAACGTAAGTGCCGCTGGTCTGCGTACAATTAACAAAATCGGTTTGGACGCTGCTTTGAAGCAGGCTGCCGAAAAGGGGTATTTATACGAATAAAAAAGGAGGAATCGTTATGGCAAAGAAAACTAAAGAAGCACGTGTACAAGTAATTTTGGAGTGCACAGAACACAAAGCCAGCGGAATGCCCGGAACAAGTCGTTACATTACGACCAAAAACCGTAAGAACACTCCCGATCGTCTGGAACTGATGAAGTATAACCCGATTCTTAAGAAGTATACGCTTCACAAAGAAATCAAGTAATTAACCTAAAAAACAACATTAAACTATGGCAAAGAAAGCGGTCGCTACCCTTCAAACAGGTAATGCAGGACGTAACCATACTAAATGTATCAAAATGGTGAAGTCGCCGAAGACGGGAGCGTATATTTTCCAAGAGGAAATCGTGGCTAACGAGAAAGCTCTGGAGTATTTCAAATAATCTCCGAATACCTATATAGGTAATGCTAAAAAATGTACACAAAATTTGTATGTGTACATTTTTTTTTGTAATTTTGCACGTATTTTGCAAATGAGAAAAATTTATAATCGTTAATTGATGAACAGAGGAATCTTTATTTTGATGTTAGTTTTCGGTACGTTTTTGTTTTCGGCGTGCAGAAAAAATGACTATAGCCATTTGAAAGACAGACCAATGCCGGTGGAAATAGAGGTGGTCAGTGAGGGAAGTAATTCCGTCACTGATACGTATGTCGGGGAAATCATTGCCAAGGCGGATATACCTTTAGTTTTTCCGCTTGGTGGTCAGCTGACGAGCATTCAGGTCAAGAGCGGTGTGCATGTCCGTGAGGGGCAAGTCATTGCCACTGTAGATGACACTCAGGCCAAATCAATGCTGGAGAGTGCCAGAGCCATGTTGGCGCAGGCTGAAGATGCATACAAACGATTGAAACCGGTTCATGACAAAGGTGGATTGAGTGATGTCAAGTGGGTGGAAATGGAAACCAACCTTGAGAAAGCGCGTTCAATGATGATTTCTTCTCAAAAGCGGTATGATGACTGTACCCTGCGCGCGCCGCAGGACGGAGTGGCGAATCTTAACAGTGTAGAGGTCGGGCAACATCTGAATGTCGGACAGCCGATAGGCTCTCTGCTTGATTTGACCGGCAAAAAGGTAACCTTCACCGTACCGGAAAGCGAGATTGGTACCCTTCTGCATGGCGAGAAAATGACCGTTTACGTTCCTGCATTGGAGCTGACTTTTGATGCTTTGTTGGAAGAAAAGTCTTTGGTTGCCACTCGGTTGGCTCATACTTACAAAGTGACAGCAGCCTTGGAACAAAATGATGAATTGGACGCTTTGCTGCCCGGCATGGTCTGCCGTGTAATTGTTATGAACAGAAGTGTGAACGGCTATATTATAGGTGCCGGATGTATCCAGACGCAGCAGAACGGAAACAGTGTGTGGGTGCTGCGTAATGGCAGGGCGCAGCGTGAGATGGTCAAGATTGCGAAGTTCGTAGAAAACGGAGTTCTGGTTTCGGAAGGTTTGCATGCCGGTGATACCGTCATCAGTAAAGGACAACAGAAGATGTACCACGGAGCACGGATCTCCTATTGATATTTGTGAGAAATGATTCAAAGAAATCACATCGAATCGGCAATGCGCAGTCATACTTTGGTGTATGTCATTGTGGCTTGTCTGGTAGCGTTTGGCATATACTCACTGCCGAAGATGAACAAGGATGAATTTCCGGAGGTCACTATCCGTTTAGGGGTTGTTGCCGGAGTTTATCCAGGTGCTACGGCGCAGGAAGTAGAGGAGCAGGTTGCCAAGCCCATAGAGCAGTATCTTTTTTCATTCAAAGAAATAGACAAACGTAAAACCTACAGTATTTCTCAGGACGGTATTGTTTATGTCTTTGCCGCGTTGTCCCCAAAAGTGATGAATGCAGATGAGGCTTGGGCAAAAATCCGCGGTGGTATATCGCTGCTCAAGCAGACACAATTGCCAACGGGACTGTTGGCAGTGGTCGTAGTGGATGATTTCGGCAATACAAGCAGTATGCTTTTGGCTCTGGAGAGCAATGAGCGAACTCCACGGGAATTAGAGGAACTGGCGGAGCAGTTGTCCGACCGGCTGCGTGAAATCCCACAGATGGGAAGTATTAAAATCATTGGCCAGCAGCGTGAAGAGATAGCTGTCACACTGGATGTGGAGCGTATATCCAAATATGCCGTGAACCAGAATGTGATTATGGCGCGTTTGGCGACACAGGGGTTTCGTACGATGACCGGTGAGATATCCAATGATATGGGTGCCGCTCTTATCCATGTAGATGTGCCATATCGGACTGAATATGAATTGGGTGAGCAGATTATATTTTCCGACCCTGTGACAGGGCAGAATGTCCGTTTGAAAGATATTGCAACGATAGAGCGGCGTTACAAGAATCCAACGAAATTTATCGAGCATTATGACAAGGATAGCAAGGGCGGTTGCGTTATGCTCAATATTGAGATGCAACCGGGGAACAATATTGTTGCTTTCGGTGACGAGGTAGATAAGATATTAGAGCATATGTCCGGTGTTTTTCCGCCGGATGTCCAGATGCATAAAGTGACAGACCAGCCCCGTGTTGTGAATGCCAGTATCCGTTCCTTCCTGAAAGATTTGGTTGTCAGTGTGATTATTGTTATTATGGTCATGCTGGTTCTTTTCCCATTGCGAACGGCATTGGTCAGTTCAACCGGTCTGCCGGTTTGCATTGCCATCACATGGGGAATTATGTATTTGTTCGGAATCGAATTGAATACGGTTACCCTTGCTGCCCTCATTGTAGTACTGGGCATGGTGGTGGACGACTCGGTGATAGTTATTGACGGGTACTCTGATTTATTGGCAAAAGGTCATTCCCGATGGTATTCTGCGGCTGTATCGACTCGCGACCTGTTTGTGCCAATGGTTTTGGCCACGACATCCATTTCCGGCATGTTCTTCCCGATGCTCAAATTGATGACAGGTCCTATGGCGGACTTTGTCAAACTTTTCCCATGGGCGGTATTTATTGCTTTGACCTGCAGTATCTTTTATGCGGTTTGGATAATTCCTTACATGGCGACGGTAATGATTAAACCCAAGCCTCGTGATGCCAAACCTACCCTGATAGAGCGGATTCAGGCGCGTTTCTTTGATTCTCTGCAATCCGGTTACAGGAAGTTGCTTGATGCCTGTTTCCGTCATCCGTGGGTAACCATGGGTACAAGTTTCGGCATGGTGTTGCTTGGTTTGTTTCTGTTTACATGTCTGGACATTCAACTGATGCCCAAGGCCGAGCGTGACTGTTTTGCGGTGGAGATACATCTGACCCATGGCTCATCGTTGGAACAGACGCATTTTGTGGCGGATTCAATGGCGTCTATTCTGAATGCAGATCCGAGGGTAAAGAGTGTAACCGCATTTGTCGGAATGGCAAGTCCGCGTTTCCATGCGACCTATGCACCCCAGATGGCAGGCGAACATTATGCACAATTTATCGTCAATACAGTCAGTGATGACGCTACGGCAGAAGTTATAGCCGAGTATCAGCCAAAAATGGAGAATATGTTTCCGAATGCCTTTGCGAGGTTCAAACAATTAGACTATCAGGCGGTTTCCAACCCGATAGAGATATTCGTGCAAGGGTCAGATATAGGAGAATTGGAAGAGGTTGCAGACTCCCTGAAGACATTCATGGCGACACTTCCCGAATTGACATGGGTACATTCCAATTATGACGAAACAGTTCAGACGATCCGACTCCGTTTGCGTGATGACGAGGCAAGCCGGCTGGGAGTAACACAGGCTTCCCTGTCTTTATATTTGAATGGTGCCTTGAACGGTCGCGGTATGACATCCATATGGGAAAACGGTTACAAAACTCCAGTAATGCTGTATAGTGCAGGAACGGACACGTTCAGTTATTCCGATATAGGTAATATCATGATTCCGACTCCGTTACCCGATGTCTGGGTGCCGGTTCGGCAAGTGGCAACGATAGAGCCTAATTTCCATCATGCCATGATTCAGCGTCGCAATTCTATCCGGACCATTACCGTTTCCGCAGATATTCGCGGGACGATAGCGCAAATCCGCATGATGCGTCCCATTCGCAAGTATATCAAAAAGCAAATTGAGCCTAATCTGCCTGACGGTGTGCGGCTTTCTTATGGCGGATTGACTTTGATAACGAGGGAGATGCTACCGGGTTTAGGTATGACGGTGGGGGCAGCTATGCTGGTGTTGCTGGTGTTGCTGGTTTACCATTTTAAGAGTTTCTCTATTTCATTTCTGTCGCTTAGTGTCAGTTTTTTATGCCTGTTCGGTGCCAATTTCGGCTTGTGGATGTTCGGGCTTCATTTCTCTGTTACAGCCATTCTGGGAGTCATTTCTCTGATAGGCATAATTGTACGCAATGCAATTATTATGTATGAGTATGCGGAACATCTCAGGATGTCGGAACACAAGTCTGCACGCGAGGCGGCATATTTGGCAGGTATCCGGCGTATGCGTCCCATCTTCCTTACTACTGCAACAACCGCATTGGGGGTCGTGCCAATGATTACTGCCGCCACTTCATTGTGGATGCCGATGGGTGTTGTTATCTGCTTCGGTGCCATCTTGACGATGCCGCTTGTTGTTACCATTTTACCGGTTGCTTATTGGAAATTATACGATAAAAAATGAAACGAATCATCTTATCATTAATTGTAATATTTACGGTGTTTGCTGTAGAGGCAGAGACATTGACATTGGATTCCTGTCTCAATGCCGCCCGCCAACGCAACTGTACAATTCAGTCAGCTTTACTGGATGTTCAAATAGCCCGGCAGGTCAAAAAACAGGTTTTCACGAAGTTCTTCCCGCAGGTTAATTTATCCGCATTCGGTTTCTACGGCATAGATCCGATTGTCAAGATATACATGCCGGATCTTGCTCAGACGGAAGATGGCAGAATGGTGTTGGAGGAACTGCTTGACGGCATTAAAAAGGAGAATCCTTCTTTTTCCAAAGACCTTGAGATGTTGCAATGGGGTGTGAGTGCCAATGTTTCTGCCGTTCAGCCGATTTTTGCCGGTGGCAGGATAGTTACCGGTAATAAACTTGCCAAGTTAGGGATTACGGCAGCCGAAAAAAAAGTAGAGGTTAGTGAGCGTGATGTTCTTCAGGAAGTGGAGGATACCTATTGGCTTATAGCCGGATTGTATGAGAAGCGTGCAACGGTGAAGCAGGTAAATGATTTGCTTGACACCATCCAGGTCGTTGCCCAAGTCGCTTTTAATAACGGTCTGGTGACAAAAAATGACCTTATCAAGGTGACACTTAAACAGAATGAGATAAATACCAAATCCGTTCAGTTGGAGGACGGTATTGTTTTAGCGTCGAAGTTGCTCTGCCAGCTGACAGGTATAGACTATACCGGAGAATTGGAGTTGGAGCCATTTCCTGAAAACAATGAAGTGGAAGCTTTGGTGTTAGTAGATTCATTCAGCGTGTCGGGACGTCCCGAGGCTGAGTTGCTTCAACTAAATATCCGTGCCGAGCAGTTGCGTAAGAAACTGACTGTTGGTGAGGCACTTCCGCAGATAGGTGTTGGAGTACAGGGGGGATATTCGAATTTCTTTAACCGGCACAGGTGGAACGGTGTAGCATTCGCATTTGTGCGTATTCCTATTACCCAATGGTGGGAAACAGGACATAAAATCAAGGAGCATAATCTGCGTATCGAGAAGGCAAAAATGATGCAGGAAGATTTGATGGGCAAGATGTCATTGCAAAACGAGCAGGCATATAGCAAACTAAACGAAGCATTGCGGTTGGTTATGGAGCATGAGTCTGCTATGGAGATGGCACAGGAGAATTACAATATCTCACTTATGAATTATCAGGCCGGAATCGCAACGATGAGTGAGCTTCTGGAGTCTCATGCCTTGCTATTGCAGGCGCAAAATGCCTATACGGATGCGCGCATTTCTTACCGTGCATCCCAGCGAAAATTCAACGACCTGAACAAATGATTCCGTGTCGGTTTCAAAAAGACGAGCGACATGGTAAAAAAGTGTTAAATTTTCAAAAAAATACAGGTCAAACGATACACTAAAAGTGGTTTTGCATTATCTTTGCAGAAAATTTGGTTAAGGAGTTCTATTGCATAGTTTCTTATTTAGGCGGTCGCGGCTTCCCTGTGCGCCGCTACCCTGTAGCCTTACGGCTGCGTGACCGCAAGGGTCGCGCCGTTCTATGTGTTGCGCTGTTTCCTCACTGTGGT
>CAJOKE010000040.1 GCA_905235225.1 Paludibacteraceae bacterium
GGAATCCCCAAATAACACCTTACTTGTTTCCTCAATAAAGTTTCCACAATGCAAAATTTTATACATTTTTTACACTTTTTCTTGCACAATCCCTAAAAAGCCGTACCTTTGCGCCGTGAAAACCATTTCCGTATATGACCTCATCCTGCGCCTCCGCAAAGCCGGACTGTGGAACGCTGTCGCAGGATCGTGCCAGTATTGGGCAACACGCGCCGACTACGCCACTATATACGAGTGGATCCGCACACACGAACCCGCACGCACATACGGCTACCGCGTCCGTGCGTGTAAAGCATTGTCGCATAAGATTTTAGGGGGTGGGGGTAAAAATACAGCCTCGACCCCGAAATCGTCAAATATGCGGTCGCAGAAATGGAGCGACAAATCTACATCTGACCCGAAAAACGACAATAGACATGACGATTACCGGGATTACAAAGACAACCAGAACCTCTTCGAACTCATATGCGACGAACCGCTCGGATTCCTTCTCTTTTCCTTTGCCGTCGCACTCGTCTTGTCCCTCGTTATACTGATTGTTGGTTTGTTGTAATTTCGACCTCCTCCCCCAGAGGGGACCCCTTCGAATTTACGTCCGCGTCCTGCCGGACATGTTCCCGCTTGCGGACATTTCTTTGAGGAAGACGGACTGGCGTCCTTCATAGCCCGCAAAAATACATCACCCGCTTGTGCAAGCACAGACGACTGCTGTATTTTGCGTTCTATACGCGATAAAATCGCTATCTTCCTCAAAAAAAATGCCCGAATACTTGCACATGTGCAATTTTTGTTGTAATTTTGCGGCGGAAATGGGAGTGGAGAGAGGAAAGTGGCGAGAGGAAAGTGGCGAGAGGAAAGTGGAAAGGGGTAAGGTGAAAGTGAAAGGTGGAAATATAAATTTTAATTGCGCGTAATATGAAATTTAATGTATCAAGCACCAAGATGTTTGCAAACCTGCAGGCACTTAGTAAAGTAATCGCTCCGAAAAACAGCCTCCAGATACTGGAAGATGTACTGTTCGACTTGCAAGGAAACGAACTGACAATGACTGCTTCCGACGGTGAGACAACGATCCGCACAACCATCGAGGTGGAGAACCCCGAGGGACAAGGCAAAGTGGCGAGCGGAGCCAAACTGCTGTTGGAGACACTCAAGGAGTTCCCCGAACAGCCGCTGACATTCAGTATCGATGATGGCAATTTCGCTATCAATATCACCAGTGCCAACGGTACCTATTCGTTCGTAGGCGCGAATGGTAACGAGTACCCTGAAATGCCCCTTGACGGGGAACAGTCCGGCCGTATCGAACTGCCCGCACAGATGCTGTTGGATGCCATCAACAAGACCATCTTCTGCACAGCCGATGATGAACTCCGCCCCGTAATGAACGGTATATACTTCGATATGCTCGAAGACCGCGTTGTCCTCGTTGCAACCGATGCACACCGCCTTGTCCGCTATACGAACACTACCGTTTCGGCTCCCGCGCCAATGAGTTTCATTCTTCCCAAGAAACCGGCAAACCTGCTGAAAAATGTCCTTGCCAAAGAGGATGGCGATGTGGCTATTGTCTTCGGACAAAAGAACGCCCGCTTCGAGTTCGGAAAGACACTTGTTGTCTGCCGCCAGATCGAAGGACGATTCCCCAATTATAATGCTGTCATTCCGCAGAATAACCAGAATAAAGTGACCGTTGACCGCCAGACGATGATCAACGCCTGCAAACGTGTTGCCGTATTCGCCAACACGGGAACCAGCCTGCTCAAACTGTCCCTCTCGGAGAACCAAATCCGTATCTCCGCACAGGATATAGACTTCTCGACCAGTGCCGAGGAAACGATTGCATGCTCCTATGCAGGCACTCCGATGAGTATCGGATTCAAAGCTCCGTTCCTCATTGAAATACTCGGTTCGATCGCTTGTGACGAAGTGGTGCTTGAACTCGCTGACCCCGCACGCGCAGGATTGATTATGCCTGTCGAAAACGAGGAAGGACAGGATGTCCTTATGTTGCTCATGCCAATGCTGCTAAATGAGTAAGTATGAAGCTTAAAATAGTTCGGCCTCTGGTCTTCTTTGACCTCGAAACAACGGGCGTCAACATAGCAACCGACAGGATTGTGGAACTCAGTTACCACAAAATCTTCCCGAACGGTAATTCCGAGAGCAAGACATACCGCGTCAAGCCGGTCATGCTGCAACTGGGCGAAGAAGTGCAGATGCCCATACCTGCCGAAGCGACTGCCGTACACGGCATAACGGACGAAGATGTGCGCGACTGCCCGACTTTCAAACAGATTGCGCAGGAAGTGGCGGACACGCTTGCCGGTTGCGACCTCGCCGGATATAACTCCTCCCATTTCGACCTGCCGCTGCTTGCAGAGGAGTTTGCACGTACCAATGTCGATATTGACCTCAAACGCATGCACATGGTCGATGTGTTCACCATCTTTACCAAGAACGAACCACGCAACCTGACTGCGGCGTATAAGTTCTACTGCGGCAAAAACCTCGAGGACGCACACTCCGCCAATGCCGATACCATGGCTACGTATGAGGTGTTCATGGCACAACTCGAACGCTATGACCTGCCCGACAACGTGCCGCAACTCGCGGAATACACACAGGGAACAAAACGCTTTGCCGACTTCGCGGGACGCATCTATCTGGACGACAACGGGCAGGAATGCTTCAATTTCGGCAAGTATAAAGACCAGCGCGTCAGTGACGTCCTCAGACGGGACTCAGGCTATTACGGCTGGCTGCTTAATGCCGATTTTCCCGAATATACCAAGCGCGTGTTCACACGCATATATTTATCCTTACGATAATTACGACAATGAGACAACTCACTCAACAAGAAATAAACCGCTTGGAAGCACAAGGCTGCTTCTCCCAAAACTGGGCGGATGTCACGGTCGCGGAGCGTTTTGACGCGCAACATGTCAAAGACACACGCTTTTCCGGTAAATGCGAATTAGGCGTGTTTGAAACCGAGTTTGACCTGCCCGGCGGACTCAAAGTACACTCCGGTATTTATCACGCGACATTGCATAATGTCTCCGTCGGAGATAATTGCCACCTGTACAATATCCACAATTATATTGCCAATTACCGAATCGGCAAAAATACGTGCATCGAGAATGTAAACGCAGTCTTGGTGGACGGCGTTTCCACTTTCGGCAACGGCGTCCGTGTACCCGTCATGAATGAAGGCGGAGGACGGGAAATCCCTATTTTCAACGAACTGACCGCCAGCCTCGCCTATGTACTGACCCTCTATCGCCACCGCCCGAAAATGATCGCCAACTTGGAAAAACGCATTGACGACTATTCTGCCGCGCAGGCGTCTGACATGGGATATATCGGGGAGAATGTGCGTATATTGAATTGCGGCAGCATCAAGAATGTCCACATCGGCGATTGCGCGCAAATAGTAGGCACATCCCGCCTCAAAAACGGTACGATTAACTCCAACCGCTTCGCGCCCGTCAAATTGGGTTCGGGGGTCAAGTGTACCGATTTCATCATCTGCTCCGGCGTCGAAATCAACGATTCCACACTGGTGGACAAATGCTTTGTCGGACAGGGATGTGTCTTTGACAAACATTACTCCGCAGGCGAGTCCCTGTTCTTCAGTAACTGCCAGGGCATGCACGGTGAGGCGTGTGCAATCTTTGCCGGTCCTTATACCGTAACACACCATAAATCCACCTTGCTCATTGCCGGGCTGTTCTCCTTCCTGAACGCAGGGTCGGGCAGTAACCAGTCCAACCATATGTACAAACTCGGACCTATCCATCAGGGCGTGGCGGAACGCGGTGCCAAAACAACATCCGACTCATATCTCCTATGGCCGTCACGTATCGGGGCTTTCTCTCTGGTTATGGGGCGGCATACCCATCATGCCGACACATCGGATTTGCCCTTCTCGTATCTTATCGAGAACCACTCCGAGTCCTACCTCGTGCCGGGTGCCAATCTGCGGACGGTCGGAACCATACGGGACGCGCAAAAATGGCCTAAACGCGACAACAGGAAAGACCCTGATTTGCTCGACCAGATCAACTTCAATCTTCTGTCTCCATATACTATTCAAAAAATGTGGCGGGGACGCGAAGTCCTGCACGAACTGCAGACCCTCTCCGGCTTGAACACCGAAGTGTATGGCTACAAAAACTGCAAAATCAACAATTCGTCACTCGTTCATGGAATTGAACTTTATACAATCGGTATTCGGAAATTCCTCGGTAACTCGCTCATTTCACGGATTGAGAAGAACGCCGACCATATCCATTCACTGGATGATTTGCACAAAGCGTTAGTCCCTGATACCCAAATCGGAAAAGGCGAATGGGTTGACCTTGCCGGATTGATCGCTCCCAAAAGTGAAGTGTCTCATTTGCTGGACGAATTGGAGCAAGATACTTTGTCCTTGGACGAGGTGCGCAACCGTTTCAAACAGATGCACGCCAACTATTATTCCTATGAATGGACTTGGGCTGCGGAAAAGATTGAGACCGAACTGGGACACCCGATGGCGCAAATCACTTTGGACGAAGTGCGTACTATTATTGACAACTGGCAGAATGCCGTCGTCGAACTTGACAAAATGGTCTATAACGATGCACGCAAAGAGTTTGACCTGAATTCACAGACCGGCTTCGGAGTGGACGGAGATGCCACACAGCAGCAGGCTGACTTCGAGTCCGTGCGCGGTTCGTTTGATAATAATACGTTTGTAAATGCCGTTCTGGAGCATATACGTATAAAATCCGCTCTCGGAGATAAGATGAGAGCCTTGCTGGACGCAATACAATAAAGGATAATAATCAGCAAACGCTTGATGGAAACAGGACAGGTAACCATATTGGGGTCAGGTAGCGCGATGCCGACTTTTCAGAATTCGCCTTCAGGACAGTTGCTCACATTGGGTGACAAATCTTTTTTGATTGATTGCGGCGAAGGGGTACAACTCACAATCCGGCAGATGGCTCTGAAAACGGGACGGCTTTATTCTGTTTTTATCTCACATCTGCACGGCGATCATTGCTTCGGTTTGATTGGACTGATTTCAACGTTCAGTATGATGCACCGTACTCAGCCTTTGCACATCTATGCACATGCTGACCTGCAGAAACTACTGCAGCCAATGCTCGATTATCATTGTCAGGAGTTGTCGTTTGAGGTTGTATTCCATCCTATTAACCCGCGCAAGAAAGAGGTCATCTTCGAGGACCGCACTGTCATTGTCGAAACGGTGCCGCTCAAGCATAAAGTGCCTACTTGCGGATTCCTGTTTACAGAACGCCATCGTAAGAAAAATCCCGACACCGGCGAGTTCTTCTATCAACTCTCCAAACGGTACGCGTATATTTCGGACACCATGTATTCGGAAAAGATTATCCCCCAAATAGATGGCGTGGACATGCTTTTCCATGAGGCTACTTATACGGACGAATATGCCGACCGCTGCCGCGGCACCATGCACTCAACTGCCAAACAGGCGGCAGAAATTGCCAAAGCGGCGAAGGTCGGACAACTGCTGATCGGACATTTCTCGGCGCGCGTAGATGACCATAATATATTTCTGCGCGAGGCGCAAGAGGTGTTCCCTGAAACACGCTTGGCCGTTGAGCGGACAACGATCACATTCTAATGGCAAAAGCTACCGTACAATATATATGTTCTTCCTGTGGTGCCAAAGCTCCGCAGATGTTGGGGCGTTGTCCCGTGTGCGGAGAATGGGGAACGTATGAGGAGGAAATAGTCGCGCCTGCCAAGACCAAATCAGCATCTTTCCGCGTTGCCGCCGGTAAGGCACAGTTGTTGAATGAGGTGGAAACACAGCATGAGCAGCGCATGGATTTGCATAATGCGGAACTGAACCGCGTCCTTGGTGGCGGCTTGGTGCCGGGCAGTCTGGTCCTGCTTGGAGGTGAACCCGGAATCGGCAAATCGACTCTTGCACTGCAAATGCTTATGCAGCAAGGCGACAGGCGGACACTGTACGCTTCCGGAGAAGAGTCTGCACGCCAAATCAAACTCCGTGCCGAGCGGCTGACAGGCAAACCTACAGGCTTGTACCTACTGGCTGAAACATCTTTGGAACGAATACTGGAACAAGTCCGCGAATTACAACCCGAAATAGTGGTCATCGACTCCATTCAGACTGTTTCCGTAGATGGAGTGGAAGCCACTATCGGCAGCCTGACGCAGGTGAGGGAATGCGCTGCCAGACTGCTGCAGTTCGCTAAAGACACTAACATCCCGTTTATTCTTATCGGGCATATTAATAAAGAAGGCGCACTCGCCGGACCAAAGGTCTTGGAACATATTGTGGACACTGTCCTCCAGTTCGAGGGCGACCAGCATTATCTCTACCGTATTCTCCGCGCGCAGAAGAACCGGTTTGGTTCTACTTCGGAACTTGGAATATATGAAATGCAGCAGAACGGACTGCGCGAAGTCACGAATCCTTCGGAACTGTTGTTGTCTTCCGCCTCAAGCGGACTTTCCGGCGTGGCGATCGCCGCTGCCGTCGAAGGTGCAAGGCCCCTGCTTATTGAAGTACAGGCTTTAGTGTCATCTGCTGCATACGGGACTCCGCAACGCGCCTCGACCGGCTTTGACGCGCGAAGACTCAATATGCTGCTCGCGGTACTTGAAAAACGGGTCGGGTTCAAGTTGCTGCAAAAAGATGTCTTCCTAAATATCGCCGGCGGCTTGCGTATCAATGACCCCGCCATTGACCTCGCTGTGCTGGCTGCTGTCCTTTCGTCTAATATGGATATCGCTTTGGATCCCGATACCGCTATAACCGGAGAAGTGGGACTTGCAGGCGAAATCAGACCCGTTCCGCGCATCGAACAGCGTATTCAGGAAGCACGGAAATTGGGCTTTAAGCGCATGCTTATACCTTCAGGACAGCGTCTGAATGCCGCTTCTTTCCCTGACATTCAACTCGTTCAAGTTTCCAAAGTTTCTGACGCTTTCCGTATCTTGATAAAAAAATAAGTGCATGTCATGCACTTACCTGTGGAGATAGCGGGATTCGAACCCGCGTCCATACAAGGAACCGATACGCTTTCTACACGCTTATCTTGGTTTTCGTTTTCGAGCAAAAGCAAGACCCAAGCCACCAACTTTTGCCTTATCTGCTAAAACTTCAGCCGATTATCGCAGCCTAATCTGCCTATCCTTGCTATTTCCGCACCGCTTTACCCTATCAGCCGCAAGGCTTGGCTTGGAGCGATGTCTCGTTTCAGCACCTGGTGCCGAAAGATGCTAACTTACTGTTCTTCGGTTAGGCAGCGAGAGCATAGTTATTGTTGCCAGTTAATTTGTCGGACCCGATTTACGAGCGTTGTCCATGCTCGACGTGCTTACGTACCCTTTCTACTTGCTGTCAAAACCAATTATCCCCTTCTACTTTCAAAAATCGCTGCAAAGGTACTGCTTTTATTTGGTGTCCGCAAATTTTTTGGCGAAAAAACAATAAAAATTTGTGTATATGGGATTTTTGTTGTACCTTTGCGCGATTTTTGCAACATGCAACCCGTTTAACCTTGTTTTGAATTATATCTGCTATGGCTGTTGAAATACGTGAAGTGAATACTCGTCGGGAACTGAGAAAGTTCATCCAATTCACGAACGACCTTTATAGAGATTGTCCGTACTATTGTCCGCCTCTGTTCTTGGACGAAATGGATGTGTTCAATCGTAAAAAGAATCCGGCGATGGACTTCAGCGACTTCCAACTGTTTATGGCTTTCCGCGACAATAAACCGGTTGGGCGCATAGCTGCCATTATCAATACCAAAGCCAATGAAGCATGGAACGTAAAGCATGTACGGTTCGGCTGGATGGATTTTATCGATGACCTTGAGGTGAGCAAAGCCTTGCTGGATGCTGTTGCCCAATGGGGAAAGAAACAGGGAATGGATGCCATGAACGGACCGGTCGGGTTCACGGACTGGGATAAAGAGGGTCTGCTGCTTGAGGGATTTGACTACGTGGCACCAATTGCTTCGCTGTACAATTACCCGTATTATGCCAAGCATATGGATGCCTACGGGTTGGTCAAAGAGGCTGACTGGATTGAGATGCTTATCACTTGCCCGACGGAAGTGCCGGCTCGTCTCGCGCGTGTCGCCGAGATTGTGAAGGAACGCAGCCATGTCAGGGTGGATAAAGTGAAGAATGCCAAAGAACTGGTCCGTAAATACGGTAATACATTTATGGATGTTCTGGATGAGGCATACCAAAAGCTTTATAACTTCCAACCGATGACCGAGCGGCAAAAAATGTATTATCGGGACATCTACTTCCCGATTCTTAATTTTGACTTTGTCACCATAATCGTCAATGAGAAGGACGAAATAGTCGGTGTCGGTCTCGGAATGCCGAATATTAGTCAGGCTTCACGGAAATGCGGCGGCAAGCTGTTCCCGTTCGGTTGGTACTATCTCCTTAAAGCTTTGCGCGCAAAGAAAATGGAGAACTTCGACCTGTTGCTTGTTGCAGTTCGTCCCGATTATCAGGACAAAGGTATCAACAGTTTGTTCTTCACGGACCAGATTCCCTATTTCATCAAATATGGGGTCAAACACATGGATACAACGTCTATTTTGGAGACAAATACCAAGAACCAGCAACAGTTCCAAATGCTTGAACACAAATATCACAAGCGTCGTCGTGCATATTTGAAGCAGATATGATAAAAGCCAACGAGAAGAACAAGATTGTGGAGCAGTTCAAGGCGTACTTGAAGGCACACAATATGCGCTGTACGCCAACCAGACTGAGGATACTTGACTTTTGTACAATAATCAACCCGCCGATTTTGTTCAAAGACCTCGCTGAACGCGCTAAAAAAGAACGAATCTGTACACAGACCATTTATGATACCATTAACTTGTTGGTGGATGCTGACATAATCCAGCGTATTACACTGCAAGGGAAAATAAAAGAGGCGTATTCGCTCACCACGGATACAAGGAACAAAGCCAAAATCATATGCACGCGGTGCGGAAGGGTGGCTGAGTTCAAAGATTTGACCATTACGGACAGACTGCTGTCGCACAGATACAATAATTTTAATATGGCGTATTATACCATTACGGTGTACGGACATTGTAAGGTGTGTCGCAAATTATTAGGAGAAACAATCAAAGATGGATGGAGTGACGATCACAGGAAATAGCCTGTATTGGATATTGTTCGGCGTTATCGCCATTGCGAGTTGGGCGGTTAGTGCCTTGCTTGAACGGCGATTCAAGCAATATTCAGGGGTTGCACTGCCGCTGACGGGCAAACAGGTGGCGGAGAAGATGCTGCGCGATAACGGAATCACCGATGTAAAGGTGACGTGTGTCAAGGGGCATTTGACCGACCACTATGATCCGGCGAATCAGACGGTCAACTTGTCCGAGGATGTCTTTAATCAGGCGAATGTGGCGGCAGCTGCGGTGGCGGCGCACGAATGTGGTCATGCCGTACAGCACGCTGAGGCGTATGCTCCGTTGCGCTTGCGTTCCGCTTTGGTGCCGGTGGTTAGTTTTTCAAGCAAGTGGGTGACATGGATTTTGTTAGGCGGTATATTGGTAGTGGAGACTTTCCCTTTGCTTTTGGAGATTGGAATTGCCTTGTTTGCTTTGACCACCTTGTTCTCGTTTGTCACGTTGCCCGTTGAGGTCAATGCAAGCCAGCGCGCCGTCAACTGGTTAGAGGAATCGGGAGTGACTGACCGTGAGACCACTGCCTTGGCGTCCAAAGCACTGCACAGTGCGGCATACACTTATGTCGTTGCAGCCATTTCGTCCCTTGGGACATTGGTATATTATATCCTTGTGCTGATTAGCAGAAGGGATTAAAACAACAATAGAGGAGAAACATACGTTTCGAATCGACCGGCCCCGTAGCTCAATTGAATAGAGTGTCAGATTCCGGTTCTGAAGGTTCAGGGTTTGAGCCCCTGCGGGGTCACAAGAAACTTACGCAGCGCAGCGGAGCAAGGTTCTTCTCCGCCCTGCGGGGTCACAAAATAGGGAATTTCGTTTACGCGAAATTCCCTATTTTAGGGGATTGCGAGAAAGACGGAAAAGCAGTAATTTTGCACTGTAAAATTAGCGAATATGGCTCATACCAAGGAATATACTGAAGACGGTGTTCTGATTGAGGAGATTGACGCGCGGCATTTGGAAGACGGTCTGCTGCGTGCGGCTGAACTCATTGCACAGCAGCGGTCTTTTGTGATTTTACTTACCCACTACAAGGAACTGCTTGCCACCAGGCACTTCTTGGACTACAGCCTCTTATCCCAATTAATGGGGATAAGAATCGGTCTTGTTGAAGACAAAAAGGCTGTTTTGGCGCAACCTGACCTCTTCCGTCCCATGCACATTGACGACTATGAGGGCTTTGTACACGGGGCTTTGCAGGAAACGCTTCACCACTCGCCCAACGACACAGGGCATAGTCTGGCGGAACGGCTGGATAAGGTCCTGACGAACCGTTGGATCGGTTTTCCCTTGCTTGTTCTGGTGCTTTACGGCGTGTTTGAACTGACATTTGCTATCGGCAGTTATCCGCAGGAGTGGATTGCCGATGGCGTGGAATGGCTGTGTGCGTGGCTCAGCGGGTCTCTGCCTGCGGGCTGGCTGACCAGTCTCTTCGTGGACGGTGTTATACAAGGTGTCGGCGCGGTGCTTTCTTTCGTACCGAATATACTGATACTATTCTTCCTGTTGGCTGTAATGGAAGATTCCGGCTACATGGCGCGTGCCGCCTTCCTGATGGATAAAGTCATGCACGCTGTCGGTCTGCACGGACGCAGTTTCATTCCGATGCTGGTCGGATTCGGGTGTAATGTCCCGGCGATTATGGCGGCGCGGGATATACATAATCCCAAAGACCGCACACTGACGATGCTGATGATTCCTTTCATGAGCTGCTCGGCGCGTCTTCCGGTCTATATGCTTTTTGTCAGTGCCTTTTTTCCTGATCACAAGGCACTTGTCATGATGTCCTTGTATGCTATCGGCATAATACTTAGTATCCTGTTCGCGCTGGTTATGAAACGCACCAAATGGTTCAGACAGCCGGAAGGCGACTATGTGAGCGAGTTGCCCCAGTTCCACCGCCCCACGTGGCGCGAAATAGGAACGCATGTCTGGTCGCGTCTGTGGGATTATCTTCAGAAGATCGGTACGGTCATTATCTGGGCAAGTATTGTTATCTGGGCATTGACCTACTTCCCTTCCCGCTCAATGGATTTGGAGCATTCCTATCTGGCGATGATTGGCAAGTGGACGGAGCCGCTTGTTTCGCCTCTCGGCTTTGACTGGAAGATGAGTGTGTGCCTGCTGACCGGTTTGCCCGCCAAAGAGGCGATTATTTCGACTATGGGCATTCTTTATAGCGGTGACGCTGCCATGTCTGCTTTCACACCTTTGACGGCGTTTACATTCATGCTTTTTGTGCTTTTGTATTTCCCGTGTATCGCTACGGTAGCCACGCTTAAACGCGAGGCGGGACGTGTTTGGGCTTGGTTCACGGTTGTACATTCTCTCATCCTTGCTTGGCTTGTGGCGTTTGTTGTTTATCAAATTGGAATATTGTTT
Source organism: Paludibacteraceae bacterium (assembly GCA_905235225.1). GTDB lineage: Bacteria > Bacteroidota > Bacteroidia > Bacteroidales > Paludibacteraceae > Colicola. The sequence continues at coordinate 11,625 of CAJOKE010000040.1, forward strand.
GTATGAGACAGAACCGGTATATATCAGCTTTCATTCTCAGCATTTTATTTATTCCTGCCGCTGCGCAGGATACCCTCAATACGAATGATTTCCGTTTGAACGAAGTGCAAGTAGTTCAGCGGCGGAAAGGTGTTACGAAGTCCCGCACTTCCGCTTTTGACACGGAGAAAATCAGTGCCGACCAGCTCTGCACGGCTGCCTGCTGCAATCTGAGTGAGAGTTTCGAGAACTCCGCTTCCGTGGATGTGGCATATGCCGACGCCGCTACAGGTGCCAAACAGATTCGCCTCTTGGGATTGAGTGGCACGTATGTGCAGCTGCTTACTGAGAACACCCCCGGCATCCGGGGGTTGGCGCAACTGTTCGGCATGGAGTATATTCCCGGTCCTTGGATGAACTCCATTCAGGTGAGCAAAGGCACCTCATCCGTCATTAACGGGTATGAAGCCATGACGGGGCAGATCAATGTGGAGTTCCTCAAGCCGCAGACCTCGGACCATCTCAGTGTCAATGCCATGCTGAGCCGCGAGACGCATGCCGAACTGAATCTGACCGGCGCATGGGATGTGGACGAACGCTGTGCCACAGGTTTGTTCGTCCATGGTCAGGGAATGGGGTTGGAGTTTGACCATAACAAGGACGGCTTCCTTGATATGCCCAAGAACTACCAAACCAACATCATGAACCGTTGGTACATTAAGGATGGCGATTATACAGGGCAAATATTAGTCCGTGGAATCTATGACCGTCGTCTTGGCGGGCAGACCCGCGAACAGCGGCAACTATTCTCCGACAACGGCAGAACGCCTTACACAATAGACCTTCGCACGCGCCGTATTGACGGATTTGTCAAGAACGGCTATGTATTCGACCACTCTCTTAATCGTTCCATCGGCATTATCACCGCCGCTTCTTACCATAGCCAAGACAATTCCTATGGCACTAAAACATGGGACGCTTCGCAGGTGAACGCCTACCTTAACGCCATCTTCCAAACCAACTTCGAAAACCCCGAATTAGACCCCGAGGACAACCATGAGCATAAACTGTCCGCCGGACTGAGTGTCAACTTTGACCGTTTTAACGAACGGGTGTATGATGTCACATTGCCGGAACAGGCTGCGCCCGCACAAATAACGAACGAAGTAACGCCCGGCGTTTTTGCCGAATACACCTATATGTATAAGGAGAAACTGACACTTCTTGCGGGACTGCGTGCGGACTGGTCAAACCGGTACGGTGTGTTTGTCACGCCGCGCATGAACATCCGCTATGCTCCGTTTGAATGGTGGACGCTGCGGGGCAGTGTCGGTCTGGGATACCGTTCACCTAATGCGTTTGCGGACCATGCAGGCTACCTTGCGGGCAATCGCGGGTGGCACTTGCCGGAACATATCGCTCAGGAGCGCGCCGTCAATGCGGGTGCGACCATGACCTTCTACATCCCCTTGGGGAACAAGGAACTGCAACTCAGCGGCGAATATTATTACACGCGGCTTACGGACGGTGTCATTGCCGACATAGACCGCGACCCGCATGCTGTGTACCTCTACAATATTCGCACAAACAAACTGCAATCGTTTGCGCACAACTGGCAACTGGAAGCGACTATGGAGATTTTACGCGGTTGGACGATGACTGCAGCGTTCCGCTATACCGATGTGCGTCAATCGTCGTTCAATACGGCAGCGAACACCTTCCAACTGCGCGAAAAACCCTTGCAAAACCGCTTCAAAGGAATCATTACCACGAGTTATCAGACTCCGCTCAAGAAATGGCAGTTTGACTTTACCGCGCAGTTCAATGGTCCCGGTCGTATGCCGGACGGCTTTGTCATTCCCAACGGAAACGGGCAGTATTATGTGAGCGACGGGGTGACTTATCACAAATGGTATCCACAGTTGATGGCTCAGGTGACCAAGTATTTCCGCTCATGCTCGCTGTATATCGGTGCGGAAAACATGTCGAACTTCACACAGGGTAACCCGATTGTTTCGGCGGAAGACCCTTATATGCCGGATTTCGATGCGTCAATGGTCTGGGCACCTACTCACGGCTGGAAACTCTATCTCGGCTTCCGCTATGCCCTCTCCCGCCCCGATAACGACTAAACTTTCCACTTTTCTCTTTCCCCTTTCAACTCTCCAAACTCCCCCTTTACGTTAGAGGGGGCAGGGGGGCGTGTGTCCAACTCTCATCTTTTTCCCATTTTCGCTGCAAAAATACAACAAAATTTGCACACATGTAAGCATTCATCCATTTAGTCCGAAAAAATCAGTACGTCATCCCGTCAGTACGAAAAAATAATCACTTTCTTCTCCAAAACACCCCCTATCTTTCCGACTTCTTCCCAAAGGTCGCCCAAAGGTCGCCCAAAGGTCACCCAAAGGTCGCCCATAAGTCAAGCACAAGTCCCCCAAAGCTCGCCCATAGGTCAAAAGTAATGGATAAATACCCTGTGAATACTTAAAAAATCCTCACGGAATCCCCAAATAACACCTTACTTGTTTCCTCAATAAAGTTTCCACAATGCAAAA
>CAJOKE010000041.1 GCA_905235225.1 Paludibacteraceae bacterium
TTGCATTTTCAACGTTTTTTGAGGTCATTCGCTTATCGTTTCCCGAAAGCGGCTGCAAAGGTACTGCTTTTTTTTAATCCACCAAAATTTTATGGCACTCTTTTCATATTTGGCAAAATTGCTATTTAGAGTTGGCAATATTTCCCCCTATAGGGGAAGGGAGATTTCCGAAGTTGTTAAATAATGAGTAAATAAGGGCAAAAGTCAAAAAACAGCGGATTTTTCATACTAACATCCATAAAACAATACCGCCCGATAAAACAATAACAATCTATAAAAACAATAACAATCTATAAAAACAATAACAATCTATAAGAACAATAACGATCCATAAGAACAACAACTGCCAATAACAATAATATCCATAAAAACATCAAAGGGAGCGTGAGGCTCCCTTTGACGGTATATAATCAGACTATGATTACTTTACGAGTTCACCGGTAGCGTTGTAGATACGTCCGTCGTGCATGATGTACATAACGCCATCGATAAGGAGTTTCTGGTTATCGAGTGCGGGGTCAAACGTGACGGATTCAATACCTTGACCTTCAGCGAAGTAAGCCACATAAGTCGCTTTACCATTAACGGTAACGGAGAGCGGGTTGGTATTGTACTCATTACCATTGCTTTCGCGTACCCATTTCTCGAAATGGTATCCGGGATTAGCGGTAGCAACGAGTGAAGCCTTAGTGCCAATGATGAATGACGCTTTCTCTTTTCCATTGACAGATACGGAGCCGAAAGCTTCCTGTCCGTCAGCGACCTTAACGGTGATAGCAGCGGTAGCATCTTTTTTATGGAGTGCTTTGACAGCCTTTTGTGCGCCGCCTGTTTGTCCGAGGTCACCTGCGATGAATGCTTTAGCGTCATCCGTATTGATGAGATAGAGGTAATCGGGAGCCGCCCAGAGGAGTTCTCCAGTCGCTCTATCAAACGACATGGATTGTGCTTCAGCGGTAGCAGGCACACCTGTTTGTCCGTTTTCTCCGACGAGTTCGAGTGTCACTTCCTTATTTTCCTCATCTATTTCGGCGATGGTATAAAGAACGGCATTAGCCCCCGGAGCGAGTACAAACATTTGTCCTGCGGCATTGGAAGCGATAGCAACGACAGATATAGTAGCGGATTCGTACTTGAAAGTACCCAATTCGTTGGCTTTCATTTCGTCCTCATAGTCGAGGATATAAAGTTTGCTACCCGCCACGGCGTACATATCGCGCGTGTTGAAGTTATAGGTCATGTCGGTAACAGCGGAAGGAACGCCCTTGATGAGTTCTTCAATATCATCAACGCCCTCAATATCTTCACCATCCTCGATACCGCTGAACGGCAATTTCTTGAGGGTAGTACCGTCCAAATAGATATAATCAAATCCATCGAAGTCACCGGCTTTGACGTTAGCGGCAGCAGGTTTCGAACCGGCTTTGGTTACGGCATATGCGAAGTCAGCCATTTCGAAGGCGACGAATTTACCATTATTGACACCGTACCAAGTAGCGGAAGAGTTGGCTTTCCTGTAGAAGAGGGCGGTATATTCTTTGTCAGAAGATGTTGTTTTAACTTCGCGTTCTTCGGTCAAACGTTTTTCCTCATCTTTCCAGTTCTTGTCATCCATCCAGCGTGCGAAAGCGAATCCGGCAGCGGGTTGTGCAGTAATGGTGAGGTCGGTACCAGACTTAAACCATCCGACATTTTCGAATGATTCATCCTCAGAAGCGATGGTGAACGAACCTGTTCCTTCCTGATAAGCGATGGCGCGTGTAGCAGGATCGGCAGCAATCACGATTTTATCAGTTACTACAGCTCCGGATTTCTCGACCTGTCCATTAGCAAATTCTGCTCCTGTCGGTGACGTGATGGAACAATATTCGAGTTTGAGGTCAGCGAGTCCAACGATAGAGCCAGCAGAAGAACCGCCTTTCACATCGGCAGGTGTGCCACGTAAAGTAACCGTTTCATTGCCCGTACCGACGATACCGAAGCCGTTCGCGCTAATTTCCACTTTATTCACCGCATCAAATGTCAAGTCAGCATTATCGAGAGCTATACCGTTTGCCGCATAATATGTATTGACAGAGAGTGTGCCACTTCCTTTTACGGTAATGTTGCAGTTCCGAATCAGGACGGAAGCTTTATCATATCCAGAAATAAAGTTATCGCCCACAAGTTCGATATTGAGGTTACCACCGTTTCCTGTTTCAGGTCCGATAACGACCGCATACTCGGCAGACGTTGCATTTATATCAATGGCACTGAGTGTGAGAGTATTATTAGCAGGATTGTATGCAGCAGCACCGAGCGTCACAGCCGGATATTCGGCAGAAGTGACGGTGGTTGCGCCAGACCATACCTGAACACCGCCAATCCATACGGGGTACATTTTCATGTCGGGATCTTCTTTGAAGGAAGCGGTATAGGTAGCATCGACATTCCCGACGGTGATGGTACGGGGGTTATCGGTGTTGCCGTCATTCCATTTATCGAAGATATATCCTTTGTTGCCAACGGCATTGAGTGTAGCGGTAGCATTTTCCTTGAGTGAAACAGATGTACCACCACCGTTGACATTGACATTACCCATGCTTTCCTGTCCTGCAGCGACAGCGACGGTGATTTTGTACATAGGTTCGGTAATAGCGGTAAAGATACCACGGCAGGTGTACATTTGCTCAGCCACCCATTCGGTTTTTCCTGTCGCTGTATTGATGAGATAGACATCAGAAGAAACTCCAGTGGTGCCGAAGAAAATCAGTTCGTCCGTTGTTCCGTCAAAGGCAAGGGCGTTGAAATTATAGCCGTAGAACTGTTTGTCTTCAGTGAGTTCACCGATTGTAGTGACAGAGGCATCGGTGATACTATATTTATTAAGGTTTCCCTGCCACCAGTCATCAACGGCATAGAGTTCACCAGCCGCATTGAAAGCCATAGCGACCGGTGAATCAAAGAGGTCTCCGATGACGGTGATTTTACCTTCAGCATCCATTTTGAGGAGTTCGCGCTGGTTGGATGAAGTATTAGTAGCGACAGCATAGAAGAATCCGTCATTACCATTATAAGCGATAGCCTCAATGGGGTAGTATGCTGTTTGAGGGGCGATGATATTTTTTGCTGCCCCGAGTTTCCCTGTTTCGGCATCAAAGGGAACTTCAAAGAGTGCGGCTTTACCGTTCACATAATCTCCCTCCACATAATAGAGATTACCGTTGGCGAAGATAACACTTGAAAGTTCGTATCCGGCAGTAACCTTAATAGCGTCTGATTCAGCAGCGGGTTCTCCACGGAATTTGGGACCGAATTGTTTGATTTTGTTATCATCGAGCATGTACCATGTAGCGTCTGTTTCGACGGTACGTGAGAAATAAGCGACGAGTTGCGGATAGTCACCCTCGGATACTGAATATGAGCGTGTAGCCGTGAGTGTATAAGGTGCCATATCATCCGCCCAGTGGTCAAACTCCCATCCAGCGGCAGGTGTGGCGGTGAGTGTCACATCCTCATCAACGGTAAATGGCAGTGGGTTATCTGTTCCTTTAGTGCCGGTAATGGAAATGGAACCTGAGCCTTCGATGACCGGTTTGGCGGAGATATATGTCTGTGACGGCATAATTTCCACCGTACCCTTCACGGGCGATCCGCTGACCACGACCGCTCCTTGCATAGCATCCCATTCTGCGCCGGAAGGCGAAGTAATTGCCTGATTGATGAGATTGAGGGTAGAGGATTGTGCAGAGAAAGCGGAGAAGGCTGATCCTCCCCCTACCCAAAGGCGTACTCCGTCAATGGTAATAGTAGAGCCCGCCATAGCGTAGAGTCCTTCCAGTTTACCGTTAACATGCATCCCCGCACCACTGCGGCTAAAAATTGTCAACTGGGTATTATCCACATAAATACCTCTGTCATTAGGCGATGACACATGCAATTCGGCACCAGAGTTGAGGTTAATGATGGTTGGTGATTTGATGAGCCATGCGGGCATTGTGAGCGTATTATCAGCAAACGAGACACTGGTATAGTCGTTGACATTGATAGTAACAGGATCCATGCTATTCATATCATTAATCACGATAGCCGCCTCAGCAACAGGGTTATCTACCCCGATATATGCAGTATTGAGGGTAAGTACACGTTTAGCAGGGTCGTAGGAAACGCCGGAAACGTTTGCCATGGGTTGATAATAATTCAAGTGGGAGATTGCGTCACAGAGTTGCACGCCGTTAACCCAAACGGGATAGAGTTCCTTATAGGCATAACCTTGCACTTCGTTCGGATTGCTATAATCAGGATAGACGACTTGAACGTTTGAGGTTTCATTGTCATCCGGCATTACTGCGGCTATAGCATTATTGCCGGTATAGGCAGATATGCTAAAGTTCGATTTGTCAACGGAAATATGATGGCAGAAGATAGTCTCTATTCCTGAAGAACCGGCGAGGTGATTACTTACATTCAGGCGCATGCCTCCCTTAAGTACAAAGGGGAAGAAGTCTTTTTTTTCAATAGACGATTCAGATACACAGCACAAGATGGCGGCGATATCTTTGGTTCCTAAAGCCGTGACATTGAGGATGGCGTTTTCGTCCCCTTCGATGATCAGTTTTTGACCGTTTTTGAAGTGGATAGGTGTTACACCGTTAGCCTCGATGAAGTTGTCATTACCAATAACGGAGATAGTAACAGCGTTAGTACCGCCATCAATAACAACGGGCAAATTGATTTTAGCGTCCTCCATGATGAGGGCGTGTTCGGTGACATCATAGGAGAGTTTGCCGTAGATGTCGGATCCGACGATGTCGGATTTGTTTTCCTCGGTTACCTCGACCGTACCGATGGTGATTTTCACTCCATCGGAGAGTGGAGTAGCCATTAGTGATAAAACCATACAGCACGTGACTGCGAATAGAGATAGAAATTTCCTCATAATGATTAGAATTTAGTTATTAATCGGGTTAATTTTATTGTTGGCGAAAAAATAAACAGCTGGTAGATTCTAATGTTTTTCAATTCGGGCGCAAAGGTACATTTTTTTTAGTGAATATGCAAATAAAAAACGTATTTTTTATATTTTTTTAGGATTTCGAACAAAAAAGAGCAGATTTAGTATTGTGCAAAGGGTATATTTTAGAGAAATTTGCAGGGAATTTGCAAAGGATTACGAAAGTATTCATCAAGTATTCAGAGACTATTTATCCATGCCTTATGACCTATGGATGAGCTTTGGGGGACTTGTGCTTGACTTATGGGCGACCTTTGGGTGACCTTTGGGCGACCTTTGGGCGACCTTTGGGAAGAAGTCGGAAAGAGAGAGGGGGTTTTGGAGAAGAAAGTGATTATTTTTTCGTACTGACGTACTGACGGGATGGCGTACTGATTTTTCGGACTAAATGGACGAACGCTTGCACATGTGCAAATTTAGTTGTATTTTTGCAGCGAAAATGGGAAACAGGCAGGAAAAAAGAGCAGAAAAAAGAAGGTGTCGGGCAGGAAAAAGAGGGAAAAAGGGCATAAAGAAGGGGGAAATAGAAGAAAAACAGCAAAAAGATTTGCGTATGTCAGGGAAAAGGCTTATCTTTGCGGGCTGAATAATTTTATGTACACATACACGCGAGCGCGAAATGTGCTGTTGTAAATAAACAAAGAAACGAATGAAGACACAAAAAGAGAAAAGTACAATCATATCCAGCGTCCGTAGTATCGCATTGGTGTTTGTGATGCTGATGCTGTGCATGCCCGCAAATGGTCAGTACGGTCGCAGCCGCAGCCGCGGGGGCTACAACTCAGGTGGAGACAATTATCACTTCGGATACATAACAGGCGGTGTGGGTTATACGTCGTTGCAGAGTGCGGTGCCGGATTTGACACCGAGTGGCGGTGTCGGCGGTTTTGCGGGTGTGGGCTATGAGTTCCGGAACAACGGTTTGTGGCTGAGTGCGGGTGTGCAAATCAATTTTCACCACTCGGAAGCGTCGATGGACAATATTCTTGCGGACCGTGCGGGTTATGACACGCAGGGGAAGGAGATAACGCTGCATTACAACATAGCGGAGCATGACACGCAGAAGTGGAAGTTTGTAGAGGTTCCGATTATGGTGGGCTGGTATTTCCACGGTTTTCATATCGGTGCGGGTCCGAAGATCGGTTATGCGATTGACAGCCGTGTGACGGCGTCGGGAACGTACACGGTGTCCGCGACGAACGAGTTGTACGGAATAGAGTTTCATGACATGCCGGACCGCGGCTATACGGATTATGAGTTCAGCGGAGACCACAAGGCGACGCTGAGTCCGTTAGTGAGCATTGTAGGGGAATTGGGTTATGATTTATTATCAAGTGTTCCGACGCGCAGCAGCATATGCCATGTACTGAAAGTGGCGTTTTATTTCGAGTACGGGTTGAATGGTTTGGTAAAGCCTGTGACCGGCAACCAGCGGTTAGTGATAGATCCGAACAATGCGACGAAGGTTCAGGTCAATCCGTACTTTGCGGCAGGAATGACTCAGAGTTACCGTGTAGTGCCGTACTTTACGGGTGTGAAGCTGACGTACCTGATCGGGGGCAGCAAGGGATTCCGCCAAGGCGGGTACCATAAGGGTTGCCACTGCTACAACCACTAAATTTACAGATTGGGGCATATACTATTTAAACACATATTGAATATTTTGAAAATCGAGCGAATATGAAGAAAAAACATACGATAATGAAGATGTTGGCAAGTGCGTTGCTGCTGGTAACGGGAGCGTTGTTCAGTCATGCAGCAAACGGCATAATCGAGATACAGACCTATACGCAATGCGTCGGGGATGAGATTTCATTTGACGGGGGTAAGACGGTCATCACGAAAGACACGATTATTTATGACACGGTCCAAGTTGCGAATGTGACGAAGGACAGCGTGTATGTGTATATCATCAACACGTACCCTGTCAACCGGTTCAACGAGACGCGCGAATTAGAGATCGGCTCGTCGTTCGTGTGGCACGGTCAGACAATCAGCAAGCCGGGCGAATATCAGGATATTCACAAGAATGTGCATGGTTGTGACAGTTCGTACTATCTGAAGGTGACGGAGCGTCTGCCGGCAACGCTGTATTACAACATCAAGGACACGAGTATCTGCGAGGGCAGTTACTATGACTGGGAAGGCGTGCGTTACACGTCGTCGGACACGGTATATAAGTTCAAGAAGAATGCAGCAGGCGACCGTGACAGTCTGTATATTCTGTATCTGCATGTTCTGCCGCTAATCCGCCAGACGGAGGTCCGCTCCTTCACGAGTTGGCCGGCGCAATACCGGGACTCTCTGTTAGCCTCCCCCGGAGTATATGATTTCGTCTATAAGGGCAAGAACGGTTGCGACAGTATCATCCGCGTAATGGCGAACCAGCAGGTTATCACAGTGCCTGAGACAGCGACGATATGCCAAGGCGAGAGTTTCCCATGGCAGGGAACGGCGTACAAGGAGGGCGGTCAGTACCAGAAGATAGTCAAGACGAAAGACGGGAAGCACGACAGTATCTATTACCAGTTATACCTGAATGTACTGCCGACGAAGCGGAGCTATATCACGAAGACTATATGCCGCGGCAGCAGTTTCACGTTCAACGGGAAGACATACACGGACAAGGATGCGGGTGTTATTACACAGACGATTAAGACCTCGGGGTGCGATTCGATAGTGCAGCTGACCCTGATTGTAGCAGATGCGGACACGGTAAGGCAAGTCCATCAGATCAGTGACGGGGAGAGTTACGCATGGAACGGCATGACGCTGACAGAAACGGGCAAGTACTACTATAACACGACCAACCGAACGGGTTGCGATTCGATTGTCGAACTGACATTGACCAAAAAGCATGTGACGCAGCGCGATACGACGGTGTATATCTGCGAGGGCGGTTCATACACATGGCAAGGTATAACGGGCAGCGAGACATATGACTACACGCGGATAGAAGAGAGTGCCGGTGAGATAAGGAGTTACACGCTGCACCTAATAGTGAACAAAGTCCCGCACAGCTGGGAGGAAGTCCAAGCGGAGTCTTTCCCGTTCACCTATCGCGAGTGGACTTTTACCGAGGCAGGGTCACATGATTTCACGTATCTGACTAACAGAGGCTGTGACAGTATCATCACGGTTGTGGTGAACAAGCGGATACTGGTAGAAGAGGAGAAAGTAACAATCTGCCCGGGTGAGACATACAAATGGGGGTACAGCGGATACCGCGAATACGGCGAGACAGGAATCTATCAGGAAGTGGAGAAGACAAAAGACGGAACGAGAGACAGTATCTATCATGTGCTGAATCTGACCGTCCGTTACATCCCGACGACCTATGTGAATGCGACCATCTGCGAAGGCGGGAGTTATTCGTTCGGCGGCATGACCTATTACCAAGCGGGCATGTACACGCACAAGTTCAAGGTTGACGGGTGCGATTCGACGGTAGTGCTATCACTGAATCTGCGTGCAAAAGATACGGTTCTGTACGCACACCAGATCAAAGAAGGCGAGATTTTCAACTGGAACGGCGAGCAATACAATGAGCCGGGTGTGTATGACCGGGTCGGAACGAACCGCTTCGGATGTGACTCGGTATCCCGGTTGATACTGACCTACCATCATGTAGATACGATAGACACCGTAGCCACCATATGTCAAGGCGAGACTTTAGTATGGCACGGCATCAACGGTCGCGAGACACACCAATACTCGAATATAGAGACTTTAGCGAACGGCGACCAAGTGATTTACCGTTTGAACCTGACGGTGAAGGAAGTGAAGGAAGTGGAGAAGACGCTGCAGTTCTGCCAAGGCGGCAGTGTGACATTCAACGGCAAGAGTTATTCGGCAGCCGGCACTTATTATGACCGATATAACTGCGATACGGTATTCAGGATAGTGGTAACCCAGAATCCTGTACGTGAATTTATCACGAACGCGACCTTTGACGGAAAGAAACCGTATGAGTGGGTGTATTACTACCACGGCGAGAAGAAAGGGGGCAGCTATCCCAATGCGGGAACGTATAACGATTACTATACCGACGAAGAGACAGGATGTATCGATACGTACCGTTTGATACTGACATTGGACAATACGGAGTATCATTTTGAAGAGGCACTGACCGTGTGCGAGGGGGAAGAGTTCGAGTGGCACGGCAAGAGCGGTCTGAGCAAACAAGGTATCGGTGAGACACGGGATTACTATGACCGCTACAAAACAATAAGCGGTAATGACAGCATCTATCATTTGGCGTTGACGGTTATGCCGCTCAAGCGTTCGTCCCGAACAATCACCTTCTGCGAACAAACGGTATTCAACGGGAAGACCTATACCGAATCGGCTGTGGTGTACGACACCGTGGCATCAGCAATCGGCTGCGATTCGATAATCCGGATTTACTTAGACAAAGCACCGAAGTATCTGTTCCACGATACAGCAACGATAGTAGAGGGTGAGATACTGAACTGGTATGACATGCAAATCAACACAAACGGATTGTACCGCAAGGCATTCACCACCATCAACGGCTGCGACAGTATTTATGAATTGGGAGTAGGTCTGATAGCCGCGACTCCCCAGAAGCCGACCTTCACGACGAAGTGGTCGATATGCGAAGGCGATGTGTATGTATGGGATTACAACGGAAAAGAATACAGTGTATCAGGTACATACGTGGAAGTCAAGAAGGCCGATTTGATAGACGATCCGGATACGACGTATGTGCTGAACCTGACCGTTTGGCCGGTGAACAAAGATACGGTTATCCAGCATTTGTACGTCTGCGGCAGCGAGAATGTGATCCGCTATAACGGGCAGGAGTATTTCAGTGACGCAACCATCATCACAACCTACAAGACAATACATAATTGCGACAGCGTGGTGAAGACGTTCCTGCATTTCAACACGGCGTTGTTCACAAGCGACACCATGCACATAGCCGACAACGACACCACCCGGATGTGGCACGGGCAGAAGATCAACCATGCAGGCACATACAAATATGAGGAAAAGATTGCCGAGGGCGAATGCTACAACCGTGAAGAGTTGATTGTATTCATGTATCCGACCTATCGGTTTGTGAAAGACACGGCAATCTGCCAATCGGAGGCACCATACAAATGGCTGGACGGTCCGCAAGACAAATCAGATATTGAATACAGTCATACGCCCGGTGAAACCAAGACTTACCAGCATAAGTATGTGACCGTAAACGGTTATGACAGTATCTATGAACTGCATTTGACGATTTATCCGTCATATATTGTCCGTCAGCAATTACACTTGTGCGAAGGCGAGCAACGCTATGTAAACGGCAAGTTGTATCAGAACTTAGTGCCGGACAGCGTGTATCGTGACACAACGATGATCCGGACAAAAGATAACTGCGACAGCATAATCTACACCGAAATAATCCAGCACCCCATCAAGCGCATTGTTTCGAACCAAGTGCTTCACATGGGTGACACAATCTTCTGGGAAGGAGATACAATAACCCGAGGCGGCGGTTATCAGAAAGTATATGAGCAAGCTGTGAACGGTTGCGACAGCATCATAGAGTTACATGTGACCCAAGAGATGTTAGAGGAGAAAGTTATCTGTCTTCTGGATACGCCGTTCGAGTGGCGGGGTCATATGTTAAACACAACAGGGTTCTGGCGTGATACCGTTTTGGATGACCGTAATTTCATTACAGAGTTATGGAAGTTAGATTTGACGATAACCACCCCACCCGACACGACCATTTATTTGCAAGGCTGCGACAAACAAGGTGTGACATGGCGGGACAAAGTCTATCTGAAAGATACGGTTGATACGGTCTATGTCCCCGTTATACCGCAAGATCCGATGCAGCCATGCGACTCTATCTTTACCGTCAAAGTACGGATTGACACCACTTATAATCTTCCACTTGATACCGTATATCTGTGCGAACATGAGTTACCGCTGATAATCGGCCGCCAAAACCCGGATACCGTTTGGGCAGAAGACATATACACCCACAAGGACACAACAGCATGCGGTTGTGACTCCACCATCAATGTAAGACTGATCATCATCCCCAACCTGACAAAGAATGATTCGGTCATCGTCTGTGAACGAGATATCAGAGAGAATCCAGTTGTTTTAGGTGATACCGTTACGCCAGCGTTTATATCCAAAGAATTAGGAAAGTGGGCAGATGAGCATTATTGGAAAGGACCAGAAAAATGGAAATGGCATGGTGTAAAATATCAGGATGATACGATTGTATGGAATTGCGACAGTTCATACTTCTTCCATATCATCGTCAAGCCACAAGTCATCAATAACGATACGATATACTTGTGCGAAGGTGATTCGGTACAAATCGGATGGCCGGAGCCGATATGGGTAAAAGAACAAGGTGTATATAGTGATACGCTACAGTCCTATAAAGGATGGTGGGATAAGGCTCATAGCAGATACTATGACCCAAATGATTTCTCCTGCGACAGTATTACGCGCTATGAAGTCATATTCACCCATCCCCTGTACGGAGATACAACCGCGCATATCCCGCAAGGGGACTCCATCATGTGGGACGGAGAATGGCGGCACTTTAGCGGAGATTATATCCGTATCACGCAAGCACCGGACACGAACTATGCAGGGGAACACTGCAAGAAAGTAGATACGCTGCATTTGTATGTTGAGCCGACTTATTACTTCCGCGACACTATTGAGTTCTGCGGTGACCCGAACAAGACTTACAGCCATCAATGGGATCAAGAAGGGAAACATGTACAATACTTCAATACGCCAAGCAAGGACATGTCCGTTCACTACTATGATTCGCTGAAGACTGTTCCATGGAGGTTTGACAGTATCTATGACTTGTATGTCAAATTCCGTGAAGTCAAACGTACCAGAATATCATATGGTATATGCGAGGGCGACTCGCTGCGATTCGGTTTGACCAAGTCACATCGTCCACGATTCCTGTACACAACGGATACTTACACGGATACGCTGGTTGCCAGCAGCAACGGGTGCGACTCCATCATTGAATTAACACTTAATGTCTATCCGAAACATCTGACACACAAGAATATAGATATTGCGGATGTTGACACTCCGTATGTTTGGGAACATGTTCAGTGGTCATGCGGTATCGGTTACGTTACCCAAGACACGTTATATGCGACAGGTGAGTACGCATACCATATGGAAAGCCAGTACGGTTGTGACAGCATAGACAGCATCAGCCTGCATATTCACCAGACCTATTTATATAAGGATACTGTTACTATTTGCAGTAATGAAACACCATATTCATGGGAAGGCATCAAGGATATCTATGAGACGGGGACCTTTACCAGGAAATACCTGACAAAAGAAGGGTATGACAGTACGTTGGTCAGACATGTGATTGTTATTCCGATTAAAAAGACAACCATACACAAATCCATCTGTGAAGGCGATTCGATACGATTCGGATTATCGAAGATGAATAGAGAGCGGTTTGTCCATAACGCCGGCACCTACTATGACACCTTGCGGACAACAGAAGGGTGCGACAGTATTGTGACCCTGATTCTAAACATCTATCCAAAGATACTAAGCCACAAGACTGTTGATATAGCAGATGTTGACACACCCTATGTTTGGGAACATCCGATTATCCGAGGCACAGAGAAAGATACGCTACGGGACAGCCTGTATGCCGCCGGAGAATATAGCCGCAGATTAGAATCCATATTCGGTTGCGACAGCATAGACAGCCTTTCGTTACGGATACACAACACCTATAAGTTTACGGAAGAAATCAGTGTTTGCGAGCGAGATTTGCCCTACACATGGATGAACCGTAACGACATAACAACAAGCGGAACCTATTACTATAATCCGAGGACAAAAGACGGTTATGATAGCATTTTCATCGCGAACATTACGGTTGTGCCGACCCAGCGGAAAACCATCAACCATAGTATGTGCGAAGGGTCGGAATACATTTTTGCAGGCAAGACCTATACGACAGGAGTAACTGTCAATGATACATTAGTGGCACACAACGGATGTGACAGTATCGTGACACTCATCCTGACGGTCAACAAACCGTACCACCATGTTGAGAAAGTCGATATCCTGCAAGGACAATCTGTCATGTTCTTCGGAACAGAGTACAGCGTCAGCGGAACATACACTCATTTCAACTCCACGCCGGAAGGA
>CAJOKE010000042.1 GCA_905235225.1 Paludibacteraceae bacterium
GACAAGCGACGCCCCCGCCTGCGTAAGCATGACAGGGAACGCCACTTTCAGATTCCTCTTATAATAAGGAAGATATTCTTTGAAACGTGCTGACAGGTTCATTCGTCAGAGACTTTCGAGTGTTGCGCAAAGCCACTGCCAGCAGCGTCCTGTGGAGGAGATGCTGAGCTGCTCCTGCGGCGAGTGCACGCCGGTCATTTGCGGGCCGATGCTGACCATATCGAGATAGGGGTACTTCTCGAGGAAGAGTCCGCACTCGAGCCCTGCGTGGATAGCCAGCACTTTGGGCTCGGCGTTGAAGAGCTGTTCGTAGGCGCGTTTTGTGACCTCGAGTAGCGGGGAATGGACATTAGGCTTCCAGCCGGGATAGCCGTCGCCGTGGGTAATCTCGTCGCAGACAGCAGCCAGTGCACACTCAACCATGTCCTTCATCTCGTGCTTGCGGCTCTCGACGGAAGAGCGCTGGCTGGTGTTGATTTCGATATAGCCGTCTTTGGTTTTGACAGAGGCGAGGTTGGTGGAAGTCTCTACCAGTCCGGGCATGTCCTTCGACATTCCGAAGACACCGTGGGGGCAGGCGTAGAGCGCGCGGACGAGGCGTGCAGCCTGCTGCTGCGGGACGAAAGCAGAGGGCATGTCGCACGACTCGAGGTTGAGGCGCATGTCCTTCTCCACCTCGCCGAGCTCGGACTCAACGACAGCGGCATAACGGTTGAAGCGGATACGCAGGTCCTCTTTGCAGGCCATGGGGACGCAGATGACAGCCTCGGCTTCGCGTGCGATGGCGTTACGCAGGTTGCCTCCGTTGATGGACGCGAGGCGGAAACCGCTGACAGAGAGCAGTTCGTAGAGGAAGCGGACAAGGATTTTGTTGGCATTGCCGCGCCCCTTGTTGATGTCGTCGCCCGAATGTCCGCCCATCAGTCCGCCGACACTTATTCTTGCGGCAAACAGTCCGTCGGAGCTGATATGCTCGGGCGTGTAGTGCATTTTGGCAAGCGTGTCGATGCCTCCGGCACAGCCGATGAAGATTTGTCCGTCGTCTTCGGAGTCGAGGTTGATGAGCTGTTTGCCTTGCAAGCAGCCGTCTTTCAGTCGGTTAGCGCCTGTGAGCCCTGTCTCTTCGTCCACGGTGAAGAGGCACTCGAGAGCGGGGTGTTTGAGCGTAGAGGAAGTGGCCGCCGCCAGTGCCATAGCGATACCGATGCCGTCGTCGCCTCCGAGCGTTGTGCCACGGGCTTTGAGCCAGTCGCCGTCCACATAGGTTTGGATGGGGTCGTTCATGAAGTCGTGCACAGTGTCGTTGTTCTTCTCGCAGACCATGTCCATGTGCGCCTGAAGGATGACACCGGGCTTGCCCTCGCAGCCGGCAGTGGCGGGGACGCGCATAATGACGTTCATCGCATCGTCCACCTCATACTCGAGGTTGTGGCTCTTTGCAAACTCGACAAGCCACGCCGAGATACGCTCTTCGTGCTTGCTCGGACGGGGTACGCGGGTAATCTCATGGAAGATAGAGAAAACCTCCTTCGGATTAAGTTCCTGTGTGTTCATAATAATAATATTTAAGGTTGTTAGTCGTTTCAGAGTTATGTGCCAGGCAACTCCTTTGCCTCGCCGTTTTCTATAGGACGGATATGGTCGGACGCACGTTCGGAAGAGATGACGCTTCTTCCCAGTTGGCGCTCCAAGTCCTCGCGGGCGTTCTTGGCTACTTTGCCTCCGGCTTTTGCAGCCTGCTTGCTCTCATCCATACCTTTCGGGTTACGTTGGCGCGACAGTTCGGTCGTCGCCACCTCGGCAAGCGTGTTTAGCGCCAACTCAATATTCGTCATGTTATCGCGCAGGTTCTCTTTGGTCAACCCTTTGTGGCGTTTGTACTCGCCTGTCGTCATTCCGCTCCATGCCTGCGTCAGTACGTTCGTCAGCACGGCAAAGTCTTTCTGCTCCGTTACGCCCGAACGCTTCCATTCGTCTGTCAGTTCCTTGCGCATCTCGATGGAACGCATCCGTTCGTTAATCCATTTGTCCGAATAGCCTTGCCGTCTGTAATCCTCCACCGCCATCTGGAAGGTCAGTTCGGGGTCTATCATTTGGTCAATCCGCTGTGCTCCCACTTCCGCCAGCCATCTCTTCACCGGCTCTGCCTTCTTGGACGGAATGGATTGAATGATACGGAAAATCCCCTCTAAATCAGCCACATCCGTCATATATTTCTTGCCATCTGCAGCTGGTAATTTCAGTTGACTACAATTTGTAGCCAACTCACTACCTTCTTTTCTTAACCTGGTCTTTAGGACGCTCCAATACTTGCGTCCATCTGCACTATCCGTTAATACTTGTACTATATCTGCAACCGCAAAATAGTACTTTTCTTCTTCGTCATTCCAAACAACGCGCACGCGTTTGTTTTCAAATAGTTGTATTGCCAATTCGTTTGCCATAATTTCTTTAATCCTTTTACTCCTCCTATTCATAGTAATAGGAGTAGTCGATGCCTTTCATGAATAACTCTCGGTCGTTGATTTAGTCAGTAAGTGCCTGTTTGATTTACCGTCAGGAGCAAGCAGTTTCAGTTGGGTAGTGGCACTAACCAACTCGTTTCCGTTCTTCTTTAGTTTAGCCTTCAGGTACTTCCAATAGTTACGGTTCTTTTGGTAATCATCTTGCTCATTGATAGCGCCGATGATGTCCAGCACAGAGAAGAACCATTTGTTCTGCTCCGCGCTCCAGACAGCACGCACTTTGCTGTCTTTGTAGAACCGTATAGATACCTTGTCTGGCATTGGCTATTTAGTTTTTCTTTAATTTTCTTTTGGCTGTTTTTTCTCTACTACCGGCTTACGAGCGACATACGAGACGGATACTGGACTTTAATTATTCGCAACAACTCAGCAGTCCAATCAGCCACTCTCACGCCACTCTCGCGCCACTTCCACCTTTCAATTCTCACCTTTCAATTTTCAATTTAATATTCCCCCTCTATATATAGTCAAAATAAAGCCCAAATCTATCACCTCAAATGCAAGTTTTTTTGTTTTTTCTATTGGCTACACAGAATATGTCTGACTCAACATATTTATTTTACATCTTTATGAATTCTGCGGCATAGTCGTCTAATTGCTGCTTTATTCCATTAAAAGGGGTGTTCAAATTGAGAGTGGCTACCTTCATTTTATGTCCACATATTATCATTTCATTCTTAGGTACTATCTCGTCCGTTGTTTGTGCATAAAGCAACATTCCTTCCACATCTAATGAACTATTTTCTTGCGCCTTATTTATCACATAGGCAAATAACTGATATAGGTTATTAGAGTGGAATGTTTTCTTGTTATATTGTGATTGAAATATTTTTGAATAATATTTTGTGTCAATAATAAAAAGTCTGTTCTTATAATGTAATGTGATATCTGAAAGCATTTCCGGTAGCATCTCTATGCCATTACTATTTTCTGTAATATCCCATTTAATCTTTTCTGAGTCTGCATTAAATTCGGGATAATGTTTTTGATAATAAACTCTGACAAACCGTTCAAAGAGTCTATACATATAACTGTTCTCGCTATATGTCAGAAGGTGATTCGCTCCACTATCAGTTGTCAAAAGTTGCTTTTGTATTATAAACTTACATATTGAAAGTAGCATCATGTAAGTCTGGTTATTTCTATGATACCTTAGATTTGTCCAATGAATAGTTTTAAAATCAACAACATCAACATTACTAAGATAAGGAATAATACGTTTTATCTTTATCTTTTGTTCTTTCTTCACATTTTCATGCGCCAATAGATATAAAAGAGTTGATTTAATAATCTGATTATATATATTGTTTACTGTATAATCATCCACTTCACATGATAAAAGGTTTCTATGCTGACTCTTATAACGAATAGTATCGGGCATATTGATTTTTCCACGCAACGTGTTAAGTTCTTCCAAACTCATTACATATTCATGATATAAGCCCTGTTTTAGTAATTTAGTGACACCTAACCGTAATATTTCTGCAAATAAAGATTCTACATTCTCAAAATCTTCTTTTGCAATGTATTCATAATTATTCTGCTCCAATACCTGAAATGCGTATGAGAGCATATAATATATATTCTTTATCAATATGTTGTTACTATTCGCCACTGAACAAATTCATCAAATTCTGCTCCCAGTCGGTGTATTTTTTATTATTATCAAACCAATATTCTTTTAGTGTTGGAAGAATATCATACGTAATCGTATTAAATAATAGTTGTTTATCTACTTGCGTTCCTTCATTATAGCAAAAATAACTATGACCTATTACGAAACTCTCTCCTAACGTTTCGTCGTTATTTATTACATTATTGAGCTCCTGTATTTTTTTTATTGTTGTATCAAACAAGGCATCGTTTAGTGTTCTCTGATATTCTTTAAAGCTGTTTTTATCAAAAGCAGGTTTCATCTCAAAGAAACAAAATCTGCGTCTTAGAGCATAGTCTATCAAAGCTAAACTTCTATCAGCAGTATTCATCATGCCGATGATATATAGATTTTCTGGAACATAAAACTCCTCATCACTATATGTCAATTTTATTGCATGATTTTCTCCTCGATAATCTTTTTCAATAAGCATCAACAATTCACCAAAGATTTTGCTCAAGTTACCACGATTTATCTCATCAATAATGAAAAAGTATTTTTCTGTGGGGTTCTTTTTTGCTTCTTCACATAATTGATAGAATTTCCCGTTCTTGAGTTCAAAACCATTGCCATTCGGTTTATATCCTTGCACAAAATCCTCATAAGAATAGTTTTGGTGGAATTGTATTTGAATGATATTTTCGTCTGCTTTCTTCCCCATTAGGGTATAAGCAAGGCGTTTGGCAGCAAAAGTTTTACCGACACCAGGAGCTCCTTGGAGAATAATATTCTTTTTGTTTTCCAAAAGAGTCTTTAACGTCTGTAATTCTTCATTATCAAGAAATACCTCTTTTAAGAAATCCGCATCTGAATATATGTTCATTCGTATCAAGCGCATCGTTTCTTCGTATTCTTCTTCTGTCAAGCGGAACAAACTCCCTTGACAGCGATTTTTTACAGGTTCTGAATTCTTGAGGATAGGATTGTTTAATATCTCTGAATAAGGAATAGGAGCAGATAGTTCTTCCATTTTCCTTATATATATAATCTCTCCATCCGTTTCTGTGACTACTCTTCCTAACGCAACGATTTGAAGCGTTGGAGTTGACTCATATACTATTACATCGTCACCAGGTTTTGCCTCGAAAAAATGTTTGAATATATGTCGTTGGTTTCCTTTGTCGTTGTATAAAGTGTAATCTACATCTGTACCTAATTCCCAATCTAAAGTCGGACTCCAATATTTAGGACTCCCAGTAAGCCACCAATATCGTTTCTCTGCATTGGGGTGTATAGAGAGTTGCTCTATAGTTTGCTCTGTCGTTTTATTGGATTTTCTTTCCATTGCTGATTCATATCTACGTCCTGCAAAAAACACAAAATCAATTGTTAATGTATGAAAGTCATCATCTTTATAACAATCTTCGGTTAAAAGCTTATTATAGGTGTTGATTAGTTCTTTCTTATTAATAAGTTTTTCTCTTAAATAATCGTTTACCTCTAAAGACTGAGTATAGTATTCTGCATCCTTGCTAACTTTCGGTTGCGCTATCTCCAACAAATTAAGAATCTTGTTATATTCTCTTGACTTCCGAATATAGTATTTACTTGGGTACCTTAGCCATAAGTATGTGCTGATAGCTCGTAGATCCTGGAAATGGTTTCTTGCATTGTTGGGATGCAATTTCAGTAGTTCTACGCTTTCATTTTCGAAGAACTTAATACGTTCGGCTAAAGTCAGGCCTTCATTATACAAGACGTTGAACATATGCCGCACTCTATCTGCATCTATATCTATAAATTCAGATATCATGCGTCGAGCAAAGAAATGACCAGAATTCAAAAGATTAACATGCTTGGATGTCGCCAATAAAAACATCTCTTTGAAATTTGGCGCATCAATATCCCAATTGTCTTGAAACTGCTTAAGCGCAATCCATTTATACTTCTCGTTGGATTCTCCGTTGAAATTCTCAACAAAACTATGTTGATACTCATTCAACATTTGCTGCAATATGGTCTCGTTACATTGTATCATTTGCATATACTATTTATTGTTAATTGCTCATCTGCACGATTCCGAAGCCACGGAGGGTGTAGTTTTACTATTATTCTTCATTTTTTGCGTTTGTGTCATTCAGCACATTCTCTATTTCTGCTATAGTAGGAATAGTCCCTTCGACTTTGGCCGGATAGAGTTGTTGCAATTCATATTCAGAAATACCAAGTGGTTGGTTACTGGATTCCAATGCATATTGTGCCAGCGTATTATCCTTACTCTTGCAAACCAGTAATCCAATGGTGGGATTGTCTTTTTCAGGGTCACGCAGAATATGATTAACCGCTGTTACATACGTTCCTAACTGTCCTATATCACGTTTGTCGATTTTTACTTCAATTGCCACATAACAGCGGAGTTTGAGATTATAAAAAAGCAAGTCAATAAAATTTTCTGTCTCTCCTATTTGCAAACGATATTCTTTCCCGACATAGGCAAACCCGGTTCCTAATTCAACTAAAAATTCTGTCATGTTATGTAGCAGAGCATCTTTCAGTTTGCGCTCGTTGTATTTTCCTGTAATACCCGCAAAAGCGAAATCGTATGGATCTTTCGTTATTTCGCGTGCCAAATCGCTTGTGACAGCAGGTAATGTGGCGGAGAAATTAGTCAAAGCCTTGCCTTGTCGTTCATATAGATTAGAATCCATCCAATTGAGCAAAACCGCTCGACTCCAACCGTTTTCTACCGTTTGGCGGACATAGAATAACGCCATTTCTGTATCGTCATGGCACTTATCCATAATGTATTTGTGGTGTCCCCATGGCACAGCAGAAATCAGTCCCACAATCTGGGGGACATTTTGAGTTTCAAGGAGAGTATATAATTCTCCCCCAACTTGGGGGAAATTTATAGCACATTGATTATAAAGCAAATAGAACTTCTTACAATAGTAAAGATTGGTTCGGGTAATACCTGTTGCTTCAGGTAGTTCATGCTTTAAATCTTGCACCAACGAACGCATAAAGCCGGTTCCCCAACGTTGTTCTGCCTTTAACTGCACAATACCGCATCCAAGTTCCCAATAGAACTGTAGCATCTCACGATTAACATGCACCGCTGCCTTTATTTGGCTTTGGCGAAAACGCTTGCTGAGGGATTGAATCCACTCCTTATATTCAGGATCTATATGTATAAGTTGGCTCATGTGCTTTAATTGGTGTTTACTAATTGTGATCTTCCGAAGCAACAGAGGGATTATTTTTTTTGTTTTCTTCGCTCGCTCATCTCTCGGTCATCAGTCGGTGGGAAAGTGGGTATTTCCATTTTGGAAACAGCCACTAATACCATTGTGATTCCTCGGTTAGCGATTAGACCTCCATACATGACCATTGCAATAAATGCAACAGTCATAATAGAGGATTATCTCACTTACACCAGTCCTTGCTCGACCATGGCGTTTGCCACTTTCATAAAGCCGGCGATGTTGGCACCCTTGACGTAGTTGATATAGGGTTTGCCGTCGGGACCGAGGTTATCGGGTTCGGTACCGTATTTGAGGCAGGCAGCGTGAATGTCCGCCATGATGGTACGGAGACGGGCGTCCACCTCTTCTGCGGTCCATTTGAGGCGCATGGAGTTCTGGGTCATCTCCAGACCGGAAGTTGCTACACCACCGGCGTTGGATGCTTTGCCCGGGCTATAGAGGATCTTGGCGTTCTGGAAGATTGCGATGGCTTCAGGCGTTGAAGGCATGTTCGCACCTTCGCAGACGCAGAAACAGCCGTTCGCCATCAGTTTCTCGGCATCGGCTTTCTCTATCTCATTCTGCGTAGCACACGGCATGGCGATGTCGCACGGTACAGACCATGGACGCTCGTTCTCGAAGTATTTCGCCTGCGGATATTTGGTCACGTACTCTTTGATACGCCCGCGACGGACGTTCTTGAGCTCGAAGACATAGTTCAGTTTCTCTTCGTTGAGTCCCTCCTCATCGTAGATAAATCCGTTGGAATCGGAGAGCGTGAGCACTTTGGCACCCAGACGCATTGCTTTCTGCGCAGCAAACTGCGCTACGTTTCCTGCGCCGGAGATACAAACGCGCTTGCCCTCAAAACTCTCGCCCCGTGTAGCCAGCATCGCCTCTGCGAAATAGCAAGCACCGTAACCCGTTGCTTCCGGACGCATGAGACTGCCGCCCCACATCTGGCCTTTTCCGGTCAGCGTACCCGTAAACTCGTCACGCAGCCGCTTGTACTGGCCGAACATATATCCTATCTCGCGTCCGCCGACGCCGATGTCTCCTGCCGGAACATCTGTGTCTGCCCCTATATGACGCTGGAGTTCGGTCATGAAACTCTGGCAGAAACGCATCACTTCCGCATCGCTCTTTCCTCTCGGCGAGAAGTCCGATCCGCCCTTGGCACCGCCCATCGGCAGGGTCGTCAGCGCGTTCTTGAAGGTCTGCTCGAAGGCGAGGAACTTCATAATGGAAAGGTTGACAGAGGCATGAAAACGGATACCGCCTTTGTACGGACCGATCGCAGAGTTCATTTGAACGCGGAAACCGCGGTTGATCTGCACTTCGCCCTGGTCATCCATCCACGGCACGCGGAACATAATCACGCGTTCGGGTTCCACGATACGCTCCATCACTTTCTGCTCACGCAGATACGGATACGCCATGATCATCGGAGCCACCGACTCCACTACTTCTTTTACTGCCTGGTGAAACTCGTTCTCACCGGGGTTTTTAGCAACCAGTTCCGCCATAAAGGCGTCAACATACTTTTTTGTATCCATTGTGTTAAAATATTATCAAAAACGCGCAAAGATACTACAAAAAAACGGATTGCACAAATGTTGTATTTGAAAAAATCAAAAAACGCAATTATAACTTGCATATTTAAAAAAAAAGAAGTAATTTTGCGGTCAAATTGATAAAAACGAGCAAATATGAAACGAATCTACTCCATTCTTGCACTCGGCATCATATCATGCGCTGTGTCGTTCATGAATGCAACAACTGCGAATCAGGCAGAAGAAAAATGCCGCTATGAGTCCCTTAACGGTTTGAAAGGGCAAGCACTCCGCTCCGCATTGCAGCAGTTGATTAGCGAGCATACCGTACTTGACTACTACTATGTCCGCGCCGACAAAGCCAAAGTTGATATATCAGAAGGCGGTTTGGTCATAGATATGTATTCAGATTGTGTTTTTTACACATCTGACTATTGCGGTTATGGCGATGACTTTGCCGAATGTGACTGCTATAATCGTGAGCATAGTCTTCCCAAGTCATATTGGGGCGGATCCACATCGGAGCCTATGTACACCGATCTCCACCACATTATTCCTACCGACTTTGTAGCAAACACCCAACGGTCAGCATGGATTTATGACGAAGTAAACAGCGAGATATGGACAAACGGAGTATCCACACTGGGCTACAGCCAAAACTTTATCGGCGAAACGGCCTTTGAACCGGCGGACAAATACAAAGGGGACATTGCCCGTATATACTTCTATATGCTTACATGCTATATGGATAAGAATTTCACTCAAGGCGGAAAAGGATGGAAGATATTCAACTATAAAAACGGGATTACCGAATTTACTTCACCCATGCTCAATCTCCTGCTTAAATGGCATCGCAATGACCCTGTTTCGGATAAGGAGCGCGATCGCAATGAAGCAGTAGAAGCGCAGCAGGGAAATCGTAATCCGTTCGTCGATGATCCTAACTTGGCGGAATACATTTGGGCGCAACCGAACAAAGCATACGAATGCAGCGGAAGTACCATAATCCCCGAAGATGATGAAATCCCTGGAGCATTAACATGCGCTGAAGCCAGAGAAATGACACTTGCCATGGAGCAAGGGCAGTATGGCAATGAGACCGTGACAGTTGTCGGATATGTAACATCCATCATTTCCGACTATAACGAGAGTTGGAAGAGCCAATCATTCTGGCTGGCAGACAAAAAAGGTGGCGGTCAGGTGTTTGAAGGCTACAATTGCAAGATGGATTCAACCCTCATTGTGGGCGACAAAGTTTCCATTACCGGCACCTTATATAATTATAACGGCACACCTGAAATCAAAAACGGCACCACAAAACTACTGCAACGAACCGGAAAAATTATTGAACCCGAGGCAATCGAGAATAACGCCGCAGAACGCAAACATATCATCAAACGAATCGAAAACGGACATCTCATTATTGAGATTGACAGTATCAAATACAACGCGGTTGGCGTAAGATTATAATGGCGGCAGAACATATAAAGGATATATACTTCCTTGGCATTGGCGGAATAGGAATGTCCGCCCTTGCACGATATTTCCACACAAAAGGTTATCACGTTGCCGGGTATGACCGCACGCCTTCCCCCTTGACCCGCGAACTGGAGTCCGAAGGAATAAAAGTTATCTACGTTTCAGACATACATTCCTGCGAATCGTTATCTCCTTCTGATACATTGGTTGTACGCACGCCTGCTGTGCCGGAAGACGAACCTATCTCTGTCTGGTTTCACGAACATGGTTTTCGGATTCTTAAACGCGCCGAAGTATTGGGTATCGTCACGCAACAGGAACGCGCGCTGTGTGTTGCCGGCACCCACGGGAAGACAACAACTTCGACCATTCTGGCGCACTTGCTTCATGAATCACATGTCGGAACAAATGCTTTCCTTGGCGGCATAAGCAATAACTACAACAGCAATCTTTTGATTGATCCTGATAGTAATCTTGTGGTTGTGGAAGCAGACGAATATGACCGTTCGTTTCACCACCTGACACCTTATATGTCGGTGATTACAAGCATTGATCCCGATCACTTGGATATTTACGGAACTCCCGAGTCATACCGCGAAGGATTTGAAAAATATGCCGGTTTGGTACAGGATACCATAGTGGTCAAAGCCGCCTACGCATCCGCCATTACCCATTCCAATATCAAAGCGCAATTACTGACATATTGCGGTCAATGGGACGGACAAGGCAGACGCCCTGATTTCTATGCCTCCGATATATGCGTAGAGGATGGGCATATACGTTTCAACCTTGTTTGTACGGCATTAGGCAAAACAATAACCGACCTTTCTCTTGGTGTACCTATATGGGTGAATATTGAGAATAGTGTTGCCGCCATGGCACTTGCCTTGCTCAATGGTGTAACGGAAAGCGAAATACGGACTGCATTAGCTTCGTTTAGCGGCGTTTATCGCCGTTTTAACATTCACGTCAACACGCCGCTCATTGCTTATGTGGACGACTACGCACACCACCCCACTGAATTAGAGGCATCCATTCAATCTATTCGACGGCTCTACCCCACCCGCCGTATTATCGGAGTCTTTCAGCCGCACCTTTATACCCGCACACGCGATTTCGCAGAAGGTTTCCGGCAGGCTCTCTCCAAAGTGGACAAATTGGTGCTACTTCCTATTTATCCTGCACGTGAGTTACCCATTCCGGGGGTTACAAGCGAAATGATAGGCGGAAATGTCGTGCAGAAAAAAGATTTGATACCCTATCTTGTTAACGAAATAACATCATACGGACAACCTGTCGCCGTTATCACACTTGGTGCCGGAGATATTGACAGATTGGTACCGGATATTCGTGACGCTTTTTTACAGTTAAACAATGACCAACGCAGGCAAAAACATAGAGATTGAACGAAAATTCCTCGTCAAAGACACATCCTATAAAACCCTGGCAGTCAAGCATTACGATATCATTCAGGGATATATCAGCAAAGGAAACGGACGCACCGTCCGTGTGCGAATTCGCGACAACCGGGCATTCCTGACTATCAAGGGACGGATAGATCCAAACGCCGCATTGGCGCACTTTGAATGGGAACAGGAAATCAATATCGATGATGCCCGACAACTGCTTAACTTGGCTTTGCCGGGCTTGATTGAAAAGACACGTTGGATCGTTCCCGCAACATATGGCACGAATCTTGTTTGGGAAATTGATGAGTTTCACGGACGGCTCGAAGGACGGACACTTGCCGAAATAGAATTGCCGAACGAAACACAACAATTTGCCATTCCTGACTTTATTGGCGAAGAAGTAACCGGACAACCGGAATATTATAATTCAAACATGTAGCATGAACTTTCAACAAAGAAAATGGTGGATCATCGGTCTTACTGCCGTTTTTGTAATTTTACTAATCGGAACGATTTGGTCGGTTGAGCAGTATTACCGAATGAATGTAAGTAATTTCACATCCAAAGACGGCGAAACGCACAAATACTATATTTACCCTAACAGTTCTTTAGACAGTGTAATGTCTCTTGTATTGACGGACTACGACCTTGCCGCCAAACAAGACTTCAAATGGCACACCAAACGGCTCTGCTTCACATCCGTCAAGCCCGGACACTATCAGTTTCCTGTCAAAATGGGTAGCAAACTGTTTATCAATAAGCTCCTATTGGGGCAGCAGACTCCCGTTCGTTTGACATTTAACAACCAAATCCGCACACGCCAGCAACTGGCGGCGCGATTGGGCAAACAACTCCTGCTTGATTCGGTTGACATCATTACACGCTTGGACAGTGCAGAATATATGGCAAAATACAACCTCAACCGCGAGACTGCAATTTGTATGTTTCTTCCCAACACCTATGAGGTTTATTGGACAACGACACCGGACAACCTTTTTGAGCGGATGTACAAAGAATACAACCGGTTCTGGACAGACGAACGCCGTCACAAAGCAGACTCCATGCACCTCTCACTTACCGAAGTTGCCACTATAGCTTCCATTGTCGAATCAGAAACACATCGCAAAAGCGAATTTCCGACTATAGCCTCACTTTACCTCAACAGGCTGAGGCTCGGGATGCCACTTCAGGCTTGTCCAACAGTTATTTTTGCCGTTGGCGATTTCAGTATGCGGCGCGTTCTCAAAAGGCATTTGAAGATAGATTCACCATACAATACCTATAAAAACAAAGGACTTCCGCCGGGACCTATCCGATGTGCGCAAGGATCCTCTATGGATGATGTCTTGAATGCACCGAAGACTAATTACCTCTACATGTGCGCTAATCCTGATTGGTCAGGAACACATTTGTTCTCCGCTACATACAGCCAACATGCGGCTGCCGCCAAACAATACCAAAAGGAATTGAACGCACGCAAAATCAAATGATTTAACCGCAAATAACTAAATGACTATATATCATGTCTGTTCATACTCAAACAAGCCGGATGACAACGGCTAAAATTCGTCAAATGAAAGCAAATGGTGAAAAAATCACCATGCTTACATCCTATGATTTCACATTGGCTTCACTCGTTGACGCTGCCGGAACCGATATTATATTAGTCGGCGACAGTGCCAGCAATGTGGTTTGCGGCAACCAATATACACTGCCTATCACAGTCGATGAAATGATTTTTCTCACCAAGGGCGTTGTACGCGCTGCACATCATGCCTTAGTCGTTTGCGATATGCCTTTCGGCAGCTACCAGATTAGTGAAGAAGACGCGGTTCGGAATGCCATTCGAATCCTCAAGGAAAGCGGTGCAGACGCGGTTAAAATCGAAGGGGGCGAAGAAATTCTGCCTGCCATACGGCATATGATCAGGGTCGGCGTTCCCGTTTGCGGACATCTCGGACTCACACCACAATCCGTAAACCAATTTGGCGGATATGGACTTCGCGCCAAAGAAGTCGCAGAGGCGGAAAAACTGCTACACGATGCCAAACTGCTGGACGAGGCAGGCTGCTTCTGTATCGTTTTGGAGAAAATTCCCGCGGCACTTGCCAAACAAGTGACAGAAGCCGTTTCATGCCCCGTCATCGGTATTGGTGCAGGAAATGCAACTGATGGTCAAGTGCTTGTACTCCATGATATGTTAGGCATGAACACAGGGTTCAAGCCCAAGTTCCTCCGTCATTTCGCCCAATTGGCGGCACCGATAACCTCAGCCGTTGAAGATTACATCGCGGCTGTTAAAGACGGTTCCTTCCCTTCTGCTGAAGAGAGTTATTGATTATCTGTTTCAAGGACGGATAAAATGCATCGGTTGCCACTCTTCCCTTTCAGGATAGTGTGGTGCGCCGTTGGCATGGATACGTTGAAGCAGGAACGCCATGTTATCCGCCAGTGTCCGCATGGTCTGCATGCCTTCTGTATCCAACGCCGCTTCACCTTGTTCACGACCATAGACGATATTCCAGTATTGCGATGTCACAACAGGCATATTCATCATCTCGAATGCCATGTTCAGCGTCTGGAATGCGGCAGTAGCACCGCCACGCCGGCATACTGTCACTGCCGCAGCAGGCTTGTTTTGGAACAGGTGTCCAGCAGAGAAGAACATACGGTGTATCAATGATAACGCCGCACCGGTCGGCTGTCCGTAATAGACGGGGGAACCAATGACAAGCGCATCACACTCCGCCATTTTGTCAATGACGCGGTTGCATATATCGTCATCAAATACACAACACCCTAATTCCTTGACACGGCATTGCCCGCAGGCAATACAACTCCGCACAGGTTTCACTCCTACTTGAACGATTTCGGCTTCTACACCGTTCTTCTCCAATTGTTTCGCTACCTCACTTAACGCAAGAGATGTATTTCCGTTCTTGTGCGGTCCCGCATTGATTAATAGTACTTTCATCGTTATATTATTTTGTTTATCCATTACTTTATGCTGCAAAGGTACTCGTTTTTTTTGATATATGCAAGAAATGCCATTTTTATTTGTACGTATCAGAAAAAAAACGTAACTTTGCACCACAAATCCTATTATTATGCGTTATCTTATTTCCGGTGGCGGGACCGGTGGTCATATTTTCCCCGCAGTTAGTATTGCCAATGCCTTAAAAGAGTTGGACCCGCAGGCGCAAATATTGTTTGTCGGCGCACTGGGACGTATGGAAATGGAGCGGGTGCCGCAAGCAGGCTACAAGATTATAGGTTTACCTGTTCGCGGATTTAACCGCGCACAGCCATGGAAGAATATATCTGTGCTTATTGACCTCTTGCGTTCTATGAGACAGGCGAAACAGATTATCAAAGATTTCCGTCCCGATGTCGGAGTCGGGGTCGGTGGATACGCTTCGGGGGCTGCCATGAAAGTTGCAGCACGCATGGGGGTTCCTATTCTGTTACAGGAACAAAATGGTTTTGCCGGTGTCACCAACAAGCTGCTCAAAAACGATGCACAAAAGATTTGCGTGGCATATGAGCATATGGAACGATTCTTTCCTGCCGACAAAATTATTTTGACAGGTAACCCCGTACGGCAGAATCTGCTGGATGGCAAACGCAAAAAAACAGACAAGAAGAACCTGCTTATAATTGGCGGCAGTCTTGGCGCACGAACCATTAACGAAGCTATTGCCAATGGATTGGACAAACTGGCGCAAGCCGGCATCAATGTGGTATGGCAGACCGGAAAAACATACTATAAAGGTATTATCGACAAATACGGAGCCTTCCTTGCCGACAATCCGCAAATTGAAGTACACGAGTTTCTATCAGACATGCCGGACCGCTATGCAACAGCGGACTTGGTCATTTCACGTGCCGGAGCAAGTTCAATATCGGAGTTGTGCCTGCTTGGCAAACCATGTATTCTCGTTCCATCACCTAACGTGGCTGAGGATCACCAGACGCACAATGCAATGGCACTCGTCAACAAGGAAGCGGCTGTTCTTGTCCGTGATAACGAAGCAGCAGACAAATTGGTGGACTCCGCGCTTAGTCTTATCACAAACGATGACAAACTAAAAGAACTGCGCAAGAATATCCTAACTCTTGCGCAGCCCGATTCTGCCCGACGAATAGCGGAAGAAGTTATCCGCCTCGCGACTAAATAAACCAATCAGCGAATCATATCGTCACCGAAGTACGGTTGCAATGCTTTCGGGATACGGATTCCGTCTTCGCATTGATTGTTTTCCAACAAAGCGGCTACTATACGCGGCAGTGCCAACGCGCTGCCGTTTAATGTATGTGCGATATAGACTTTCTTGTCTTCTGCTTTGCGGTAACGGCATTTCAAACGATTAGCTTGATATGTATCGAAGTTAGATGTACTGGACACTTCCAACCAACGGTGTTGCGCCTCGGAATAAACCTCAAAGTCATAGCACAAAGCCGCTGTGAAACTCATATCTCCGCCACACAGACGAAGTATACGGTACGGCAATTCCAGCTTCTGCAACAACCCTTCCACATGAGCCAGCATCTCGCGGTGCGATACATCGGAGTGATCTGGCGTATCAATACGCACAATCTCTATTTTGGAAAACTCATGCAAACGGTTCAATCCGCGTACATCCTTGCCATAACTTCCTGCCTCACGCCGGAAACACTCCGTATATGCGCAATTCTTGATTGGCAGATTGCTCTCTTCGATAATCTCGTCGCGATAAAGGTTGGTCACCGGCACTTCCGCAGTCGGAATAAGATATAGGTCATCCACCTCGCAGTGATACATCTGTCCTTCCTTATCCGGCAACTGCCCCGTTCCGTAGCCCGAAGCCTGATTCACCACTGTCGGGGGCATAATCTCGGTATAGCCCGCCTTGGCTGCCTCAGCAAGGAAGAAGTTGATCAATGCTCTTTGTAAGCGTGCGCCTTGTCCGATATATACAGGGAAACCTGCTCCGGAAATCTTGACACCGAGGTCAAAGTCTATCAGGTTATATTTCTTTGCCAATTCCCAGTGCGGCAACTTGGCGAATTCCGGTTGGGGGTCTTCGCTTGACGGCCAGTCACGCAGCACAATTCCGTTACCATCAGCATCAAAACTGCGATTACCCTCGGCTAAAGGTTTCAAAGCCTCGCCGAAGTTCCAGCCGCCTACTTTAACGGCCACATTATCCTCTGCACCTTTTCCATCAGGAACAATGGCATAAGGAACATTCGGAATCTGCAGCAGGGTCTGGGTCAGTTTCTGTTCCGCTTCAGCCATCTCCGTCTCATAGGATTTGATATTCTCTTTGAGGGTGGCGGTTTGCGCCTTGGCAGCCTCAGCTTCATCCTTCTTACCCTGTGCCATCAACGCACCGATTGACTTCGATATGCGGTTCATCTCGGCACTGGCGGCATCTTTCTTCTGTTGGGCGGATTTTCGGGTTTGGTCTATAGCAATGACGCTCTCGATTATATCGTGAGCGTCATTGAAATGTTTCTTCTCCAAACCCGCGACGATTACTTCTTTATCGTCATAGATTTGTTTAAGTGTAAGCATTGCTTTAGGAATTGTACTTACGCCTCCACCGGTTGGATAGATACGTAGGATTTGTTATTACGTTTGCGGGTAAATGTCACGATACCATCGGTCAGGGCATACAATGTATGGTCGCTGCCCATTCCCATGTTTTGACCGGGATTATGTTGGGTACCGCGTTGACGAACGATGATGTTGCCTGCTTTTGCAAATTCACCACCCCATATCTTAACGCCTAAACGTTTGCTTTCTGATTCACGGCCGTTCTTGGAACTACCGACACCTTTCTTATGTGCCATAATCTAAATCCTTTCTTTTTTAAGCAACTACAATTTCTTTTACCACGAGATTGGTCAGATCCTGACGGTGACCGTTCAATTTCTTGTAACCTTTGCGGCGTTTCTTGTGGAATACCAACACTTTTTCGCCACGGCACTCGTTATCAAGCACCTCGCATACTACTTTTGCACCTTTAACGGTCGGCGCACCTACATTTACTTTGCCCTCGTTGTCAACGAGCAGCACTTTGTCGAACTCAACCGTTGCGCCCTTCTCGGCTGCCATACGGTTTACGAACAGTTTCTTGCCAGCTTCTACTTTGAATTGCTGACCTTGCATTTCTACAATAGCGTACATTAATTTAATTGGTCTTTTAAGGAGTTTCTACTCCAAGTTACATCGTGCAGGCGGCTTATCGACGGGCTTCTGCGCTGCAAATGGTTTGTTTTACACATCTCATGCGCTGCCGACGGGCGTCTTTTTCAAGCCTGAACACGAAAAAGCGTGCAAAAGTACTATTTTTTTTTCATTCCCGCAAATTTATTTGCATTTTTTCCGCATTTTTCGCATTTTATATCATCTAAGACTTCTACGCCGATTCCGCTTCCTTTGGTCCGCCGTCCCGCCAAATGATAAAATGATTTGATGATTTTACGACTCGCTTACGGGACGGATACGGGACGGTTACGAGCAGGAGTGCAACGGAACGCACTCCGAGTGTTGCGCCCGAGTTGTCACCACAGTGAGGAAACAGCGCAACACATAGAACGGCGCGACCCTTGCGGTCACGCAGCCGTAAGGCTACAGGGTAGCGGCGCACAGGGAAGCCGC
>CAJOKE010000043.1 GCA_905235225.1 Paludibacteraceae bacterium
TTTTGTTTGTATGCCTTATCGGCTATGAAAGAGTATTGCTATTTGTCTTCGTAATGACCATAGGCTGCTAAAACCAATATCACTACTTCTGATTCGAATATGCGATATACCAGTCTATGCTTCTTCGTAATTTCGCGACTCCACCTTCCTTCCGGCTTGCCCTTTAAAGGTTCGGGATGACCTAATCCCGTTTTGGGATGCACTTGGAGTTCATCTAAAAAACGCAAAGCTTTTTGGTATGATTTGGGCTCATTCTTGGCCAGTCTGAATAACCCTTCTTTTGCCTCTTCTGTAAATCTCAACTCAAAGGTCATAGCCGGTTCTCCTTAGCATATCTGTTACAGACTCACCAGGTAATAGTGTAGTATATTCACCACGCGCATATTGGGCTTCAGAACGATCAAGCATGGCGAAATATTCCTCCTTGCTCATGCATGTAGAATCGTCTGTCATTTGTTTGGCCAGACGGCGAATATACTTGGCAGCTTTGTCAAGCATAGACTGATCTTCTGACAACGTTGCCAGATTGCGATAGATATCTGCATTCAATTGTAAAACAGTCATAATAACCTCCTTTGCATCAAATTTTGCTGCAAAGGTACAGCTTTTTCTCCACATATGCAAGTTTTTGAAGCAAAAAATAACTCTTATTACGGTAATCCAATATGTCAAAGATCATATACATGCACAAAAAAGCGCAGACTTCGCTATTGCTCATCTACAAACAAGGGCCTTCGAACTAACCCATCCAGTCAAATAAACAACAATGAAACCTACGCCGATATGTATGACAAACCCAAGAAAAGGTACAAAGTACAATGTACAATGTACGAAGGGCACAAAAATGTCATACCCGTAGGCGCAATCGCTTACTTTGTTTCTGACTGGAATTGTAAAAAGTGTTCGAAGCTTTTTGTTTGTCAATAACAAAGCGTCAATAAACGCCTTTTCAATATGTAATGAACCCCCTCTAACCCTCCTGCTCATGGCAGGCCGGCGTAGATAGAATCCTTTTGAATGGATACCTTATTAATACATTAATACGCACGCGTTGTGCAATGCACCCATTCCGAGTGCAAAGGTACGATATTTTTTTGATATATGCAAATTTTTGTTGGAATTTTAGATAGATTTCGGAGTTTTTGCCGGAAATTACGGACAATCCAGTCCGCTGCGCTAATCCAGAAACAAGGACGGCACAAGCGTAACTGATGAAGAAAATACCGGCATAACATGCCGGAGAATTGACAAAACACGCGGCAGAGCCGATGTCCAAATTAGATTTGGACGCAAAGAACAAAGTGACCGCATAGCATGCGGGGCAATAGACATCGACGCAACACTTACGCATAACACAGCAGACGAATGAAAACCCCGCATACCATGCGGGACAACGAAAGAAGAAACGCGCTAACGAAGGCAGCGCATACAGGACACTTTGAGGTACCTTATCGAAGCGCATTATCGTTCGGTTATCATTCGGTTATCGTTCGGTTATCATTCGGTTATCGTTCGGTTATCATTCGGTTATCCTTCGGTTATCCTTCGGTTATCCTTCGGTTAAAACTGTGACATTGAATGATTTTATCTGATGTAAGT
This sequence comes from Paludibacteraceae bacterium, assembly GCA_905235225.1. Classification (GTDB taxonomy): domain Bacteria; phylum Bacteroidota; class Bacteroidia; order Bacteroidales; family Paludibacteraceae; genus Colicola. The sequence continues at coordinate 1,600 of CAJOKE010000043.1, forward strand.
TATGCTTAAAACTGATTGTTCGAGCAGGGGCGGGAATATGAGTGGAAAGTAAGGGATTATTTTGCGGGTTATGTGCGATAAAATATGCAATAAAATCGCAATCTTTCTCAAAAAATCCTCAAAAAATGTCCGAATGTTTGCACAAAAAAAAAATTTCTCCATATGCGCTTGTATATGTCGATTTTTTGTAGTACCTTTGCGCGTTTTTCGCGCCCATATATTTTCGAAGGGCCGAAAAACATATATTTAAGGACTATGCAGAAAATACGAAATATAGCGATTATCGCACACGTTGACCACGGTAAGACGACGCTGGTTGACAAGATGCTGTACACGGCGAAAGTGGTACAGGAATCCCGCCAAGAGGGCGTGGCAAACAAAGAGTTGATATTAGACAACAATGATCTTGAGCGCGAACGCGGCATAACGATATTGGCCAAGAACGTAGCGATAGAGTACAAGGGGTACAAGATCAATATCATCGACACTCCGGGTCACGCGGATTTCGGCGGCGAAGTGGAGCGGGTACTGAACATGGCAGACGGTGTTCTGCTGTTAGTCGATGCGTTTGAGGGTCCGATGCCCCAGACGCGGTTTGTGCTTCAAAAGGCGTTGCAGCTGAACCTGAAGCCGATAGTGGTAATCAACAAAGTCGATAAGCTGAACTGCCGTCCGGACGAGGTTCAGGAAGCGGTATTTGACCTGATGGTGAACCTTGACGCGACGGATGACCAGTTAGATTTCCAGACCATATACGGTTCTGCAAAGAACGGTTGGATGAGTACGGACTGGCACAAGCCGACCACTGACCTGACCGCCCTGATGGACGCCATCATCGAGTATATTCCGGAGCCGGAAGTGATAGAAGGGACGCCTCAAATGCTGATAACATCGCTGGACTACAATCCCTATGTAGGGCGTATAGCGGTCGGCCGAGTCCATCGCGGGACACTGCGTGACGGTCAGGCAGTAATGCTTGCCAAAAAAGACGGGACAAAGATCCGAACCAAAATCAAGGAACTGCACACATTCAGCGGTATGGGGCATGTCAAGACCGATGCGGTATCATCCGGCGACATATGCGCCCTGATTGGAATCGACGGTTTCGAAATCGGTGACACGATATGCGACATTGAGAACCCCGAACCACTGGATCCGATTGCGATTGACGAGCCGACGATGTCGATGGTATTCACAATCAACGACAGCCCGTTCTTCGGCAAAGACGGCAAGTTCGTGACCAGCCGCCATATCCATGAGCGTTTGATGAAAGAGTTGGAGAAAAACCTTGCGCTGCGCGTGGAAGCAAGCACGAGCGATTCATCGTGGACAGTATTCGGGCGCGGGGTGCTGCACCTGAGCGTACTGATAGAGACCATGCGCCGCGAGGGATATGAGTTGCAGGTAGGTCAGCCGCAAGTGATTATCAAAGAGATAGACGGTGTGAAATGCGAACCTGTGGAGCAACTGACGGTGAATACGCCGGAAGAATGTTCGGGCAAGATTATCGAATTTGTGACCGTTCACAAAGGCGAAATGACAAAAATGGAGCTGGTGAACGACCGCGTGCAGTTAGAGTTTACTATTCCGAGCCGCGGTATCATGGGCATGCGCACCTATGTAATGAACGTGAGTGCGGGCGAGGCAATCATGGCACACCGTTTCCTTGAGTATCAGCCGTATAAAGGCGAAATGCCGACACGAATCAACGGTTCGCTGATAGCGATGGAAGGCGGAACGGCATCAGCGTACGCGCTGGACAAACTGCAGGATCGCGGAAGGTTCTTTATCGAGCCTCAAGAGGAAGTTTATGCGGGTCAGGTAGTCGGTGAAAACGCCAAAGAGGGGGACATAGTCATCAATGTAGTCAAAGCCAAGAACCTGACCAACATGCGTTCCAAATCGGCAGACGACAAAGCAGTCCTGCCGCCGGCAGTGAAGTTCTCGTTAGAAGAGGCGTTAGAGTACATTAAAGTGGATGAGTATGTGGAAGTGACTCCCCATGCGATGCGTATCCGCAAAATCATTCTTGACGAATTGGAACGGAAACGCGCAAACCGTTAAGAGGAGAAAATAAACAGTTGAAAGTAGAAATCATAAAAGTTATAAACAATGCAAATTACAAAATCAGAAATCAAAGACATGACCGGCGTCATCACAATGGTTGTTGAACCGGCAGATTATCAAGAAGAAGTGCAGAAAGAGCTGCGTCACATCCGCCAAAAGGCGAACATTCCGGGCTTCCGTCCGGGCATGGTTCCCGTCGGTCTGGTAAAAAAGATGTACGGGAAAGGCGTTTTGGCCGATGTCATCAACAAGACCATCGGTACCAAATTAGGCGAATACATTGAGAGCGAGAAACTGAATATTCTCGGTGATCCCCTGCCCAATGACGAACTGACTCCGTCGATGGATCTTGACAGCCAGGACACGTTCACTTTTGCGTTTGACATCGCCGTTGCACCGGAGTTTGACGCCAAACCGGACAGCAAGACCAAACTGACCCGTTACACCATCACGGTGACCGATGAGATGGTGGACAACCAAGTGAAGAGCTACGCTTCCCGTTTTGGCGAATATGTTGACGCCGAGGAAGTACAAGCCGGCGACGTACTGAAAGGACTGCTGAAAGAAGTCGGCAACGATACTGACCCTATGCAGAAAGAAAACGCGGTCCTCAACCCCCAATACATGAAGGACGAGGCTTCCGCCAAACTGTTTGCAGGCAAAAAAGCAGGCGATGTCGTTACATTCAATCCGATGAAGGCATTTGACAGCGCAGTAGAGGTTGCTTCGCTATTAGGCATCAAAAAAGAAGAGGCGGAGAATCTGAAAGCAGACTTCACCTTTGAGATTCAAGGTATTACCCGCCATGCGGATGCGAAAATTGACGGCGAACTGTTTGCCAAAGTATATGGCGAAAACACCGTAAAGGACGAAGCCGATTTCCGCGCCAAAGTCAAAGCCGAGATTGAAGAAAACATGGCAGAGGACAGCAAATACAAATTCGGTTTAGACGCGAAAGAAGCCATCATGAAGAAGATGGAGAACGTGGAGTTCCCGAACGCATTCCTTCGCCGTTGGGTATTAGCGACTAACAAAGACATGACCGAGGAGAAGCTGGACAAGGATTTCGACGCTATGCTGAACGAACTGAAATGGCACCTTGCCAAAGACCAGCTGCTGAAAGCCTATGACATCAAAGTCGAGAAAGAAGATGTAGAGGCGTATGCGAAAGAAGTGGCAAAGATGCAGTTCATGCAGTACGGTCTGATGCATATTGACAACCAATACCTGACGAACTACGCGAACGAGATGCTGAAGAAGGAAGACCAACTTCGCGGAATCGTTGAGCGCGTGGCAGAAAACAAGATCTACGATGCATTGAAAGGTATCGTCAAGATTGACGAGAAAGCAATCAGCCACGAGGATTTCGGTAAATTATTTCAATAATCAGCAGCCCGGATAGACGGGTAAAAGAGATGAAACACCTTCATTTTATCGCAATAGGCGGTGCCGCCATGCACAACCTTGCATTGGCAGTAGCGAGCAAGAAAGGCTATGTGGTAACCGGGTCGGATGACGAGATATTCGACCCGGCACTGAGCCACCTTCGCGAAGCAGGCTTACTGCCCGATGCGATGGGTTGGCACCCCGAACGTATCACGCCGGACATAGATGCCATCATCCTCGGAATGCACGCCAGAGAGGACAACCCCGAGTTAGTCCGTGCCAGAGAGCTGGGGCTGAAGATATACTCTTTTCCGGAGTATTTGTACGAGCAGACCCGCGACAAAATCCGAATTGTAGTGGGCGGCTCACACGGCAAGACGACAACGACGTCGATGATACTATATGTTCTAAACCGTCTCGGCATAGAAGCCGACTACATGGTTGGCGCACAGATTGAGGGGTTTGAACGTATGGTGCGTTTGTCAGACACAGCCAAATACGCGGTATTTGAAGGAGATGAATATTTGACCTCGCCTCTGGACTTGCGCAGCAAATTCCTATGGTATCACCCGCATATAGCGATACTGACCGGTATAGCATGGGATCATATCAATGTGTTCCCGACCTTTGACGAATATGTAGAGACCTTCCGCAAGTTTGTTCACACCATTTCGGATACATTTATATATTTCGAGGGGGATGAGAACCTTCGCCGTTTGGCAGCCGAAGCCCCGAAAGGACTAAGTTGCGTTCCCTACCATGAATATGAGGGAAATGTACCAATGGGCGTGTTCGGCAAGCATAACATGCAGAACCTTCAGGCTGCCATGTTAGCCTGCCACAGTATCGGTGTGGCACCGGATGATTTTTACCGCGAGATTTCCGGCTTCACAGGAGCGAGCAACCGATTAGAGAAAATATGCGAGACTGAGAACAGTGTGGCATACAAGGACTTTGCGCACTCCCCCAGCAAGTTACGGGCAACCGTCAACGCTGTACGGGAACGCTATGCAGACAAGCAGCTGGTTGCCGCGATGGAGTTACACACATTTTCGTCTCTGATGGCGGATTTTCTGCCGCAATACAACGGCTGTATGGCGCAAGCAGACAAGGCGTTCGTGTATTTCAACCCGAAAGTGATTGAACATAAACGGCTGACCCCAATCAGCGCAGAGGAAGTCAGGTCCGCATTCGGTACGGACAACATAGAGGTCTTCACAGACAGCGTCGCCCTGCAAGACAGGCTAAAGTCATTAGACTACACCAATACGGCACTATTGATGATGTCAAGCGGCACGTTTGACGGAATAGATGTCAGCACGTTTGCCAAGCAATTACTCGGCGCATAAAGAGAAACAGATATGGACAAACAACAGAAACGTGACCACCTGTACATGAAAATGGCACGCACATGGTCGGAAAACTCCTATTGTGTACGCCGCCGGGTCGGTGCCTTAATGGTTAAGAACCAGATGATTATTTCGGACGGATTCAACGGCACGCCGAGCGGATTCGAGAACGTGTGTGAAGATGAAAACAATGTCTCCAAACCATATGTGCTTCACGCCGAGGCGAACGCCATATCCAAGGTGGCACGCTCCAACAACAGTTCGGACGGTGCAACGATATACATAACAGCATCGCCGTGCATGGAGTGTTCCAAACTGATTATCCAAGCCGGCATAAAACGGGTAGTGTTCGGAGAAAAATACCGTATAATGGACGGCGTAGAGCTGTTGAAACGCGCCGGCATAGAAGTTGTATATCTTCCATCTGAAGAATAAAACAAAGTAATTATGAAGAAGTACATTTTACCAACCGTAACGGTAGTATGTCTAATGGTGGGCTTTTTGCTCGGAAACGCTATCAGCAACAAGGCAAATGCCCAGCGTTTTTATATTCAAAACGGACAACTGTTTTCCCAACCCGCCTCGAAAGTAGAACAATTATTGCAACTCATGCAACGGGTATATGTCGATGAGCTGAATATGGACTCCATCACCGATGAGGCGATGACCGAACTCATCAAGAAACTTGATCCCCACTCCGCTTATATCCCGAAGGAAGATCTGGAACTGGTCAACTCCGAACTGTCCGCTTCTTTTTCGGGTATCGGGGTTCAATTCACCATTCAGAACGACACCATCAACATTGTAGCCGTTATTTCGGGCGGTCCAAGTGAGGGTGCGGGAGTGCTTGCCGGAGACAAGATTGTGCAGGTAAACGATAGCAACTTCACAGGAAAAGGCATCAATAATGAGAAAGTTATGCACACGCTCCGTGGAGAAAAAGGAAGTCAGGTGATTCTCGGCATCAGGCGTGCAGGTACCGATGAATTGCTGAAATACACGATTACCCGAGGGGATATACCCGTTCATTCGGTAGATGCCAAATTCATCATAGAACCGGCTAAAGGCAAAGACAAAATCGGATTTGTGCGTGTCAACAAATTCGGTTCGAGTACATATAACGAGTTCATTCAGGCATTAGCCGAACTGCAGGCTCAAGGTGCCAAGAAATATATCGTTGACCTTCGCGAAAACTCCGGCGGCTATATGGAGCAGGCGGTCAAGATGTGCAACGAGTTTCTCCAATCGGGAGACCTGATTGTCTATTCAGAAGGACGTGCCTATCCCCGTTATGAAGCCAAAGCTAATGGCGGCGGACGGTTCAAGAACGTGCCGTTAGTGGTTCTGATTGACAATTTCTCAGCCTCAGCGTCCGAGATTTTCTCGGGTGCAATGCAGGACAATGACCGCGCCACCATTATAGGACGCCGTTCATTCGGCAAAGGGCTTGTTCAGCAGCAAATGCCGTTTGAAGACGGTTCGGCTGTCCGTCTGACCGTAGCACGCTATTATACCCCGTCCGGGCGTTGTATTCAAAGACCATACACACTTGGCGACCAGGAAGATTATGAAAAGGATCTGTTGGATCGCTATGAGAGTGGCGAATTCTTCTCTGCCGACAGCGTCCACCTGAAGGACAGCACGGTTTACTACACGAAATCCGGTAGAAAAATGTACGGGGGTGGCGGTATAATGCCGGATATCTTTGTAGGACGCGACACAACATTGAACACCCCATGGTATAACCGCTGTGTAAACCATGCCTATACTTACCAGTTCGCATACCGCTACACCGACCGGCATCGCAAGGAAATGGAGAAATACACGGAATGGCAAGCCCTTGAAAAGCATTTGCAAAATGCCAACTGGCTACCCGAATTCGTTGCTTTTGCCAAAGAGAAAGGCATTGAACCCGATCAAGCGCAGATTGCAAAATCCAAGCCTTTGATTGAGCGTCTGATCAATGCGTACATCGTTCGCAATATCCTTGGCGACAAGGGTTTCTTCCCGCTATTTGAACGCGATGACGAAATCACCAAACGTGCCATAGACTTCCTGTCCGACCAAAAATAAAACAACGCGCAAATAATAAGCTATGAAAATCATTGCCCCATCCGTATTAAGTGCCGATTTCGGTGACCTGAGACAAGACATCGAAATGCTCAATCGCAGCGAAGCCGAGTGGATTCATGTGGATGTCATGGACGGCACATTTGTACCGAACATCTCTTTCGGCTTCCCGATAATGGAGCCGTTGCACAAGTATGCGACCAAGCCCTTGGATGTACATCTGATGATTGTCCATCCTGAGAAATATGTGGAGCGGTTCTGCGACGCAGGAGCATGGTCTGTCGGTTTTCACCTCGAGGCAGTAGATGATCCACGCCCCATCCTGCAACTTATCCGAAACAAAGGTGTGCGTACCTGTTTGACCATCAATCCCGACATTGATGTACACCGCCTTGACCCGTATTTGGCAGAGGTGGACATGGTGTTACTGATGTCAGTGTTTGCCGGATTCGGCGGACAAAAGTTCATTCCGGAGACGATTGACAAACTCCGTTATGTGAAGGAGCAAATATCCGCCCGCAAGTTGAATACGCTCATTGAGATAGACGGCGGCGTCAATATAGACAATGCCCATGAATTGTTTGAGGCAGGCGCGGACGTACTTGTCGCAGGCAGTGCAGTATTCAAGGCATCAGACCCTGAGCAGGCAATTCGCCAAATGCTTCACTAATATGAAAAATTGGCTGCAAGCACATCCGTTTGTAGTACTCTTGCTGCCATTGATTGCCGGTATCCTGTTCTGTAACAGGACCGGCTTTCCTTTTGATTTGCAAAAAGATACCGCCGTACCATGGATAAATACAACTGCCACCTTTGCCGCCGTAATAGAAGATTACCCTGTAGAACGGACAAACAGTTGGCGTTATACCGCCAAAGTATATAATATATATAAGGAGTCTCAGCCCGAAAGTACCTTCGGAAGAATTTACCTGTACATCGGAAAAGACAGCACCCGCGCGCTTCCCAATATAGGTGATTGCGTCCTTTTTCGGACTAAAGTGACAAGGGCGGACAGCATTGGCACGTTCGATTACGGCACCTACCTGAGGCGGCAAGGAATTGCAGGACAGGCATTTATCCGTTCACATTGGTCCGTAATCGGGCATACGGATGGCGGAATGATGCTTTTTGCCCGCCGCCTGAGACACCGGCTGATAGAGCGATACTGCGAACTCGGCATTTCGGGGCAGGAACTCGGAACACTATCAGCCTTGACCCTCGGTTATCGCGAAGATCTGGATCCCGATATCAAACGTGCCTTTCAACGTTCCGGGGCATCGCATATCCTGGCTGTCAGCGGACTGCACACCGGGATAATATACATGGTGATTCTTGCTTTGCTGACTTGTTTCGGCAGATTTAATCCCTTGTACGAAGAACGGAAGCGGCGAGTTGCAATAAGCATAATCATCATTATCATAATGGCTTTCTATGCCATACTGACAGGCTTGTCGCCATCCGTTTGCCGCAGCGTGATTATGCTGGTTATTGTTCAGGCTGCGTACATGTTTTACCGCCGCCCCATCGCACTTAACACCATTGCCGCAGCAGCATTTATTATCCTTTGCCTCAATCCAAATGACCTCTTTTCGGTCAGTTTCCAGCTATCCTTTGCCGCTGTCCTCGCCATAATATATCTGGAACCTTTTTTCAGGAGCCTCATACCGATACCGCGTACCGGCATTATGGCTTCCCCTCTCCGCTATGTTCGCGGACTGATAACCGTCTCGCTTGCGGCACAATTAGGGACGCTCCCCATTACGCTCTACTACTTTCACCAGATATGTAACTACTTTTTACTAACCAACCTGATAGTTATTCCTCTGGCGTTTGCAATAACCATTACTGCTTTGGCGACACTTACCATCGGATGGATTCCGTCTCTCGGCATTATCTTGGCACCCGCCCTCAAATGGCTCACTTGGATACTAAACCAATACACTGCCTTCATTGAATCTCTCCCCGGTGCCTATTCCGTCCTCTAAACTCCACAACCATTCCTTATCCAAAAACGATAGATATACGTTAGATATACGATACATATACGTTAGATACACGATACATTACTATAGTCATAGAATAGTTTCAAAGGTATCTCAAAATAATTAGAAAGCAAAATAAATTAAAGTATAATCTTTAAATATGGCATTTTTTTTGTACATGTGCAATTTTTGCAGTACCTTTGTAGCGCAAACGGTATGAAATACTACAACCATCCACATGAAACAATATTCCCTATCTGAAGTCTGTGGTCTGATTGAGGACCTGATTGCAATGGAAACCGGCACCTATTGGGTTCGGGCAGAAATTGCGTCGATAACTGAACGCGGCGGGCATTGCTACATTGACCTTGTGGAAAAAGCCGAAACGGGATTGCTTGCAGCCAAACTGCGCGCCACATGCTGGGCAAATGTATATAATATGTTGCGCCCCTATTTCGAGCAAGAGACCGGCAGTCATCTTCAAACGGGAATGCAGATTTTAGTGAACATTGAGATTGCATTCCATGCCGTTTACGGATTGAGTGCCAACATCATTGATATAGACCCGAAATACACTGTAGGCGACCTTGCACGCAAGCGTCAAGAGACAATTATACGCCTACAGGATGAGGGAGTGATAGACCTTAACAAGGCATTGGTACTGCCTACCATTGTCCGGCGCATAGCCGTCATATCAGCCGAATCAGCCGCCGGTTACGGAGATTTCTGCCACCAACTGCAAAACACCTACCAATTTGACATAACACTGTTCCCCGCCATCATGCAGGGCGAAAACGCCGCCAAATCCATTATAGCCGCGTTAGATGCCATTGCGGACCAAGAGGAAGAATTCGATGCCGTAGTCATTATCCGCGGCGGGGGAGCGACAAGCGATTTGACATGCTTCGATGACTACAATCTGTGCAATCACTGCGCACAATTTCCGCTCCCTGTCATAACGGGAATCGGTCATACCCGCGATGTCAGCGTATTGGATATTGTCGCCAACAAAGCATTGAAGACGCCGACCGCAGTAGCGCAATTCTTTATAGATGAGCGCGAACATCAGGCACTACGTATTCAGGAACTTCTGCGCCGCTTGCAACAAACCGCCGAACGCCAAATCCTGATTCGGCGTCACCGCCTTGAAATGCTTGCACAACGAATTCAAATGCTCTCGCCGGAACGCATATACAAAATGGGCTATTCTTTAGCGACCGTTAACGGAAAAATCATCCACTCAACCGCCGACCTTCACAAAGGCGATATACTGACCACCCACTTACAAGACGGAATGATACAATCGAGTGTATTATATTAGTACAGAAATCCACTAAAAACACACGTTCCAAAACGAATTTCGCTCAAATACTTGCATATATCAAAAAAAATACATAACTTTGCAGCCAAAAGTTGCAAAGATTAAAAATAACACCAATAACTATGACTAAAAAAAGAAGACAAGAGAATCTTGAATATCTGCTCTCGATTGAACAGGAGATGACGAGCCAGGGCAAGCGGCTGTCACCGGCTTTCTATGCTGCAAAAAGATATGCTGAGACAGCGTTGCATCAGGCTTTATGAGATATCTCATTGATACAAATATCTTCTTTGGAACTGATAGAGAACTAATACAACAACATATAACGAAAACAACAACCGCCTATGATAAAAAACGATTAAAAGGCAACATACATAAAATTATAGCGTTTTAGCTCAAATACTTGGGTTCTTGAAACTGGACACTTTAAGAATTC
>CAJOKE010000044.1 GCA_905235225.1 Paludibacteraceae bacterium
GACCATCGGCGACGACTGTTTCTTCGGACCGCATGTGAATATCTATACCGCCTGTCATAGTACCGACCCGCGTGAGCGCAATACACGTCAGGAGTGGGGAGAGCCGGTTACAATAGGTAACAGTGTCTGGATCGGCGGAAACGTAACGATTCTGCCGGGCGTCACCATAGGCGATAACGCCATCGTTGCAGCAGGAGCCGTGGTTACGAAGGATGTACCTGCCAACGCTATCGTCGGCGGTGTGCCTGCCAAACTAATAAAGATGATAGAATCACGTTAAATCTTGCACATGTGCAATTTTTGTAGTAATTTCGGACGCCGCCTTGGCGTTTGCCCTCCCCCACTCCCTCACGCTACGCCAATAAGGAATTCTATGTGTTCGCAGTAGGACTGCTCACACTCGCGCGGCGCACTTTCTCCTCGAAATGTCCACCGGACATTCCTCGGTGCGCCTTTTTCCGCTTCACCAGCCCGAATTTACGTCCGCGTCCTGCCGGACATGTTCCCGCTTGTGCAAGCACAGACGGTGCTGTATTTTGCGTTCTATACACGATAAAATCACTAACTTCCTCAAAAAAATGCCCGAACGCTTGCACATGTGCAATTTTTGTTGTAATTTTGCGGGATGAAACGAAACGGGTGATGTTTGAAGTTGTAGAATGAGTCAATGAATCATATGAAGGAAAAGATATTATTGGCAGCAGCCATCGCGGTATTGGCAAATATGCCCTTGCAGGCATTCAAGCGTGCGGAAGTGAGCCGGATGGAGTCTGAGTTCGGGCGTGTGACCAAATTGTACGAAGAGCGCAACAAGAATGCGCTTCGCCAACTGCGGACGTACATGGAAGAATATCCGTACACGACATTCGAGTCCGAACTCCATTTCATGATGGGTGTTATCCAGACGGAGCGCGGTTATTACAAACGTGCGGTGAAGGAGTTCGAGCGTGTAGTGTATCCGGATTTGTCGCGCGCACACCAGCCTGAATATCAGTTTTACCGCGGTTATGCCCATCTGATGCAAAGCGATTATGAGAAGGCGTCGGTGTATTTCTCTCATTTGGAGAACACGCCGGACAAGTCCATCAGCAAGCACAACTCCAAGGCATTGCCCTTGAAGAAGAAAGCATGCTATTATCATGCCTATTGTCAGTATAAATCAGGCAATTACGACAAAGCGTTGCCATCGTTACTGGAGTTGGAGAAAGAGCCGGAGTACCGCAAGACCGTGCCATACTATATCACGCAGATATACTATTCCAAAGGCGATGATGAGGCAGTCCGCACGAAGGCGGAGCAATTATTGGACGAACAGCCGGACAATGAGAACAACGGTGAGTTGCACCGTATGTTAGGTGAAATCTACTTCCGCAGCGAGCGTTACCGCGATGCGGCACGGGAGTTGAAAGCGTATGATGATATTTTTACCGCAAAGAAGTTAGAAGTTCTTCGGAACGACTTGTACCTATTGGGTCTGGCGCAGTTCCGCACAGAGGACTACCGCGGTGCGATTGCCACTTTCAAGCGTGTGAAGGAGGAACAGGACGCCATTTCGGAAGATGTGAGTCTGTGTCTGGGCAATGCGTACATCCAAGCGGGCGAGACAGAGCAGGCGAAGTTAGCGTACCTTGCCGCAACGCGCTACAATATCAATGAGAAAGTGCATTATGAGGCGATGTACAACTACTGCCTCGCCGTCTATCAATCTTCATCGTCAATCGGAGAGAGTGAAACGGTCTTTACGGACTTTATCCGCCAATACCCGAACTCGGAGCATGTGAATGATATTTACATGCTTCTAAGTGACGCTTTCCGCAAGGCAAAGAACTACAAAGCCGCCTTGTCGGCATTGGATTCGATCCGCAACCCGAACGGAAAACTATTGGAGACGAAACAATATTTGCGCTATCAAGTCGGTTCGGACGCCTATGTCCGCGGAAAATTCGCAGAAGCCAAAGACTGTTTTACCGCTGTCATCAATGACGCGACCCCTTCGCCGGTCATCACCGATTCCTATTATTGGCGTGCAGAGAGTGAATACCGTTTAGCCGATTACGCGGCTGTCCAGCGGGATTTGGACAGTTATTTTTCGCGCAGCGATGTGTCCCAATCCCCGAACCGCTCCACGGCGGAGTATTTGCGAGGCTACACCTATTTCCAGCAGAAAGAGTATGACCATGCGCGCACGGCATTTGAGCAGTATGTAGCGCAAGCCCCTTCATCCGCTCCGACATATCAGGATGCCCTGAACCGGATAGGCGACTGTTATTTCAATGCGAGACAGTTTGGTGACGCCAACAGTTATTACGAAAAAGCCGCAGCCCTCAACGCCAACAGCAGTGATTACGCGCTGTTCCAACAAGGCTATTCATTGGGGTTGCAACGCCGCAACGAGGACAAACTCAAGGTTCTGCAACAATTAGTGAACCGCTATCCGAAGTCCGATTATGCGGATGACGCGCTTTATGAGATCGGGCGTGTGCGTCTGATGATGGAACAGGAACGTGAAGCGGCAGCCGCGTATGAGCAGTTGCTGGAACGGTATCCCAAGAGTAACAAAGCCCGCAGTGCCAGTTTGGAGCGAGCCATGGCTTATCGGAACATCAAGGACTATACGCACGCCATTGAAGCCTATAAATACACGATTGAGCATTATCCCGCAAGCAAAGAAGCATACATTGCCGTGGAAGGACTGGAGGCGGTATATGTAGAGACAAACCGTGTGAACGAGTTCATGGCATACAGCAAAAAGTTAGAAAGGTACAACATGCAAGTGACGACGAAGGATGATTCTCTTGCGTTTGCGGCAGCGGAACTGCAATACCGGCAGAACAACACCGAAGCAGCGTTGGGACAGTTTTTGCCATTGTCGGAGCGTGCCGGCAGCCCGTATGCGGAACCGTCAGCGATGAGTGCGGCAGCGATTTACTATGCGCGCAACGATTATGAGAACGCCCTCACGCTTTACCGCCGTTCGCTATCGCTGGCGTCCAAGCGGAAGAACACCGCCACCGCACGCCAAGGCATACTGAACTGCGTGGTAGCCCTCAACAAGACAGAGGACATCATTGACATCACCACACAGATTCTGAACGATGAGCCGGTGGAAGCGAACATCAGGGAGCAGGCATTGTACCACCGCGGGAAAGCCTATCGCGAGAGCAAGCAATACGGGTTATCCGTTCCTGATTTTGACATTATCAGCAAAGATGTGCGTACAGCCATCGGCGCGGAGTCCAAATACCTGTTGGCACAGTCCTACTTTGACCTCAAGGCGTATGACAATGCCGAGGCAGAGGTGATGAATTTCGCACAACAGCCGACTCAGCAACAATACTGGTTAGCGAGGAGTTTGATATTATTGTCGGAAATCAGTCACGAACGCGGCGATGATTTCCAAGCGAAGCAGTATCTGCTTTCACTCCAAGCCAACTACAAGCACAGTGACGATATTCTCCAACGGGTGGAGGATCATCTGAAAGCACTGACCCCTGCGGAATCAAACGAACCCGAAGAAGAGGAAGATTAGGCATGAGAAAGCAAGTAATATGGATTATGTGTTTCGCGGCCTTGTCCATACAGGCGCAAGACACCGTATTGAACCGCAGCGTAATAGTGGAGCGCGAATTCCAGCCCATTATCCAAAGTGCCGGAAAAATCAACACTCCGCCGAAAGCGATACAGGCGGAAGTGCCTGCCACAGAGGTGGTTTATTCGGATTACAGTTCGCCGGATGCCGCCCGGACGGCAAATATCAATCCGCTTTTGAGCCAACCGACCCGATTCTGTCCGTCCAGTCCGTTGCATGGCTGGCTGAGGGGAGGTATCGGTCATCCGCTCACACTATTCAACTTCGCCTATGAGGTCAGCGACACAAAGAAGAACTACCTCAATATCTACGCCGACCATGAGGCGCAATGGGGGCGGCGCACGCTGTCCGAGACAGATCTCGGATTGAGATTCACCCACCGGTTCTCACGTATGGATATCTATTGCGGTATCAAAGGCGAGAACTTCTTTTACAGCAAATACGGGCGGTACTATGACGGCACGGACGGTTATAACCGTAACCGCGGTTTGAGTATCGGTTCATTCAGTGACCTCAAGCCAGAAGACAAACAGACCCAGTGGCGTGCGAGAGTGTTTGTGGGTGTCAAGTCATCTCCCAAAGAAGATGTACAGTACAAAGCCGAAATAGGGTATCAGATTTTAGATGTTCCGGGGATTGCCGTAGAACATCAGATCCGCTCCGAGGCTATGATCAATGCCAAACTAAACGATGACAGACACCGTCTCGGATTACAGTTCTACATGCAGAACAACCTATATACGGTTGATACCGCATTGTTTGCACATCGGTTATATAACGACCGCCACAACCTGCGTATAGAGCCATTCTACGCCTATCATGGCGACAGGATATTGCTGCACGCGGGTGTAAACCTTGACCTCAACATCGGAAAGGGGCAACAACTATCGAAGAACGAGAACATCAGTTTCGCGCCATCGCCCAATATCCGTTTTGAAGCGCAACTGGCTCCAAAATGGGTCACACTATATGGAAAAGTATGCGGCAAATTCGGTCTGGGGTCTCTGCAGTCATACCTTGAATCTAACCGGTATATGGAGGTTATTCCCTGTGTTACATCAAAAGCCGTAGCAGCATACACGCCGGTGGATGCCGAGATAGGATTTCACTTCAAGCCCCAAAAACATCTTATTGTAGAAGTTCACGGCGGCTACGCCTATTTCATGAACGGCAAGTCGTATGTTGCTTTTCTGGAGCCGTATGACATGGGGCAGAACCACATCATATTGCCCGGTACATTCTCGGATTTCCGCTCCGATTATCACCGATTCAAGGTGGGTGCCAAGGCGTTCTACCATTACCGCGACATTATCAAGATCCACCTGTCAGGTGACTACTATTACTGGTCGTTGCAGCGTATAAGCGCAAAAGCCAGTTTGGAAGATATTGCGAAGGAAATCACTCTGACAGAAGGCCGCGTATATGACCGCCCGTCTTGGGAAATAAAGTTGCGTATAGACGGACGTATTGACGAGCATTGGACGCTCTATTCGGACAACCATTTTGCAGGAAGACGCTGGGCTATCACCACAGCGGGAGAAGTGCAATTGCCCGCCCTGATAGATATGAACCTCGGCGCACAATATGAATTCACGAAGCAGAACCTTGCCATATTCGTGCAACTTAATAACATCCTGTGCCGCCGCAATCATGTATTGTACGGTTATCAATCACTTCTTATCAACGGATTGGCAGGTGTCAGTTGGAAATTCTAACATACAAAATAATATATGAAAGTCTCTAAAATTACAATTATTGCATTAAGTGCTATTATGATTACATCATGTACAAAACCTTTGTCAATGGGTATCCGCACAGAGAATTTAGACCCGACGGTTGCTCCCGAGCAGGACTTCTATCAATTTGCGTGCGGCGGCTGGATGCAGGCGCACCCCCTGACCGCCGAATACAGCCGTTTCGGCACATTTGACGAACTCGGACTCCGCAATCTGGAACAAGTAAACGGTCTTATTACAGAAATAGCGGAGAACACGCACCCGCAAGGTACTGTTGCCCAGAAGATTGGTGATTTCTATAATCTTGCATTAGATACAGCACGCCGGAACGAAGAAGGCATTGAGCCTCTCCGCCGGACATTGGCAGATGTGGCAGCTATAGAAAGCCGCGAGGAACTGAGCTCCAAACTCGGCAGTGCTATGGAATACGGCTTATTTGCCATGTACGTTGAAGCAGACCCTGCCAATTCGTCCATGAATATCCTTAACGAATCACAGGCCGGTTTTGCATTGGGCGAAAAAGAGTATTACTTTGACACTGACGAACATACCACCGCAATCCGCGAAGCATACATCAAACATATAGCACGGATGTTCACTCTCTTTGGATTTGGCAATGCAGAGCAGCGAGCCAACACTGTTTTCCGTCTGGAAAAACGCCTTGCCGGTGCTGCGCTAAACAATGTGGAACTACGTGATCCGATTGCCAATTATAATAAGGTGTCCATGGAAGAACTGCAAGCGATGGTGCCGGAAATCAAATGGGATGAGTTCTTTTCCGCCATGCAGATTCATACAGACAGCATTAATGTAGGTCAGATCAAGCATTTGGAGGAGTGCGGCAAACTGCTTGCCGAAGAGCCGCTTGAGGACATCAAGACCTTATTCACATGGCAAGTAATAGACGGTGCTGCCGCATACCTTTCAGACGAGGTGTATATGGCTAACTTCGATTTCTATGGCAGAGTCCTTAGCGGCAGCGAAGAACCACGTCCACTTTGGAAACGCGCCGTCAGTATTGTTGAAGGTACATTGGGCGAAGCCGTAGGCGAAATGTACGTTCAGAAATATTTCCCCAAAGAGAACAAAAAGCGTATGCTTGACCTTGTTCATAACCTTCAGGCAGCATTTGCAGAACGGATTCAAGCACTCACATGGATGTCAGACGAAACCAAAGCCAAAGCACTGGAAAAGTTGTCCACAATGACCATCAAGATCGGCTATCCGGACAAGTGGCGCGACTACTCAAAGTTAAATGTGGATCCCGCCCTCACCTACTATGACAACATCCAACGTGCTGCCAAATTTGAACAAGAATACAGTCTGAGTTTCCTTGACAAGCCCGTGGACAAAGCAAAATGGTATATGTTCCCTCAAACCGTAAACGCATACTATAATCCGTCATCGAACGAGATATGTTTCCCCGCCGGAATATTACAATATCCGTTCTTTGACATGTCTGCTGATGACGCCTTCAATTATGGTGCTATCGGAGTAGTGATCGGTCATGAGATGACGCATGGTTTTGATGACCAAGGCTGCCAGTTCGACAAGGATGGCAACCTCAACAACTGGTGGACGGCAGAAGACAAAGCCAACTTTGATGCCCGTACCAAAGTCATGGAAGAAGCGTTCAACAAAATAGAGGTGGCGGAAGGCGTACACGCCAACGGAGCCTTTACATTAGGTGAAAACATTGCCGACCACGGAGGTCTGCAGATTTCATATCAAGCGTTCAGTCATCTACCTTTGGCAAAGTCAGAAGACCTCAAACCGGCAGATGGAGAACTTGCCTTTACTCCGTCACAGCGTTTCTTCCTTGCCTACGCCAATGTCTGGGCAGCAAACATCCGTCCCGAAGAAATTCTGAAACGCACGAAATCCGACCCTCACTCTTTAGGGCGTTGGCGCGTAAACGGCGCATTACCCCAAATCGGCGCATGGTATGATGCATGGGGGATTGATGAATCATCACCAATGTTCGTTCCCAAAGCTGAACGGGTAAGTATTTGGTAACAAGAGAGTGTGTCAAAATCGTTTGGCACACTTTTTTTTGACTTTCTTAACTACTCCCGTTCGCATTACGTTCGCATCACGTTCGCATTCAGTACGTCACAATTCGGTTTTTGACACACCATCTTGTTGACAAATAAGATAAACCATGCTGTCTCAAAAAATTAGTGCAAAGACTTCAACGGTGGTGAACAACGCAAATACAGTTCCCATTGCGGTCAGAAACAAAGATAAATATTCGTCCATACTCCTACAATTTTAAGGTTAATATATTTTCATCAACAATTATCTGGTAGATAATACATTCATCCAAACCAACAAGGAACAAAACTCGGAAACAAGATCCGAAACTGAGACACGAGAGAAATTAAATTCGAGTTGCATAACAATAATCATTTAGTAGGGTTAATATTCCGTTTTTTTAATTTCGCTGCAAAAGTACAGCCTTCAACTGCCACTTTACGGCAGGGTGTATAAAAAAAGTGTACTTTACCGCACTTTTTTTGCATATTTCAAAAAAAAGCCGTACCTTTGCGCGCTGTTTATGGTATAACTTACCTAATGAAGCCATGGTATCACTACATATTAATGGCATTGAGTCTTGCACTGGCCATAGTTTGCGGCATAATGATACTGCGAATAAACGTCAACAGTGATATGACCAAGTACCTGCCCAACGATTCACGTATGCGGCAAGGTCTGGACATTGTGACCAATGAATTTAACGCAACGGAGCTGCAAAGTGCCGATGTCAAGGTTATGTTCCATGGTTTGAACGTGGACAGCGTAGCCCTTGTTTGCAGCGAGTTGGACAGTATTGAACATGTTGCAGCCGCCACGTACCAGTTATCAGCAGACAGCACATACACCTTATATAATCTTATAGTACCCAAATCGGTAGACCAAAAAGCCATGGGTAAGTCCATCCGGCAACGGTACGGGGAAGATGTCATTGTCGAAACAAGCCAAGACGGAGCCACCCCACCGTTATCGGTAATCGTTATTTCGGCAGTACTTATTTTCTTTATCTTATTTCTTATGGCGCAGTCGTGGTTGGACCCGCTGCTAATACTCATATCGACCCTGATTGCTGTCATTATCAATGTCGGCACTAACGCATTTTTGCCAAGCGTCTCCATCACGACCAATTACATAGCACCCATATTACAGTTAGTACTGAGTTTAGACTATTCGATAGTCTTGATGAACCGCTACCGTCAGGAATTGAATGACAAACGAACACCGTGCCAATCCATAGATGTTGCAGCATACCGTGCATTTCCTTCTATTATCAGTAGTGCATTGACAACAGTGGTGGGATTGTTGATGCTACTGTTTATGCGACTCAAGATCGGCATGGACATGGGACTTGTGCTGGCAAAAGGTGTTGTTTGCAGTTTGATTTGCACATTTACGGTATTGCCATCGTTACTATTGATTTTCAACAAGGTACTCAAGCATACCACGAAGAAAGTATTTGTCCTGCCGACAGATTCATTGGGGCGTTTTGTCACGCACCACAAAGTGACCTTAGTCATCTTTTTAGTGCTATTGTTCGGCACCTCATGGTGGCTGTCCGGCAAAACGGACATTACTTTTTCAACCAACAGCGAGTCGCAGATAGCCAAGATATTTCCAAAAATCAATCCTGTTTTAGTGGTCTTCGACACCCGCGATGAAATGAAAATACTATCTCTGGCAGACAGTATGAAAGAAGAGTCTCATCTGCAAGCAATCGTATCCTACCCGACCCTACTGAAACAGCCCTACACAGCACCTGAACTGACGAAGCATGTACACCGTTTGGCAGAGGACCTTAGTGATTACATGTCCGATATGGGTAATTTGGAGTTACTCACGCCCGAGTTTATGCAATTAGTGTATTACATGCACTCGGGAGAAGCCTCAAAACTAAAGATCGGCTTTGCTGACCTTATGTTATTTATCCGCGATGACTGCATGAAAAATCCTTTATTTGCGGACATGATTGATGATCGGATGAGAGAGCAGATAGAACTACTGGACGGACTGATGGCAATGGCCAATGAGACGGACGAAGCGGATGAAGAACAAACCGAGCCATCCGAATCTGTCCAACAAATGCCGGAAACAAATCATGCCGAAGAAGAAAACAACGAAGAACCGATTATCGAGACCGTTAGCCAAGAAGAAAATACTGACCTCATGCCGGTTAGTCCCATTGAACACAATGGTAAACCCATTATCAAAGACGGCAATGTGAACGTGATCCTTTTTATCGCCAAATTGCATGAGCAGTACAACAATGATGCAACCATGTACCTGTACGATGTGACAGACACAGTGCGGCTACATTATGAAATGAGTGCCAAGCAGATGGCCAATTACATCGGTTCAACTCTTACACAAACCAAGATGGTTTACGGCATGGCAGATAGCGGAAAACGAATGACGCCTATTAAATATGTACACTTTCTAACCGATGATCTGTTCCAACGCAAAGCACTGCAAGGCATGGTTAATGCGGAACAGAAGAAAGAACTGATTCTACGTGAGCGGTTTATGGACTATGCCAATGCAGACGCCTATATTCCGCAGGCAGAGTTAACGGAAATGTTGAACGAATACGGGTTTGCGGGTTTGACAGAAGAACAGGTATTGGCTATTGCCGGAGGTACTGAAAAAGTAACCTTACCGGACAAGACAGAACTTCCGCTTGATTCTGATAGGGAGACTCCCGATACGGATTTGGCAGAGAACACTCCTGATCCGATAACAGACGAAGCGGCACAACCCGCCCAAGAATTCCATCAGGAACAGACAACTCCAATAAATATTGCAAAACAAAAGGATAAAACAGAGGACGAACAGAAGGCAGAAGTCATGATGGAACTGCTTTCGTCCAAGAAAAAATATACATCCGTTGAGATGGCTGACAATTTCAGCCAATTAGGTGAGAATATAAACTCCGAAAAGGTGTACCTGCTCTATTGCTATTACGGCAGCAAGAATGCCTATATCGACAGTCTGCAAATGAGTTGTGAGGAGCTACTGACCTATGCAGCAGACACCCTCATACACGATGAGATGATAGCCTCATTCCTTGATGACAAGAGCAGGGAAATGATTGCACTGATACCGGATGAAATGGCAGCGGGCATAGGAAAAATCAGTCACGAAGATTGGTCTATGCTGATTATGATTACCAATCTGCCGGACGAAACAAAAGAGACATATGCTTTTGTTGACAGATTGGACACTCTTTGCTCGCAGTTGCTTGATCATGATTATTATATGGTCGGCGAACCTGTCATGTTCAGTGAGATGAAGCACGGATTCGGGGCAGAAATGACAAGGATTACATTATTGACAGTGCTTGCCATCTTCCTTATCATTGCCATTTCATTCAAGTCGGTGGTTGTACCGACAATATTGGTTATGACTGTGATGACAGCCGTTTTTGTCAATGTCATCTTTAGCGGAATCATGTCCGGCGGAATGTTGTACATCGCATACCTGATTGTACAAAGTATCCTGATGGGTGCCACAATAGATTACGGCATACTATTTACAAACTACTACAAGGAATTCCGCAGGAGTTCCAACGAATATGAGGCAAGTACGGCTGCATATAGAGGTTCTATACGTACCATAATGACTTCAGGACTCATAATGGTGTTTGGTCCGGGTGCTATGGCTCTGCTTATTGACGATGTAGCCATCTCCGCTATTGTAGGTTGTTTGTCAATCGGTTCGGCAGTATCCATTCTGTTGATATTATGCGTACTTCCGGGACTGTTGGTATTTTTTGACCGTTGGGTTGTCCGGGTTCCAAAATTAAAAGCAATTAAAAAGGATGAAAGCAAAGAAGCAAGATAAAATCTTTCGCGAGATGATACCGATGAATTACTGGTATTTCTGCTACGCAAGATGGAAGGAAAAAGCAGAACGGCAGTCAAGTCGTTGCTCAGCCATCGCCAAGTAAGTGTCAACGGAAGTGTCCAGACGCGCCACGACACGCCGCTAAAAGCGGGTGATTCTGTTTCCATAATAGCCGGTAAAGGCAATATCGAACTCAGACATCCTAAACTAAAACTCGTTTATGAAGATGAGTATTTAATGGTGGTCGAAAAGAAACAAGGATTGCTGACCGTGGCGGCTCATCCCGGAAGTCAGGAAATGACAGTCGTGTCCATTCTGAAATCATACGTTCGAAAACAAAACCCGCGAAACAATATCTATGTTGTTCATCGTCTTGACCGTGAAACAAGCGGGCTGCTGGTCTTTGCGAAATCAGTTCAACTACAGGAATACATGCGTTCATATTGGCGTGAATTGGTCAAACAACGCACATACATTGCCATGGCGGAAGGACACTTTGACAAACGAGAAGGAACTATCACCACATGGCTAACCGAAGACAAACGCAACGCAGTGGTTTATTCTTCGCCCGTTGATGATGGCGGAGACAAAGCTGTCACGCACTACAAAGTAGTCGCCGAAGGCGAAAACAACGGAGTTCCAACATCTTTAATAGAATTGCACTTGGATACAGGACGAACCAACCAAATCCGCGTTCATTTAGCTTCAATCGGACATTCTGTAGTAGGCGATCGGAAATACGGCCACGGAAATGAATTCAGTCCGATTGACAGACTATGCCTTCATGCCCAAGTATTAGAATTTATCCATCCGGCGACAGAAAAAACAATTCGCTTCGAAACCCCTATTCCAAAAGAATTCAGGGTTAAATAAGGGTAAATTTCCTGTTTTTTGCAAAAAAAAGAAAAAAAATTTGCACGGTTTAGAAAAATATAGTACTTTTGCACTCGAAAAGTAAAATAAATTTTCATAGTTAAGGTTTAGGTTTAAATTGGCATCAGGAGGCTGCGAAGTTTCCTGATGTTTTTGAAGAAAAAAAGTCACACCCCTTTTGTGGTGCTTATTTTTTTATGAAAGAAGAAAAACAAAATATGTCCATTATTCCGGATTTGACGGATGCAGAAGAAGCACGAAAAGCATTTATAGCTAACGAAATATTTAATCGTAAATACTAAAAAATCATATGGCAACAACGTACATGACTGCAGAAGGTCTGCAGAAATTAAAAGACGAACTCCAGTTTCTGGAGGGAAAAGAGCGTCCGCGCGTAATTGCAGCCATTGCTGAAGCACGCGACAAAGGCGACTTGAGCGAAAATGCAGAATATGATGCTGCAAAGGAAGAGCAGGGTCACTTAGAGAGCAAGATTGCTATGCTCAAAGCCAAGATCATGGATGCCCGTATTATAGACGAGAAATCCATCAAAACGGACGAAGTACAAATTCTGACGAAAGTCAGAGTAAAAAACTGCAAGAACGGTCAAGAAAAGACCTACCAGCTTGTGACCGAAGGCGAAGCAGATATTGCAGCAGGAAAGATTTCGGTGACCACTCCTATTGCCAAAGGTTTAATGGGCAAGAAAGTCGGTGAAATTGCACAAGTACAAGTGCCGGCAGGCGTAATGGAGTTTGAAGTAATGGAGATTTCGCTATGACACTATTTACCCGTATTATCAAGGGCGAAATTCCGAGCTACAAAGTAGCCGAAGACGACCGCTACTATGCATTTTTGGATATCAATCCGTTAAAGAAAGGGCATACACTTGTCATCCCAAAGTTAGCAGAACCTGAAGCCGATTACATCTTCGATTTGGACGATGAGACTTTAGCCGGTCTGATGGTCTTTGCCAAGAAAGTAGCAGCGGGCATTAAAGCCGCAACCGATTGTCAGCGTGTCGGGGTAGCCGTTTTAGGAATGGAAGTGAACCATGTACATGTACATCTTGTACCATTGGATAGCGAAAAAGACATGCTCTTCACCAATCCGAAACTGCAATTAAGTACAGAGGAGATGGCGGAAATCGCCAATTCCATTGCACAAGCTATTGATCCGGTATAACTGCTTATTCGGCACGCAGCCAAGTTTGGTTACGTCCAAAAAAGCCGCGTTTATCAAGGCTGCCTCTCAATATGAGGCGGCCTTCTTTTAGATATATTTTTCCATAATAGAATTTACCGGATTCGGGATCAAGCACACGTCCTTCGCGTAATTCGCCGTCAATAGCTTTCATGTCACGAACAATAATAAGCCCTTCCAACGGTTTGTTATAGTCTGCACCTTCACACCTGTCGCATACCAAATTGCCGTTACCGACCAACATTTTTGCAATTTTGCCATAATACAATCCATTGATAGCCTTAAAAATATGTACAATTGCAAAATTATCGCCGGTCTTATCGTCCACAGTTTTCCAATCGCCGACAATACGTTCGACCTGCCCAAAAGTAGTCAGGGAAAGCGACAAAACGGCACACATCATTAAAAATTTACGCATATAATAGATGTTTTTGCGGCAAAAGTAGTCATTTTTTTGCTAAATTGCAAATATTGTTGTACTTTTGTGGCAAATTACATTCGAAATAGCATGAGACGCTTAGTTTTTGCTTCCAACAATGCACATAAATTAGAAGAAGTACGCCGTATTTTGGCACCGGCTGAAGTATTAAGTCTTAACGAAGTGGGCTTCCACGCTGATATAGATGAAACCGGTCAAACATTGTCAGAGAACTCCCTGATTAAAGCCCAAACGGTTGCCACATGGCTACAGACGCAGTCCATAGACGATGATTTTTATGTCTTTGCAGACGACACAGGTTTGGAAATAGAGGCTTTGAACGGCGCACCCGGTGTTATCACAGCCCGTTGGGCGGGTGAACCCGCCTGTGATGCAAACAATCGCAAGAAAGCACTTGCAGAACTATCCGGTATAACCAACCGCAAGGCGCGTTTCAGAACCGTTGTCACGATTATTCATGGTAATACAACCAGACAGATTGAGGGAGAAGTACGCGGTACCATTACATCCGAAGAACGCGGCAATAGCGGTTTCGGATATGATGCCATATTTATGCCGGATGGCTATAACAAAACATTTGGCGAACTTCCGGCAGAGACGAAGAACCAAATCAGTCACCGCGCACGTGCCATTGCCAAGTTGGCGGATTTACTTAAAAACAATGTACTATGAAACGATTGATTCCTATTCTGTTTTGCGCAATCTGTACGGCTGCCAATGCCGACTGGCAGATGCATTTAGCATATACTAACGTTACGGAAATAGCCGTGGGAAAAGACTGTGTTTTCGGACTTTCTGACGGAGCGTTATTCTCTGTGGACAAACAAACAGAGCAGATGACAGAATGGACGAAGCAACGCGGGATGTACGGTTCGGGGATTTGGAAAATCGCCTATGATGATGTCAGCGATATGCTGCTTGCCGCATATAGTACGGGACGTATCGACCTTATAAAAGGCAATACAGTTAACTCTCTAAGCGACTTCTACCAGAAAGATATGACCGCCAGCAAAAGGCCTAACAATGTCACTTTCCACAATGGACGTGCCTATCTGTCCATGGAGTTTGGTATTGTCAGTTTTGATATGGACAAACATGAGTTTGTGGACACATATTACATCGGTCCCGAGGCAAGCGAAGTCATTGTCAAAGACATAGTAATCAACGGAGATTCTATTTATGCTTTCACAGACAAGCAACTTTATAGTGCTGCTCTTAAAGACAATATCGTGGATTATCGCGTATGGAAATTCGAGACTTTGTCCAATCGTATTCAGCGTGACTTAAACAAAGGGAAACAATATACTGATTCAAATAACGACTTATGGACAGCCGGCGGCAATGATGGTATCAAGCGACATACGGCAGGCGGTGAAGACATTACGTACAAGCCAGACGGACCGCTAAACAACATCCCGTACAGACTATACTTCAATAATGGGCGTCTATACATGCTGTCCGGAGGACGATGGGCAGTACAATACAACCGCCCCGGACATATCATGATTTATGAAAACGGGAAGTGGACCAACATCCGCCAAAGCGACATAACGGCAAAAACGGGCAAACCGGCATTGGATTTCATGAACATTGCTGTTGACCCGAAAAACAAAACACATTTCTATGTCACCAGTTACGGAACAGGAGTTTATGAATTTAACGGGACTGAACTGCTCAATCATTTCACACCACAGAACAGCACGCTTTCATCTGCGGCAACCGCTGCCCCCGATTATTATACCCGTTGCGATGGTGCAATCTTTGACGGAAACGGCAACCTACTTATGCTTAACACAAGCAGCGTAGGTCCGACCATTCCGATTTTGACCGACAAAGGAAAATGGACAGGCATCAATGTATTCTTTGACGGCAAGCAAACCAACATTACTACCCCCGGAGAAATAGTCATTGACAAGAACAACAAAAGTTATCTCTGGTTTCCTTATTGCCGCAATAAAACGGGGCTTATCCTATTAAATATCAACAACACACTCACCAAAGAGTCCGATGACCGAATCATATCCCGCAACCAATGGAAGGCACAAGACGGGGAAGATGTCAGTGTAGCTTCTATATATTGTCTATTTCAGGCTGCGAACGGCGATAAATGGATTGGCACCGATAAGGGCGTTGTCATCATTGAACATGATGTGGATTATTTCAATTCGGCTGCTTGCCGACGTTTACGAATCAAGATGCCGGACGACACATGGATTATGGAAAATGATGAAATCAATGCCATATGCTCCGATGCCGAAGGTTACATCTGGGTTGCTACGAACGGGCATGGTGTGTATGTATTATCTGCAGACGGATCATCACTTATACAGCACTATACATCCGATAATTCCATAATGCCGGGAGATGTCGTCTTATCATTGGCATGTAACCCTACAAACAGCCGAATGTATATCGGAACAGACCAAGGTCTGGTATCTTACAGCAACCGCGATACGGCATTAAGAGATAATGAATCCGCCGATGACCAATCCGTTGTAGAATACGGTTCTATGCATGGTTGGACCATGCACCCGTCATTATCAAACACATCCCAAATAACCGCTTCATCTACAGATATTTATGCACTTTCGAACGGAGCATTATTCTCCATCAACCGCACGGATGAAACTCCATCATACTATAGCAAACTGACAGGGCTTTCGGGTGCCAACATTCAGTTTATCACCTATA
The DNA here is from genome assembly GCA_905235225.1 of Paludibacteraceae bacterium. Classification (GTDB taxonomy): domain Bacteria; phylum Bacteroidota; class Bacteroidia; order Bacteroidales; family Paludibacteraceae; genus Colicola. The sequence continues at coordinate 16,406 of CAJOKE010000044.1, forward strand.
ACAATACAGTCCATAAATTACTGATTGTTTATAAAAACGGTATGATGGATATGCTCAATGCGGATGGCTCGATTACAGCCCTTTCCGATATTTTCCTCAAGGGGGAAAACAAAGAAATGGCTATCAACTCCATTGTCACCAACGGGCAGTATGTATATTTTGCCATGTCATTCGGCATAATCGTTCTGGACATGCACAAAGGTGAAATCGCAGACACGTATTACATCGGCGACCAAGCTTCAGATATAGACATTGCTTCCATAGCTGTCAACCGCGACAGTTTATATGCAGTTTCAGACGGTATGCTATACACCGGCGCACTCAGCGACAACCTTATTGATTATAGCAAATGGTCACATTCCGCTTTACCACATGCACAATCAGCTGCAACCATCACTGCTGCAGACGGTGTTTTATATCTCGTACAAGATTCCACGCTTTATCGTTATCATAAGGCGTCATGGCAGTCTGTCATCCCAGAACGTGTCATATGGGCGGATGGAACAGATACCAAGCTATTTGCATCTACAGTTTCCAAAGGGTTAGTAGAGATTGGCAAAAATGGCACAATGACTACACTCACAACCGAATACACGGTCTCGGACGCACTATATGACAATGGCGAATACTGGCTGGCAGCCGGCACGGCAGGTTTATTGCGTTACAAAGACAACACTTATCAGGCATTCCAGCCAAACGGACCATACAACAACTATTGCTATCGTCTTCAGTTTATCGGCGACCGTCTATTTATCGCTCCGGGTGGCCGCTGGGCTTCACAGTTATTCCGCGAGGGAGATGTTATGTACTACGACTATCCCAACAAGCAGTGGCACAATATTCCCTTCCTTCAGATGTTCTACCGACACTACCACATATTTTTGGACATTATGAATTATGCGGTTGATCCCAATAACTCGAACCACTATTTTGTGACCTCATACGGAAACGGTCTTGCCGAATATCTCAATGATGATGCCATTGCCTATTACAACGAGACAAACAGTACATTACGCTCATCCATAGACAATGACCCTCTACCGTCATTTGTCCGCACAGACGGAGCGTTGTTTGACAGTCATGGCAATCTATGGGTACTAAATGCAGGGAGCAGGTCACAGGGAATTAATATCCGCACCCCCCAAGGAGCATGGTATGTACTGCCGTTACGGAGTAACGGGCAAAAACTGAGTCTTGCGACTCCATCTCCGTTACTGGCGGACAACCATTATCCCAATAGCAAATGGCTCGCAGACTGCCGCAATACAACCGGTGTTATTGTAATTGATGATGGTGGAACGCCCCTGAATCCGTCCGATGACCATATGCTCAAACGTTCGGAGTTCTTTGACCAACTCGGAACACGTGTAGCCCCGACTTATATCTTTTGTCTGGCACAGGATAAAAACGGCGTTCTTTGGGTCGGCACCGAAGCAGGACCGCTGCTTATCAAGTCCGTTAACGACTTTTGGGAATCCAATCGCTGCGAGCGACCAATCATCTACCGTAATGATGGTACAGATCTTGTGGACTATCTACTTCACGCCGAGCAGATAAATGCCATCTGCGTGGACGGCGGCAATCGTAAATGGATTGGCACAGCAAATTCCGGTTTGTTTTTGATGTCAGAAGACGGCACAGAGACAATCCGGCATTTCACAACCAAGAATTCACCCCTTCCATCTGACGAGATTACGTCCATCGCCATTCATCCGACCTCGGGCGAAGTGTTCATAGGCACTGCCAACGGTTTGGTTTCCTATAGAAGCGATGCCTCTGACCCTGCTGAAAGTTATGACGGCATATATGCCTATCCCAATCCTGTCCGTCCCAATTATGCGGGAATGATTACCATCACCGGCTTAATGGATAACACGGTGGTAAACATTATTGACGCCGGCGGTAATCTTGTTTGCAAGACCCGTTCCAATGGCGGAATCGCAGTTTGGGATGGCAAAAACCTGCGTGGCGAACGTGTTGCGACAGGAGTTTATACCGTACTATGCAATACTGCAGACGGACAAGAACACGCTGTCACAAAAATACTTGTAACACATTAAACATTGAAGAAGATAATCCCTTATATAATTTGGACTATCGTTGCCACATTATGGGCAACACTTTGCTTTATTGCGCCCGACTTTGCAGACAATCCCGTGCATAGTTTTCGTACAGCAGCAGTTATAACGGGATATGTCATAGCCTTAGGCGGTGCGACATTCTTTATTTTGTATCTTGCCGGTCTCAGTAGGTACATTGCAGCCGTGTTTTTGCCCGTATTCGGTATATTGGGGGCCATTGTATCCTATTTCCGTGTAGCATTTCATTCCACGATTACTCCCATGGTTGTTGATGCCACGCTACACACCAACGGCGGTACAATTGCCGGTGTTGTCACCTGGCAACTTATCACATGGCTACTGGTAAATATATTGATTATATGTATTTTACTTTGGTGGCGTTGGCATATTTCCGTCAACAAGCCATGGGGACATGCCATAGTGATACTGTTATTATGGGGAGTATATTACTTTGGTCATTCACGTCTTCATATGTCCACCAATCAGCGGTATCCATATAATGTTGTCGTGAGTTTGGTGGAGTACGCGAAACAACGACAGGCACTACAAGCTGAGCGGCTCAGTTTGCCGGCATATGCCGAGGCTTTGCCTGATTCCATCGATGTCATTTTTGTACTTGGCGAAGCCGTGCGCGCCGATCACCTTAGTCTGAACGGGTATAGTCGCCAAACCTGTCCCCGTTTAGCTCAACAATCCAACATCTTATCATTGCCGAATATATATAGTCCATACACCTACACTTCCCTTAGTGTTCCTTATATCCTCAGTCCAGCAGATAGCCTGCATTCAGGATGGACAAATACATACTATTCCTTCATACATACATTTCACCGACACGGATTTTATACAGCATGGCTAAGCAATCAGGACAAAGGGCGCAACTATGTAGCATTTATCCACGAATCGGACACGATTATTTTCCCCAACGCATCGAAGACATCCTTTGTTTTTGACCCATGGTACGATGAGCAACTTTTAACGCCATTAGACAGTCTTATGCAACATGCGACAGCGCGCAACCTTTATGTATTCCATATGATAGGCAGCCACTGGTATTACAACAATCATGTCACGCCCCAACATCAACTGTTCCAACCGGTTACCACAGAGCGCATCATTACCAAGAACGAGTCCCAGCACATCATCAATTCATATGATAATACTATTCTTTATTTGGATATGTTTTTGGATAGCATTATACAGCGTTTTGAAGGTCGCAATGCCATTATGCTGTATCTCTCGGATCATGGTGAAGCTTTAGGTGAAGACGGTCAATGGTTACACGCGAATGACGCTCAGCCTCTGCATCACCCTGCGGCTCTGGTATGGTACTCCGACCGTTATGCGGCTTCCTTTCCGGACAAGATTCACGCGCTGCATCAAAAAGCTTCACGCCGATTCAGGACAGAATATCTATATCCATCCATTCTCTCCGCCGCCGGTCTCGAGGTTGATTCACTATCATCCGACATGAATATTTTCAACTAACGATTACTAATGCGCCAAACAACAGACTTGCGAAATAGGACACGACTTGAGTGGGTGGACTACATGAAGGCGTTCGGCATCATGGCGGTTGTACTCTATCACACCGCACTCCCCCATTCGGCAAAGACATTGGTTTACCTGTTTACCCTTCCGGCATTCTTCTTTACAGCCGGAATGTTTGCCGACAGTTCTCTATCGCCCATGGAGTTTTTCCGGCGTAAAACGTGCAGGCTTCTTATTCCCTATCTAATATTCGGTATATTGTCATGGGGAGCATGGGTGATAGTTGCCCGTCGGTACGGAGCAGATTCAGATACGGCATTAGCATGGTGGCAACCTCTATGGGGAATGGTGGTCGGCACGTCGGACAAACTTATTCAGAATGCTCCCTTATGGTTTTTACCGGCTTTTGTCTGCTTGGAGTGGTTATGGTATTTTATCAACCGCAATTGTCTGTCCAAGGTTTGGCAAATCGCAGTTGTGATACTTGTTGCTGTAATCGGTATAATCTTAGGGAAATACCATATTGTCCTACCTTGGGGTCTAACAGCCGCTTTTATTATGCTACCTGTATATTGGTTAGGCAATGTATTGGCAGGATATCTCAAACGCACCTCACGGGCAGTCCCTGTATGGGTGTGGAGCATCGTACTCATTATCGCAGCAGGAGGTATTGCAATCGGCTATGTCTATAATCCCGATATCAAGATTTCAGTAGCAAAAACAGGGAATGTTTTCCTTTTTTATCTTACTACACTGAATGTCATTGCTTTTATACTATCACTGGCTATAATTGTTTCCAAAATCCGTTTTGCGCTACAGCTTGCGTATCATTCACCAATGAATTATATCGGGACTATAACGCTTTGGATACTCTGTCTTCATTTGCCGTTTTTCGGCTTTGTCAAAGGGGTTGCATTGATATGCGGTGTACAGCTGTCTTTTTTTGAAACGAATCTTGGCTGCGCAACATTATGGGCGACAACTTTTCTCATCCTCGTTCCGTTAATCTACCTCGGCAAATATATTTTGGCAACCATTAGAAAGAACAGGTATATACATTCGGTATAAACCTATCCTATTATCTGAATCATCAGAGATATTCGGGCTGCTATCGTCCGAGAGGAACTCAAGTACATATGCATGGTTAATGTATATGATTTTAGAATGTTATGCTTTGTGTAATAATTTTTATTGTACAGTCCGATGAAGATGCTTAATAGCATTTGGACTAGTATCATTGCCATTCATGGACAAGATGAATTTTGATATTCAAAACCTCAAACGAAATATCTTCATGCGTACGATTAGTAAGCAGCAATAAGTTGTTGCAACCAGACTATTGATCCGCAGTCTTTAATCCGTTCAACTCGCGCTTGCGATTAGTTGTAATTTAACGTGAGTTCGATATAAGGATTGAGTATAAGCGGTTGATTATGAGCGAAATAGATAGAAAATAAAATCAAAAAAACTTGCATATGTGAGAAATT
>CAJOKE010000045.1 GCA_905235225.1 Paludibacteraceae bacterium
CGTGGAGGGGGAGAGAGAGGTTGGTAAAAGGGGATGTCGGGAAAAAGTGTTAACTTTGTAGGCGGTGGCGATATTGCCACATAACCAACAAAATTAACACAAATGAAACAAAACATTGATCTGAATGCCGAGCTGCGGGAGTGGTTCGGCATGCGACTGAGTGAAGTTCTCGGAGAAAACCCCGAAAACAGAAAAACCATCGTCTTGGATATCCGCTCTGTGGATGCGGATATTTTTCGTTTGCTCTATGACTATCAGGTCCAACGCCAATGGCCTTCCGCTGATGCCGAGACAGCGGATATCCTCGGAGTGGAGCGCAGTACCATATGGCGGTGGAACAAGAAAAAATGATGCAAAAATCATAATGCTGCAATCTGCAACATGATTTTGTTCAAAAAGCAGTACTTTTGTCGTCGGAATCGAAAGAGAGACGTTGCTTTTTTATGAACACAAAAAGAAAAGAAGCAAAAGAAAAAATAAAAATGGTGTTACAATGGTGTTACGTACAGATGTACAGATGTAGCACCTTTTGTAACACCGGTAATCAATAAAAATTTTTATCTATGAGTTTATTCAATGATGTATGGTCGCTGTTACGGGCCCATGGCTCAAGCAGCAAACGCGAACAGGAATGTGCGGAGCTCTGGGCGGGGTATTCCCTCTCAATGCAACAGCAGATTTATGATGCTATCCGTGTCAAACTGTCGCAGAAGAAATTTGTGCATTACGACCCGCTGAGGGCTATCCAAGAGAATGCGGAGGCACTTAGTTCCCAAACCCTCTCCTATGCGGAGTATTACAGGCGGTACGGCACGACCAAAGAATGTGACGGGTGGCATATGGAAAACCCGACAGGACAGCAAGTAATCTATGTCAAACAATCTATAAATAATTGAAACAATGAAATTTACATTATCAGCACCCTTCCAGTCTATTTCCGGAACGGTTTATCGCAAGAAACTGCCCGATGGCAGAATCAGGGCACTCATCGCCACAAAAAACGGAACCATGTACGAACGTATCTACACCCCTCGGACTGTATCGCGTCCTGAATAGGTGATTGTCGTAAGATGGTCGCGTGATGCTCGCGACCATCACGGGACCATCTTACGAGAAAAGAATAAGAAGCATATGAAAAAATACAAGAAAAACGATCTGCGTTTATCGCTGCAAACGAAAATGGGGCAACCTGTCTCCGAGAAAGAGTTCGCCCGCTGGTTCGGCATCTATTGCGACCTGAACGCCAAGTCCGACGACATCCGCAATGCAAAAGAGCTGTCTGCCACCGAAGCGGATGCATTGAGTGAGTGGCTGGGATATGAACTTTTTTAGCGCAAATCGCACAATCTCCCCGACGAAATCCCAACCCGCCGGGGATTTTCTTGCTTTTTGCGTTTTTAAGATGTATCTTTGCACCCGATTTCGAAATCAAATCAACCAAATATCAAATCATAAATACATGAGTTACTACAAACTAATCCGAAATCCGGCGGACGGAAAAGCAGTCCGCGGACGGTTATTCTTGGTCACCGAGAGTCGTTTTCAGGAAGAACTGACTCCGGTCAGCGACACACTCGAAAACGCCGATTATCTCATTCCGGCATTGGTGTATGGAGTGGGCGTGACGATGTCGCCTAAGTTCAAACGGCTTCTTCCTGTTTTGCGGCAAGTGCCCGGTCGTGAAGGCATCCGCATTCACCGGGGAACGCGTCCCGAACACTCGAAAGGCTGTATCCTCGTGCCGCCGCATCTGGAACCGGCACTGACACAACGCCTCCTTGCCGAGCAAACCAATCGCGAGGAAATCCGGCTGGAGATTGTCGGATAACAATCTAACGATTTAACCATTTATCCATTTAACCATTTAACAATCATTATGACTTCAGACGAACGCAAGCGTATAATCGAGACGCTGATCACAGCGTTGCTGACATGTGCGGCTATCGCATTCGGCGTAACCGGTTGCAAAGTATGGCGCACTATCACCACCACTTCCACCTACGTGCAGAAGCAGGATTCTGCCCAGACATCGGCAACCATCACTACGAAGACGGTGGAGGAGTACCAAGGACACAAGAAACACTAATGTTAAACCTTTATCCCCCTCTTGGCATGGAGGGCCCCCAGCGTAAACCGAAGCTTTTAGGCTGTTTGCGATGGGGAGAGCGGAGGCATCGGTTGCCCGTTCATTTAGCAGAGCGGTATGAACCAATGCACACCGATTGCCGAACGCGTGGCAAAGGTGGAATTTGACCCGGGAATCGATTCGGTGCGCGGCATACTGATGGGAACAGATCCTTTCTATATCCGCCGCTATCCCGAACGCGGAGGCGGAGTGATGCATATCGTGCAAGCGCGACCCGATCGTTCCTGTCATGTCCCCTCCGCCGCTGAGGCTGCCAACCGTGTATCCTTCGGCGCGCAGTTCGGTACACAGCGGCACCTTGATTTCCTTGAACGGACAATGAAAGGACAACTGTCCATCGATTTCGGCGATTGACATCAGATGGTCCAAAATTTTCCCAAATGCTAAAAAACCAGTATTAACTTTTAATCCCTCTCTATCGGCGTGGGGAACCGGAAAGCGGCAAGAGCTGCGTTAAACGGTTTAACACATCTTTTGGATGCTATTCGGCAACGCCGAACTCGTATGGCTAAAATAACTCTTCATGGTATGTTTGCCCGTGTACGGGGCAAATTCAACAAGTCGGAAACGCTTTATTTCAAGGGCTGTCCGTGCAGGAAGGAGCAGTTAGGCGTGGATCTGCTCCATCCGTCCAAAGCGCAGCACGCAAAGAACAAACAGGCTCAGGAAGCACTCAAAACGGCATCGCAGGCAGCCAAAGCGGCACTCGCTGATCCGACGGAACGTGCGTCACTTGAAGCAGCTTTCAAAGCGCAGGGCAAGTACACCAGTCTGTTCGCATATACAGTGGCGCAGAAGTACGTGAAACCGGATTTCGACTAATCTCGCGCAAGTATCAAGTAATCAGTATTAAACCAAACCTTAACTATTATGGCAAAAGTAGTTTATTCAGCCGGAATCGATCATGTGTCCGGCGCACTCAGCAAACCCGCAAAAAGCGGTCAGCACTCCTGTGAGAAGATGTTGCTGGCAACCCATCGTGTGGCAGCCACCGAGAGCTCCGACTGCAACCGTCTCTACCTCCGCAAGAAAGTCAAACGTTCCACGCCTCCGACGGCGAAGGAGATGGCGAACCACACCCGTTTCAAGACGGTGGCACAGGCGGTTCTTGAGCGCGCACAGGACCTGATGCAGATGACCCAAGACCAGCAGAACTTCGTTGCGCAGAAAGACCTCGCCGGCGGCAAGCGCACCATGAAAGCGTACCTCTGGAAAGTCTGCGGCGAGGCGTATGATGCACAGCACTAAAAAAAACGTCCTTTCGGGGGCGTTTTTTGTCTTTTCTGACGAAATTTTCTAATTATATTTGCATATGTCAGAATTTTTTCGTACCTTTGCCGACTGATTTGCGTGCAGTGCGCAATGTGTTTGCGCGTGAATCAGTTAGTTAGATAGTGCAAAAGTGTTAAAGTGACAACAAAGAGTGAATAACGCACCCAATCCATATTACCAACCGCAGGGGATGCCGCCTATGCCTCCGCAAGGTATGCTTGTACCGCCAGCGCCTGTGAGGGTTATGCCGCGTCCGCGAACATGGAAGGAGCGTGTGATGAGCCGGTATGGCATGGGGATGTATTCCACAGTGCAGAAAGGGGCATTGACCATTCCTGACTGGATTACCGGCAAGTCTGTGGCGTTTTTCTTTGTGGCGATGTTCGCTTGTCCGGCGGTGTTTGGCTATGTGCCGAAGTTGGAACTGCTACTCGTGTCAGTGCTGTCGGTTATTCTCTTCTTCTACGGCGGCGCAGCGATGTCCCGTAGCTGGGCGCATACGAGCGAGAAAGTGTTTGTGAAGAATGTGTTTGTAGCCGGCGTGGTGATCCGTTTGCTCTGGGCGGGGTATTGCTATTTCTTCTTCAATCCTGAGTTTCACGGTAATAATTACGGAGAAACAGCCGATGTGGACTGGTATATGCCGTTTGCAAAAGATCTGGCGCAGTGGCTTAGGGGGGATTCTCCTTATACGTTCTCCCAGATTGTGGCCATAAATGGATCGGCGATTGATGATATCGGCTATCCAACGTGGTTGGCAGTAGGCTATTTTATATGGGGCGATATCAGCGATGTGTTTATGCCGTTTGTAGTAAAATGCATTGTGAGTGCCTATTGTGCGACAAGTATTTACCGAATAGCCAAGCGGCATTTTGGTGAAGGTACCGCCCGAATGGCTGCCATCTTTGTCTGCGTCAATCCGAATATGATTTATTGGTGCGGCAATATGTTCAAGGAAGCAGAGATGGTGTTTTTGTGTTGCGTTGCTGTGGATAATTTTGACAGAGTATTGACTTCAGGCAAACGGTTTACTTTCAAGAATCTGTTACCGGGTATGTTAGCCGGACTTGCGTTGATGTTCTTCAGAACGGCATTGGGATTGGTGGTGTTCTTGGCGGTGTTTGCGCATATAGTGATGGCATCTAACCGCGTATTAAGTATGGGTAAGAAAATATTGGCAGGTATATTAGTTGGAAGTGTGTTGTTAGTATCTATGGGTGACCGAATTCGAACGCAAAGTCAAAATTTAATAGAGCGAGCTCAATCCGGTGATGTTCAAAAGGAGATAGAATGGCGTGGCAATGTTAAGAATGAACAAGGAAGAAATCAATCTTTTGCCAAGTATGCTACAGCTACAGTATTCGCACCACTCATATTTACAATTCCATTCCCCACTTTCAATCAAGCGCATGAAGGGCAATTATTACAAGTACAACTGTCTGGAGGAAGTTATATTAAAAATATATTCTCTTTTTTCGTCATTATTGTCATGTTTCTATTGCTGATTAGCGGTGACTGGCGACAGCATGTATTCATATTGGCATATACATTAGGCTATTTGATGGTGCTTGTGTTAAGTCCGTTTGCTCAGTCAGGGCGATTCCATATGCCGATATGGCCTATGCTGATGCTGTTTGCTGCATATGGAGTGCAGATAGCCAAAGGGAATGCACGCATGAAACGAGGGTTCACCATCGTGCTGGTGCTCGAAGTTGTTGCGTGTCTGGCATGGAACTGGTTTAAGTTGAGAGGAAGAGGAATGATTTAATATGTGAAAATTTAAATAATCGAAATTAATATGAGAGAAAAAACTCAAAATGTTGTGGTGCTTGTGACTGGAGTAGCCGGATTTATCGGATCTCGAGTCGCTGAATTATTAGCACAACGTGGGGATGCCGTGATAGGTGTTGATAATATTAATGATTATTATGATGTCCAGTTGAAATATGCACGATTAAGAAATCTATTGGGGGTTAATAAAGATGGGGGTGAGATAGAGTTTGAACACGTATATCAATCTTCTATATATCCCAAACTGAGATTCGTGCGGTTATCAATAGATGATAAGGTGGCATTGGACAAACTATTTGGGGAAAGAAAATATGATGTCGTTGTTAATTTGGCAGCACAAGCTGGAGTTCGTTATAGTATAACTCATCCATACACTTATATGCAGAGTAATTTGGTTGGTTTCCTCAATGTGCTGGAAGCATGTCGGAATTTCAACGTACCGAAGTTGGTCTTTGCTTCTTCTTCATCCGTATACGGAATGAATGAAAAGGTGCCTTATTGTGAGGAAGATAAAGTGGATAGTCCTATAAGTCTGTATGCAGCGAGTAAAAAAGGAAATGAGTTGATGGCGCATTGCTATAGTAAATTATATGGATTTCAGACGATTGGTCTGCGTTATTTCACAGTATATGGTCCATGGGGTAGACCGGATATGTCTCCAATGCTTTTCGCAAACGCAATACGTGATGATAAGTCAATCAAAATTTTTAATAATGGAGATATGATCCGAGATTTTACGTATATTGATGATATCGCTAAAGGAACCATCTGCGCCATCGACCACACATTGGACATTGAGAAATGCGAGCATAACGTGCCTTATAAGATATATAATATCGGCTGCAGTCATCCAGTGAATTTGATGGATTTTATATCTGAAATGGAGCACGCTTTTGGGAAAGAGTTTAAAAAAGAATTTTTGCCGATGCAAGCCGGGGATGTGTATCAGACCTATGCGGATTGCTCTCGATTGGAAGAAGATATGGGATATCGCCCAAGGGTGTCTCTAAAAGAGGGACTAGAAAACTTTGTTCAGTGGTATAAAACTTACGGATTGAAATTTAAGGTTTAAAAATGAAATTATTATTTGTGTCATCAGGAAGACAAGGGGCTATAAGTCCTACAATTAGAAACCAAGGTAATTCACTTTTGCGCGCAGGAGTTGAGGTGGATTTTTATGTGATATCAGGAAGAGGATGGAAGAGTTATGTCAAAAGCATAAAGCCTCTACGCAAGCAGATAAAAACAGGAAATTACGATGTGATTCATGCGCATTATTCGTGGAGTGCATATCTGGCAAGTATTGCGTCTATCGGATTGCAAGTGCCTATGATTGCTTCCTTGATGGGGAATGATATATTGGACCATTGGTGGTACCCTTTATTGGCGAGAACAGTAGCTGCCATTAAGCCATGGAAGGCAGTAATTGTAAAATCCAAAGAGATGCGTAACAGGGTGGGTATCAAACGGGCTTTTGTTATTCCCAATGGTGTGAATATGGATGTTTTTATCGAAAAGGAAAAAGAATCCTGTCAGCAGCACTTAGGATGGGATAGCGGCAAGAAACATGTGCTATTTCCTGCCACCCCTACAGAAGCGCGCAAGAATTGGCCTTTGGCAGAAAGTGCCGTGAATAAATTGAATACGTCCGGAGAGTATAAGATAGAACTGCATGGTATGGTGGGCGTTAAAAACGACGAGACACCAATATGGTACAATGCGGCAGATGCAGTGGTACTGCCAAGTTACTACGAAGGCAGTCCCAATGCAGTAAAAGAAGCACTGGCATGCAATACACCTATTGTAACTACCGATATGGGAGATTGCAGAGAACGGTTAGAGGGAGCGGATGGATGCTATGTCGCCAATACCTATGAAACGGATGAGTTTGCGGAATTGCTTTCCCGAGCTTTAAGGCACAATGGAAAAACCAACGGACGTGAGCGATTGATAGCAGACGGAATCGCAGATTATCAGATAGCAGAACGTCTTGTCTCTATATACAAAAATATAAAAAAATAACAAGTATGTGCGGTATAGCAGGTATAGTACAGTGCGGAAATGAACCGATACGAAAAGAACGGATACAAGAAATGATGCAGCGAGTCAAACATCGCGGACCGGATGATGAGGGATTGTTCATAACAGAACATGTCGGATTAGGGCATGTGCGGTTGAGTATATTGGATTTATCCAAAGCAGGACATCAACCTATGACAGATTTGTCTGGGCGATATACGATTATCCAGAACGGAGAGTCGTATAATTTCATTGAGTTACGTGAGGAGTTGAAGACAAAAGGCTACAAGTTTCAGACACAAACAGACACTGAAGTAGTGTTGAACGGATATATCGAATGGGGTGAAGATGTGCTGGAAAAGTTGAACGGTATGTTCGCACTGGCTATTTACGACAAAGAAAAGCAGACTCTGTTTCTTGCCCGTGACCGGTTCGGAGTAAAACCATTATACTACTATGTGGGGACGAATGAGTTGATTTTTGCATCTGAGATCCCGTCTGTTTTGTCAGCAATGCCGGACAAACCCAAGGCGAACGAAGATGTGATATTTGATTATCTTGTGTTTAACCGAACTGACCAGACAGAACAGACTTTCTTTGAAGGCATATATAAGTTGCAACATGGTTGCTGTATGACTTTGGACTGCAGAAAAGCATATACTAAAGAGACATTGCCGATACGTAAATGGTATAATCTCGCAGAGAAAGTCCGTGAAAAACAATCTGAGATCAAAGCAGAAGGATTGGACGATACGCAGCTCAAAGATAGATACATGGAGTTATTCAGGCATGCTATCGAATTACGACTGCGTAGTGATGTGCCATGGGGCGTATGTTTGAGTGGCGGACTGGATTCCTCAGCCATCACAGCCACATTGATAAGAGAGATGAAAGAACCGGATGTACATTCCTTTTCTGCCGTGCACAGGAAAGGAAGTTGGGCTGATGAATCAGAGTTTATAAAAGAGTTTGAAGGTATTGTCCCAAACATGCATTACGTCCGTCCAGATGCAGAAGGGATGTTGAGGCATCTGGATGATTATATACGGATACAAGGAGAACCGACTCCGACAAACTCTCCATATGCCCTGTATTGTGTATTGGAAGAGGCATCTAAATACGTGAAGGTAATATTGGACGGACAAGGATCTGATGAGGCATTAGCCGGTTATGAGTATATTCCGGGTTTGTATTACAAAACGTTATTTACCCATTTGAAGTGGGGGAGATTGGCAAAAGAAATCGTGCAATATGCAAAGTTGCATAAATCATGGCGGCATGTGAAATATATGATATTCTTCTTGTTGCCAAGCAAGGTTCGTACAAAAGTGCGTGTGATGCAACGCGGATATATCAATCCGGAATTTGTGGCACAGCATAAGGAAAGTGTTATCGCCGACAAATTATACGGTGCAAACACGATGGAGGAGATGTTAGTTGCTCATTTTGAGTATAAATTGGAGCATTTAAATAAGTGGGGAGATCGAGATACTATGGCATTTGGCGTAGAAGGAAGGAGTCCGTTTCTTGATAAAGACCTTGTAGAATATAGTATCGCATTGAAAGACGAACTGAAAATAAAAGGCGGATATACCAAATTTATTTTACGTGAAGTAATGAAAGGTATTATGCCGGAAAAAGTACGACTTCGTGTAGATAAACGCGGATTCTCCGTACCAATGGACGAATGGTATAGGACGGAAGGGTTCCAAAAATTAGTCAAAGAAATATTGGATTCAGATAGTTTTTCCAAACGAGGATATTTTCTTCCAGAAGAAGCGAAGAAATTATACCAGCGTCATCTGTCAGGAGAGATAAATATATCCAAAGATATCTGGAAATGGATTAATCTGGAACTATGGTTCCGTGAGTATATAGATTGATATGGCTAATAATCATCGCACGATAGGAAATGTATCGCGGGGCGTATGGAACAGGATATGTCTCGGTATTGCGCGGCATCTCTTTCCAGCGCAAGTTCGAAATGTATTCTACCGAATGGCGGGAGTGAAGATAGGCAAGGGAAGTAAGATTGGTGCCACGGTAGATATCGATCAGTCTGCACCTGAATTGATAACTATAGGGAAGAATGTGTGGGTGACGCGTGGCGTGATGATGCTTTGTCATCAGCGCGATTTAGCACAATACGAAGTAGGCAAACCAGTAATGGATTGCGAGTTGGTATATAAGCCTATTAAAATCAAAGATGGTGCTCATATCGGAATAGGAGCCATTATCATGCCCGGAGTAACGATAGGAGAAGGTGCTATTATAGGTGCGGGCAGCGTGGTAACAAGAAATATACCTCCATATAGCGTTGCTGTAGGCGCACCGGCGAAAGTAATCCGTGTATTTGTTGCGAAGGTGGTTGGTTTGCCAACGGGGGGGGTAATTCGCAAATACCACAACATTTCAGCTTTACGAAAGAAAAGTATAACTAGTATAGGAGATTTAAATCATGTCTATCGTAAAGCATCGTAGTATCAAGTCAATTTGCAAAGGAATTTGGACGCATTCGCTATCTATATTAACGATGTTTTCATTTCCATATCAAGTAACAGTTGCATTACATAGAATGCGCGGAGTAAAAGTGGGAAAACAGAGTCACATTGCGCGTGGAGTGATGTTGGATGAACGTAACCCAGAACTGATAGAAATCGGAAATGGGGTCGCTGTTACATCAGGAGTTATGATTCTTTGTCATCAGCGTGACTTGACGGATTATAAACCGGGTATGTATGCTATGCATTGTCCGTTTAAGGAGGGAAAAGTTATAATAAAGGATGGAGCTCACCTCGGAATAGGTTGTATTATTATGCCCGGTGTTACTATTGGAGAAGGAGCAATCATCGGTGCAGGTAGCGTTGTAACGCACGACATCCCTCCATATAGCGTTGCTGTAGGCGCACCGGCGAAAGTAATTAAGTGTTTTGATAAGCAAGAATCATGAAAATCTGGATTGATGTAACCAATACACCGCATGTCAATGTCCTCATGCCGATATATAAACATCTGCAATCAAAAGGACATGAGTTGATCATTACTGCGCGAGACTTCTCGGAGACTATCCCTCTGCTGCGGAAGAATGGTATCGAACCTATTATCATCGGTTCGCACCATGGCAAAAGCCGTGTACGTAAGACTTTAGGTCTATTGGGACGGTATTGGCAGTTGCTGACGCTTGTACCGAAATTTGATGTGGCTTTTTCATTAGGCGGTAGTTACACCAGCCCCATCGCATGGTTGCGCAGGAAAAAGAGTATTACATTTTCTGACAACGATTTTACAACCCATAAGTTCATTACATACCTGTTTAGTTCGTACTTTATCTTTCCTTCTTATTTGAAATATGAAGGAGCGAAGAAGAAATTTCATCTGCGTGATGAACAGATTAAAACCTTCGATGGATTCAAGGAAGATATTTATATCGCGGATTACACGGTAGATGAGCATTTCCTTGAGCAGTTACCTTTTAAAGACTTTATCACCATTCGTCCAGAGAATTTGAAAGCTGCTTATGTCCCTAAAGATGCAGTGACGATAGTGCCGGAATTATTTGAGGTTTTCAAAGACCAGAATATTTTGTTCTTGCCACGATATGAGGAGGAGAAGAAGATGGCAGAAGGATATCTGAATATATGGTATCCGGACGAACCGTTAAACGGATTGGATGTATGTTATTATACCAAAGCCATGCTGACCGGCGCAGGCACTTTTGCCCGTGAGGCAGCATTGCTTGGCGTGCCGGCGGTGTCTTTCTTCCCGAGAAAGGAGTTTTTGGCAGTAGATGTGGTACTGCAAGAGCAAGGAAAGGAATTCAAATCGCGAGACCCACAAGAAATAAAGGATTATGTGCTTAATAGTGCGAAACAGCAACCAACGACCGCTTCCAGTCGCACTATAGGCGACACCACTCGTAGTAAACGCGTTCTCGCTGAAGTGCTTGGAATATTGGATGGGATAATAGAGGGATAGGAGTTTTGGGAGAAGTTTAGGTACAAATCAAAACGTAAAAGAAAAAATAGCAATACTATGCACATAACATTGATTGCAGGGGCGAGGCCCAATTTTATGAAGATAGCTGCGCTGGTGCATGCCATTCTAGCTGCCCGGCAAGCAGGTAAGGATGTCCAATAC
>CAJOKE010000046.1 GCA_905235225.1 Paludibacteraceae bacterium
CTCCACTAACGTAAAATCCATGTCCTCGGAAAAACGCGGAAGACCATGAAAAATACGCAAACATGTACCTCCATAGAATGCAGCATGCTCAAAGAACCCGCCTTTTTGCAAGCCGGCAAGCACAACGCCATGGTGACGGCGGAAGAGAACGTGACCACCGCTTGGTCACAAGTGGAGAATCAGTACCAGCGTCGAAGTGACCTCATCCCCAACCTCGTTGCTACGGTCAAAGGCTACGCGGAGCACGAGAGTCAGGTCTTTGAGAACGTGACTGAGGCACGTGCCCGGGCGACGCAGATGACCCTTTCCGAGAACGCTACGCCGGAGCAGTTAGCCGCTTTCCAGACGGCACAAGGCGAACTGTCGCAGGCCTTGGGACGCTTGTTGGCTCTCGCGGAGAACTATCCGAACCTGAAGGCGAACGAGAACTTCCGCGACTTGCAGGCGCAACTCGAAGGCACAGAGAACCGTATCGCCGTGGCACGTAATGCCTTCAACGATGCCGCCAAGGCGTACAACATCCTCATCCGTAAGTTCCCGAACAACCTCGTAGCAGGTCTCTTCGGCTTTGGACCGAAAGCCTATTTCGAAGCCGACGAAGGAGCGGAGAAAACTCCGATGGTGGAATTTTAAGTTAACATCTAAATAAACAAAACAATTATGAGAAAGATTTTCACTTTGGCAACCACATTGCTGCTCTTCGCTGCTTCGTATGCAGCTGTTACAGACGTGAGTACGCTCAGCCAACTCGCCAATGCTGTCTCGTACTCTTCGGACACTATTCACCTCACGGCGGACATCACCTATGGGGACGCCGACGGAGTGCTGTATGTACCCGCCAACAAGACTTGTGTTATCGACATGGATATGCACAACCTCCAACGGAACGTGACCCATTCCGCCAACACCATCCGTCCTGCGATTACCATAGGACGCGGCGCAAACCTCACCCTCATCAACGGTGGGGTAATCTGCAACAACACGCTCGTGGATGCATCTGTCCAGCCCTGCGCAGTCTATATGCCTGGCGACAAATCCGTGCTGAACCTGGAATCGACGTCCCTCGTCGGATTGATAAACAATAGCCAAGCACCTAATGCCTATGGCATAATCACGGAAGATCAGGATGACATAACCATCAATGCACGTCTTGCAAACATCAACTGTCTCTATTTAAAGAACCTTACGCACGTACACACGCTCAACCTGTATCGTGTCAATTTGGGTTCGGAGAACCGCAAGAATGCCGGCGGTCTGGGGCTGAAAACCGACCGCCCACGCAATCTCCAAGGTACGTTTGTCATGGGTATGTTAGACGGAACGAACCTCTCCGGAACCGAACTGTTAGAGCTCATCCCGGACCAGGACATGAAGTATTTCGATTGGAACAACCCTTCTGTCTATGCACCCCTCACCCGTGCGCAGATAGCGCAGATGACCTCCCTGCAGAGCCAGTCGTTCTATTTTTTCCCGGATCTGAACTTCTCTGTCTCTAACACCGCCGTTACGTACACCAACTGCGACGACATCCTCAATGATGGCAAGGTCAGCTTTGATTTCCTGACCAATACCCTCTATCTGAAGAGCACTGACCCTAATAACTTCAGTACCATCTCCGGTATCTATTGGACCGGTTTTAATCTGACCGTGGAGGTGGAAGGTAAATGGCGCAGCGGGCAGATCCTTTCCTATGGTGGCGATCTCATCGTCCGTGCGCATCACAGAGCCTTGACGGAAGAGGATGCCGACCTGCTCTCAGTCACCTATGTAGCGGAAGAACCTTTTGCGATTCATGATGCGGACATCCGCTTTAAGGATCGTATTCAGATTTATGCCGAGAGCGACAGAACACACGACCCGGCTTTCTTATGCCGCGATATCTTTGTAGAGGACAGCTGGCTGGACGCTTTTGGCAAGAGTCCTTCACCGGTAGCCAATTACAGAAATGCGTATGTCTTCAAGGCCAGCGTTAAGGTCGGCTCCTTCCGGAACAACAATGTTATTCAGATCGAACCGCAGTTCACGCAATATTACCTCCACGTACAGACTAATGGTTGGGGAACCGTCTCCGGTGAAGGTTGGTACAACGAAGGCACCGAAGCCACTATCTCCGCCACCCCCAACGAGGGTTACTATTTCGACCGCTGGAATGAGGATAACTCCCATGAGGCGACCCGCACCGTGACCGTCACCGAAGATACATACTACACCGCTATCTTCCTTCCCGAGGTAGTCATCAACTACTACGATATCAACGTTGTTTCCTCCGACGAGACCATGGGTACTGTCTCCGGCGGCGGCACGCATATCGAAGAAGGACAGCCCGTGAGCATGACTGCTACCCCGAACTCCGGATATGAGTTCATGTACTGGACGAACCTCCAAGGCTATCGTTTCATAACCAACCCGCTCTCCTATACCGTGGGTGCTTCGGATACCTATACCGCGCATTTCCGCGAGATACCTAATTATACCTCGTATAGAATCCATCTCAACGGCACGCAGATAACTTCCAATAACCAGAACGATGTGCTCGGCGACGGTGTCTGGGCGTACGACGAGATGACCAACACCCTCACTACGATGAAGGCGATGACCTATAATATCACCAACACCGACTTCATCGATAACTATATCGCCGATCCGGTGACCATCGTCCTGAACCACTCCATCACCATCAATGCTTCGACGACCGACACCAATAATGACGTTGTGTTGTATAGTGCTTACGGCTTCCATATCACCGGTACACCGAAACAATGTCTGACCATTAACGGCAGCGACATGCGCCTGATATATGCGGCTTATGGACCGATGGTTATTGACAATGTGGTGATGTTAGATGCTAAGCAGACGATTACCTCTTGGGGCGAGACCAACCTCACTACCAAGTGCGCCGTGCAGTTGAAAGGCTCCGATGATGCCCTGACCGTCAATGGTGCCGATGTATATCTCAGCACATCGGGAAGCAACCTCTTTAAAGTCACCAACCGCACCGATGCGAACCTCTCGCTCATCCGGGCGGATATTATCTCCGGTGCAATGGACGGTACGTCGCTCAATATATCTAATGATGTAAACCGCTATATTCTCCATTACAGCAATGCGGATCTGGAGGATATCTGTCCTGTTTACGGCGGCTTCGGATTCCATTATCCTGGAGAGATCATTACCATTGAGACTTGCCCGAGAGAGGGATATCTCTTCGTACAGTGGTCCGATGGCATCACCGATAACCCGCGTGTCATCACCATGCCGGAGCATAATCTCTATCTCGACCCGATTGTAGAGATGGATGAGTCGTTTGTTCCGAAGGGCGCGACTATCAGTGCCGATGCTACCGAAGGACAAGGTTCCATCATCGGCTTCACCTCCGGATGGTACACCGAAGGCACACAACTCTCCATCACGACGCAGGCTGCAGAAGGCTATGAGTTCGTGCAGTGGTCCGACGGCGTAACCGAAAACCCGCGCTCCATCACCGTAGAGGACAGCAAGAATGTCAGCATCATCGCGGTCTTCAAGAACTCTGAAGACACTACCGGCATCGATGAAATTACGGATGACGAATTACGAATGACGAATAAATTCCTCCGCAACGGCATCCTCTTCATCAAGCGAAACGGACGCATCTATGATGCGCAAGGTCAAATAGTACCTGGTAAATGACCAAATGGTAAATAAAATTTGCGTATCTCGCAAAAATGTTATATCTTTGCACCTGAAATGAAAAAGATACTTACTATATGGATCGCTTTTCTCTCCGTCATGGTTGTATCGGCTATGACGCGAGAGGAGGTCGATGCGCAGGTGGACAGCGCGTATAATGCCGCAATGGCGGGGCAACTGGAGCAGGCTATATCGATTAACATGGACGCTCTGGCGTTGGTGCCGATGGACTCCATGGGGTGGAAATGCGAGTTCTACTCATGCCTCCTTTACTGCTACCATAGGTTGGGGGACTATACCGAAGCGCTGCGTTATGGAGAACTATGTCTCCAATACGACGAGCAGCATGGTACGCAGTATGACCTCTCTGTTTCTCTTGGCAACCTCGCCGGCATCTATTCATCCGCCGGAAAACAGGATGTCGCCATTGAATATCTTAACCGCGCTATCGGCATTGAAAACGCCCTTATCGCAACGGACGCTACGCATAGCCAAAAATCACTTGCCACCCGCCAAGCAATGCTCGGCGAGGTACTCCTGGCGAAAAGCAAATCGCTGCCCGAAGTGGAGCAAGTGGCTATGCTCTCCGAAGCACTGCAACTCACAGACGAGGCTTTGCAAATAGAGCGGCAATTGGGACGCAGAACACAAGAAGGGATGCGGCTCGCGCAACTGGCAAATATCTATGCTGCATTAGGTCAGACAGTGCGTGCCAAAGAGTACAACCGGCAGGCACTCGACATCGCACGCGAAACAGGCAACAAACCCTCTGAACTCATTATCCTCTTGCAGGACAACCAACTGCACAAAGCCTATACCTTGGCACGTGAGTTGGGGATGAAAAAGCAGGAATACGAAGCCTGCGATCGTCTGTATCGGCAGGCTGCGGCAGATGATCATCCGGCTGAAGCACTCCAATGGCTGGAAAAAGCACGTGTTCTCCATGAGCAAATACAATCAAATGAGACTGCACGGCAACTGACCGTAGCCCAAGTGCGGTACGACACTTTCCGCAAAGAGCAGCAGATAACAGCACAGCAACATACCATCGAAACGGAGCAGACCCGCTCGCGACAATTGCTCCTTTTTTCGATACTCACCATAGCAATAATAGCACTTCTGATAGTGGTTGTGTTCCTCATAGGGTACCGCAAGCGGGCTATAGAAGAAGCCGCACGTTATAAAGAGCGGCAGTACACCATCCTCACACACGACCTGACTAACCCGATGGTCGCGCAGCAACAAGTACTCCGTATGTTCTACCGCGATTTCGAACTCTACTCGCCGGACCAAACCCGTGCGCTGGTAGGACAACTCCTTTCAGGAAGTGACAGCCAACTGGCACTGCTGCGTAACTTGGGCGAGATAGCGCAGTTGGAACAAGGCAAACGAACCATGCAACCGGTGCGTCTGGATCTAAGCAGTCTGGTAGCGGATACCGTTTCGCTTTTGCGGAGTACAGCAGACCTCAAAGGCGGAACGATAGATGTAAAAGCGGAACGCACACTCGTTACTGCCGACAGGGAAGCACTCCGAACCGTGCTGCGGAATCTGCTGGCTAACGCGGTTAAGTTTGCCCCCAAGGGAAGTGTCGTAGAGGTAGGCACAACAGCACCGAACACCTTGTTTGTTCATAATTCAGGCGAACCGGTTTCTCCGGAACAGATAGACGAGATCATGCATGCTACTACGCGCGTCGTCAGCCATACCGGCACCAACGGAGAGAGCGGTACAGGTATCGGACTGCTGCTTTGTCGCGAACTCATCCGGCTCAATAAAGGCACTTTGACTATTGATAGCTCACCCGAAAATGGAACGACAGTGAGGGTGAGAATTTAACAGCTTAACGTTTTTCGCAGAAAAACCTTATGAATATCGCTATTATAGACGACCACGAACTGATTCGTGTAGGCGTGGCGGGAGTCCTTCATGACACGCCGCATACCATTACTGTCTCCGCATCCTCGGCGGAAGAACTTTTTGCTGCTTTGGAGAAAAGCACACCCTGCGACATACTCTTATTGGACATCCTTATGCCCGGCACGAACGGTTTCGAGGTCGCTAAACGCATGCGAACCGAGTATCCGGATATTAAAATCATCGTCCTTTCAGTAGATACCAAAGAGTATGTCATCACCCAACTCATGGCTATTGGTATTGACGGTTTTATCAGCAAGAACGGACCCTTGGAGGAAATACGGCTCGCCATCGACTCCGTCGCGGAGGAAGTGCCTTTCTACGGTCGCGACATTGCGGTACTGGTGCGCGATATAGCTGATGCCAAACTCAACAAACGCGCCTCAGCACTTCTTACCAAACGCGAACTGGAAATCATTGAGGCATGTTGCGCAGGCAAACTGGGCAAAGAGATAGCGGATGAATTCCACATCTCCCTCCGGGCTGTCAATAGCCATAAGACCAATATCTTCAACAAACTCGGTCTCTCATCTTCCGTCGAGATGGTTCGCTTCGCCCTCGAGCACGGCATAATCTGATGCAACCTTTCTCTTTCTATACGCGCTGTATTGTACTCTCTGATTTGTTTGCCGGCAAGATGCACGCTTTACAATGGAAAAATAGAGTGAAAGGCCGCGATTGGTATGATATGGAATGGTATATCCGGCAAGGTATTCCTTTGCATTTTGGGCATTTACAGGAACGTGTAAAGCAATTAACTGATTTAGAGCTAACAAGAGAGTATTTCTCCGAACTTCTGCAAGAGAAGATTGCTACTACGGATATCAATGCTGTTCGTTCTGACGTTATTCCTTTTTTGAATAACCCTTCCGAGACGGAGATTTGGTCAAATGAATACTTTCAGCAAATCAGTAAAATGATACGATTTGTATAATAAGTGTCATCCACATGGATTTATTTCCATAAAGTGCTAAAATTGTCACACAATGGAAATGAACGATCATTTATTGCCGATTATTAAGATTAAACACAAGCAGACGGGCAAATGCCCGCCTGCTGCCTTTGTATATCGTTTCTTTGTTCTTTATTTTCCCTCTATCGCTGCGGGGCGCAATAGATCATCTCAAGGCCGGTAGCCGTACCACTATCGTTTGAACGGTCGGTTCCGCCGAAGCAGAACGTCATCACAATCCGGTCACCGGACCCTGCATAATCTTCCCTGTATCCATGACCAACAACTTCTACTTTACCATCTGGATCCAAGAAATTATATCTTGAAAGGTGATTTTTAAATCCACTGTTTTCGTTTTCTTGGTATACACCAACCCTTTCAAACGAACCGTTTGGTAAAAACATTCCTCCATATCCATCTTCAACTTTATTTGTATGGATAAATTGCCATTGGGAAGGAACAATATTTGCCGAATCTGTCATATATGAATACAAATGATTAGATGCTATAATAATCTTGACGGTGTACCAATTCTGGAAAGGCATCACGATGGTTTCGTTTTCCGCTTCGTCAATCACATATCGGGCGGCATTTTTACCCGTGGTAAGCACTAATTGCTGTCCATCGGCACCCGTCCCGATTCTTTTTACATTGGCATAAGCGGTTATATTCATGGATGTTGCGGGACAATCGTAAATTACTTCTTCCATATTTGGTGCCGAATACATTTTTGTTTCAGAAACAGCACCTTTGGTATAGGTGATGGTTCCGAAATCCGAGTGTTCCAGATGTTGCTGCGCACCCATCGAACTAAATTGTAGTCGGCTCATTTTGCGTAAATGTTCCGGAACGGCCAGTACGAATATTTACCCAAATACTATCTGCATGAACTGTTGCAGTTGAGTCTCTTTGCAGGATAAATCTTCTTGCCTTGGATGCCATTTGTGATGGTGAGAATTGCGTAAAAGTATTGTAATCAGTTGCCGGAATATCTTCAATACTCCATGTGCGGGTTTCGTTGTTTTGCGTTGTATAGGAAACCTAATAATTCCACGTGGTTTCCGACAGAAACGATGCGGTTCCATCGGTGGACATATTATCCGTCCTGTTGAAAACCAAAGGATATATAATATTCGTACTTGTCTGTTTTACGTCGCGTTCTTCTGTCATTTTATAGATGTCACCGCCGGCGGAATTTGTCTCAAAATAAATCCGGCTATTGTTTTCGCGAGGGATATAAAACTTTACATTCTCTATATTCGGCACATGTTTCATAAAAGCATCCATCGGCGTCTCGTCCGCAGACGCTCCATAAATGTTTGTGGACATGCCGGATTGTTTGGCAGTCTTCTCCGGCTCGTTGATTTGGTCTTTGCAGGCTGGCATCAAACCAATCAATGCCGCCAAGACGATTGTTTGTTTGTAGTTCATAATAGTAGTGTATTTTGAGTGGTTGAATTTCTCTGCTTGTAATCGTATATATTACATAGAAAAAGCGCAAGCTTTCGTTTGCTTCATTTGATACTTTGAGGTCCTAGACTTACCTTAATAACTCAAATAAATGCACGGAAAACTCACGCTGACACGTGAGCGTGCATAAACCATGCTTGAGTTATTAATGATTCTTTGTAAACTTGTCTAGGGTTTCAAAGTATCAAGTTTGGCTTACAACGCTTTATTTATGTATTTTTTTGTCTGTTGTTTTATGCCATAGGCAGATTTTTTACTATTTATTGCTTTTTTCTGCTCCGTTATGTCCGAGGAAGCGACGGATTATCCTTTCAAAATATGTTTGCTCTCCACATTCTCCAATACGGTCATTTGCTGGATGGCTATTTGGTTGAGTTTCTGGAGGCGTTCGCCTTGCGGAAGGCCTTCGTTGATAAAGACTGCATTGAGGTTCTCCATGTTACTCAGACAAATCAATTGGTTGATTGTTGCGTAGTCACGGATGTTGCCTTTGTCCTCAGGATGGGCGTCGCGCCACTCTTTGGCGGTCATCCCGAACAAAGCTACATTGAGTACATCGGCTTCGTTGGCATAGATAAGTGAACGATGGTAGGTGTCAATCTCTTGCGGCACAAGGTGTTCCTTTATTGCATCCGTATGGATATGATAGTTGATCTTTGCCAACTCGCGTTTCGCAGACCAGCCGATAGCCTTTTGTTCCTCCTCTTTGAGACGCTGGAACTCCTTAATCAAATAGAGTTCAAACTCAACGGATACCCAACTGGCAAACTTAAAGGCTATATCCCGTTGCGCATATGTACCGCCATTATTTCCACTTCTCGAAATAATGCCTATTGCTCCTGTCAATTCAATCCACCGTGAAGGACTCAACGTGAATGCGTTACTCCCTGCTTCTCTCAAAAGGGGATCGAATTCGACCCCTTTGAACTGTGGATTGTTTAAAGCTTCCCACATTCCGAGATACTCAATCGTATTTTTGAGTCGCATCCAGTTTTTTACTACATCTTTCGGCTCAAGAGCATTCTTCTGCCTTGCAATATCTGTAATACAGATATAATCCCATCCATTCTGCGAAAAAGAACGGATGGTGGTATCTTTTACGATTATTTCTTGGAATTTAGCCATTTTATATATCTTTCAGCACATTTCCAATTTTGCTCGCAAAATTACTGTTTTTTTTTGACATATGCAAATATATTTGCAAAAATCGGTCGGGGATATAGATTTTTATTGCTCTTGCTTGCAATTAATCGGGAAGCACTGCTATATCAGCACCAACCAACCTGTTACACCGGCAAGCACATAAATAATGGTAATCAGTGCAATACTGCACCATTTGGAATAATTTCGTTTCATCATAACAGATTTAATTGTTTTTCGCCTGCAAAATTACTGCTTTTTTCTGACACACAAAATAAATAAGCAAAAAAATTTGCACATGTCAGCTTTTTATCGTAACTTTGCAGGCTAAAATTGTCAAATTCGTTAACTGTTGGCTTATGAAAAAATACAAAGATTGGTCATTCAAAGGAAAATTTGCCTTGTGGTTTTGGAGCATCTTTGTTGCAGGATGTCTCTTTCTTGTTTTCCTGTTTTGGAGCATCAGCAAAGGTTGGGTCGG
This sequence comes from Paludibacteraceae bacterium, assembly GCA_905235225.1. Classification (GTDB taxonomy): domain Bacteria; phylum Bacteroidota; class Bacteroidia; order Bacteroidales; family Paludibacteraceae; genus Colicola. The sequence continues at coordinate 9,630 of CAJOKE010000046.1, forward strand.
ATACTTGCCGCCTTTGGAAGAGTTGCAAAACCCAAAAAACAGATTTGCAAGCGAGATCTTCACATCCGACATGCAATCTTTGGGGCGGTATTACCGCAAGGAGAACCGCGTCGGAGTACAGTACAAAGACCTGTCACCTTACCTCATTGATGCACTGATTTCTACCGAAGATGTGCGTTTTTATGACCATACCGGTGTGGACACCAAGTCCATCTTCCGTGCTGTTTTTCTATTGGGACGCTCAGGCGGCGGTTCCACGCTGACGCAGCAGCTGGCCAAACAACTTTGGTCTCCGCGCGCAAATAATTCTTTTGAGCGCGCACTACAAAAACCCATCGAATGGGTCATCGCCACCAAGTTGGAACGGCTGTACTCGAAAGACGAGATTCTCCTCATGTATCTCAACCAGTTCGATTTCCTCTATAACGCGGTTGGTATCAAGTCCGCCACGCAGGTATACTTTTCAACAACCCCGACCGACCTCAAGATTGAAGAAGCCGCTACACTCATCGGTATGTGTAAGAACCCTGCCCTATTCAACCCGATCCGCCATCCCAAACGCACAACCGACCGCCGCAACACGGTTCTAAACCAGATGTGCAAATATGAGTATATTACCGAAGCCGAGTGCGATTCCCTAAAAGATCTTCCTTTGGAAGTTCATTACCGTTCTGTGGACCACAAACAAGGTAGCGCACCGTATTTCCGGGAATATTTGCGGCAGGTTCTGACAGCCAAAGAACCCGTGGAATCCAACTACAGCGAGTGGAACAAACAGCAATACGAGTTTGACAAAATCCAATGGGAAAACAATCCGCTTTACGGATTCTGCAACAAAAACAAAAAGCCCAACGGCAGCCGCTACGACCTGTATCAGGACGGACTGAAGATTTACACAACCATTGATTCGCGCATGCAGAAATATGCTGAAGAAGCGGTTGCCGAGCATATGCAAGAGATGCAGAAAAAGTTCTTCAAAGAGAAAAGCAAAAAATCATATGCCCCATTCTCAAGAGACCTCAAACCCGATGAGATTCAGGCGATTATGAAGCGTTCCATGAAACAAAGCGAACGCTACCGCCTCATGAAAAAAGCGGGCATGAGCGAGCAGCAGATTACTGAGGTCTTTGATACACCCGTTGAAATGCGCGTCTTCTCATATGACGGGATGATTGATACCGTCATGTCACCCATGGATTCCATCCGTTGGCAGAAATATTTCCTGCGCTGCGGATTTATGTCCATGGATCCGCATTCTGGTCATGTCAAAGCATATATCGGCGGACCTAATTTCGCCAATTTCCAATATGATATGGCTACTCTCGGTCGCCGCCAGGTCGGTTCTACCGTCAAACCATACCTATATACTCTCGCTATGGATGAAGGAATGTGGCCATGTGATAAAACGGTTAATGACTCTATTACACTCTTCGACGCCAACGGTAATGCGTGGACTCCGCGCGATGATCACGCTTCCAACCGCGGTGACACGGTGACATTGCAATGGGGCTTGGAAAAATCAAGCAACTGGATTTCTGCCTACCTGATGTCTCTCTTTACACCGGAGCAGTTGGTTCGTCTTATGCGCTCCTTCGGCATAAAAGGGCAACTCGATCCCGTGGTCAGTCTATGCCTCGGTCCTTGCGAAGTCAGTGTCGAAGAAATGGTGGACGCATATACGACCTTCCCGAACAAGGGTATTCGCGTCGAGCCGCTTTATGTCACCCGTATCGAAGATAACAACGGCAACGTACTTGGTACGTTCTCCCCGAAAACGCATGAGGTGCTTAGCGAACAGACTGCCTACAAGATGATTCACATGCTCTGCTCCGTCTGTGACCACGGTACAGGTGTTCGGCTCCGCTTCAGGTACGGCATCAAGTCTCCGATGGGCGGAAAAACCGGCACGACACAGAACAACTCCGACGGATGGTTTGTCGGATTTACTCCCTCGCTGGTTAGCGGTGCTTGGGTTGGTGGAGAAGATCGCGCTATCCATTTTGACTCGATGGCGGATGGACAGGGAGCGTCTATGGCTCTGCCCATCTTCGCACTGTATATGCAAAAGATTTACGCGGACGAAGAATTAGGCTACGATGTCGCTGAACAATTCGATGTACCTGATTGGTTTGACCCTTATGCCGGCTGCAAATAATTGAAAAAGTACCGCTACATATTGATTTTCTTTTGCGCCTCGTTCCTGTTTCCCTGCAACACTTCCGCGCAATTGAATACCGACAGGATTACTTCCATCGGCAGGAATGCCTTGTATTTTGAGGACTATGTTTTATCCATCCAATATTTCAACCAGGTCATCAAACTCAAGCCATACCTCGCTGAACCCTATCTGCTCCGTGCTATTGCGAAGATACAGTTATCCGACTACTCCGGTGCCCTTCGCGACTGCAACTCATCCATAGAATGTAATCCCTTCCAACCCGGGGCATACTACACCAGAGGCTTCGTTTACCGCGCAATGGATGACTTGGACCTCGCCGAAGCTGACTTCACAAAAGCATTACAATTCTCGCCGGAAAACAAAACCTATCTTGTTCTGCGTGCTGATGTCCGCGCCCAAAAACAGCAGTACGATTCAGCCATGGTTGACATTGACTACCTCCTCCGACGGGAACCGCAATCACCTTCTCTCAACTTTGAAAAAGGAGTCATTTGTCTGCATAGCAAAGACACTGCCTGCGCATTGAACGGCTTTCAGACTGCCGTCAAATATGACTCCCAGAACCCGGCTAACTGGTCTGCTTTAGGATTGGTGCAACTCATGATGGAGAACAACAAGGACGCACTCCTTTCACTGACCAAGTGTATCAATTTGGGGACTAAATGGGCGGGCGACTACATGAACCGCGGTATCATCTTCTATCAGGAGCATAACTACCGCAGTGCCTTGGCGGACTACGACAAAGCTGTCTCGATTGCACCTCACGATGCCCAATGTTACTATAACCGTGGCATGTTGCGCGCCGAATTAGGCGACTACAACCGCGCACTGGATGATTTCGACAAAGCCGTCGATCTGGCTCCGCAGCAAGTCGATATGCGTTACCAGCGCGCCTTGGTCCTTATGCAGCTCAGGCAGTGGAAACAGGCTCTGGATGACTTCGACGAACTGATTGAAACCTACCCCTATTTCCTGCCATCATACTATCTTGCCGCACAAGCCAAGACCGCCCTCGGCGACAGCAAACAGGCATTCAGATACAGGCAGACCGCGTACGATCTCGAGCAGAAAAAGGATAGCATTATGGCGGCTTTGCAGGACTCGCTCAATGTGCCGCAAACCGATGTCATGATTGCAAAGGCTACACACCAGAACAAGGACCGCAGAAAGGAATTTTCGGCGCGGACCGCGCAAAACCAGACCGAACCGGTCGAGCAAGAGCAGGAATATGACTCTCAAACAAGGGGAAATATCCAGAAGCGATACACCGATGTCGTCAATGAACCCAACATTGTCCTCAGTTACTATGCCCAGCCGCAGTCGCTTCGCCGCACTGCATATTTCCACTTTGCCGTGGACGACTACAACCGGAAGGGACTGCTTTCCTCACCGCTGCACTTTACGCTGCAGGAAACAACACTCACTGCCGATATGGTCAACATGCACTTCGAGAAGATTTCGCAGCTCTCGACACAGATTGACGTCTTCGAAAAACAATACTCCGGCAGCAGGTCACTCATCGCCCTCACTCCCGAAAAAGCCGCTTCGCTTTATCTCGGACGAGCTATGGAGTTTGCACTCGTACAAGACTATTCTTCGGCTTTGGATGATTGCACCAAGGCACTGCAGCAACTACATAAATCCGACACGCCATCCGCACTCACGGCGATTATTACTTTCTGCCGCGCGAACTGGAGATTCAAACTCTTGGAATACCAGCGCGCCACTGGCGAACTCACTGCCGAATCCGGCATGGACTTTGAGATTATGCTACGCGACTATGATTATGTCAACCGCCTGCTACCCGACTTCGCCTTTGCTTATTACAACAAAGCGAACATGCTCTGTACACAAAAGGAGTTTCAGGAAGCGATTGCACATTACACCAAAGCTATTGAAGCCGACCACGAATTTGCCGAGGCTTACTTCAATCGGGGACTGACACGTATTTACATCGACCAGATTGATGAAGGCATCGCTGACCTTAGCCGCGCCGGTGAACTGGGTATCTATCAGGCATATAACCTCATCACACGTTTCCAGTAAACCGATCCGCCATGTTACTTCGCCGCCATATTGCTCTACTCTACTTCTTGACCATCTTGCTGGCTCCTCTTGACGCCCAACTGCTCTATCAGGTGTCCGGCAACTCTGCTCAGGCTAAATCATACATCCTCGCTACCAACAAACTCGTGGACATGACATTTGCCGATACCATCCCCAATGTGTTCAAATGTTTTGGCGAATGCAACAAAGTCCTTACCGAGTTTGCCATGCAGGACTATGAAGCACTTGCGGTGCTGCGGCAGGCGGCTATTCTGCCCGACTCCGTCAAACTCAGCAATTTCTATTCCGAATCACAATACCGCTTCATTGACGAATCCCTGCAACTCACGCTCGGAATGGGACTGGCTCAACTGGCGCGCATGAAACCGTCTTACCTCACCGAGATGTATCGCACCGAGTTGTTTAAGAAATGGCTCAATTACGACGAGCAGCGGTCGATGGAAGCTTTCTTCCAGGCCGTTGCACAGGAACGCAACATGCCCGTCTACGGTCTCGATGACATTGGCGAAACAATGTTCATGATTTTTGACCGCGAACCTTTTCACTGGCAGTGCGAGGAACTCTCTAAAGTCATTGAATACCCTGAACGCGAAGTCAAACAGGAAAGCACTATCCGAGACATGTATCTGCAGGGAAGACTGACCGATATTGCCTTTCAGGTCGCTGCACCAGATAACCAATCCACAATCTCTTTTTCCGACTATCAGGTCTATTGTCAGCGAAACAGACAATGGGTCAAACGACTTGCCCCTTACTTGCATGAGGGTAAAGCCTTTATCGTCTTGGACTGTATCTATCTTGGCGGAGACAAAGGATTGCTCGCACAGCTCCGAAACGCCGGATACAAAGTTAAACCCGTTAACAGAAGATGACTGATTTCTCAAAACATATCGCCCCTCTCTTGGGCTTGAAACAGCAGCAGGTCGCTGCCACTATCGCTTTGTTGGACGACAAGGCGACTATTCCATTTATCGCCCGCTACCGCAAAGAGCGTACCGGCTCCTTGGACGAAGTTCAGATTGCCGCTATCAGCGAGCATTACACTCGCTTGCAGGAACTGGAAAGCCGCAAACAGACCGTTCTCGATACGATTGACGGGCTGGGAAAACTCACGCCCGAACTCAGACAGCAGATTGAAAACTGCTGGTCGGCTACCGAACTGGAGGATATCTATCTCCCTTATAAACCGCATAAAAAAACGCGCGCGGACATTGCGCGCGAGAAGGGCTTGCAACCTCTTGCCGACCGCATCAGAAAGCAATACCCCGAACCCTTGCACGCCACGGATGACGAACTGCAGGGCGCGCGCGACATTATTGCCGAAGAAGTCTCACAGGACACCGCGGCGCGTAATGCCATCCGGCGCGAATTTTCCTATTCCGCCATCCTCACCACTAAACTCGTCAAGGGAAAAGAGGATAGCCCGGAAGCTCTCAAATACAAAGATTATTTTGCCGTCTCGGAGCCGCTCCGCCATATCTCGTCCCACCGCCTTCTTGCTATTCGGCGTGCCGAAAATGAGGGTTTCATTCGCGTGGACATTTCCGCGGATGTGGACAAATGTCTTGATAAGCTCGACCGCCTCTTTGTCCGCAACGGCACACCATCTGCCCGACAAGTGGAATTGGCGTTGGAAGACAGTTACAAACGCCTGCTCAAACCGTCTATCGAAAACGAGTTTGCCGCTTCATCCAAACAGGAAGCGGACACCGAAGCCATTCGTGTCTTTGCTACCAATCTACGCCAGCTCCTCTTGGAATCACCGCTCGGCCAGAAACGTGTTCTCGCACTCGACCCGGGATTTAGAACCGGTTGCAAAATGGTCGTACTCAGTGCCCAAGGTGACCTCCTATACCACGATGTCGTTTTCCTGCATAATCTGGATTCCAAAGACAAACTCCAACGCGCTGTCGCCAAATACGCCGTCGAGGCTGTTGCCATCGGTAACGGCACCGCCTCACGCGAATGCGAAGACTTTGTACGCCGCGCTTTGCAGCCCGCACCGCCTGTTTTCGTCGTTTCCGAAAACGGCGCGTCTGTCTATTCCGCTTCCAAGATTGCTCGCGAAGAGTTCCCTAACGAAGATGTCACTGTCCGCGGGGCTGTCTCTATAGGGCGCAGGCTGATGGATCCTTTGGCGGAACTTGTCAAAATAGACCCCAAATCCATCGGGGTCGGACAATACCAGCATGATGTGGACCAGACCCGCCTCAAGGACGCCCTTAACCAGACCGTCGAATCCGTTGTCAACTATGTCGGTGTCGATGTCAATACCGCCTCGCCGTACTTGCTGACATATATATCAGGTCTCGGACCCGCTTTGGCGCAGAATATAGTGAAATACCGCAGTGAAAACGGACCCTTCCCTGACCGCAAGGCACTTCTCAATGTCCCTAAAATGGGTGCCAAGACCTTTGAACAATGCGCCGGATTCCTCCGTATTGCAGGCGGAACGAACCCTTTGGACAATACTGCCGTACATCCCGAACGGTATGCCGTTGCCAGACAGCTCCTCAAAGAGGGATTTGCTGACCCGGACAAAGCAAAAATGGCTGATTTGCAACGCTTTGTCACCGACGAAGTCGGACTACCTACCCTCAACGACATCGTACACGAACTTCAAAAACCCTCACGCGACCCGCGCACACAAGCCGAAGCTTTCCGATTTGACGACTCCGTTCACACTATCGAAGACCTCAAGGTCGGAATGGTACTGCCCGGCATTGTTACCAATATATCTAATTTCGGAGCCTTCGTTGACTTGGGCGTACATAAGGACGGACTTATTCATGTCTCTGAAATGGCTGACCGCCGGATCACAGACCCCACCGAGGTCCTCTCCTTGCACCAGAAGGTCACCGTCACCGTCATCGGTATCGACCTCCAACGCCAACGCATCCAACTCTCCCTCAAACAAACCCACCACTCCCCAAAATGACACCCTTCCGACTCTCCACATCGGTTGCTGCTCGGTACCTGCTCGGTTGCTGCTCGGTTGCTGATCAGTTCCTAATCAGTTCCTAATCAGTTCCTAATCAGTTCCTGATCAGTTCCTGAGGCTGACAAATAACTGACATCAAACTGACAAATAAATGACAATATGATAAAATGATAAAATTAAATAATTATGGCTGACGACAAAAAAATCATCTTCTCTATGGTCGGGGTTAGCAAAACCTTCGCACCGCAAAAACGAGTTCTTAACAACATTTACCTATCTTTCTTCTACGGAGCCAAGATTGGTATTATCGGTCTTAACGGTGCCGGTAAATCGACCCTCATGAAAATCATTGCCGGAGTTGAAAAAGACTATGACGGACAAGTCGTCTTTTCACCCGGATACACCGTCGGCTATCTCGAGCAGGAACCAAAACTGGACCCCGAAAAAACTGTACGCGAATGCGTGCAGGAAGGCGTGCAGCCGATTATGGATCTGCTCAAAGAATACGATGATATCAATAACGCTTTCGCCGACCCCGAAGCCGATTATGACAAACTCCTCGCGCGGCAGGCGGAACTGCAGGACAAACTGGATGCCACTGACGCTTGGAACATTGACTCCAAACTGGACCGCGCGATGGATGCACTGCGTTGCCCGGACGATGACGCTGTCGTCAAGAACCTCAGCGGAGGAGAAAAAAGACGTGTTGCGCTATGCCGCCTGCTCCTGCAGCAACCCGACATTCTCTTGCTGGACGAACCGACTAACCACCTCGATGCCGAGTCTATTGATTGGCTCGAGCAGCACCTGCAGCAATATGCCGGTACCGTCATTTGTATCACCCACGACCGCTATTTCCTCGACGATGTGGCGGGATGGATTCTTGAACTTGACCGCGGAGAGGGTATCCCGTGGAAAGGCAATTATTCATCGTGGCTCGAGCAAAAGACGGCACGCATGGCAATGGAAGAAAAACAGGCTTCCAAAAGACGCAAAACACTCGAACGCGAACTTGAATGGGTTAGAATGGCACCTAAAGCACGGCAGGCTAAAGGAAAAGCACGTCTTGCCGCATATGACCGCATGATGAACGAAGAACAAAAAGAACGAGAGGAAAAACTCGAAATCTTCATCCCTAACGGACCGCGTTTGGGGAACAAGGTCATCAACGCAGAAGGGGTCAGCAAAGCCTTTGGCGACAAACTGCTCTTCGAAGACCTCAATTTCATGCTACCACCCAACGGTATTGTCGGCGTTATTGGACCTAACGGTGCCGGTAAAACTACCCTATTTCGAATGATTATGGGTATGGAGAAAGCGGACAAAGGAACCTTCCAAGTCGGCGAAACAGTCAAAATCGGATATGTCGATCAGGTACATAGTAATATTGACCCTGACAAAACTGTCTTCGAGACCATTTCCGGCGGAACAGAGTTCATTCGCGTCGGCGGGCGTGAAATCAATGCACGTGCTTACCTCAGCAGATTTAACTTCACGGGTGCCGACCAAGAGAAAAAATGCGGTGTCCTTTCCGGCGGTGAACGCAACAGACTCCATTTGGCTCTGACGCTCAAATCCGAAGCCAATGTCTTGCTGCTCGACGAGCCGACGAACGACATTGATGTCAATACTCTGCGCGCCTTGGAAGAAGGTCTGGAGAACTTTGCAGGATGTGCCGTCGTTATCAGCCACGACCGTTGGTTCCTTGACCGTATATGCACACATATATTGGCATATGAAGGGGACTCGAAAGTCTTTTGGTTTGAAGGCTCTTATTCCGACTACGAGGCGAACAAAAAACTCCGACTCGGTGATGACGCAACCCAGCCCAAACGCATCAAATACCGCAAATTGATGGAATAACCCTTCCCCCGTTTGTATGAAAATTTGGTACACGTAAACAAAACTGCGGATTTATTTTGTGTATATAAAAATTTATTTGTACCTTTGCACCGCAAAATCATTAATACGTTCAATAAATATCCCGCTACCACCGACAGCGTAAAAAAAACGGTGCGTCACTCACTGACGTTAAACAGGAGAACGTATATATATGAACAACTATCAATAAAAAATATTAACCACTTAAAGTTGCGCCCGACTCATATTTAGGGATAAATTAGTACTGTTGCGATAAATTTGCATAAAAATTTATAAATCGTTAAATAACGTAAGCTCTTTGACATTTTGATTAGAAAGAATTGAGTCTATTGG
>CAJOKE010000047.1 GCA_905235225.1 Paludibacteraceae bacterium
GACGGTTACGTGAAGGAGTGCGACGGAACGCACTCCGAGTGTTGCGCCCGAGCTGTCACCACAGTGAGGAAACAGCGCAACACATAGAACGGCGCGACCCTTGCGGTCACGCAGCCGAAAGGCTACAGGGTAGCGGCGCACAGGGAAGCCGCGACCGCCTAAATAAGAAACTATGCAATAGAACTCCTTTGCGAAATTTTCTGCAAAGATAATACAAAACCTCTTTTAGTGTATCGTTCGACCTGCATTTTTTTGAAAATTTAACATATTTTTACCAATTCGCTCGTCTTAAAAATTAGTATTAAATTGTAGGCTGCCACACTTTTTTTTGCACATTCAAAAAAAATGTAGTACCTTTGCGCAATTTTCAGACGCATAATTCAATTGATATGAGTTTTACACATTTACATGTTCACTCGCAATATTCTGTGTTAGACGGAATGTCCAAAGTGCCGGACATCGTTGATAAATGCCTGCGTACAGGAATGTCGGCTGTTGCTTTAACCGACCACGGAAACATGTACGGAATAAAGGAGTTTCTGGACTACTGTAAGAAAGTCAATGCCAAGGCAAAAGCCAAAGCGGAAGAAGAAGCTAAAGCGAATACCCCCGAAGGACAAGAACCGGCGGCTGTTGCTTTTGTACCGTTCAAGCCGATAGTGGGTTGCGAGGCTTATTGCGCACGTCGTGGAAGACACAGCAAACTAAACGAAGAAGCATATACCGGTGAAGGAAGACGATATGTCATAGACCGTTCGGGATGGCACCTTATATTATTGGCGAAAAACATGCAGGGCTACCGTAATCTTTGCAAAATCGTGAGCTTGGGATTTATGGAGGACGCATTCAACTATACGCCACGAATTGACAAAGAACTGCTGGAGCAATACCACGAAGGTATTATCTGCTGTAGTGCATGTTTAGGTGGTGAACTGCCACAGAAAATCATGCTCGCCATTGCCAACGGGGCAACCTTGGAAAACGGTGGGTTTGCCGAAGCTGAAGAAACCGTCAAATGGTTCAAAAATCTCTTTGGAGATGACTACTACATTGAACTGCAACGCCACCAAACGACCAAACCCGGTGGGGACCAAATGGTTTATCAGCGGCAAATGCAGGTGAATCCGATTTTGATTGCATTAGCAAAGAAATATAACATCAAGGTCATCGCCACTAACGACTCCCACTTTGTTGAGGAAGAACATGCAGAGGCGCATGACAGACTAATCTGTCTCAGTACCAACCACTACGTCGATGATGTGGACAGAATGCACTACACTAAACAGGAGTGGCTGAAAACACCGGACGAAATGGCTGCCATCTTCAGCGATATTCCCGAGGCGATTACTAACACTCAGGAAATAGTTGACAAAGTCGAAATCTATGACATCGACCATGGACCGATTATGCCGCTCTTCCCTATTCCGCCTGAATTCGGGACAGAAGACGAATACCGTAAACAACTGACGGAAGAGGAACTCTGGCAGGAATTCATGACCGACGAACACGGACTGAATCCGTTGAGCGAGAAAGACGCACAAAAACGATTCAAAAACCTTGGCGGATATGACCGCATGTATCGTATCAAACTGGAAGCGGACTACCTGACACATCTGACATGGGAAGGGGCAAAAATACGCTATCCTGAATTGACTCCGTTCCTCGCTGACACGACTCGACTGACATACAAATACTGGGATGCGGCTGAAATGGACCCGCACCAACGCGAAATCGTCAACCGTATATTGTTCGAACTGCATGTCATGAAGACTATGGGCTTCCCCGGATACTTCCTTATTGTAATGGATTTTATTCGTGGTGCAAGGGAAGAATTAGGCGTCAGCGTCGGTCCCGGACGCGGATCAGCAGCAGGTTCGGTTGTAGCATATTGTTTGAAGATTACTGATCTTGACCCGCTGAAATATGACTTACTGTTTGAGCGTTTCCTTAACCCCGACCGCATTTCACTGCCTGATATTGACACCGACTTTGACGATGCCGGACGCGGGAAAGTATTGGAATGGGTCAGTCAGAAATACGGCGAGACGCATGTAGCACACATCATTACATATGGTGCCATGGCTGCCAAATCCGCCATTGCCGATGTAGGGCGGATACAGAGAGTTCCTCTTTCCCGCGTCAATGAAATCAAGTCGTTTATTCCCGAACGAAGTTTTCCCGATAACATCAAAGACGAGAAAGGAAAATCACCGGCCGTCAACCTCAAAAACTGCTACAAATACGTTGATGAGCTACGGCAATTAGTCAACGGCGGTGAACCTGAAATCCAATCAATGCTCAATTATGCGGCACAGCTCGAAGGAACAATCCGACAAGTCGGTATCCATGCCTGCGGAGTCATTATCGGAGCAGATGACCTGACCAATTTCGCACCGCTGAGCAGTGTCGAAGACAAAGACCTCGGCAAACGGGTCCTCGTCACCGAATATGACGGACATGTGGTGGAAAGTGTCGGATTAATCAAGATGGACTTCCTCGGACTCAAAACCCTTACTATTATTAAGGAGTGCCTGAACAATATCAAAAAAGCCCGCGGTATAGATGTTGATATTGACCATATACCCATTGATGACCCGGAGACATATAAACTGTTCCAAGAAGGACGCACCATTGCCGTCTTCCAGTTTGAGTCACCCGGTATGCGCAAATACATGAAAGAACTCAAACCGACCGTAATCGGCGATTTGATTGCGATGAACGCCCTTTATCGGCCGGGACCGATGCAGTATATTCCGCAGTTCATCAAACGTAAACAGGGACTGGAACCCGTGACCTATGATATTCCTATTATGGAAAAATACCTCAAGGATACTTACGGAGTGACAGTTTATCAGGAACAAGTGATGCTACTTAGCCGCCTGCTTGCCAATTTTACACGCGGCGAATCGGACAAACTCCGTAAAGCGATGGGTAAAAAGCAAATGGCCATTCTGCAGGAACTGAAAGGCAAATTTATGGATGGGGGAAAAGCAAATGGACATGACCCGAAAGTCCTGGAGAAAATATGGACTGACTGGGAAGCTTTTGCGTCTTACGCATTTAATAAATCACATGCAGCATGCTACTCATGGGTGGCATACCAAACAGCCTACCTTAAAGCACATTATCCGGCTGAGTTCATGGCTGCGAACTTGACCGTATCCAAGGATGACATCAAAGAAGTAACCAAATTCATGGATGAGTGCAAATCCATGAAAATCAGCATTTTAGAGCCGGATGTTAATGAGTCGGAACTGAATTTCACTGTAAATAGGCACGGCGATATCCGCTTCGGGTTAGGCGGTATCAAAGGAGTCGGAGAAGGAGCCGTAGATGCCATCGTTACTGAACGCGAAAAAAATGGCAAATATAAAGACATCTATGATTTTCTTGAACGGGTTAATCTCCAAAGCTGCAATAAGAAAACAGTCGAAGGTCTGGCTTTATCAGGGGCATTTGACTGCTTTGAAGGTATTTACCGCGAACAATTAACCGACATATCTGCCAAAGGAGAATCAATGTTAGATGTACTGATGCGCTACGGGAATATGTATCAGCAAGACAAAGCTCAACAGCAAAACTCCCTTTTCGGTAATCTCGGCGACGGTATGGCTATTGCCATCCACAAACCCGAACTGCCAAAACCACAACGTGCTTCAGCGATTGAGCGGTTGAATATGGAAAAGAACTTGATCGGCATCTTCCTCTCTGCACACCCGTTAGATGAATATGAGTTCGAAGTGAACGACTTATGCGACGTTACAGCAGAAGAACTGACCCGTTTTGACAACTGGCGGACACCGGAAGCCAGAACGGTCGCTGCAAATACCAGACAGGACGAAAATGAAGATGACGAGCCTAAAGAAAATGCTATAGACCCGCAAGAGTGGATTAATAAACATGAAGGACAACCGTTGCATTTCGGGGGAATAGTAACTTCCGCTGAAGAACTGATCTCCCAAAAGGGAAATCCCTACGGCCGCTATGTTATTGAGGATTACAGCGGCAGCTATCGTATGACCTTGTTCGGCAAAACATATCAGACATGTGCACCGATGCTTAAACCTAATTTGTATGTATATGTCAGCGCGACTATTAAACAACGCGGATTTGACCGGCCTTGGTTCAAACCAAAACCATACGATGAAGCGGAATATGAATTATCTGTCAATCAAGTAGAACTGCTAAAAGATATTCAGGAAAAACATGTTGACACACTTACTTTACGTATACCAATTGAAATGGTAACAAAAGATTTTAATGACCAACTGACTGAACAAATATACGCCAACAAAGGGAATATAAAATTGAAAATTCAAGTGTTTGACGAACTGAAACAGAACTTGATTACTTTTGTATCCCAAAGCAATCCTGTCAATATGTCCAAAGAGTTCTACCATTGGCTGAAGATACAGGAAATGGATGGATTGATGAGCCATAAAGTAAATTGATCCTTATTCTGCTCATTTTGTTACTTTGACTTGACAAAAGAAAGGAAAATTTGCGTATTTTACGCAGTTGTTGTACTTTTGCATGCTTTTTTTGGCAATTATAATAACAACAAATAAAATTGATTGTAGTATGAAAAAAATTCTTGTTATTGCCGTGATTGCAATTGTAAGTGTAGTTTACGCAGCTGCTCAACCCCGTGCTATCGGTGGTAACCTCGGTGGAGGTTTAGGTTTTTCGTATGAACATGGATTTGGTGAATCCAACATGTTGGATGTAGCTGTATCTCTCCCGCTCGCAGGCTATGCAAGTGGTCACTATGGTATTGGAGGTCATGTGACATATGATTGGATTGACCCGTTCAATGCTCCTGTTCCTTGGAACGAAAAAGGCGAGTGGCATTGGTACATGGGTGTCGGCGGTGCCGGTGGTATGTATGATTTCAGCAATGTATGGTGGTATGCCGGTGTTGCAGGTCACATTGGAATTGAGTACGATTTCTGGTTTCCTCTCCAGCTGTCCGTTGACTGGCGTCCCTCATTTGGCGTAAGTAACTGGGATGACAAATTTAATTTTGACCTTCATGGCTTATATGGAATCAGCCTTGGCGTACGCTACAAATTCTAATTTGTAAGGATTTAGAACAACGTAAGGGCTTCGCCCACAACGTAGTTACTGCCGCCGATAAAGATAATATCCTTGTCGGTGGCATTTTTTTGTGCTGCATGAACAGCTTCCACAACGGAATAAAAGACTCCTATATTTTTGGCAACAACATCATGCAAAGCGGCAAATTTACCAGCAAGGTCAGTTGCCGGAATAGCCCTGTGTGTATGGGCTTGAGTAAAGTAATATGTCGCATCCGACGGCATTAAACGGAGAACAACATCTACATCTTTGTCGGATACCATACCGAAAACTATATGCAGATTTACATCCTTGGTACTATTATCCGACAACTCGCGGCGTAATGAAGCCAGTTGTTCAAAAACATATTTAAGTCCATGTGAGTTATGCCCTGTATCACAGATAGTAAGCGGCATTGGGCATAATGTTTCCCATCTTCCACGCAAACCGGTAATAGTGCAAACCTGTTCATAGCCGATGACAATGCTATTATGTGGTATAGGAATATGACAATAGTTGCGAAGAACCTGCAAGGCGACATATGCTGTCTGTTGATTTTTGTCCTGATAGATTCCTTTAAGTTGGCAGTCCGGAATATCACGCAGTCGGCATTTTCGCAAATATCCGCATTGGTCTGCAAACCATATTCGGCAGTCGGTTGTTTCCAGTCCCCCACCCCATATTCCGTTTTTTATCGCTGCGTCCACAAAAACAGGAGTCGTTTCAGAATTAGTCTCACCGATTACACAGGGTACATTCGGTTTGATTATTCCTGCCTTCTCTGCAGCAATCTTAGCTAATGTATCTCCCAAGAACTCCGTATGATCATAGCCGATATTTGTGATAACGGAAAGAATCGGCGTAATAATATTAGTGGAGTCCAGTCGTCCACCCAAACCTACTTCTATAACGGCAATATCCACTTGTTCCCGAGCAAAGTAATCAAATGCCATCGCCATTGTCGCCTCAAAAAAAGAGGGGTGGATCAAATCCATGAAATTACGATGTTCAGTAACAAAACTAACCACTTTCTGCTCGGGAATCGGTGTTCCATTAATCCTGATTCTTTCGCGGAAATCCACCAGATGCGGCGAAGTGTACAAGCCGACTTTTAGTCCTGCAGCTTGTAAGACCGCTGCAATCAAATGTGACGTGGATCCTTTTCCGTTTGTTCCTGCAACATGCACTGACCGAAAACAACGATACGGATGACCAAGGTGATCCATAAACGCCAATGTATTCTGCAACCCGGGTTTATATGCAGCAGCACCGACTAAATGAAAAGCCGGTGTTGAAGCATAAAGGTATTGCAGCGCGTCCTTATATGTCATGTTTATTGTACTCCTCTAATGCTTTGCGGAGAACAACCATTGCCTTACGCAAATCATCTTTTTTCAATATATAAGCCATACGAACTTGGTCGCTTCCTTCTCCCTGTTCTGTATAAAAGCCGTTGCCGGGTGCCATCATTATTGTCTGTCCTTCATAGTTGAAGTCGGATAAACACCACTGACAGAATTGTTCGGCATCGTCCACCGGCAATTTGACCATAACATAAAACGCACCCATCGGAGTCGGAGCAAATACCCCCGGAATTTGGTTCAGTTGGTCAATTAAATAATTGCGTCGGCTGAGGTATTCGTCATATACTTCCTCCATATATTCCTGAGGGGTAGAAAGAGATGCTTCGGCAATAACCTGCCCTATTAAAGGCGGCGAAAGGCGTGCCTGACAGAATTTCATAACCGCTTCGCGGACCTTTTTGTTTTTTGTAATCAATGTACCTATACGGATACCACATTCGCTATAACGCTTTGACACCGAATCAACAAGAATCACATTGTCTTCAATCCCCTCAAGGTGACAGGCAGATATATATGGACGTTTTGTATAAATAAACTCACGATAAACTTCATCCGAGAACAGATAAAGGTTATATTTTTTGACAATGTCACGAATCTGAAGCATCTCCTGTTTGGAATAAAGATACCCCGTCGGATTATTGGGATTGCAAATCAGGATAGCACGGGTTTTGTCTGTAATCTGCTTCTCGAACTCCTCTACCGGAGGCAGTTTGAAGCCATCCTCAATGTGAGTCTTAACTGACTTCACTACTGCGCCGCACGAAATGGCAAACGCCATGTAATTGGCGTAACTCGGATCCGTTACAATAATTTCATCTCCTGGATTGAGACACGCCATAAAGGCAAACAGAATAGCTTCGCTACCACCCGAAGTGATAATAATTTCATCCGGACTCAGATCTATTCCATACTCTGCATAATAGCCAACCATCTTCGTACGTAGCGACTGAGTTCCCTGAGAAGGAGAATAGTCCAAAATAGATCTGTCCAAATTACGGGCAGCGTCCAATGCACATTTCGGTGTCTCAATATCGGGCTGACCAATATTAAGATGATAAACATGTATGCCGTTACGTTTGGCGGCATCAGCATACTTGGCAAGTTTTCGAATCGGTGACTGCGGCATATTTTCCGCACGAACAGAGATTTCCATATAATGATAGTTTAGTGTAAAAAAGTCTGTAATTCTGCCGGATGATCAACAATTGTCTGACATCCCCCGTCAAGCAATGTTTGCCGGGGTACGAACCCCCAGGAGCAAGCATAAAATGGGACTCCTGCATTCATTGCCGTTTCACGGTCAACAAGGCTGTCGCCAATGTAATTAATAGTTTGTGCATTTATATACGATATAATATCATACACAATTTGTGGATTAGGTTTGCGGGGAACACCTTCGCGTTCACCGAACACTACATCAAAGATGCCGGGGAAGAAATGAGAAACCAAATGCTCAGTTGCAGTCTGATACTTGTTGCTGGCTACAGCAAGATGATAACCTCGTTTTTTCAGTTCAATCAACAATTCCGGTATCCCGTCATATGGATGCGTATAGTCGCAGTTGTGTATATTATAATAAGGTATAAAATGCTTTCTTATACGTTGGATTAAATGTTCCGTCACTTCAGCTGAGGTTTTAGCCGAAGCAGCCAACGCCCTTTCTATCAGTTTGTTAACACCATTTCCGACTAAACTCGGATATTGCTCGATTGGATGAGTCGGGAAATGTTCTGCACTCAGGGCATAGTTACAGGCATAGCCTAAATCCGCTATAGTATTAAGTAACGTACCATCTAAATCAAATACTACCAATTTCCGTTTTTCTTGGCCGTTTTCGGATAAGGTAACAGACTCCAATTCTTTCTCTAACAACATACGAAATGCTGAAATGTCACCCAAATCCTGAACACCACGTAGATTACATACTCTTTGGCGAACTGATTGTACAGCGTGCTTCTGAAGTTTCTTGACGGAAGGTGTTATTGCGTTCTGTAATGCGTCCATATCTACATCATACAAAATTGACGCATGTACAATCGTAGCACCCGGTAGCATATAGCAGGCTGAGCCGGACACTTTGCGTCCATCAACCAGTATGTCATTATGCTCCGTTGTTACTGCTTTATAACCAAGCGAACGAAAAGCGGCAGCAAGCATAGAAATAAATGCTCCGAATTCGTTTTGGGCATGTATGGATGGTGTTATGTATGACACCATCAAATTGCCCTTATCTGCATACACACATCCGCCCCCACTCTTACGCTGCACCACCTGAATATGATGCTGCTTACAGTAATTGGTATTGACTTCCTGCTCAAGTACCTGATGATGTCCGTAAATCACCGTTGGTGGCACAATCCACGTAAAAAACGACGGTTCCTTGATGTTTTTTGCATAGTCTTGTTCAAGTTGCAAATATTCATCAAGACGAAGTCCTTCTATTGGATGCAGACAGTTCAAAAGCACTACAAATATTAAGATTAAACTTGGGGTTCTACCAATTCTTTTCCCCGACAGAAACGCTTTGCGATTTGGCGGTCATCACCAAGGTAAGTATAGCGTTCCAAACGATGGAGCAAAGAATAATTATCAATATTCAAGTCGCTGTCATCAATGAGAAGGGCGTCAAATTCATACCCTTTCTCAAAACTGCCGACCTTGCCAAAGAACGAGCCTCCCGATTTGGTTGCAAGATAGAACACCTCACTAAGCGTAAGGAACTTCATTTTCCCTTTGGATTCCGCATATTTGAGTTTACTGATTTGCAGAGCATACTGCATCACGCGGAAGATGGACAAATGATGACCACCGGAAATATCACTACCCAGTGCAACAGGCACGCCTTCGTCCAGGAAAGTGCGTACAGGAGCCATTCCGGAAGCCAAATTACAGTTTGAAGTCGGACAATGAACAACAAACACATGCTTTTCCTTCATGAGGCGAAGCTCTTCTCCCTCGGTATAGCAGCAATGTGCCATCAAAGTCGGCGTATCACCAAACAACCCGTAACGCTGATAAGCATCACCATAACACGTTGATTCAGGTTCCAATTCTTTAACCCATGCTATCTCAGAGCGATTTTCGCTAAGATGGGATTGAACCGGCAAATTATACTTCTTTGCCAAACATCCCAAAGCCGCTAACATATCCGGCGTACAAGATGGTACGAAACGCGGCGTAACGATGGCACGGACAAGGCTGTCACCTTTTACGTGTTCCATTAAAGCTTGCGTATCACGAACAACTTCTTCTGTCGAGTTGGACAATGTTTCAGGGCAATTTCGATTCATTCCGACAAGTCCTACCATTGCTCCCATGCCTGCCTGACGGAAAAGGTCCCAGTAACATGCTTGCAGCAGGATGTATTGTTGCAAACGCTACTGTCCGCATCGTCCCGTTTGCCCACAAATCATGAACAAAGCGACGGTACATTTTCTCCGCATAACCGAGATTTTTATATTTGGACTCTTCCGGAAACGTATAGGTATTAAGCCACGGCAGTAACTCTAGATCCATCGCGATACCTTGATTGCGATATTGCGGTGCATGAACGTGCAAATCATTCATTGCCGGAATCAACAATTTGTCGCCGAAATCGTTGACAGGTAATGACTGATATTCCTCTGTCAGCTGGTCGAACACACCTTCGACTATACCCGCATCATTCACCACAATAAAACCGCGCTCTAATACTTGAAACGCATCAGGTGTCGGGGTAAACAAAATGTTTGCTTGGTAGATTTTCATGGTTTATTATTTACTTTCATTTACAATTTGTTTCTTCTCTTTTTTCTTTTTAAAGAAAAATAGCATAATCAGATAATTAATGACTCCCGCAAGCAGTATAACGACAAAACCGATATTTCCGTCATTCCAGTCCGGCAACAGATATACTAACAACGGAAGGAGTCCGAACTGAATAGCAAGATTAATCACTCTTGCGAATAGAAATCCGCCTGCATTTTTCTTGTTCGGTTTAGTACCAAAAGTGTACCGGTTACTCAGGAAATAATTAGGGATCATCTCCAATACATACCCTATACCGAACGCTATATAATACAGCAAACTGTTTTTTTCAGGCTCACCCAAACACCACATGGCAGCCATAAACAACAGGGTTTGCACCACCGTTCCGGTCATTCCGAGAATGACGAAACGAGTGGCACTTTTAACGTAACCCGATAAATATGAAGTAGGCAGGCGCATAAAGTACGTTTTGTTCTAAATTACACGTTCGCAATCAGTTCTTCCAGAGCGGCATTCAACCCTGTAACATCACGTCCGCCCGCAGTTGCCATCCAGGCTTGACCGCCACCGCCGCCTTGAATATGTTTGGCTGCAGATTTAATCATTGCGCCGGCATTCTTACCTTCATCAACCAACGGTTGACTGAGGAATACGCTTATCATCGGCTTGCCGTCCCACTGCGTTGCACCTACTACGGCAAATTTGACATCAGTAAACTTGCCACGCAACAAAGGCATTACGCCGCGAATCATATTCGGGTCTGCTTCACCATCCAGACGAACCAGTTTAATATCTTTATAATCTTGTGCGGAATCTATCAAATGGTCACGGAACATAGTGACTTTCTCTGCCACAAAGTCTTCTATTTGCTTTTTGAGACCACTGTTTTCCTCTATTGCCTTACGGATGGCACCTGCCAAATCGGGAGCGTTGTTAAACAGCGCACGCAGGTCATTAAGCATATCTAACTGTTTGTAATACAGTTCATCCACTTTTCCTGCTGTCACCGCTTCGATTCGGCGGACACCGGCTGCAACACTCGTTTCCATGATTATCCGCACACTACCGATCTTGCCGGTACTGCTCACATGGCAGCCGCCGCATAGTTCTATACTCGGACCGTACTTGATAACCCGAACATCATCGCCGTATTTTTCTCCGAATAATGCCATCGCTCCCATTTCTTTGGCTTTGGCGATTGGGGTATGACGGCTTTCCTCAAGATGATAATCTTCACGAATCAATTGATTGGCAAGCCGCTCAACTTCACGCAATTGTTCAGGTGTCACTTTTTGGAAGTGACTGAAGTCAAAACGCAAACTCTCCGCGGTTACCAAACTACCCTTTTGCTCGACATGTGTGCCAAGCACTTGGCGTAACGCATAATGGACAATATGTGTTGCCGAGTGATTGCAACTGATTGCTTGGCGGCGTTCTTTGTCCACCATGGCTGTCAACTTCGCTGTCGGATCTGCGGGTAATTCGGTCATAATATGTACCGGCAAGCCGTTCTCACGTTTTGTGTCCAGAATAGCAAATCGTGCTTGACCTGACTGTAAATATCCTGTATCACCAACCTCGCCGCCCATTTCAGCATAAAACGGAGTGCGGCTAAGTACCACTTGATAGGATTCCTTGCCCTTTTGGGTGACTTTGCGGTATTTTAGAATTTCGGTCTCGCACTCCAAATCATCATATCCCACAAATTCTGTTTCGCCTTCTTTCAATACAGTCCAGTCCCCAAGGTCCTGTTTATTGGCACTACGTCCCATCTCTTTTTGATGTTCCAGTGCCTTATTGTATTCATCCTCGTTGGTAGTCATACCGTTTTCGCGCAAAATCAACTCGGTCAGGTCAAGCGGGAAACCATATGTATCTTTAAGGGTAAATACATCCACGCCGGAAATCTCTTTCTTACCGGCTTTACGGGCATCGCCAATCAGTTTGTCCAATAGCGAGATACCCTTGTCCAATGTGCGAAGGAATGCTTCTTCCTCTGCCTTGATGACAGGTGTTATTTGTTGCTCCTGTTTCCTGAGTTCGGGATAGGCTTCGCCCATGTCCTCAATTAGTTGCGGCACCAATTTATACAGGAACGCTTCACGTTGGCCGAGGAATGTGTATCCATAGCGCACAGCGCGGCGTAATATACGCCGGATGACATAACCTGCTTTTTCATTGGAAGGCAGTTGCCCGTCAGTAATAGCAAATGCAATGGTTCGAATATGGTCGGCGATGACACGCATGGCGATGTCCGTATTTTCGTCCTTACCGTATTGATACCCGGTGAGCGCACCGATTTTGTGTAACATCGGCTGGAACACATCCGTGTCATAGTTAGACTGTTTGCCCTGAATTGTACGGACAAGACGCTCAAAGCCCATGCCGGTGTCTATCACTTTTTTCGCCAATGGCTCCAATGTTCCGTCTGCTTTGCGGTTATATTGCATGAACACAATATTCCAAATCTCAATAACCTGAGGGTGATCTTTATTGACCAAATCACGCCCCGCCACTTTGGCTTTTTCCTCAGCACTGCGACTGTCCACATGAATTTCGGAACATGGTCCGCATGGTCCCGTGTCGCCCATTTCCCAGAAGTTGTCGTGCTTGTTACCATTCAGAATATGGTCTGCCGGGAGATGTTTTGCCCATATGGCTGCCGCTTCCTCATCACGACCTAAACCTTCTTCTGCCGAACCCTCAAAAACGGTTGCATAGAGGTTGGCAGGGTCTATCTTCAACACATCGACAATATACTCCCACGCAAAATCAATTGCTTCCTGTTTGAAATAGTCCCCGAATGACCAGTTTCCCAACATTTCAAACATCGTGTGGTGATAGGTGTCACGGCCTACTTCTTCCAAATCGTTATGTTTGCCGCTTACGCGAAGACATTTCTGACTGTCTGCCACACGCGGATATTTGATAGGGTCATTACCAAGAATTATTCCTTTCCACGGATTCATTCCCGCATTGGTGAACATCAACGTCGGGTCATCTTTAATCACCATCGGAGCAGAGGGAACAACCTGATGTCCCTTGCTTGCCATAAAGTCCAAAAAAGACTGTCTGATTTCTTTACTTGTCATTATATTGATTTTTCTGATTTATTCTGATTTATAGACTTTTTTTATTCTGATTTATAGACTTTTATAGAACTCGGTCACAGCAATGATTCCCTTCTCCCATACATCAAGATCCATAGACTCATTGGGCGAGTGGATTGCATTTTGCTCCAATCCGAAGCCCATTAATATGGTTTTTACTCCCAATACACGTTCAAAATCGGCTATGATAGGGATACTTCCGCCGCGACGTGCTGCTAACGGGCGTTTTCCGAAAGCGACTTCAAAGCCATGTTCTGCCGCTTGGTATTCCGGCAAATCAATCGGACATACATATCCTTGTCCGCCGTGCATCGGAGTTACCTTGACACGAACCCCCTTCGGTGCTATATGTTGCATATAATCGGCAAACGCTTGACTGATTCGTTCATGATCTTGGTTGGCAACAAGACGGCAGCTTACCTTGGCAAATGCCTTGGACGGAAGTACGGTTTTGCTGCCTTCACCCGTATAGCCGCCCCAAATGCCGCATACATCGAAACTCGGACGGCACGAATTGCGCTCTAACGTGCTGTAACCTTCCTCACCGAATGTAGCATCTACACCTATCGACGCACGGTATTGTGCTTCATCAAATGGTATCTGGGCTATCATGTGCCGTTCCGCATCGGGGATGGGTAACACATCATCATAAAAATGCGGAATCGTGATACGACCCTTATCGTCAACCACCTGCGCTATCATTTCACACAACGCATTCACGGGATTCTTCACCGCACCGCCGAAGTGACCGCTGTGCAAGTCACGATTAGGACCATCCACCTCAATCTGCCAATATGCAAGACCGCGAAGACCCGTTGTAATTGAAGGCGTTTCCTTACCTATCATTGAAGTGTCACTTACCAAAATGACATCACACCGTAGCAGTTCCTTATGTTCCTCTATAAATGCCTCAAGTGACGGACTGCCTATCTCTTCTTCACCCTCAAAAATAAACTTGACATTGACATGCCCGCCTTCTTTTGACCATATTTCTTGAACCATGTACTCAAACGCCTTCGCCTGAATCATAGCCTGTCCCTTATCATCGTCTGCACCGCGGGCATAAAGGCGGCGGTCACATATAGTCGGTTCCCAAGGGTCTGAACGCCACTGTTCCAACGGCTCCGCCGGCATAACATCATAGTGCGCATACACCAATACTGTCTTTTGCGCAACATCGCGCGCTTTGTACTCCGCATACACAAACGGATTACCCTTGGAAGGCATTATTTCTGCCGAATCCGCACCACTGGCAAGTAATAATTCACGCCAGCGTTCGGCACAGTGAATCATATCTTCATGATGCTCGGGCTGACAACTCACGGAAGGAATTCGAAGCAGACTTGCCCACTCGTCCATAAATCGCGAACGATGAAAAGAAATGTATTCGTGAATACTCATACAATAAACAATACATAAAATCGTGCAAAGGTAATACATTTTTTTGAAATGCACAAAATTATTTGTATAATTGTAATTATAAAATTGAGAAAATGATATTTACGACTCGCTTACGGGACGGATACGGGACGGTTACGTGAAGGAGTGCGACGGAACGCACTCCGAGTGTTGCGCCAGAGCTGTCACCACAGTGAGG
>CAJOKE010000048.1 GCA_905235225.1 Paludibacteraceae bacterium
CACATCCGCCTTGCCGGTGTTGATTGCCATGATAGCCGAGCCGATGTCCACAAACTGCATCTCAAAAGGTCTGCCGATAGAATGTGCAAAACGCCGGAGAATGTCAGCATCCAAGCCTTGCCACTCACCGCCTTCGCCCACATAACTGATAGGGGCTATATTTACAGCACAGACACAGCGCAGGGGTTTGGCTCCTTCGGGGATGGAGAAGGCAGGCTCCTCCACATAGGGTCCGGCGTTGATCCAATGGTTGATGATGTCGTTCAAAGGAACCGAAGCCAGGAAAGCGTTGAGTTGCCCGGCTATTTCGGTGTTACCTTTGCGGATGGCAAAAGCCACATCGAAGCACTCATCACCTACAAAAGTTTTCTTCATGCCCAGACGCTTCAGGTCGGCAGGGGGAAGCATCACTTCGTCGCTGACATAGACATCGGCGTGTCCTTGCCGCACAGCCTGCACGCCGTCTGCTTCGCTGGAGGTAAGGAAAAGCTGCACGTCTGAGCGTTTTTCGTACTTTTGTTGGTAATAACTGCCGTTGGATGTTGCCAGTACAAGGCCGGAGAGGTCTTCCTCTGATTTGGGCTCCCGATAGTCCCCGCCGCCAGAACAGGCAGAGATTAGTCCGGCGAAAGCAAGAAGCAGGAGTGTCAGTTTATGGATTTTCATTGTGTGAAGTGAATGTGTCTTGTTCAAAACCGGCTACAAAGGTACAACAAAAATCCGAAATACGCAAGGAATCGGAGAAAAAAGCATTTGAAATGTGCATTCTTGTCAATTTTTGCGAAAAAAAATGTAATTTTCTGCCGATAGTTTCGGAAGGCAATGAGGTACCTTATCGAAGCGCACTATCGTTCGGTTATCGTTCGGTTATCGTTCGGGTATCGTTCGGTTATCATTCGGTTATCCTTCGGTTATCGTTCGGTTATCGTTCGGTTATCGTTCGGTTATCCTTCGGTTATCGTTCGGTTATCATTCGGTTATCATTCGGTTAAAGTTGTAGCAAAGTGATGTTTTTGAGGGGGAAGAAGTAAGGGATTTTCGGCATATAGGGATGGGGAAGTGAAATCCCCTAAAATTGGGATTGTGTGAATGGCGGAAAAGCAGTAATTTTGCATTACGAAAAAAAGGTGGAATGACAATGCAAAGATATAACAACTTAAATGACAGTAGAACATTGAAAGCAGCCAACGGATGTTATGTGACAGGTAGATGGAAATTATTGGCAAAGAAATGTGTAGCATCGTCTATGTTGCTGATAATGAGTGTTTTAGGTTCACTTGCGGACGATTCGATTAAAGTAAGCAGTGCGGATATGCAGGCGTTGATACAGCGCGTTGAGCGATTAGAAGAGCAGGTGTCAGCGCGTGAGAAGAGTGAACAACCCGCCCTTGCGGAAAAGGAAGGGGTATCCCCAAAAATGGTGAATGAAAAAGGTCTTGAGCGTGAACACCGATTCATCATAGGGGGCTATGGCGAGATAACGGCAAAGCACTGTTTCTACAGCAATAACTACCTGCGTTACGGCAAGACCCCTGAAAAATATGCGAATGACCATTACGGAGAATTCGATTTGCCTCATGTGGTTATCTATTTAGGTTATGATTTCGGAAAAGGCTGGTCAATGGGAACAGAGATAGAGTTTGAGCATGGCGGAACAGAGAGTGCTATTGAAATAGAGGAAGAGGAAGGTGGCGAGTATGAGAGCGAGATAGAGCGCGGCGGAGAGGTGGCGTTGGAACAGTTCTGGCTTCAGAAACGATTTAACCAATATGCAACCATCCGTGCAGGAATGCAGGTTGTTCCGGTGGGCGGTCTGAATGCCCACCATGAGTCCACGGAATACTTCGGTGTTTATCGTCCTGAAGGCGAGTTTACCATTATTCCGAGTACATGGCATGAGGTGGCTTTGACTTTTATGGGGAGGACAAAGTTCGGACTGAGCTACCAAGCGATGTTTCTGCCGGGTTTGGACAGTGACCGTTTCAACCGCAAGAACTGGGTCAAGCCCGGTGCGGGAAGTCCGTATGAATTCAAGTTGGCGAATGTGTTTGCGGGTGCAGCGCGTTTGGATTATACCGGCGTGAAGGGACTCCGTCTGAGTATAAGCGGGTATTGCGGCAATTCGTTCCGGAACACGCTGAGCAAGAGCAATGCCGAGTTGGATGAGAGTGCGTACAAGGATGTGAAGGGTACGGTGAGTATCGGTTCGTTTGATTTTGCGTACAAGGATTACGGTGTAGTGCTGCGCGGCAGTGCCACATACGGGCATTTGAGCGATGCTGCTGCCATAACACAATACAATATATCCATGCGCAAAGGGTCAGTGAGCAGCAAGCAATGGGTTGCAAGCGATGTTATTGCTGCCGGAATAGAGGCGGGTTATGATGTGTTGGACAAGACGGCGGTCAAGCACAAGTTATATCTGTTCGGGCGGTATGAGTATTATGATTCGATGTTTCGGTATGACAACCAGCCGACGGATATGTATTCATGGTGCGGTCGGCATCGCGTTGCGGCAGGAATAAACTATTTTCCTATCAGCGAGATCGGAGTGAAAGCGGAGTTTTCGTATGGTATATTAAAGAAAGGCATGCAGGCAGACGGAACTCGCGGCAAGTTATACAACGATGAACCGCAGATAGCGGTCGGAATCGTGTATGCGGGATTTTACAAGTTGTAATTAAACGGAGAAGAAGCAGTATAAACAATTAAATCATTACAATCAATGAGTAAGATTTTCAAGTTGGTACTATGTGCCTTATGCGTGACGTTAATTGCGTCATGCGAAAAGAATGAAAAGAGTGGTGACACGCCGGTATCCTCAACGAAAGAGGAGACGTTGCAGAAAGCGATGAGTCCTTATGTGACGAACACGGTAGTAGCGACGTACAGCCAAATGGCGGATGAAGGGTTGGTGTTACTGGACAAGAGCCGTCAGATTCTTGCGGCTCAGGAAGCAGGAACGGATTACAGTGCATTGCTTGCAGAGGCAGGTGCGGCATGGCGTTCGATGCGTAAGCATTGGGAGCAGAGTGAGGCGTTTCTGTACGGTCCGGCAGCGGGTCATACGATAGATCCGCATATTGATTCCTGGCCGTTGGATTTCAATGCGATGAATGCGCTGCTTCACAATGCCGACCAGATGAAACGGATTGAGGAAGAGGGCGGTTCATATGTAGGGGACAAACTCGGGTATGCGTTAAAGGGATTCCATGCTGCGGAGTACCTGCTGTTTGAGTCGGTTATAAAAGACGGCCGTGCAGTAGGAACAGGCAAAACGCATGCTGCCAATCTGACGCACGCTGAAGCCGTTTATTTATTAGGTATAGTAGAGGATTTGACGCAACAGGCAATATTGTTAGAATATTGCTGGGCGGGCGAGGTGAACGCCGCCAAGACGGAAGTACTGGAAGACGGCGAGATAGATGTGTTCAATGACCGCTATGGATGGCAGATGATCAATGCAGGGAAGGCCGGTTCGATTTATGTGACTTACCAAGAGGCTGCCGAGGAAATTATTTCAGGTTGCGTGGATATAGCAGACGAAGTTGCTGATGCCAAATTAGGTAATCCCTATTTGAGCAGCACTCCTGATGAACGTGACTATATAGAAAGTCCGTACAGTTGCACTTCGACAGAGGATTTTGCGGACAATATCCGCTCCATCGAACACGCATATTGCGGAACACAAAGCGGAGATGCCTCGATATCCGACTATGTCAAGTCCCAAGACGCAGAACTGGATGCCAAAGTCCGCAAGGCAATAGAAGAGTCTCTTGCCGCAATAGGTGCAATCGTGGACTTCGAAAATACGGCAAAAGGCAATGCAAATGTGAAAGCCGCTATTGAGAAAGTACAAGAACTGGCAAGCGTTCTGGATGATGAAGTGCTGGCAATATTGAGTAAATAAAACCGAAAGAGATATGAAGAAAAGTTGTTTGTTTATGATTCTTGCAGGTGTGGTTTTAACCGGTTGCAAGACAAGTGAGAATCCTGAACCTGAACCTGTAAGCCAGTTACCTGAATGGTATTATACGGCAGGCGAGTTGGGTACGACGACAAACACATCATCCATGGCATTCCGCCAGCCGACTCCGGCAGTGGACAATGCAGGCATGGGGCAGGCATTTGCGCAAGGCGATAATATTGCTGAGAAAGATTTTGTGACCAATGCAAGCGGTCGCCAGCATGGTTTGGGGCCGGTATATGTCCGTGCGAGTTGTCAGCACTGTCATCCCAATTACAGTCACGGCTCGTCTGTTCCTGAAGGCAAATATAATGCCCGCGAGCAAGGAAACGGAACACTGTTAGTGGTGTATAATCCATCAACGGACGCATATGTTCCATGGCTGGCGGGAATGCCGCAGTTGTTTGGTGTGAAACCTTTTCCCGCACCGCTTAATCCGGATATGATAACCGTTACATGGAAAACGGCGCAGGATGAACACGGAAACAAGTTCCCTGACGGTGAGACTTATGAATTGCGCTATCCCGAGGTGAAGATGCCAAAAGAAGCGGTATATGTCTATAATCAGGGCTATCGCGATCCTGACGGATTATTGGAGAACGAGAGTTATGTGGTTGTGTTGGAAAACACGATCGGGGTGTACGGAACAGGTTTGCTGGATGCTATAACGGATGAGGATATCATCGCCCAATATGCCAAGGAAGAGGCGGACGGGAAAATGAAGAACGGTCTCAATCCGTTGTTTTACGCGGGAGGTTTTCAGCAAAGCGGCTATTATAAGAATGATATGAAGTGGGGTCCCAAGCGTTTCACGTATGCATTGACCCGTGGTCCGTTGCAAGATGCGGCTGGAGCCAATGCGATATGGAACATTACGAACGTGAACCGCTCTGACCGCAAAAGCCATTATCTTGATTTGAATGGTAAGATATACGCTGAGTGGGCAAGCAAAGACAAGGAAGTACAAGACGGTTTTGAGGCGTATATCAGCCAGATTGATCCTGATAAGAAACACAGTGAATGGTGGACAGACAATAAGGAAGATAATGTATATAACTATCTGACAAGCAACGATTTACCTGCGGAAATGAGTGACGAAGAGTTTACGCAGGTAATGGTATGGCACCGCGGTCTTGCAGTTCCGGCAGCGCGTAATGTTACGGACTCCGCTGTTTTACGCGGCAAGGCGTTGTTTACACAATTAGGGTGTGACTACTGCCACCGTCCGAGTTGGACAACAGGTCCGGATGAGATCCGCGATCCGAACGGTTTCTTCGCCGCCGGTGACGGCAAACTGCCCCGTTATCCGAATCAGAAGATATGGCCTTACACGGACATGGTACAGCATAAGCTTCACATGGAGAATGATATCCGTACCGGTTGGTGCCGGACTACGCCGTTATGGGCGCGCGGCCTGCACCGTAAAGCGACCGGCGATGCATATGAAGCACGCCTGCATGATACACGTGCCCGCAATGTGATAGAGGCAATCATGTGGCATGGATATAGTGCAGAGAGTGATGCGTATTATCCTACGCAGCTGTTTTGGCAGTTACCGAAGGCAGACCGCGATGCTGTTGTCGCATTTATTAACGCTATCTGATGCAACAATTTCTTCGTCCGTTTAGTTTCTCCCTTATGGGAGTAGTGGTTGCATTGCTGATAGCAGGCAGTGTCGTGGAGCAAATCTGCGGCACTGCTGTTGCAACACGCTATATTTATACCGCGCCATGGACGATTGCGGTATGGACACTATCGGTATTAAGCGGGGGGGGATATCTTGTTTCCGTTTATTCTCGGAAGGGGTGGAGCAACCTGATTACGTTTGCGCTGCATTTTGCGTTTGTAGTAATCCTTGCCGGTGCGATGATAACCCATTTATGGGGGAAGCAGGGCAATCTGTCTATCCGCCTTGGTGAAACGGCGACGATTGCGGATATACCATTCAGCGTAAGTTTGCGGGATTTTCACATAGATTATTATCCGGGCAGCATGGCTCCCGCAGATTTTGTAAGTGAGATAGAAACGGAAGGTGTAAGCGGTGTTGTCTCGATGAATAAAATATTTACGCACAGGCATTACCGTTTTTATCAATCGCAATACGATAGCGATGGTAAGGGCGTAACGCTGCGTTACAGTTATGATCCATGGGGCATCGGTGTTACCTATGCGGGTTATGTATTGTTGCTGCTGAGCATGATCGGGTTCTTTTTCCAACGTCGAACCCGTTTCATGGCGTTGGTTAGGCAGCTGGCAGTCTGTGTGTTAATGGTGGTGCCTGCCATTGCGTGTGCAAAAACGGCAGTACCGCCGACGGTTCCGGATTCCGTATCGGAAGATTGGGGTAAACTTTATGTATATTATAACGACCGTGTCTGCCCGATGCGTACATTAGCGGTTGATTTCACAACGAAACTCTACGGCAAGCCATCCTACAAAGGTCTGACCGCCGAACAGGTACTATGCGGGTGGCTGTTCTATTATGACCAGTGGGCTAAGGAAAGTTGTATCAAGATCAAAGGCAAAGACATCCGTGCTATTTTAGGCATAGAGGGCAAATACGCTTGCCTGAACGACTATGTGGGGGATCGGCAGTACAAATTGTCGGATGCCATCCGGCAGGGGAACCGCAATGCCCAAGCTGCGGATGAAAAGATGCAGCTGATTTCGCAGGTCTGCACGGGAAGAATGATGCGGATTTACCCTGTTGAAGGACAATGGTATTCATGGTCAGACCAGCTGCCGCCCGATATTGACTATGCGGACTGGCAGTATGTGGTTCGTAGCATGGATTATGTGGCGTTATGTGTTGCGCAGCGCAACTGGTTTCACGCCAAGGACGCACTCGCTAAAATAAAGAGATGGCAACAGGACAAATTGTCTGCCCAAGCCATATCGCAAGGCAATAAGAAAAGCTATCCCTCCGCTTTCCGGTTTGAAGCGGAACGATTTTATAAGGCTTTTCATTACACTCGTCCTTTAGCCATGGGGTGCGCAACAGCAGGGTTGTTCCTGTTTGTTTTATGCTGTATGTTGGCAGCTCGTTGCAAGTCACTGCCGAAATGGCTGGATATGTTGTTGCTAATCGGTCTGGGGGGCGTGTTGGCGGTTTTGACTCCGGCACTTGCTTTACGCTGGATAGTGAGCGGTCATGTTCCACTAACTAACGGCTTTGAAACCATGCAGTTTATGGCATGGGTCAGTGCGTGCTTGACAACGGGCAATGCCATTATTGGTCATCGTTCGAAGAATAATAATGGTCTCGCTACCGCTGCCGGACTGCTTGTAACGGGAATGACGCTGATGGTCAGTATGATGTCTGCATCTAATCCTCAGATTACTAATCTTATGCCGGTGTTGCAATCCCCACTGCTTACTTTGCATGTGGCTGTTATAATGATTGCCTATTGCCTTTTGGCATTCATTATGCTTAACGGGGTGGCAGCATTATGTGTTCCGTCTATCCGAAGCCGTATGCAGGTTTTGTCCCAGGTGCTGCTGTATCCCGCTGTGTTCTTGCTCACAATCGGTATTTTTTTAGGTGCCGTGTGGGCAAACATATCTTGGGGACGCTATTGGGGATGGGACCCGAAAGAAACATGGGCACTTATTACAATGATCGTCTATTCGCTATTGTTGCATTGGAATCTTTGGGATAACAAGCAAACGCAAAAGTCGCAGGTGACGTTCCATATCTGCTGTGTTGCGGCATTTCTGTTTGTGCTGTTTACTTATTTTGGTGTGAATTTCCTGCTGGGAGGTTTGCACTCGTATGCTAACAGTTAAAACAGTGCTGTTTGTTAATAATTTGTGTGCATTTATTAAGAAAATGCACACCTTTTTTTATATCGTTTGCGATATTAAAATAAAAGCAGTACTTTTGCATTCCGATTGATAACATACATTCCTATGAACAGATTAATCGTCATACTGATGTTGGGAATGACTTCGTTACTACCCGCATGTACACAAAACAATAAAACAGATAAAACTATGAGTATCTACGATCTGACGGTGCTTGACACCAAAAAACAACCGGTCAGCCTGGCTGACTACAAAGGCAAAGTCCTCTTAATCGTGAATACAGCCACCGGCTGCGGATTCACACCGCAATATGAGGCTCTTGAAAACCTTTATAAGAAATATCAGGAGAAGGGTCTAGTAATCCTTGATTTCCCCTGCAACCAGTTCGGGCAACAGGCTCCCGGAACAGAAGAGGAAATCGTTTCCTTCTGCCAACTCAAGTACAATGTCTCCTTCCCGCAGTTTGCTAAAATCGAAGTGAACGGAGAGAACGAAAGCCCGGTATTCACCTTCCTCAAAGAGCAGGCTCCCACTGAGGAATACAACGGTCTGAAAGGCAAAGCGACTGCCGCAATGCTCAAGAAAATCAGCAAGACCTATCAGAAGGATTCCGACATCCGCTGGAACTTCACTAAGTTCCTTCTTGACCGCGAAGGCAAGGTTGTAGGACGTTTCGCCCCCACCACCAAACCCGAAGACATCGAAGCAGAAATCTTGAAACTTTTATAATTAACTTTTAATCATTACGAATTATGAGCAAAGAAGAAGCACTGAAAGGCCTGGCATATCTGGGCGCAGTATGGTTCGGTAACAGTAAACAACATTTCGCTTTCTCGGCATACGACCGTCTCAACGGCTGGAACAAACTCGCCGACAAATGGAAAGAGGAAGCAGAAGAAGAGTGGGACGAGGCAGAAGAGGTACTCAACCGTCTGGTAGAACTCGGCTGCAAACCGGCTGACCTCCAGGAGGCTATGAAGACCATCGAGTTCCCGTTCTATGACGATCCGAAACAGCAGATTGAGACCGACTACAACGAGGGTGCTATCCGCGAGTTGAGTGAACTGGCTGCCGCTTTCTCCGATGACTACCCCACCCAGAAACTTATCCAGAAATGGATTGACGGTGAGGTAGAGCACATGGCGTGGGAGAAGCAGTATCTCAACTACATCGACAAACTCGGTTACGAGAACTTCTTAATTGAGATGATGTGATGAAAGAGCAAGTATTAGCTG
>CAJOKE010000049.1 GCA_905235225.1 Paludibacteraceae bacterium
TTCATTAAACGCTAAGGGGTCAGATAAAAATATTTTATTGTCATTTATGGCTACAAAATGAAAATTCCCAATTGTAAAAATATTGTTCTTGCTGATTTATAGTAAGTTGTGTTTTGTAATTTCCCAATGCTAAAATTTGCATAATAACAATAAAAGCAGTAATTTTACAGGCGGATACAAACTCATAATTTGTATAAAAATGAAAAAATAATCCTTAAAAACGTATGAATATGAAACACAAAATTCTTATTGCCACAATTTTATTTGCCGGTTGTTTTAAGAGTATGAGTACCTATGCTCAATTAGAGGTGGAAAGTAGTAATAATGTTAAAGTAGGCAGATGTATGTCCATCGGTACAAATGCCGATTTTCGTGCATTATTGAATTTAGGAAGGGCATCTGATGACCAGTATAGCACGTGGTATGGAATCAAATCCCACATGAGGACTTTAAGTGGTATGCCAACCGGTCCGATAACCAGTATCTATGGTTTTGCAGATGCCTCTGCTACAACATCTTCTTTTCCGTTAAATACGGTTGTCGGTGTATATGGGCGAGCATATATGACATCTAACAATTACACCAAGTTTTCCGCAGGAGTGGCAGGTGTAGCCACTATTTATGGTGGAATAGGTGTCTATGGTGCAATTTCTTCCATATATAGTTATACCCTACCTACCGCAAACCAAGGAGGTGCTTATGCAGGATATTTTTCCGGTGGTGTCAAAGTGACCGGAACATTGACCGCCAGTTCGGTAACAACGACCAGTGATCAACGTTTGAAGGATGATATTCGGGAATTGAATGAATCCGCTGTCAGCAACATTCAGTTACTTCGTCCCGTGGAATACAAACTCAGGCCAGACTCTGTGCAACATGTGTATCCAGATGGCGCATTTGAAATGAAGGTAAATCACTATGGTTTGCTGGCACAGGAAGTACAAAAGGTATTCCCGAATGTCGTATATGAAGGACAAGACGGCTATTTGTCTATCAACTATACAGAACTGATACCTGTTCTAATCAAGTCAGTCCAGGAGTTGTCCACAGAAGTGGTTGAACTGAAAGCGCAGGTGAAAGAATTACAATCTAAAAAGCAGTAGATATGAAAATAGTTATTCAGATACTTGCGATTTTTGCTCTTGTACCTTTGACTCCTATGTTACAAGCTCAGGAGCGAACGATTGAGGATGTCAAAAATGTGGTTTATACTTTTTTTGACTTTGACAGTATTGTCTCTTCACGTGGCTTGTCTTCTGCAAAATATCGGAATAATATTGAAGTGACAAACATTGATAGAGGCAATACCACATATTTATATGTTGTCAATATGCCGGATAGCGGATGGGCAATTGTATCAAATGAGCAACAATACCCTACTATTATAGGATATTCTACAGCATCTCATTTTGATACGAATCCAGATCATCAGCCCGGGGCGTTAAAATTACTTCTGGAGCATCATATGAATATGATAGATTCCCTTAGAGAATCGCCTTCCACGTTTTATGATAGGGTTTCTTCTCCATCTCCCCTATCACATAATTTACCAGGTACTCGATATTCTTCTGACTATGCCTTATTAAAACGCAATGGAGAAGAGAATCTGTGGAGACAGAGCAAAAACAATGATGAATCATATGATTGTGATAAAGTATATAACAAATTTTGCCCTACATGGTACGATACAGATCCTATATGTAATAGAACAATAGTCGGTTGTACAGCCGTTGCTATGGCACAAGTGCTTTGGTATTGGCGTTGGCCGGATTATGTAATTATGTATGAATCAATTAATATGGCTGGTACACCGTATGGAGAAACAAGTCGTCATTATTATGACTGGGATAATATGCCCGCAAGTATCAATAATTCTACACTAATGTATCAAGTGGATATGGTGGCAGGATTACTACGTGATTGTGGATATGCTGCTCATACGTTGTATATGTATGATGGTTCCGAATCAATTCCTACAAAATTAACGTACGCTTTGGAACATTATTATAATTTTCATGTAAATCCATGTTTTGAATACTCATGGATGGACTTTGGTCCAATATTACAATACGAAATAGCCAACAATCGTCCAATTATATGCCAAGCAGGAAATAATGGTGGAGGACACACCTTCGTGATTGATGGATATGATCCAGCAACTAATAAATATCATGTTAATTGGGGATGGGGCTGGGCGGACGATGTTATGTGGGATATTGGTCTCAATGGATATTCTTCTTTGCGAACTTTTTTTACAGAATTATATCCGGATTGCTCGGTCCGTGAAGCAAATGTGACCAGTTTGGATATAAGTACTGTCACATCGGGGAGCGATGTTACTCTATATTCTGCAAATAATGTTAGTTTAAGTCAATTAACTGTAAGAAGCGGTGGACATCTCAATATTTCTGCCGGAAATAAAATAACACTTAATAGCGGATTCGTTGCTCAAATCGGTAGTATGGTGAAACTTGCAACAAACTACAATTGCACCGAGAGTAACGCTCCTGTGAGTATGCCAAAACATAAAGATAATAATGTAGACAGAATATGCAGTACAAGCAACTTTAAGGTAACTCCCAATCCTGCTATGGACGAGATAATGCTACAATGTGATATTCCAATAATAAAGGTTTTTCTATATAATGTTAATGGGCAAATAGTCCTGCATACAACGGATACGCACATTGATATATCTTATCTCCCAAAAGGATTATACATTATTCGTGCGGTTACAGAGGCGGAAGGAATTTTACAAACTAAAATAATAAAGATGTAATATGAAAACGAAAATTTTTATTTTAGCGACCTTTGTTACGATACTCTGCGGATGTGATACCAGACAGACATTAGAAAATGTGAAGTACGCTTTCTTTATCTTCAGATATGCAGATGAAAGTTATAAAGAATTGATTATAACAAATGGTAGTCAAAATCATTCTGTGGGCTATTTTAAAATAATCAATGGCATAGCCAATTACCCTAAACGCTATCGAGACGAACCTTATTATAGTGCAGAACAATGGTATAAAAATCCGGAGAAATATACGTTTGACATCTGTGAATTGGCAACAAATGAAAAATTATTGGCTTTACATGACGGTTATTACTCATATTTCCCTTATACCAATATTTACCCCTCTCATTCCACACCGATTTCTATCCGGAATGGGAAATGGGAAAATATTTGTGAGGTTAATCCATTTGAATTGCCAATATTAGGTGATGCTAATTCCATATATTCTGAAATTCGCCTTTTTGAAATTACATCATTGGAAAAGATAACCGGTAAAAATCGACAAGAAATGACAATCGAGGACATTGAGCAGGCTAGCAACAATGTAATAGACGATGGCAAATTAGACAAATATAGCGTGAAAACAACCGGTATGTGGGAATCCAGATACTAAAGTGTATCATTTTGGATAAAAATATCAATGAGCGGGTTGAATATTTAGCGATGTTGAACATTTAATCTAATCAATTATGAGAACACGAATATTTTTTATCATCATGTTAGTATTCATAGCAAGCGTATGTACAAACGCGCAATCTCTTCTCCGGCAACCTACAGATCCCAATGAAACCTGTCAGAAAGTTTGGCAGGACTACAAAAAAGCCGATGTATTGTGGAAAACGGGATGGGGATTGTTTGGCACAGGAGCCGGAATGACAGTTGCCGGGTGTGTCGCATGGACATCAACCAAATATAGTTGGGATGGAAGCGTATGGACAAATCCTGCATTCTCAATTATGCTTATCGGATGCGCCACTTTTGTTGTTTCAATTCCATGTCTCGCTGTCGGACAGGTTCGACGGCAATCGGCAATGAAAATATATGATGATTACAATTGCTTACCGGCAACATGCGAGGAAATAAAAATTAATTACAAGAAGGCGACCACCTTATGGAAAACGGGCTGGGGATTGTTTGGCGTTGGTGCAGGATTAACTATCGGGGGATGTTTGGCATGGCGATTTACGGGACAGGGAGGTGTTCCTCCTGAAGAACAAAATCCTAAAGCAACAGCTAAACATACAGCAGGTTTTACAGTAATGATTATTGGTGCCGGAGCAACCGTTGCTTCAATTCCCTGTCTTTCTGTCGGACAAACACGGCGCAAAGCAGCAGAGAGTGCATATAGAAGGAAGTGTTCTTCCGAGCCGCCATTGACATTCTCTCTCCAGTCATCTGCAAACGGGCTTGGAATAGCCATGAATTTCTGATGTGTGTTATTCGGACGGGAATGCGTATCGCCGGGAAACGGAAGATGATTAAACAGACAAGTCCTGAGAACCGGGAGCGGATGGAAAAGTAAGGTGTTTGGCTTGCAAATGAAAATAAAAACGAAAAGAAAAAAGAGCAAAAAAGAAAAGCAAAAAATAAGGTTCTTCTTCTTTATATTATTCAATGAATGGTGAAAAGAAGAACCTTTTTTATGTTAAAAATATATTTATCAGGAAATAATCGTTTGTGCGAAAAATAATTGTTTGTACGGAAAATATTCATTTGTGCGAAAAATGGCCCGTTGATACGAAAAAGACCATTTAGACGAATAAAAACCGTTAATACGAAAAAATGACTGTAAACACGAAAAATAAGGCTGTTTTTTGAAAAAAAACGTATTTTTCGGATACACTAAAAGGGGTTTTTGCATTATCTTTGCAGAAAAATTCGTCGCACTCCTGCTCCGTAAGCGAGTCGTAAAAAAATCGTTTTGTTAATTTTAGTAACGACGGGGCATTGTAATAACGTGATAACGAGCGAATTATTGAGCGTGTTCGGTGTGAGAGGGTGCTATGCGGCGGGCGTATTTCTCGAATTGCAGAGAAGCCTGTCTGTAGCGATCTTCCAAAGTACGTATATCCGACATCAGAGTCTGCAATCGCAGTGTTTCAACCAGTGCGGTTTTATCCTTGTCTTGCAGCCAATATGCGTGAGCGCGTTCTCCGTTCAGGGTGACTTTGATCCTCTCGTGTTCAAACGCATTGACGAACCGGAGCAGTGCCACAGCATCGTCATCGCCGAGTGTGAGGATTTCATGCACTCCATCGCTGTCAAAGACATATAAATCGCCGTGATAGGTATTGGTTACACTGTCTGCGGAGAGTGTCAGCCGGTTATGTTTAATGGCGCGCGAGCCGAAATACATGCTTCGGACAACGGTTTTGAAATCATCGGTCACATAGGCTTGGATATAAACGCGCTGCCCGAGTCCGGCTGTTTGGAGTTGCGGCAGGATATAGTAGCCGTGGTCTGCATAGCGTTCGTTTTTGACATAACGGAATTGTTTGAGCAGTGTGTCTGCGGTTGGCAGAATATGTTGCAGGATGCTGTCCGTGTAGTTCATGGTCTGGCGGTATTGCAACATAGCCATGGAGTCGGAAAGGTGCTTTTGTTCGCGCAGTTCGGAGACGGTAGGTTTGTGCGGACCGCATCCGGCGAGTAAAGCGACAAGTAAGATGAAAGATAATTTGCGCATAAATATGTGGTAATTTTTGTGCAAAGGTAAAAAAAATAAACGAAAAAACAAAAAAAAACGCAATAATCTTGCAGGAATGTCATTTTTTTTGTACTTTTGCAGGCTGAAAGGTGAAAAGTGACCAATAATTGGTAACCCAACAAATAAAATCAATAGTTAAACATTATGAAGAAAAGTTTATTTCTTGTGTCTGTCATCGCAGTAGCGTTGCTGACATCTTGCGGCAATTCCATGCCTCAACCCGAACAAATCACCGTTAATCCCAGCCCGTTGGCAGTAGTTGGCAACAAGGTTAACGCTGACATTACGGGAACATTCCCTGTAAAGAAGTTCAACAAGAAGGGTATTCTGACAGTTACCCCTGTGCTGAAATTTGACGGTCGTGAGATCGAGGGTCAACCTGTAGTTTATGTAGGTGAGAAAGTGAAAGACAACGGAACGGTTGTCAAGTTCAAAGAAGGTGGCAAGTACAGCCAGTCATGCAGTTTCGATTATGATCCGAAGATGGCGAAATCCGAATTGTATCTGCGCTTCACCGCGAAAGTAGGCAAGAAAGAAGTAGAAGTGCCGGAGATCAAGGTGGCAGACGGTTTGATGGAAACCGCAAAAATGGCGGAGGCAGAGGATAACGAAACCGTTTTGACGGCTGACAAGTTCCAACGCATAATCCAAGAGATGCAAGAGGCAGACATCAAGTTCCTTATCCAACAGGCAAGCCTGCGCAGTTCCGAGACCGGCAGCCAGAGTGTGAAGGACCTGAAGGCCGCCATCAAAGAGGCGAATGACAACGAGAAGAAAGCAATCAATAAACTTGAGGTAAGCGGTTATGCCAGCCCGGACGGCGGTATGGACCTTAATACCAAACTGGCAGAACAACGTCAGTCGAATGCGCAGAAGTTCCTCCAACAACAAATGAAGAAGGATAAAGTGAATGCTGAAATCGAGGCAACCACCACCGCCGAGGACTGGGAAGGATTCCAGAAGGCAATGGAGGAGAGCAATATCCAAGATAAAGAACTTGTTCTGCGTGTGCTGAGCATGTACAGCGATCCCGAAGAGCGCGAGACCCAAATCAAGAATCTGAGCAGCGTTTACAAAACTATTGCGGATGAGATTCTGCCGGCACTGCGTCGCAGCCGTCTGATCCTCACAACCGACCTTATCGGCAAATCAGATGAGGAGATTGCCAAACTGGTGAAAGAGGATCCGAGCCAACTCAATGTAGAGGAAATGCTTTATGCTGCTACACTGACCGAGGACAAAGCTGAGAAGAAAGCAATCTATGAGAAGGTGGCTTCCCAATTCGGTGACTACCGTGCATACAACAACCTTGGTATGCTCTATTTCGATGAAGGCAATATTGCAGAGGCACGCCGTCAATACAACAAGGCATTGGAGATCGAGCCGAACAACGCAGACGTTCATTACAATGCCGCTTTGGCAGCAATGGCCGACAACGACCTTGCAAAAGCAGAGGAGCATCTTGGCAAGGCAGCCGGCACATCGGGTGACCTCAAAGCCGCTCAAGGTACATACTACACCATGAAGGGTGACTACAAAGCAGCCAAACAGGCTTATGGCAACAGTGCAACGAACAATGCAGCTGTTCAACAGATTCTGGACGAGGACTATGCCGGTGCACGCCAGACATTGAACAATGTGAAGGAGCCGAATGCAACAACCGCTTATCTGCTTGCAGTAGTAGGTGCCCGCACCAATGACCGTGACGCTGTTTACAGCAACCTCAAAGTGGCTGTAGAACGCGACGCCGAACTCAAAGCAAAAGCACAAAGCGATATTGAATTCGCCAAGTTTGCAGATGATGCACAATTTGCAGCAATCGTAAAGTAATTGACTAAATTGTAACGGAATTGTCAGTACTTTTTCCGAAAGTAAATAAACCCCGTGAGTGGGACTATCGCCCCATTTACTATGATAAAGAAAAGGAGGCGCGCAAGGAAAAACTTGCGCGTCTTCATCGTGGGTCATTCCGCGAGGAGCATGAAAAGAACATGTCCACGCAGCGTGCGAGGAATAAATCCAAGCTTACGTTCTGGATAGCTCTGCTGTTTCTTGCGTTAGTTCTCTATCTGTTTTTGCGATAACGGAAACGCAGTCCGTCATCCATAGTTAACCGCGTATGGACATTATTCATCTTTTACCAGATAGTGTAGCCAATCAGATTGCGGCGGGTGAGGTGATACAACGCCCCGCCTCCTGTCTCAAGGAACTGGTTGAAAACAGTCTGGATGCGGGTGCAAGCCGTATTCAGGTTATAGTGCGCGATGCCGGTCGTACCCTATTACAGGTGATAGATGACGGTTGCGGAATGAGCGAAACGGATGCGCGAATGGCGTTCGAGCGTCATGCGACCAGTAAGATTTCCTCTGCGCAGGATCTTTTTGCGCTGCGAACCATGGGCTTTCGCGGAGAAGCGTTGGCAAGTATTTGCGCTGTGGCGCAAGTGGAAGTGCAGACGCGCAAAAAAGAAGACGAGATAGGCACGCTGCTTGAGATTCATGGCAGTGAAGTGATACGGCAGGAGCCGTGCCAGTGTCCGGTGGGGACAAACTTCAAAGTGAAGAACCTGTTCTTTAATGTTCCTGTAAGGCGGAAGTTCTTGAAGACCGACCAGACGGAACTGCGTAATCTGCTGACGGAGTTCTATCATATTGTCCTTGTGTATCCCAAGGTGCAATTCACCTTTGTCCACAATGATGAGATTCTGCTTGAACTTCCTTCGGGTACGGAAAAGCAGCGGATAGAAGCCGTTTTCGGTAAATCCGGCGGCAAATCATATACGGGGCAGTTCGTAGATGTGGCAACGGATACGGAGTTGGTATCCATCCGCGGCTTTATCGGCAAACCTGAAGCGGCAACGAAGAATGCGCAGCAGTATTTTTTTGTTAACGGGCGTTATATGCGGCATCCGTATTTCCATAAAGCGATTATGACCGCGTATTCCGGCACGCTGAGCGGCGAAACCAATCCTTCTTACTTCATCTATTTTGATGTGGCACCGGAAACGATAGATGTCAATATTCATCCGACCAAAACGGAGATCAAGTTCCAGGATGAACAGATGATTTTCCAAATCCTTATGGCGGCGGTAAGAGAGTCGTTGGGCAAGTTCAATCTGACTCCGTCACTGGATTTTAACAGGGAAGGTGAGATAGAGATGGGAATCGTGACCAAGAGGTGTCTAAACCGCATGTGGTCTTTGATCCGCATTATAATCCTTTTGCCCGTCCTGCGAAGACAAGTGTGCAGGGGTGGGAGAAACTATATACCCCGGAGCGGGAAAAGTTTTATGCGCCGCTCACGGAGAATACGGTTGCGGACATTGCTTTTGACACGCCGGTTGTGGAAACGAATCCTTTCCGATATGACAAATATCTTATGCTTCCGACCAATGCGGGGCTGATGCTGGTTCATTACCGCCGCGCCCATATCAAGGTACTGTATGAGCAGTATATGCGGCAGATGACAACAGGCAAAGGTGTGTCACAGCAGTTGCTGTTTCCTGAAGTTGTGGATATGTCGGCGGACGAGATGGTGCTGACGGAAGCTATTGCAAACGATTTGCGTGCAGCCGGATTTGAGCTGGACCAGTTTAGCAAGAATGCCTATTCCATATCGGGTGTTCCGGCATTGCTGAATGTGCAGGATGCCCGTGATGCGCTTCACAATATTCTGCATGCGGTGCGCGAAACAGGTACGTCCGCAAGCGACCACTGGCATAGGCAGATTGCGCTTTCTCTGGCGAAAGATACTGCTATCCCGTATTCGAAGAACCTGACGGATGATGAGGCAAAACACCTGCTTAACGAGTTGTTCGAACTGCCTGATTACCGCCTGACGCCGGACGGAAAGACGATTTGCGTACTTGTTTCCGACAGCGATTTGCAACGCAAGTTTTCCTGATTATTGATTGACCGGGTGTCGTCTGCTATTTTATGCAAAAATGCTATAAT
Source organism: Paludibacteraceae bacterium (assembly GCA_905235225.1). Taxonomy (GTDB): domain Bacteria; phylum Bacteroidota; class Bacteroidia; order Bacteroidales; family Paludibacteraceae; genus Colicola. The sequence goes on from CAJOKE010000049.1 coordinate 9,458, forward strand.
GGGATGACATTGTTGCTATTTTTTAAGAAAAAAAATCGAAATATTTGTATGTTCCATTTTTTTGTTGTAATTTTGCAGCCGGTTTCGAAAAATATTAACTTAAAAATTTACTGATATGTCTGAAATTGAAAACAAAGTAAAAGCTATCGTAGTGGACAAACTGGGTGTTGAAGAGAGTCAAGTGACTTTAGACGCAAGCTTCGCAGCAGATCTGAATGCTGATTCGTTAGACACAGTGGAACTCATTATGGAGTTTGAGAAAGAGTTTAATATCACCATTCCTGATGAGGATACTCAGAAGATTTCGACAGTAGGTGATGTTGTCGCTTATATCGAGAAGGCTGTTGCTTAATTTTTAATTACTAAAACGCAGAGTTACGAGTTTGCAGGGAACTGTAAACTCGTAAATTGTGCGTAGGGTTTAGAGGTTGAAAGAAGATAGAATTGTATATAATATTATGGAGTTGAAACGTGTAGTTGTAACAGGTTTGGGTGCATTGACCCCCATTGGTAACAATGTAGCGGATACATGGTCAAATATGCTTGGCGGCAAGAGCGGTGCGGCTGAAATCACCCAGTTTGATGCGGGGAAGTTTCGGACCCGTTTTGCGTGCGAGGTAAAGGGATTTGACCCGTCCGGGCTGATAGATGCGAAGGAAGTCCGCCGTATTGACCGTTATGCGCAGTTCTCGATGGTGGTAGCCAAAGAGGCATGCGTGGATTCGGGTTTGGATTTGGATGCGGAGGATAAGACCCGTATCGGTGTGATATGGGGCAGCGGAATGGGCGGACTGCTTACGTTTGAAGAGGAGATTGGTGCTTTCGCAACCGGCGACGGTACTCCGCGTTTCTCGCCGTTTTTTATTCCCAAAGTTATTCATAGCATGGGTGTGGGGCATATCTCACTGATGCTGGGACTGAAGGGACCGGCATTTGCAGTCACTTCGGCTTGCTCCAGTGCATCCCATGCCATCGGTCAGGCTTTTGATACGATTCGTATGGGGCGTGCCAATATTGTTTTTACGGGCGGTGCGGATGCAGATATACGCCCCGGCAGCATAGGCGGCTTCAATGCGATGAGGGCTATATCAACCCGGAACGATTCACCTGAAACAGCCAGCCGTCCCTTCTCTAAATCCCGTGACGGTTTTGTACTGGGCGAAGGGGGTGCCTGCCTTGTTTTGGAGGAGTACGAACATGCCAAATCGCGCGGTGCCAAAATCTATTGCGAATTGGTGGGCAGTGCTGCTACTGCCGATGCGTTCCATATGACTGCTCCTGATCCGTCAGGTGCCGGTGCTGCCAATGTAATGCGCCTTGCGTTGCAGGATGCCGGAATTGCGCCGGAAGCTATTGATTTCATCAACACACACGGTACTTCAACGCCGTTGGGTGATATAGCCGAACTGACTGCTATCCAAGAGGTTTTCGGTGAGCATGTTTATCAAATGAATCTTGATTCCACGAAATCTATGACAGGACACCTTGTAGGTGCTGCCGGTGCTATTGAGGCATTGGCATGCGTCAAGGCGTTGGAAGAAGGCGTTATTCCTCCTACCATCAATCATGAAGACGGTGATGAGGACGAGAAAATTGATTATCGTATCAATTTCACTTTCAACCAACCGCAGCGGCGCGCAATCCATTATGCGTTGTCCAACAATTTTGGTTTCGGCGGACTGAACGCATGCTTGATTTTCAAGAAATTAGATTAAATAATCCCCCCTTCGGGGGCTATTGTTAAATAATTTTTAAGGTTAAAAGGTATTAGTTATGATTACAAGTAAAATTGGTGAGAACGCCGGATTGATCTGGTCTGCACTACAAGGTGGTGCGCTCACACAGAAGGCATTGAAAAAAGCCACCAAACTGAAAGATGCTGATTTGAATATGGCACTTGGTTGGTTGGCACGCGAAGGCAAAGTGGCTTTCGTTGTTGAAGATGCTGATACCACGATTTCGTTGAAGTAATAACGTTAAATTTTCGTGTAAATTATGGTAGTAGCGATAGTTGGTGCTTCGGGTGCTGTAGGTCAAGAATTGTTAAAAGTGCTTGAGGAACGCAAGTTTCCTATTACCGAACTTCGTCTATTCGGTTCCGGTCGCAGTGCCGGGACCGAATACTCTTTTGCCGGTCACAAGTATGTTGTCAAGCAGCTTGTGCATGGCAGTGATTTCGAGGGCGTAGATATTGCATTTACCTCTGCCGGTGCCTCTGTATCCAGGGAGTTTGCCGATGATATTACACGCTTCGGCGCAGTAATGATTGACAACTCCAGTGCCTTCAGGATGGATAAGGATGTGCCGTTAGTGGTGCCGGAAGTGAACGCCGCGGATGCTTTATGCCGCCCGCGGAACATTATCGCCAACCCCAACTGCACGACGATTATCATGGTGGTGGCACTTCGGGCTATAGAGCAAATTAGCCATATACGCCGTGTCCATGTGGCGACCTATCAGGCTGCGTCCGGTGCAGGTACGCAGGCGATGCGCGAGTTGGAGGCGCAGTACCGTCAAGTATTGGCGGGTGAGCAGGTGATGGTGGAGAAGTTTGCATATCAATTAGCCTATAATCTGATTCCTCAAATAGACGTCTTTACTGACAACGGCTACACCAAAGAGGAGATGAAGATGTATAGCGAGACGCGCAAAATCATGCACTCGGATATTGAAGTGAGTGCTACTTGTGTGCGCGTTCCGGCATTGAGAGCGCATAGCGAGAACGTTTGGGTGGAAACAGAATCGCCTGTGTCCGCTGCCGCTGTGCAAGAGGCATTCCGCCATGCGCCGGGCTGCGAGTTGATGGATGAGCCGGAAAACAAAAAATATCCGATGCCGCTGTTTTTGAGCGGAACGGATAAGGTTTATATCGGTCGGGTACGCCCTGACATCAGTAATCCTAACGGACTGACATTCTGGTGCGTCGGTGACCAGATTCGCAAAGGTGCGGCACTGAACGCCGTACAGATTGCCGAGTATCTTTTAGAAAACAATGGTAAATGATTCCAAGATAAATATTATGGCTCCTGTCGGCTGCTGGGAAAGTCTGGCAGCAGCGATTGATGCGGGAGCAAGCAGCGTCTATTTCGGGATTGAGTATCTGAATATGCGCGCCCGTTCATCGGCTAATTTCACAACGGCGGACATGCACAGGATTGTTGCTATATGCCGTGAAGCCGGCGTACATACATACCTCACGCTCAATACTGTGATGTATCCGGAAGATCTGCCGTTGATGCGCACGATTGTCGATAATGCCAAGCAGGCGGGATTGGATGCCATTATTGCCAGCGACATTGCGGTCATGCAGTATGCCAATAGTGTCGGAGTGGAAGTACACTTGTCCACCCAACTTAATATTGCCAATACCGAGGCGTTGCGCTTTTATGCGCAGTTTGCCGATGTGGTTGTGCTTGCACGCGAACTGAATATGGAACAAGTCGCTGCCATTCACCATGATATTATTGAGCAGGATATACGCGGACCCAAGGGCGAACTCATACAAATAGAGATGTTCTGCCACGGCGCGTTATGTATGGCGGTCAGCGGCAAATGCTATCTGAGCCTTAATAATCTCAGTGCCAGTGCCAACAGGGGCGCATGTATGCAGGTGTGCCGTCGAGGCTATATCGTCAAAGATAAAGAATCCGATTTGGAACTGGAAGTGGACAACCAGTACATCATGTCCCCAAAGGACTTGAAAACAATACATTTCCTCAATAAACTGCTGGATGCCGGTGTGCGTATCCTTAAAATCGAAGGGCGCGCCCGCGGTCCCGAATATGTTAAAACAGTGATCTCTTGCTATAAAGAGGCTGTTTTGGCGTGGCAGAACGGCGAATATTCGGATGAATCGATCACTTCGCGAATCGAGGACTGGAACAACCGTCTTGCGCGGGTATTTAACCGCGGATTCTGGGACGGCTATTATCAGGGACAGCGATTAGGCGAGTGGACGCATGAATACGGCAGCCGCGCCACACGGAAAAAACGCTACGCCGGTAAGTGTACCAATTACTTTAAGAATATCGGCGTGGCGGAGTTTATGCTGGAAGCGGTGGAGTCGATTCGTGAAGGCGATGAGTTGCTTGTTACCGGCGAAACAACGGGTGCCTATGAATTGGTGGCACACAATTTGCACGATGAACAGGGACATCCGGCGGATGCCGTTATGCAGGGCAAACTCTTTGCCCTCAAAACGGATAAGGTTGTCCGCCGCGGTGATAAATTATATATCCTTGTAGCACAGTAGAATGGAGTATGTAGCACGTATATCGTCCCCTTTGTCCGAGGCGTGGCCCTCATGGATGATGTTGGGTTTGCTGTTTTGCTTGGTGTTGGGCGAAAAACTGCAGCCGAACACCCTGAGTGCCGCTTTTCGGACATCCCTCACACAGCTCGAACGCACATACGGAGACCGCGCTACAAACCTGTACGGATTGATTTCGTTGAATGTCTTCAGGGTTGGAACGCTTGCTATGACTCTGTATGCCTTTACTTATAGTCGCGCTTCGTTTTCCATTCTTGTGTTCCTATGCATTGCTTTGGGCGTTATCGGCTTTGTTATGCTCAAATCGTTCGTTTCATGGCTGATTTCCTATACGTTCGATTTGCGCCGGGCAACGGTCCTCTTTGCACCACAGTATGACAATATTTGGACGATTTTGTGCGTACTCCTCTATCCGGTTACATTGCTGCACATGAATATAGGCGGACATGTCCTGCAATGGGTCTTGCTTGCCTTGACGCTGTTGTTTGTCATTCTTACTGCGTTCAAATTGTGGCAATACTATTTCTCCGCAGGGCTGTCATGGCTCTACCTGACTGTATATATCGTGACTTTGGAAATCCTTCCCTTGGGGGCAATCTGGTATGCCGCAGGGGTCTTTACTTAATGTAATAATAGCAAACCTATGATAAAGAACATCCTTGTATCTCAGCCGCGTCCGCTTTCGGACCATAATCCGTATTCTGATATGGAAGCACGTTTTGGTGTGTCCTTTGATTTTTGCCAACTCATTCACGTCGAGGGACTTGATGCCCATGAGTTCCGCCAGCAGCGTATTAATCCGTTGGATTATACGGCTGTTCTACTCAACTCGCGACTCGGGGTTGATCATTACTTCCGGCTTTGCGAGGAGATGCGTCTGCAGGTGCCTGAATCGATGCACTACTATTGCATTTCCGAGGCGGTCGCTAATTATTTGCAAAAGTATATCCAGTACCGCAAACGCCGCGTTTTCTTCAGCGAGCATAATAACTTTGAGGACTTGTTGCCTACCATGAACAGACGGCCGGCCGAGAAGTATCTCATGGTTATGTCCGATGTCCATAATGACACGGCTATCAATATGTTTGCAAGACACAATATCACGGTCAAACCTGCCGTCATGTACCGTACCGTAGCTACACAATGGCCTGCCGACAAACCCTTTGAATACGATATGCTCGTCCTCTTTACACCTACCGGCGTAGCTTCTGTGCGCAAAAACTTCCCTGACTGGAAACAGGGCAAAACGCTGATCGCCTGCTTTGGACAGAATACCGTTGCTGCTGCCGAGGAAGAAGGGTTGCGGGTTGACATCAAGGCTCCCACACCGGGAGTCCCGAGTATTACTATTGCTATCGAACAGTATCTTGAGCAACACCTTTCATAAATACGAACGCCTTTGCGGACAGTTGCATATTGCGGCTCTCTATAATGAGGGACGTAAGTTCACCGTATGGCCCATGCGCGTGACATACAAGCCCGCTGAGCATACACAGGTCCTTATATGGACTCCAAAATCGCTCCACAAGCACGCCACGGACAGAAACCTGCTCAGACGCCGTATGCGCGAAGCGTGGCGACTCAACAAAAGCGAACTGGCGGACAACTACTGCCTCGCGTTCAATTATATAGATAAATCCATCCAGCCATATGCCCTTATCGAGCGGGCGGTCAAAAAAGCTGTCAAACGACTCAATGAAGAAAATCATTCGTAATATATTTCTCCTGCCGGTTTATTTCTACCGGTATTGTATTTCACCCTTGACGCCGCCCTCATGCAGATATACCCCGACCTGTAGCCAATATATGGTGGAAGCGGTGCAGAAATACGGCATTTTCAAAGGAACGTGGCTGGGCATCAAACGTATTCTGCGTTGTAATCCGTGGGGCGGAAGCGGCTACGACCCGGTTCCATGATGTCAAACCTTCAAACGCGAAGCACCTAACAATCCACAACGCTAAGCACCAAACAACTTTCTACCATGCGAATCGATATCATCACTTGTTGTCCTGAATTGCTGGAATCTCCTCTGAATCATTCCATTATACAACGCGCTAAAGACAAGGGTCTTGCCGAGATTTATGTCCATAATCTGCGCGATTATTCCACCAACAAACACCGCAAAGTCGATGACTATGCTTTCGGCTTTTCCGCCGGTATGGTGCTGCAAATCGAGCCGATCGACCGCTGCATCGCTGCCTTGAAAGCCGAGCGGGAATATGATGAGGTCATTTTTACCGCTCCCGACGGGAAAGCATTTACTCAAAAGGATGCTAACGAATTGTCACTCAAAAAGAATATCATCATCCTTTGCGGACACTACAAGGGCGTTGACCAGCGTGTCAGGGACCATTTCGTTACACGCGAGTATTCCATCGGCGACTTTGTACTGACTGGCGGGGAAATGCCTGCCGCCATGATGACGGACGCTATCGTGCGGGTACTGCCGGGGGCTATCGGCGATGAGACTTCCGCACTTTCTGACAGCTTCCAGGACGGATTGTTGGAAGCTGGCGTTTACACTCGTCCTGCCGATTATAAAGGTTGGCGTGTTCCGGATATTCTACTCTCCGGACATCAGGCGAAGGTCGAGGAATGGCAGTATGAGCAGAACCTTCAGCATACTCGCCAAAGACGGCCTGACCTCCTCGGAGAATAGCATGCCTTTCTTCACCTCCCTTTCTGAAAAACCAAAATTCCATACCATCTCCCCTGCTCTAACCATACAATAACCATACAATAACCATACAATTACCATACAATAACCATACAATAAAGCCGCCACTTAGCCGGTGCAAAAGAGCAGATGATATGCAAATCAAGACGCTTTATATAGTTATATTGGTGCTTATTGCCACCCTGTGCATGGGATGCGGTTCGCATGTGCCGGAAGATGATATTAAGGCAGTACAGCAGACCTTGGCGGAAGCGGATTCGCTGCGGGGAATGGGAATAATCATGGGTATGCCGTTCCGAGACACGAAAGATAGTTGCAGCGTGGAGAACCATGACCGTTGCCTTGCGGAGAACGAGGACAGTCTCCGTTTGGCGGAAGCGGTGTCGGTGTTGTATCCGTGGCGGCGGGTATATGCGGACGAGTATGCCAAAGCCAATTACTACTACGGGCGTTATCTTCGTGCCAAAGACCATTACCCCGAAGCCATGCAATGCTTCATCCATGCCATCCATTCCCGCTCAAAGGACTACCATATATTAGGAAGGGTGTATAGTAATATG
>CAJOKE010000050.1 GCA_905235225.1 Paludibacteraceae bacterium
TTTCTCTCCCTCTTCGACTGTCAGCAGGCTCCAGCGGTGAAGCATCACCGCCTCCAGATAATAGGCAAACACCATTTCTGCCGAGAAGAAATCAAACTCCGTGCGCTCCTGAAGCCATTCAAAACGAATAGCATCCATTGCTTTCTCGCGCGCCATCAAGTCCTCTATTTGTGCCAAAGCCAGAATAGATTGGAAATCGCCCGATAACTCGTTCAGACCGAAATCCTTTTGCGTTATATGGGTGCGCAACTGATCTGCCACTTCACCCTCGCCTACGATCTGATGCTTCACATCGAAGCCGTGCTTGCGGCATATCTGCGCCACCAGCACGTTATTCATATCGCGGTTGAAAGCAAACCACTCGCGAACGAAGCGGTTGTTAGCCTGCAAACCTTGTGCAAGAATCTCCGGTTCTATCGGCGAACGAAGCAAGTCCAGCATCGCCTTGTCCGAAGCTGCCAACTGCTCATCCAGCAGGTCGTCCAGCTTCTCCAGCGACACCGGAACGTCAGACCCTGCCTTCAACTCCGGAAGTCCCGCCAATAAATACTCGTAAGTCATATCAGAACAATTCTTCTACCAGTTGGGGACGAAGCATTTCCTTGAAATAAGCGATGAACTCCGCATCGCCGAACGCCAGTTTGTAACCGCCTTTTGCCGGCTGGATGGTGAAATCGGTCTTGATACCTTTCACCTCTTCGATCTTCACGCCTTTCTCCAGCAGACCTTTCGCATTGGCGGTAAAATATTTCTTCAGTGCCTCTGCGTCTTTTGCCTCGATGGTGACATCGCCGTCTTTTGCCATCTGCTCTGCCAGCTTGGCGATCAGACCTTGCATGAACTTGGCGTCTGCCGTAGCGGCTTTCACGCTGTCAGAAGCGATTTGGTCTGCCAGCAGGTTTACGATCTCCGTCTTCACGGCATTCACACTCTGCTCTGCATAGAGTTTCAACTCCGCACGGGTCTTTTTGTCCAATTCAGCTGATTTGCTCTCTGCCTCTGCTATCAGCGCAGCAGCTTTCTTCTCTGCTTCGGCAATAATTTCTGCGGCTTTTGCGTTTGCTTGCTCAACGATCTGTTGAGCTTCCGCTTGGCCTTTCTCTACGCCCTCTGCGTAGATCTTGTCAGTTAATTCAGAAAGATTCATATATTCTTGTGTTTTAATTATGTACTTCGGTTTTCTGCCACTCGATAAGGGTCTTATAGGGAGATTGCAGGGAGCATATAGAGGGATTCTCGAGGTTTTACCGTATCCCGGTATACCCTATAATATACATAGTATATTATCCCGTGATTTTAAATTTACCCTGTTTTTCTTCCAATAAAAACGGCTGCAAAGTTACAAAAAAAAAATGACATAAACAAATGTTTATGCCACTTTTCTGAATTTTAGCAAATATTTGCAGTAATATATATAATTACTGCGCGATCACCTGCCCGCCTGCATTGAATAATTTTTCTCCCCAACGGATAAAGAACCTACCTTCACGGATATATTTAACAGGGATAACTTCTTCGTCAATCTCCGCTATTCCTTCAAAATACTGCGGAGCATTAATCGTCAGACTCAAATGCAAATCATTTGTTACATCAGCATACAAAATTGAAGCCCGGTTTGTCTTGTCTTCTACCATCGATTGTACCGGTTCTTCCGCCATCAAAACAGCCATACCGCCAAAAGTGCTGCCTAGTGCGCTAGCGTATATTCCGAGCGCTTCGTTCACCATATTTCTCATCCCCTCATAAACCGAATCCGCCAAAGCCTGTCCTCTTTCAGGATCTTCATTCTCATTTCCGTCCGAGTGGAAAAGATACAGGTTTACAGCAGGATTGCCCAGATTACGCTCGGTTATTGCAATTCGATCTTCATCCGTTTGTGGCAAGGCACCTTTCAACAGATTGATAACATTTTGATTTATCCCCGCTTTCGTCAGAGCCGGCACAACCATGGAATCCCACATGCTATCTACCTTACCCCATGCGCGCAACGCCAAATAAGGAATCATATTATACGTATGTTCTGCCATCCACGCGCGGCTGTATGCGTACAAATCAGAAATCGTATCTACTGCTGTCAGATAGTCCGTTTCAACCGTTACGGAAGCTTTGTCCCTCGAAAGTGTCAGCCAGCGGTACGGGCAAGGATAGGTAATAGGCGAACCGGTGGATATTTCAACCAGACTATCGTTTGTCAGACCCGTCGTGTCGCGGAAGGTAGAGATACTATTCACATGGAAATGACCGGTCAAAACAACATGCACACCGTGGTGCATCAGACTGTCACGAAGTGCATCGGCATTCTTGAAACGGCAGGCACTCTCAAGCGTACCTTGTTGGTCAAAATGCTCCAGGATCTGCCAATGGGTCATCGCAATAATAGTATGCCCTTTCGCCACGGCGCTATCAGCCTGCGCGAGAACAAACTCCAGTGTACCGGGTTTGAGCACACCTGTTCCTGCATTGCCGTTCGATCCGTCAATACCTATTACAGTGACGCCCGGTATCGGTTCTACGGCGTAACTGAACGAATTCGGGTCTTTCACGGCATTCTCGAAAGTACCGGGATACAAATTCAGCCAATCTACCGTTTCGGGCAAATCATGGTTTCCGGGAATTACCAGTGTACGGATTCCTGCCTGCTGTAGGCGGTTAAGAGATGCCGAAACGGTATCATGTGCCGCTTGCTCTCCGTCACGCGTCAGATCGCCGGGAATGAGCACCAACGAAGGATGATAGGCCAAAGCAGTGTCCATCAAAGCATGCCAGATCGGCTCACTCAGATCAACCATCTTCCGCTGTTTGGTCATGTAGTCCTCAAAATTCGACTCTTTGGCTATCTCCGTCTGCGGGAACACATGCGGATCGGCAATAACCATGATTTTCTCCTGCGCCATCGCCAGGAATGGCATAAAAGCCAATAAAACCAATGTGATTCGTTTCATATCGTTAATATAATGTGATTTCTACTCGTCTGTTTTGTGCTCGTCCCTCTTCGGTCTCATTATCTGCTACAGGCTTCAAATGGCCATAGCCCACAGCTTTTATAGCCGCCGGATCACAACCATACTCTATCAATTGTTTCCGCACGGCCTCTGCACGTTCCTGCGAGAGACGTTTGTTATCCTCCGGCTGACCGATATTATCCGTATGCCCGGCTAAACGAACTTGATAGCCGTAAGTAGCTATAAAAGTAGCTATACGTTTCAACTCCGGCAAAGAGGAAGGTAATATTGTCGCTTTAGCCGTTTCAAATAACAAGTTATTAATGGACACAGCCTCGTTCACTTTTAATACTGTAATGGCCTCAGGACGCTTGTCCTCAGGCAATGTGATAGCATAGATATCGTGTCTTAGACCGTTTTTCTGCGCATAATAGGCCGTCTTTCCGTCTGCTGATATCTTGTACCAGCAATCACGTCCTTTGGTATTGATCTGCGGACCTAAATTTTCCGGTTCGGACCAGCAGGTCCAGCAACTGTCACTCAAACGCCTTGTTACCCAGACATCCAAATCACCTATTGTGCCTTCTCTATCCGATGAAAAATAAAGCGTTTTCATGTCCGGATGCAGGAACGGAGAGCGCTCCATACCGGGCGTGTTTATTGCCGCGCCTATGGAATAAGGCTTTCCCCACCCGCTCTCTGTCCGCTCGGATACGAATATGTTCAGCGAAGGTTTTTCTTCTCCTTCCGCCGGATAGTTTGCTGCGAAAAGCAAAACCGATCCATCCGCACTGATTTGCCCGTCTGCCTGCCAGTTACCTATTTGCAGATATTGAGGCAAAGGACGAGGTTCGCTCCATCCGTACGGACCACGCTGGCTGAAACACATCCTTCCTTCGACAAACAGAAGCATGGTCTTTCCGTCGCCGCTAACCGATGTCGGAGCCTCGTTGCGATAAGGTGTACTGAGTGCCGGAACGATTTGGGCGACACCCCACTCTCCCGTCTTCTTGTCGCGGCGGGAGACAAAGATATCTTCGCTTACGTTTGTCTCTCCGCGATGGAGACCGACAAAATAAAGGGTGTTATCATCTATTGTCAGTGTCGGTCCGTACTCTTCTCCCTCTATACTGTTGATGCTCTGGGGTAATAATTGCGGCTGAATGCTGTCCGGTGTGGTAAAACTGCAGAAAACGAGTACCAGTAGTTGCCCTGCCATGACGCGTAAAAAGGTCGTAAAAGGATAGACCGTAGCGTAACATACAGAGGCCTGGTTATTCTCGTTCGACATGGACTGCGCATAAGGAAGCGCCATCGCGGAAGTCATGGAGCCTACCATCAACCCGACTACATTGAAATAATTCATATGCAGCCATTTATAGGCAATTATGCCTATGATCAGTAACGGAATGATGGTGATTAAGAAGCCGTATCCGATCCATAAATAGCCACCGCTGACAAGTGTCGGCATGAATGTCTCTCCCACAGCGAGCCCAAGCGCCGCCAGAAACAAGGTTAATCCTACCTGTCGCAGCATCATATTGGCCGAAGTGGTAGAGAAAGTAACCATATTATAGTACGGACCATAATGACCTATCAGGATAGCTACAATAAGCGAACCGCCTACCAAACCTAATTTGAAGGTGGTGCCCATTCCTGGAATTGGTATCGGCAGCAAACCGACACATATTCCCAAAACCATACCAAAGAAGACCGGCAAGAGATGCGGTGCATCCAGACGCTTGAGCTCGTTTCCGAAAGTGTCGGCTACTTTGCTCACATCGTTCTCGTCGCCTACTACCATCAACCGGTCACCCAATTGCAGAATCATGTCCGGCGTAGCCAGCAAATCAATACCGGCGCGGTTGATACGGGTGATGGTAGCATGGTACTGCTGGCGCAGGTTGAACGACCGGATCCGTTTACCGTTACATTCTGGACGGGTGACGGCTATGCGGCGGGAAATCAAGTGAGCCGATTTCTCTCTTTGCTCCTGCAAATCATAGTCCCTCATTTGCCCTAAGAGCCGCAACGCATCAATATGTTGTTTGTCTGTCAATACACGGAGTGTGTCTCCGTTGCGGAAGGAGGTCTGTTCGTTCACTAATTCATCCGATCCGTCCGGCCGGATCACACGGCTTACAACCATCTCTTTCACCGGACATATACGCTGCAATTCCGTCAATGTCAAGGTGTTGATCTGCGGGTTATTGAGCGTTATATCCACGCAGACAGGTTCTTCTGCCGTAGCTTGTGCCGCTTCTTTGAGTCGTTTCTCTTCTTCGGGTAATTGTATGCGGAAAGATTTACGGAGCAATTCAAACGCCAAGATCACACCTACGATGCTCAGCGGATAAGCCACTGCGTAACCTGTAGCAATATCCGGGTTGGTCGTTCCTGTAATATCGTAATATGCTTGTTGTGCAGCCGCCAGAGACGGGGTGGAAGTGGTCGCACCGGACATTACGCCCGCCAAAGTGGACATATCAATGCCGGTTGTATAATGCAGCACGATAGTACATACGCAACCTAATAGCACAATGGCTGCTGCCAGCATGTTCAGTTGCAGACTGCCTCGTTTGAATGGCGAAAAGGAAGGACCTACCTGCAAACCTATTGAATAGACAAATAGAATGAGACCAAAATCTTTGGCAAACTGCGCCACGGAATGATCAATCTTCACTCCCAAAGAAGCTAATGCAATGCCGACAAAAAGCACCCATGTTACACCAAGCGAGAATTGTTTTATCTTCGCTTTCTCGCCCAGCCAGAGCCCTATCGTCATCACGATTGTCAGCCATAGAAGCGACTGCGTGATGGAGGGTGTGAATATGAATTCCGGCACAGATTCCATAACCTCTCTCAAATTCGGGTACAAAGGTACTACAAAAATTGCATATACGCAAATTTTAGAGGCGTTTTCTGAAAAAAATAGAATACAATTCTATTATTTCTGTGCGGCTATCAGACGGCTATGCTTACATAAGACGGCTGATAGCAGCACCGGAATAGAGGGCTGCGCCCTTTTCAAAAAACGCCTCTGAAATTTGCGTACGCACCGCAGGGTGTGAACGTAACTACGGGGGAATGCCCGCAAAGCAGGCAGAAGTCCGAAGTACTACAAAAAAAATAGTCATTCTCGCCACCATCTCGCGATCATCCTGTACGTCACTGATGGGTGTTTGTTTGACGATTATTAAATCAATGTAGAGGCGAGGAGTAGCAAAGCCCATAAACTATGCATAGCGTATATGCCTTACGGGGGCCGTCCGAATGGATGAAATATAGATTAATGGTTTAGGTATAATCTCTCTATTCTATCAGCGACTTCTTCTCCTACAATTTTTGCTCCTACAGGCGACCAGTGAGTATCGTTTATATAATAAACATCTTTTACTCCGGTATAAACCGCGCTTTGGAGCAAAGGTTTGGTATTAACAATCCATTTTTCGTCCGGAACACTATCCAATGTGGGATTTTGAATGTGTTCTTCTAAAATAAAGGGTTCATATACATCGTACTTGTCTGCTGCAACAAGATAAATTAGTTTGATTTCATTATTTTGCGCAAACTCATTCAATTCATATAATTTCATATATGCTTTTTGAATGTAATCATCCGTCAATTTATCAAATAAAAGGTCTCCATCTCCATCCCATTTCGAACTATATACATATAATTCATTATGTTTTGTTTCGTGCGAAAAGAGATCTTCTTTTGTATGAAATTTCCTAATGGGTTGTTTCATCCCAAGTGAAGTACGTATCCAGATAATAGTCTCATCTAATGCATTTATTGTTTTTTCCCCTTTAGGCAAAGTATCTTGCATCTGAGTTTCCGAAAAATCCAAGTCATTTAATCTACCGATGAAAGAGCGCTCAACTGATTCTACAATTACAATAGAGCCGGATAAAATTTTATGATTATTTACTAATACTATGAATTCCTGTTCCGGGCAATATGTTGTTCGCGCGATATTACTTATCGAATGATTTAGATTCATCGCAACAAATTGGCTATATCCATACCTTCCGAATTGACTAAAAGAATCTCCTATTGTAATAATTGAGTTTGATATTGTGTCTGTGTCAAAGACAGTATTGACTATTTGAGTCAAAGAGGAAAAAGGTTTAGTGACCGAAGAGTTATACTCCTTCCCAAAACCGATTTTGCCCAAATTACCCATGTCTCCAGACATTTGTGGCTCTGCAACGAAAACGTAAACACCTATTAATCCCCATATTAAGAAGAATAGCCCGCAAAATTTAATTAAGAATCGTCTCATTAGAATTGAAAGTATATAAATGTTGTTGCACTATTAATGAAATAGAGAATAAATCCACATAATAAGAGATAAATGGTGTACCGAATATACCATTTTGAAATATGCATCTCCAAACCATGCTGTTTATTACGTTGGAACCATTCAACAAGAAGCATGATAATTATAAGGATATTTGTTGGCCACACTAAATTTTCATCCGGCAAGAAGAAGCGGTAACTTGCGCG
>CAJOKE010000051.1 GCA_905235225.1 Paludibacteraceae bacterium
TATTTTACGATAATCCGTAAGGACAAAATATAAAAACAACCAATTTTTTACTAACTTAAATTTAATTTATTATGAAAAAATTATTCACATTTGTAGCAGCAGTTCTTATGATTATTCCGTTGTCTGCTAAAACTGTAACTTTTGATTTTAATGATTTTGCTAACCAAGGTACTCTCGGAACGGGTAGTGCAGTAAAAGCAGAAAAAGAGGGAGTGACATTTGAATGCGATCTCGGCTATGGTGATGGTCAGTATGGTGTTCGCTGCTACAAAACTGCGAATGTTAAGATCTCTGCTTCAGAAAACATTGTCAGTATTGAGTTTGATCTCGCTACCGTGAGCGGTAACTCGTATGACGGTGGTTTGGATGCCAAATATTGTGTTGGCGGTCAATCATGGGAGTCTGGCAAATTAGCTTCGCAAGCACGTATGAACACGATCACTGTTATTACTGGTGAGGGGTCATGTGAGGAAGCAAAAGTGGAAGAGATTAGTGTTACCGAGGCACTAAACATTGCGAAAGCTCTTTCACCTGAAAAGGGCAAATCAGTAAAGACTTCCGTAAAGTATGCTGTAAAGGGTTTCGTAGTGGGTATTTCGGAAGAGAATGAAAATACTTACTATTTAGCCGATGAAAAAGGTGCTTATGGTGAGTTTGAAGCCTATAAATGCTCAACAATTGACAGAGCAGTTGCAAAGGACGACTTTGTAGTTGTTACTGGGTATATTTCTCATTACTATGGTGAGGGAAGTAATGGCGAATACCATTCTTATGAGATTTCAGGTGGTGCTTTGGTTCATGCTGATGGACAGGCAGTTGAGAACATCAGTGTTGAGGGTGCAAAAGCTATGAAGGTGATGGAGAACGGTCAACTCGTTATCATCCGCAACGGCGTTAAATACAATGCTGCAGGTGCTGTTATTGAGTAAACTAAATCTCTAAAAATTAAAGAGCCCGCCTTGTGTGGGCTCTTTCGTTCTGTAAATACAATATTGATATAATTTAACAAAAGTAAAATAGTAATATGAAAAAGTTATTTTCAATTTTAGCAGCTGCATTGATGGCAATGAGTATGTCAGCAGTGACTTATGATTTCTCAACATCTATTCCTGAAGGATGGACGGTAAATCCTGAGAAGCAACCTAACGCATTTGATGATACCGCGGACGAGCGTGGTGCGCAGTTCACAGACAATGCTACGATTACACTTTCCGGTGTGAAAGATGTCAGCGAAGTAACGATTGTTCTTTCGGCAAATACGGCAAAGAACAAAGTGAATGTGAAAGTGGGTAATACCGATTTTGGAACAGTAACTCCTGCAAACAAAACCAAAAATGCTGCGACTGCATTCAAAGGCGACAAGTCTTCCGGTGATTTGGTGATTACTATTACCCGTACAGAGAAGTCAATATATATAAAGTCTGTGGCTATTGATGGTCAAGGCGATGACAACCAAGGTGGCGATAACCAAGGCGATGACAATCAAGGCGATGACAATCAAGGCGATGATCAACAAGTAAATGCTACCGTTACCATTAATGCTGCTGATCAAACACCTGTTGCTGCAGGTGCCAATGGTGCTGCTTCGGAAGTTAAATTTACCGTACAAGGTATAACTGTTGAATTTGGCGGCTCCGTTAATGCTGCAGACGATAATAATCCTGCTACGCTGCGTATCTTTGGCGGACAGACTATGACTATTTCAGCAGGTTCCAACATCTCCAAAGTTGTGATGACGGGTAAAGCTAACAAGTCGGACTTTGCGCTTTCTGCTTCCAAAGGAAATGTGACAACCGGTGCATCTTATGCACAGGTTACGGAGAAAGCCGAACTGTCAGATCCGCTGATTGTGGTAAGCGGCATCAATGCCAAATCTGTTATTTTGACCCCGAGCAAACAGTTCCGCGTATATACCATGGTTGTATATGTTGGCGAAGGCGGTGGTGATGACCAGCAGGGTGGCAATGCTACGGTTATTACCTATCAATACGCAGAAGCATATAACTACTATGATTATTTGAGTGATGATGGCGAAGATATTACCATATATCTTTACAATGATCCTGAGGCTGACGCTTATGCCCAGTTGGAACTGCTTGCTGCTCCCGGCACGGGTGAAGGTGCTACCGCTCTTAAGGCCGGTACGTACACTATTTCCGATACTTATGCTGCCGGTACAGCTGTAGTTGGTGGTTTTGATGACAGTTTTGCTCCTGTCGGCTGTTGGGTATTTGGTGATGGAGAAGAGGATTATTGGGATTTGGATGAAGGAAATGTGGAAGTTTCTTTAAGCGGTTCGACTTATACCATTAAGGTGACAGCGTCATCTTCGTCAGACGGCTCGCAGTTCGTCATTAACTATACCGGAGAATTACCTATTGCCGAAGGAGAATTTACAGATGAAGCGGTAGAGAATATCTCTGTTGATACTGAAGTGGCTGCCAAACTGATCCATGAGGGACAACTATATATTATCCGTGACGGTAAAATGTACAACGCTGTCGGCGCACGAATTAAATAATCAAATCCGATAGGTTCTATCCGAATAATATGTTATAAGGATATATTTTAATAAAAAATGGCACTTGCATTTGCAGGTGTCATTTTTTTATTGTAACTTTGCGGCGGAAAAGTGCCATATATGGTTATATAATGGAAAATGCGGTTTTAGTAGGACTTATTACATCTGTTCAGCCGGAAGAGCGGACGCAGGAATATTTGGATGAGTTGGCGTTTCTTGCCGACACACGTGAAATAGTGCCGCTCAAGCGGTTTGTACAGCGTTTGAATACGCCGGATACCAACACCTATGTCGGCAGCGGCAAACTGGTTGAAATTCGCGATTATATCATCTCCAAAGAGAAATCGGAAACGCCGATAGACCTTGTCATATTTGATGATGAGTTGTCTCCCCGGCAAATACGTAATATCGAGCGCGACTTGAACTGGCGCGATAACCCCAAGGAGCGTCGCGAGGTTCGTGTTATGGACCGCACGATTCTGATATTGGAGATATTTCTGCAGCGCGCCCAAACATCGTATGCGAAAACGCAGGTGGAGATGGCGCATTTGCAGTATATGCTGCCTCGCCTGACAAGGATGTGGAGCCACCTCGACCGTCAGCGTGGCGGCGGAACGAACCGCGGAACGGGTGAAACACAGATAGAGGCGGACAAGCGTATTATCGGTCAGCGGATAGCTTTGTTGCGTGACGAGTTGAAGAAGATTGACCGCCAGATGGCGACACAGCGGCAGAACAGGGGAAAAATGGTGCGGGTTGCTCTGGTGGGCTATACCAATGTCGGCAAGTCAACTATCATGAACCTGCTTTCCAAATCCGAGGTCTTTGCGGAAAACAAGTTATTTGCCACCCTTGACACTACCGTGCGCAAAGTGACCATAGAGAATCTTCCGTTCCTGTTATCCGATACGGTGGGATTTATCCGCAAGCTGCCGCACCATTTGGTGGAGTCGTTCAAATCAACCTTGGACGAAGTGCGTGAGGCGGATCTGCTGATTCATGTGGTGGATATATCTCATCCGAACTTTGAGGAACAGTATGAAGTGGTTGAGCAGACAATTAACGAACTGCTTAACGGACAAACGGATAAAGGAGGCAAGGGCAAAGGGAAAACGGCGAATGATAAAACGATTAAATCCATCGTTGTGTTCAATAAAATTGACGCATTCACTTATACGCCGAAGGATGAGGATGACCTTACCCCTGTCCGGCGGGAGAATATTCCGTTAGAGGAACTTCAGCGGACATGGATGGCTAAGTTGCAGGATGACTGTATCTTCATTTCAGCCAAGAACAAAGACAATATAGACGAGTTGAAGCGGCTGATGTATGACCGCATCAAGGCAATCCACATACAACGCTATCCGTATAATGATTTCCTGTTCCAGAACTATGAGGAATCATAGGGAAAGCAGGAACATAGGCGAAAGAATAAAAACAATCAATCACAATAACATTAAATCTACTGCTTATGAATGATGAACTGAAACAAATCATGGCTGCAGCTGAGGTATGGACTCGCGAGCCGTTTGACGCGGAAACACGCGCACAAGTTAAGAAAATGATGGAAGCCGAGGACAAGACAGAGTTGATAGAGAGCTTCTATCGCACCCTCGAATTCGGAACCGGCGGTCTGCGTGGTATCATGGGACCCGGTACCAATCGTATGAACAAGTATATCGTGGCACAAGCTACTCAAGGCTATGCCAACTATCTGCTTAAGGTCGCCAAAGAGAACGGTTTCAAGACCTTGCGCCCGAATACGCCGGTCAGCGTGGTGATCGGTCATGACTGCCGTAATAACGGACGTCTGTTCGCAGAAACATGTGCAGATGTGTTTGCTGCCAACGGCATCAAGGTTTATCTGTTTGAATCGTTGCGTCCGACCCCGGAGGTTTCTTTCGCCATCCGCCAACTGCACTGCCAAGGCGGTGTGAATGTGACGGCATCCCACAACCCCAAGGAGTATAATGGCTATAAAGCATACTGGGAAGACGGTTCGCAAGTGCTTATGCCGCATGACAAGGGTATTATCGATGAGGTTAACAAAGTCCGTATGGAAGATGTCAAAACCGGCGGAAACAAAGACCTTATCGAGATTATCGGCGGTGAGATGGACTATGATTACATGATGGCGGTGAAGACCGTTATGATTGACCAGGAGTCTATTCTGCATCAGAAGGACCTGAATATTGTCTATACGCCGATGCACGGTGCAGGACGTCAGATTGTTCCGATGTGTCTGCGCAGCTGGGGATTCCAGAATATACATGTCGTTCCCGAGCAGATGGTTATTGACGGAAACTTCCCGACAGTTGTCAGCCCTAACCCTGAAAACGCAGAGGCTATGACAATGGGTATAGCACTTGGCACCAAGCTTGGCGCAGACCTTGTTATCGCCTCTGACCCTGATGCAGACCGAATTGCCATCGTTTGCCGTAACGACAAAGGCGAATGGGTGATTATCAACGGTAACCAGACCAATATCATGTACAACTATTATATCATCAACAACATGAAGCGTTTGGGCAAATTGCGCGATGATATGTATATTGTCAAGACCATTGTTACATCTGAGCTTATCCGCAAGATTGCAGACCGTCAGGGAGTTACTTTGACGGATGAATACACCGGCTTCAAATGGATTGCAAACCGTATCCGTGAATGGGAAGGTAAACGCACATTTATCGGCGGCGGCGAAGAATCATTCGGCTATATGGCATATGACAAGGTCCGCGATAAATGCTCGCCGTCCGCAATCTGCCTTATTTGCGAGATCGCAGCGTATGCCAAGGATAACGGAATGACGCTTTATGAGTACCTGATGAATATTTACATGGAATACGGCTTCCAGCGTGAGACAACCATCAATGTCGTTCGTCCGGGTAAGACCGGTGCTGAGGAGATTGCACAAATGATGGTTAATTACCGCGAGCATCCGATTACCGAGATTGCCGGAGAGAAAGTTATCCGTATGAAGGATTTCCAACTTCTCAAGGAGCGCAACCTTGTAAACGGCAAATGGGAAGAAAAACCAATCGAGATGGCTCTTGGTGCAACGTCCAATGTGCTGCAATACTTTACGGAAGGTGGTCTCAAAGTCAGTGTACGTCCTTCTGGAACGGAGCCGAAAATCAAATTCTACTTTGAGATTCCGGCGGAGATGAAGTCGCCGGCTGATTACGAAGCTGCCACGGCTGCCGCCGAAGCACGTGTTCCTGCCATCAAAGCCAGCCTCGGCATTTGATAAGGTAATACCGATACATTCAAAGAGTGCGGGCAACCGCACTCTTTGGTTCTATAATAACTCTTAGGTTCTATAATAAAGACAAGGTATCCTCTCATACCATTTCCCCTGCCTTAACCATACTATTACCATACAATAACCATACAATAACCATACAATAACCATACTATTACCATACAATTACCATACAATAAAGCCGCCACTTAGCCGGCGCAAAAGAGCAGATGATATGCAAATCAAGACGCTTTATATAGTTATATTTGTGCTTATTGCCACCCTCTGCGTGGGATGTGGTTCGCATGTGCCGGAAGATGATATTAAGGCAGTACAGCAGACCTTGGCGGAAGCGGATTCGCTGCGGGGGATGGGGATTATCATGGGCATGCCGTTCCGAGACACGAAAGATAGTTGCAGCGTGGAGAACCATGACCGTTGCCTTGCGGAGAACGAGGACAGTCTCCGTTTGGCGGAAGCGGTGGCGGCGTTGTATCCGTGGCGGTGGGTGTATGCGGACGAGTATGCCAAAGCCAATTATTACTACGGGCGTTTGCTTCGAGCCAAAGACCATTACCCCGAAGCCATGCAATGCTTCATCCATGCCATCCATTCCCGCTCAAAGGACTACCATATATTAGGAAGGGTGTATAGTAATATG
>CAJOKE010000052.1 GCA_905235225.1 Paludibacteraceae bacterium
TATCCCGACGAGCTATCAATTTGTTGAGATAGATCTCACGTTTGATGTAGTTCATACCTGCATATTTTTAAATTCGCTGCAAAGTTAGTACATTTTTTTGAATTGTGCAAATATTTATCCGTATTTTTGTACTAATTTGCACTAAAATACGGTTAGAAACACCATTTATCCGCACTTTTGTACTAAATTGCACTAAATTACGGACAAGTTCAAACTCTCATCCTCCGCGGTGCCAACCAAATATTTGTTGTACATTACACCGGATTTGAAAGCATCCCTGTCACCCGCGTGGCAGGGATTTTTTATATATCGAAAAATGGCTATCTGTAACGAAAAAAGGAAGATTTGTACGATTTGAGAGTAGATTTGTACGATTTGAGAATGCTTTTTCATAAAAAAGCAGTACTTTTGTAGTGAATTTTGAAAAACTAACCAAACACAAAACATTATGAGAAAAATTTTATTCTTCGCCTTTGTGCTGGCAGCCGGCATAACGGTATTCACATCTTGCAACAAGAAAAACAAAATTGACAGCCCGATCGTAGGTACATGGATGCGCGTCGCAGGCGAATCTGACTTTTTCTACACCTTTGGTGAAGACGGTACGTACCAACGTGTCGAGGATTATTACATGAACGGTCGCGACGTAGTAGCTCACGAGCATATCGTCGGAGACGGTACGTTTAAGATTGACGGCGATGTAATCGATGCTACGCTCAATTCCATCCTCGTCTCTATGGACGGCAGTAAGGACGGAGATCCTTTTGATGAGTTCTGGCCGATGAATGAAAAACTGAAATTCAGTCTGAAAGGCGACTACCTGACGCTGATTCATAACGCCGGTACAGAAGAAGAATGGCCGGAACTATTACTCAAGCAATAAATCATTCCCTTATGAAAAATTCTTATTTTTTCATGAAAAAGACATTATTTCTTTTCGCGCTTGTTACCGGTTTCACCTTGGGGCTTTCGGCCCAGAAAGTGCAAATCGGCGACTTGTTCTACTACCTCAACGACAACGACGGTACTGCCGCAGTCACATGGGATAAATTCGGAGAGAAGACCAATTACCAAGGTCAAGCTACGATCACCATCCCCGCAGATGTAAGCTATGAGGGCAAGAACTATCGGGTCAATGAAATCGGAGCGTATGCATTCAACAGTTGCCAGATGACTTCCGTTGTACTCCCGGATAACATTGAAACGATAGCTAAAAGTGCTTTCGAAAAATGCAAGAACCTGTCGTCTATCGGATGGGGACAAGCCGGCAAGCTCAAAGAAATAGCTCAAAACGCTTTCTCCAACAGCGGATTAACGACACTCACCCTTCCCGACGGAGTGAAGACGATCTGGAACAGTTTCAATTACTGCTCCAGGTTGCAGGTAGTTACTATCCCTGCTTCCTTAGAGGAGATCAAAGCCCCGTGTTTTATAGGCTGCAATTCCTTGACGGCCATTCATGTCGATGCGGCGAACCTCAATTATTGTGCAGAAGACGGTCTTTTATTCGACAAGCAAAAAAACATACTCCTCGCTTATCCTCTCGCTTGTCAGAACAAACGTTTCATCCTGCCAGAGTCAGTCACAAAGATCGGTGACCTGGTATTCTACGAGGCAGGAGAGTATCCGCAGACCGTCATTCTACATGCAGGATTAACTAATATAGGGTATCAATCCTTCTTTTTCAGTCAACTGGATACCCTTATTAGTTACTCCGTCGTTCCGCCGACGATAGACACAGAGACCTTCAAGGAGTGTTATGCCGTCATGTACGCGCCGGACGAGAGTTATATGGATTATCGCACGGCTTGGCACGAGTGGGTCTATCCGCTGAGCGCACTCGCCGAAGGCGTAGAGACCGTACAAACCTCTTCTTCCGCGATCCGGAAAGAGGTCCTCAACGGACATGTCATCATTCGCCGCGATGACAAACTCTACACCCTCGACGGAAAAGAAATAAAATGAATCTTCAAACATTATTGATAATTTTTGACTTATGAAAAACTCTTAGCTGCCTTGCTGATGGTAAGTGCAGCATGGGCACAGGAAGAACAAGCACCTGTGCAGAAACTGAATGTTCATATGATGGACGGACAAGTGGTGACTTTCCTGCTGGATGACGAACCGGTGACGAAGTTCGAACCGGGACAGTTGATCCTGAAGACTTCGGGTACATCCCCCATCATCTACCTCATCGAGAACGTGCGTAAGTACACGTACGAGGGTCTTCCGGAAGGCATTGATGCCCCGATCGTGGCACCGGGTACAATCATGGTACGCCAAGGAAAAGACATGGTCGCTATAGATGGCCTGCCTGACAAGGCGAACGTAGCGATCTATGCGGCGGACGGCAAGCTGCTCATCAGCCGTCAGGCTGTCGGCGGACAAACGACCGTGCTGCCCATGACCGCATACCCCGCAGGTAACTATATTATTAACGCAGGCGGTGCCTCCTTTAAATTCGTGAAACAATGAGAAAGCTCATCTTAACCTTTGTACTTGGTACATTGTGCCTTGGTGCCTTCTCTCAAGAGGCATTCTATATCTACCGTAATGACGGAGACTTCAACGGCTTCTTCTATGACGAAGTAGTCGAGATGCGCCAGTCCAAAATCGGTGTGGACTCCATTGAATACGACAAATGGGTGACGCAAGAGGTCGTGCTTGAGGATACGATCTACCGCATCCCTCTCGCAGCGATCGACTCCATCGGTTTCCAACAGCCGGAAATCATCATCAATCCTGACGTGCGGCACATGGATCTGTTGGGTATGACGCCTTATGTGATTGCGCGGGATAGCCAAACGCTGACTTTCTCTACGGATCTGCCGGCAAATCTGATGCCGCAGGTAGGTAATGTGCTCTTTGGTATGGAAGGTATCTTTGAGGAGCTGAACTTCGGCGGTCGTGTAACGAGTGTACGGAATGAGGGGAGCGGTATCGTTGTTGAGACGAATCCGCTGACCAAGATGTCGGATATCTTCATTCAGTTTATCGGCATGGAAGAGGTCGGTTATACGGAGGACAATCCCCAGCAACTGAGCTATCGTGCGGCAGGAATGAATAAGATCAAGCAAGAAGGCGGAAGTTACTCTGCGTACTTATTTAATATCAATACGGCTTTGCACCTTCCTATCGTGCCGGATCTACCCGTTAATGGCTCTTTTGATGCCAATATCGGGTTTAAGTGCAAAATGGCCATGATGTACCAGATCACTGACGATGTTTACTTTATC
This sequence comes from Paludibacteraceae bacterium, assembly GCA_905235225.1. Taxonomy (GTDB): domain Bacteria; phylum Bacteroidota; class Bacteroidia; order Bacteroidales; family Paludibacteraceae; genus Colicola. The sequence continues at coordinate 3,237 of CAJOKE010000052.1, forward strand.
AAATACGCTATACGAACAGATCTGGATATGCAGGCCGGAATAACGGTCAGTGCAAGTGGAGGCGATGAGAAACCGATTGCGCTTCTACCTGATTTTTTGGGCACCTTCAAATGGCCGGTTTATCCGCCGTTCCCGCTTATTGAGATCAAGCCGTTACCTCAACTTGCATATCGTTGGGGAGGCAGTTTGACTGCGCAGTTGAAGCTTCCTGCCGTCAAGGGATATATTTGTCAGTCCATTATTATTGACAGCGATCTGCCCTATGGTATGACCTACACGGAGAATAAAGATCTTATTGCTCCTAATTTGAAGGGAATGTTCGATACGTTCTTACAATCCGATGCAGAAATACGGGTAGATGGTTTTTGTCAGATAGGACTGAAGGAAGAGTTCGCGGTAGAAACCAATCCTATTTTTGGCGCCATCATTCATGCCAAGACAGGTATCGATTTCTGGGTCGGTCCCAAAGTGGACGGTTCGTTCAATGTGGATATGAGATCTTTCGTTACCAGTGATGACGGTCCGTATATTTTCCGGGATAGCCATATAGGAATAAGTCCTCTGTCATTGGATATGGAGGCGTATGGCCTGTACTCCTATTACGGATTAGATGAACCGGTTAAACATAAATGGGTGGAAGGAAACTGGGATATCATACCGAAAATAGAATTCCATGCCTTCCCGAAATTCACGCGATTTGAAGCGTACCATAACGACTCTCTGCACCAGGCTCACGCGGCATGGAGAGCAGAGCCGCGACGCGTTATATGGCCGTGTAAATCGGGTATCGTTATGTACCGACTAGAAAAGGGGCAAGCTAAATTTGTAGCACATGACTATGATGCGCAGCCTGAGTTTGGTACCGAGATGAACGACCGGTTCGATGTCGATTTCGGGACAAAAGGTATGAAGCAGGGCGCGTATAAAATCGCACCGTCCTTACTGCTCAATGGTACCGACTACCCCGTGCGTAGCTTGGCGCAGGATATTTATGTGCCGTACATCCTGGAGATAGATAAAGACACCGTGCATTTCAATGCCATGGGATCGAATGAGCAAGTGGTCAATGTGGTGACTAATTATGAGATATTGGAATTTGTCGGTCACGGAGGAAGCCAGCATACTATTGATACGTTGGAGCAAGAAGGAAACTACCGAGTGAGATTCACTATGGCGCCGAATATACATATGTTCAAACCGTATGATAGCTCCAAAGAGGGTACTACGTTTACCCTTACCGGACGATCGGAGGATGGACTTGTGCATACATCGCGTAATATTGAATTTACAATGGATCCGAATGAGTTGACGAATGTGTATGCCGATATATGGGGTGATTTTAAATATATGGAAGATGGAATTAAGCACGATGCGATAATAACATACCAAGGCGCAGTGACCGCATCACGGAGCGGAAACAGCATACAAATCACCGGTACGCAAGGTAATATATCGCTCAATATGACCCTCCTTTACCAACCTTATGACAGCGCTGATCCGGATGTTTCTGTAGAAGATCAGATTATGGTTTACGGAACGCTGAGTGACCCTGCTACAACCATCACTTTTGAGGGCGTGCAGGGGACCGAAGGCGGCGGCTTCGGAGGAGGATTGGGTGAAGGTCTGATCGGGACGATGACCGGAACATGTCGGTCGCACCCCATGCTGGATGATGAAGAAAAGCGCATCCTCGGATCTATCATCGTGAGAGCTCCAGGAGATCCCTCTCCATTTGAATTGTAACTCTCTCCCTTTAGTTCCTTCCTCTCTCTCATCCCTGTCACCCGCGTGATGGGGATGATTGTTTATACTCCGCCGCGCCCTGATGGCGTTTATTTCGGTAAGCCATCTCGCAAGAATTGGAAGAGCCCCATATAGGAAATACCCTTTTCATCAGTCCATGGGGCAATGTCATCGCCGACGATGACTACTGCCGAACAAAGCACATCCGCTAAATTCTCCAACAACTCAGTATTCCGAATATTGTGCCGCTCTATCACATCTGCCAAATAGGTCTTTTTCCAAATAGGTTCTTCTTACTTTCTACTTTCGGGGGAAAAGCTCAAAAAAAGAATGTAAGGCAGAGAAAGGATTATCACATTAAACGCGGGACTTGTTGATCTCGCGTTTATGTTTATATAAGGTTAGACGACATTACTTTACCTCTTGACCTTGGAGAGTATAGGTTTTGTCTCCACGGAGAATGAAGATTTGACCGTTACGGAGAATCTTTTGTGTTTCCGTACGAACAACAGTGTTTTCTATGTCTTCTGTATTCTTATAGGTTACACGTATTCCATATAAGTTAATACCACTGCTTGACGAATACACATATATTGTTGTTGCACCGCCTGTATATTGTACCGTTGCTTTAGAAATAGCACTCCCGTACGCACTCGCTTGTGCATACGTGTTACCAAATGAGCCTTTGTCAATATTCAACAACCGGTCTGCAGAACTTGAACCAGATTTAGCATAAATATCTATTATGCAATCTCCTGTTACATTGAATTTCAATGAACGATAGGTAGCGTCGCCTGTTCCATTCAATTTCAAACGGTGCGTGAACGAGATACCGTCTATATCCTGAGTACTTTCATCAACAACCATATTCTTGTCACTTGTAGCGCATAATGTTAGACCTTGAACTGTTTTCGTTGACGTTATGGTTCCTAACGAACTGAAGGCTGCGTCGCTGAAATTCCAAAAAGTAGAACTCTCAGGCTGCGGTGTAGTAGATTGTTCAAAATAGGCTGTAAGTGAAACATCTTGTGTTACTGTAAATGAATATGGATTAGCGGTGCTGCCATCACTCCATTTGGTAAACTTATAACCACTCTTAGGAGTAGCTGTAATGGTAGCAGTTTGCCCTTCTTCGTATTGCCCACCGCCGGAAACGGTACCCATGGTCGTATTATCAGAGGCAACAGAAACGGTATATTGGGTTGTTTCGGAGCCACAATCATCTTCTATACTAGAAATGGTATAGGTTCTCCATTCTTTTGCCTGATTGTATGCTTCAACACTATTACAAGGCACGTAAACAATCTCTAATCCGGTTTGCCAGAAAGAATAATCAAGAGTAGGAGGCTTGACGGCCTCTATTGTTAGTTCTTTAAAATTATAACACTCGTAGAATGCACTTTTTTCTATTTCTTTAATTCCGCTACCTATATGTACTTTTTTTAATCCACTACACTCTTCAAAAGCTGTCGTTTTAATCAATTGTACACTATTTGGGATTTCGATACTTTCTATAGAGGTGCATTCTTCAAAAACGAGTTCTTTCAATGTTTGTACGTTATTTCCAAGTTTTACAGATTGTAATTTTTTGCAAAGAGCAAAGGCAGATCCTCCTAAATCCGTCACACCATCGCCTATTTCTACTTTAGATAGTTCACTGCAATTTCTAAAGCATGAAAAGCCAATACTTTTTACATTATCCGGTATAATTACTTCAGTAAGCTTATTACAATAACAAAAGGCATAAGATGAGATATCCATAAGCTTGCTATTCAATGTTATTGATGTTAACTGTTGGTTATACATGAATGCCATATAACCAACTGCTGTAACATTCTCACCCAGTTTGAGATTTTGAAGGCTTGCTTGATAAAAAGCGTACTGTCCAATTCTAGTTATGGAATTGGGAATTGTAACCTTAGATGTTTTATCGACCCCCCAAAAAGCGCAATCTCCAATAGTTGTAACTCCTTGTTCTATGTTGATTTCAGTTGTGTTGCTCCGAATAGTTGCATTAAACCATGGGGCAAAAATACAAGCACTTTCATCAGAAGTGTTGTAATTGAAATCATCCATTGCGCCTGTTCCTGAAATAGTAAGAACACCTTTGGATGGTTCAAACGACCACGTAAGATTTGCTCCGCAAGTACCAGAATAATTGACAGCAAAGTTTTTCGTCAAACATAGAGCCGACAGCAAACAAGATAAAAATAACTTTTTCATTGTATAAAATTTTTAAAATTGTACATTATTTATATTTAACGTGCAATGTGATTTTATTATCACACCCGACAGTTGCTTTGATTTTCATATCATCAATACTTTCATTGGGAATGTTACATTGAATACCCGCTGTATTTTCAATGGTCACATCCATTTCCGCGACATTATGATGTTTACCTGCTGCAATAATATCCGATATTGTCTTACTCGACTCTTTAGTGAGTTTTAGATGTTTGTTTAACCAAATACTAAGGCCGGTAATTAGAATTACACCACCAGCTCCCACGATGAAACCAAGGGCTGTACTTTTTCCGGCTGGCGTTGTTAAGTCAAAATGTTTTTTCTCAGAAGGAATACTTAATGTTTCCATGTTGTTTATAGTTTAAAATAAATAGTATAACACAAGAAAAGCGCGAACATTATTCAGGCTCATTCTCCTTAACTGGGTTCTAGCAAAACCTTTCTGCAAGAATAAACAATAACGTCCACGCCCGATATGTTTCACCCTCCCACCCATACACGGGCGAAGACTGAATATAACATATCCACGAGGACGCTTATTGCACTATCTTGTTTCGGGCAGATAAATTTGCTAGATTCAGTTAAGCCAAAACAAGCGTCAATAAACGCCTTTTATGTCATGCAAAGGGTTTGATCACCCATATATGGTCGATGCTTCATCGGACAAGAATGGGCGGCTTGCACCTTTGCGGGTGCAAAGATAGTGAAAATTATTGGAATACACAAATTTATATGCGTAATTTTGCTAAATTAGCGTGTTTTGAGCGAGTTTTGCAAAGTTTGTATGGTATGCACTTGTTTGTGTGGTAAACCGCGGGGCTTTTCCCCTGAAAGAAGAAAAAAACAAGTGACCCACATCACTGTGAGCCGCTTACTTTCTCCTTTCGGGGGAAAAGCAAAAAGAAAGAAGAACCTATTTCGAAAACCTGTCGCCGACGAAGCCGTTGCTGACCTCACCGCTTATCAGGTCGAAATGTTTAGTTGTGAACTGATACGATTGA
>CAJOKE010000053.1 GCA_905235225.1 Paludibacteraceae bacterium
TTCTGTTAGCGGTGACTAACGGTCTGGTGTTCGCCTCAAAACTCAGGAAAGGCTTAAAATAACCAAATCTGCATCAAAAGTGCAGATTTTTTTTGTGTATGTCAGAAAAAAATAGTACCTTTGCACGCAATATTATCTTGAATAAGAAAAACACAGGTTAAAATGAAAAAGAAAATTCTCGGTTTGGATTTAGGTGTAGGCTCTATAGGATGGGCTTTGATTGAAACGGAAGACGACCAACCCAAACGGATATTGGGTATGGGTAGCCGTATTGTGCGTATCAGTAAAGATGACAACGACCAATTCTCCAAAGGGCAAGCAATCACCAAGAATGCGGACCGTACGCAACGTCGCACAGCCCGTAAGGGGTACAACCGCTATCAGATGCGCAGGGCATTGCTGACACAGGCTTTGCACGACAATAACATGTTACCGGAGCGGATGGATGAGAATGTCATTGATTTATGGAAATTACGCAGTGACGCGGCTACCGATGGACATCAACTGACACTACCGCAGATAGGTCGAGTACTCTATCACATTAACCAGAAACGTGGTTACAAGCACAGTAAGGCAGATGACAATGGAGACAGCAAACAGACTAAATATGTAGAAACTGTCAATCAACGATACAAAGAGATACAGGAGGCTCATCAGACAATCGGACAGCATTTTTATTTAGAGTTGTTGCGCAGCAAGATTGAGCGTGCAAATGGTCCATATTATACATATCGTATCAAAGACAAAGTCTTTCCGCGTGCAGCATATATCGCTGAGTTCAATCAAATCATGCAAGTGCAGCGTGTCTTCTACCCCGAAGTGTTGACGGATGAGTTCATTGACACCCTTCGCGATAGAATCATCTTCTATCAACGTCCGCTGAAGTCCTGCAAACACTTGGTAAGTCTTTGTGAGTTTGAAGCCCGCCCTTATAAGACAAAGGATGGAAAGATTGTTTATGGCGGTCCCAAATGCGCACCGAGAACTTCGCCTTTAGCGCAGTTGTGTGCAATGTGGGAAACGGCGAATAATATCACGCTCACCAACCGCAACAACGAGAAATATGAGTTCACATTAGAGCAACGCAAACAAATCGTTGATTTCCTTTGTCACAACAAAGAATTGAAAGTATCGCATTTGCAAAAGATATTGGGAATTTCAAAGAAGGACGGTTGGTATGGAGGAAAGGCAATCGGCAAAGGCATTAAGGGCAATGCCACGCTCAACCAGTTACGCGATGCCTTACAAGGCAAATATGACCAATGGTTGGAGATGCCGATTAAGCATGTAGATGTAGTGGACACTGCCACCGGTGAGGTGTTCTGGACGATTAGTCCTGAGATAGAAGAGACGCCGCTGTTCCGTTTATGGCACGCAGTTTATTCTCTGCAAAATGCAGACGAACTATCCAAGACGCTTCAAGAGAAATTCCAGATAACCGACAAATCGGTGATTGAGGCTTTATGCAAGATTGATTTCGTAAAGCCCGGCTACGCTAATAAATCCCATAAGTTCATCCGTCGTTTGTTGCCGTACTTAATGGAAGGAATGATGTACAGCGAAGCGTGCAAGCGCATCAATATCAATCATTCCAACAGTATGACGCGCGAAGAACGTGAGCAGCGTCCATTAAGTGCTCGCATCCAATTGTTGCAAAAGAACCAACTGCGTCAACCGGTGGTAGAGAAAGTACTCAACCAGATGATTAATATCGTCAATTCTCTCAAAGACCAATATGGCGAAATTGACGAAGCACGTGTAGAATTAGCTCGCGAATTGAAACAGAGCCGGGACGAGCGCGAGAGTGCTTATAAAGCGATGGGGCAGAATGAAAGACGTAACAAAGAGATTGCGGAAAAGATAGCCGAGTTTGGTATCCGTCCATCACGCTCGCGCATACAAAAATATAAGATGTGGGAAGAAAGTCTGCATCAATGTTTCTATTGCGGGAAGACGATTGATTTGTCGGAGTTTCTGAATGGGGCTGATGTAGAGATTGAGCATATCATCCCGCGCAGTATCTTGTTTGACGACAGTTTCAGCAACAAGGTTTGTGCTTGTCGTCGTTGCAATCATGAGAAAGACAACCAAACGGCAATGGAGTATATGGAAACAAAGCCTATTGGAGAACTTGAGGCATATAAACGTCGTGTAGATGAGGCGTTTACTGCAAAACGAATCAGCAGAACCAAGCGAGACCACTTATTATGGCGCAAGACGGATATTCCTACAGATTTCATAGAGCGTCAGTTACGTCAGAGCCAATACATTGCGGTAAAAGCAGTTGAAGTACTGCAAGATGGAATCCGCCAAGTATGGACAAGCGGCGGTAGTGTAACTGACTTCTTGCGTCACCAATGGGGCTATGATGAGATATTACACACGCTCAATCTGCCACGCTACCGTCAAGTTGAAGGATTGACAGAGTTCGTTGATTTTGAACATGCCGGACAGAAACATACGGAGGAACGCATTAAGAACTGGACAAAACGAATTGACCATCGCCACCATGCTATAGATGCTTTGACAGTAGCTTTGACTCACCAAGGATATATTCAGCGTTTGAATACATTGGAGGCATCCCATGACTTCATGGAAAAACAAGTCAAAGAGGCGGGTACGCATTACAATGAAAAGAAGTCCATTTTGGAGAAATGGATTAACGAACAGCCGCATTTTCCGGTAGATAAAGTAACAAATGCTGTGGATGGGATTCTTGTTTCCTTCCGTGCCGGCAAACGCGTTACTACACCCGCGCGTCGCGCAATATATAAAGGAGGGAAGCGTGTTATCGTACAACGTGGCATAGATGTGCCACGCGGGGCGTTGACAGAAGAAACAATTTACGGAAAATTAGGCGATAAGTATATTGTAAAATATGCTCTAAACCATCCATCTATGAAACCGGAGAATATCGTAAATCCGACAATCAGAGCACTTGTACAGAAACGTGTTGCCGAACGAGGAAAGGATGCGTTCAAGGAACCGCTTTATTCGGCAGAAGGCATGGAGATTAAGAGTGTACGCTGCTACACTTCTCTTTCCGAGAATGGCGTTGTGCCGATTAAATATGACGAAATGGGCAAACCAATTGGCTATGCTAAGAAAGGCAATAACCACCATATTGCTATATACAAAGATAAAGATAGGCAATACCAAGAAATGGTGGTTAGTTTCTGGGATGCGGTGGAGCGTAAGCGCTATGGCGTGCCTGTAGTAATCACAAATCCGCATGAGGTATGGGATAGGTTACTTGAAAAAGACTTACCACAAGAGTTCTTGGAGAAACTACCAAAAGATGATTGGCAATATGTGTTCTCTATGCAAGAAAACGAAATGTTTGTTTTAGGCATGGAAGAAGACGAGTTCAACGATGCTATTGAGCAACAAAATTACATTGCGTTGAACAAGCATCTGTACAGAGTGCAAAGTATTAGTGCACATGATTATTCCTTTAGATATCATACGGAAACAAAAGTAGACGACAAGTACGAGGGAGTAGAAAAGGGTAGAGAAGCAAGTTTTATCTCTGGTGCTTTAGTCAGGGCGCGTAGTTTTGGAAGTCTTTTTGCAAAATTCCCTCAAAAAGTAAAAGTTGATGTATTAGGTCATATTCACAAGGTATGATAAAACGTGTATTGTGTTTTGAGAATCCGGCTCGGTTGAGCCTTAAGTTGGAGCAGATTGTAATCGAATTGCAAGATGTTACACGAACTGTGCCTATAGAGGATGTCGGGGTGGTAATTCTTGACCATAAGCAGATCACTATTACACACGCTTTGATAGATGCACTATTAGCTAACAACTGCGCGATTGTTACAAGCAACGACAAACATTTGCCTGTAGGATTGATGCTTCCGTTGGACGGCCATAATCTGCAAAGCGAGCGTTTTCGTGCACAGATAGATGCTTCCGAACCACTCAAGAAGCAGATGTGGCAACAAACAGTAGTGGCAAAAATTCTTGGACAAGCGCATGTCTTAGGCGCCCAACACATTGAGCATACTAACATGCTCAAATGGGCGAGAGATGTGCGTTCCGGCGATACGGATAACATGGAAGCGAGAGCCGCTGCTTTCTATTGGCGCAATATGTTTGAGAAAGATGCGTTTATCCGTGATCCGCAAGGATTACCGCCTAATAACTTGCTTAATTACGGCTATAGTATAGTGCGCGCAATGATGGCGAGAGCTTTGGTTGGAGCCGGATTATTACCGACATTAGGTATTCATCATCATAGCCGTTATGATGCCTATTGTCTGGCAGATGATATCATGGAGCCTTACCGCCCGTTTGTGGATATGAAAGTACTGGATATGTGGGAAAAGGGTGGTGTAACAAGTGATATTTCTTCCGAGCAAAAACGCGAACTATTAGGAATAACCACCATGGATGTGAATATCTCCGGTCATCGCAGCCCAATGATGTTAGCCATCCAAACAACAGCACAAAGTGTACAGAAATGCTATTCAGGCGAAGCAAGAAAGATTATTTATCCGGATTGGTAAGTATGAAAACAAGTGGTAAACAATTACCCAAGCGCTCAAATGCCAATAGCGGCAAGAAAGCGCATAATGAGAACCGATTTATCAAGATTGGTCGTGTTCGCTTGCATAGCTGGATGAATGAGAAATTACCGGCAGCAGACATTCTAATATCAGAACGTGAGATTGTACATGTCGCTAATAAACATAGTCAAGAACTGGCATCGTTAGGAATGGAGGCCTTCAATTATGTTACGATGATTATCAATCAGTCTGATGAGATTCGCAAAGATAATAGAGACGCTTTTTTCTTTATTGTTAGCGGAGCAAGAAAGACAGATAGTGATTTGGAGCAATGTGCTGTTGTGGAACTTAAAATAGAATGGATGGGAAGAAAACGAGTATATGTTATAAAATCAGCCCGCCCGATGAATTGGGGCAGGCTGCGTAAAATTGAGTTGGTGTGTGTTAAACCCCGCTCTTAACATAAGACTTCCGTTCAGCCTTACCTCTGTGCCGCTGAATTGCAACGCCAGACGCAGGTAGTGAGCCACGCGCTCAATAAGTTTTTGCGGGTGCAAAGGTACGACAAAAAAGTGACATGTGCAAATAAAATTGTCATTTTCAATTAATTTGAGAAAATTTTCTTTTTTCAGTTCAGATCATCGTTTGCCAAAAGTAACCTTTGGAGGGAATTTTATTGCTTATCGTCTTTATCTGTGCTATCGAATGGCAATTCTTGCGTCGGGTTATCTCCGATTGGGCGGAGATGGTCAGAAGCCCGTTCGGAAGAGATAACACTACGTCCTAATTGCCGTTCTAAATCTTCGCGTGCGTTCTTTGCCACTTTGCCTCCAGCTTGCGCTGTCTGTTGACTTTCGGCCATACCTTTCGGATTTCGTTGGCGGGAAAGTTCCGTAGTAGCCACCTCGGCTAATGTATTAAGAGCTAATTCCACATTCGTCATATTGTCGCGCAAGTTCTCTTTCGTCAGTCCTTTGAGGCGCTTATATTCGCCTGTGGTCATCCCGCTCCATGCCTGCGTAAGTACATTCGTCAAGATAGCAAAGTCTATATGCTCCGTTATTCCGGCTCGTTGCCATTCGTCCGTCAACTCCTTGCGCATCTCGATGGATCGCATGCGCTCGTTAATCCACTTATCCGAATAGCCTTGCCGGCGGTAATCTTCCACCGCCATTTGAAATGTCAGTTCAGGGTCGATCATCTGGTCTATGCGCTGCTCTCCCAACAGCGCTAACCATTGTTTCACAGGCTCTGCTTTCTTGGACGGAACAGATTGAATGATACGGAAAATACTCTGTAAATCAGCGGCTAATGTGACTCTTTTCTTTCCTGTAAATGTGTACATTTCTACCTGGGGACAATTTGTCCCTAGGAACGATCCCAATTCCGGATCTCGCTTTCTTAACTTTTTAAGATAGTCGGTTGGATTCATACTATCCGTTAGAACTTGTACTATATCTACGACCGAGAAATAGTACTTTTCCTGCTCCTCATCCCAAACGATGCGGACTTTCTTTCCTTCAAAAAGTTGTATGGCAAAATTGTCTTCCATAGTAAAATCCTTTGCGCTGCAAAGGTACAACAAAAGTTTGACATGTGCAAGGATTTTGCAATAAAAATTGAGTTTACTTGGATTATTATAGCAAAATACTTGGGAATGAGCACCAACGTGAAGAAAGGTGAAAGGTGAAAGGTGAAAGGACGAAGGCTTAATTTACACAAAAAATTTTCGTCCTGCGTGGTCTCTTTTTTGATTTTTATTTGCATATATGCAAAAAAAGCAGTACCTTTGCAGCGGATTTAGTCATCAGCCGTCAGCCATCAGCCGTCAGAAGATGAAAGCAGGCAAAGCTGAATGCTGAAAGCCAAAAGTCAAAATTATGACAATAGCTATATTTGGAAACGCGATGAAGTCGCAGACTCTGGTAGAGGTGCGTCACATTCTGGAGTTCATGACGGGGAAAGGCGTGCATGTGCTTCTTTCTCAGGAACTGCGTCAGGAACTGGACCTGCGCGAGTATCCGGGTTTTCCTGAGAACTGGGACAGCGACGAGCAGCCGGAGAACGTCTATGGCGAGCCGATAGACTTTGCGCTGTCAGTGGGCGGCGACGGTACCTTCCTGACCTCCGCCGCCGTGATAGGCGACAAGAATATCCCTGTTTTGGGTGTGAACGTCGGTCATCTGGGTTTTCTGGCGGACGTGCAATCCCATGATCTGGACGGGATTTTGCAGAAGCTGGTCGCCGGCGAATACACGATCGAGCAACGCAGTCTGCTGAAGGTCAGTGTATCAGACAAAGACGGCAGTTTGCGTCACGACCTCGTCATGGCGCCTAACGCATTGAACGAAGTGGCGATTCTCAAACAAGGTCTGACCAACATGCTTTCGATCGAGACCAAGGTGAACGGCGAGTTGCTGCACACCTATCATTCGGACGGTCTGATCATTTCCACTCCCACGGGCAGCACGGCATACAACCTCTCGATCGGCGGACCGCTCGTTGTGCCGCAAAACAGGGTGATCATTCTGACGCCTATCGCGCCGCACAGCCTGACTGTCAAACCGCTCGTTGTGCCGGACGACTGGAAATTCGACATCCGCGTGAGCAGCCGGTACGACACCTACATGGTGTCCGTTGACGGCCGGAGCCAGAGCCTGAGTACAGAACTGTGCCTGCATATCGAACGCGCAGGATATACCACCAAAGTGGTTCAGATAGGAGACAACAGCTTCCTGAAGAGTTTGAGAACGAAACTGAATTGGGGGAAGTAGTCGAAATTCAAAGATTCAAAATTCAAAATTCAAAGATTCAAAATAGTCGAAAGTCGAAAGCAAGAAGGTATGTTATTTAACGCAATAGTTTGGGATGTGGACCCGGTGCTGTTCCACTTGGGTGGATTAGAAATCCGCTGGTACGGCCTGCTATGGGCTATAGGTTTGTATATCTGCTGGAAGGTTAACGAGCGGATGTACAAACATGAGAACTGTCCGGCGGAATGGGCGGACCAG
>CAJOKE010000054.1 GCA_905235225.1 Paludibacteraceae bacterium
GAAATACCTCCATGCTGGAAAGTGTTGCGGAAATATTGCGCGTAATAGTTAAACTGATTCGGATAGGCAAAGAAATCACTTCCGGTACAGAACATATAGCTGCTGCTGACGTTCGGGCAGGGTAATCCTACACGCTTGGGTTGCTCGATGGTCATGACGTTCTTGGAAGCGCAGTTGAGTGCTTTCCCTACTTTATAGCGGATGTTGGTGTTGGTGTTCTTGTCGGCAATGATTTGGATAGCGTTTTTGACACGTGTGGTACCATGATCCGTAGTTAGTACCAGCGTGAAGCCTCTTTCTGCTGCAAGCCGAAGCAGTTCATAGGTAGGGGAATGTCTGAACCAGCTAAGTGTCAGACTGCGATAAGCCGCTTCATCGTTCGCCAGTTCACGCATAATCTTGCTTTCCGTGCGGGAATGAGAAAGCATGTCGATAAAATTGAGCACCACGATATTCAGCGGTGTTTGTACGCGTTTCAACTGCTGAATGACCCGCTCACAAAAATCGCTTTCGTTGACTTTCCAATAGTTAAAACTCTCGCGCCTGCGGTAGCGGTCAAGCAAGGTCTGTACCAATTCTTTTTCGTACTGGTTCTTGCTTTCCTCGTCGTCTTCTTCCACCCAGTATTGAGGATACATCTCCTGTATCTGCAGCGGTAGCAGACCGGAGAAAATGGCATTTCGGGCATATTGCGTAGCCGTAGGCAATATACTCGTATATTGCTCTTCCGTGCGGATGGAGTAAAACTCACTTATCAGCGGCTGGATCGTCTTCCATTGGTCGTAACGGAAGTTGTCGATGACGCATAGCAGCACTTTCTCTCCGCGGTCGAGAAGCGGAAAGACGGCATGCTTCATCACATCCTGCGAAAGAACGGGACGCGATGCGGAAGGAGCGAACCAACCCTCATAATTTTTAGCAATCCATTTGGCGAACGCCGCATTGGCCTGCGTACGCTGATCCTCAATGAGGCTGTGCATACCGGAATGACCTGCCTGCTCGGGTTCTATACCCGCCAACTCAAGATCCCATTTGCTCAGTAAACGCTCGATGGCTTGCCATTCCTCGATTGTAGAAGCGGTGTCGATGAGATACGTGATATCACTCCATTCCTGACGGTAGTTCTGCTGTACCTGTTCCGTCACTATTTCCTGCTGGTGGATATGTTTCTTGAGACACAAAAGGATCTGGGAAGGATTGACTGGCTTTATCAGGTAGTCGGCTATTTTCTCTCCGATGGCCTGTTCCATGATATGCTCTTCTTCGCTTTTGGTAATCATGACCACCGGCACTTCGGGGCGGATCCGTTTCACTTCCTGCAGCGTCTCCAGTCCGCTCATGCCCGGCATGTTCTCATCCAGAAAAACGATATCAAACTGCCCTTTTTCCACCAGGTCAATTGCATCTTCGCCATTAGAGGCAGTTATTACATCGTAGTTTTTACCTTTTAGGTAAATGATATACGGTTGCAACAAGTCTATCTCGTCGTCAACCCAAAGTATTCGGCTCATAATTCCTCCATTTGTTGATCAAGTTGGTCATATCTTCCGGCCATTCGCTATCGAAGAACATGCGTTCGCCTGTCCTCGGGTGCGTGAAACCGAGCGTCTTGGCGTGTAGCGCTTGACGCGGACAAAGCGCAAAGCAATTCTCAATATATTGCCGGTATTTTTGCGTCCGGAGTCCCTTTAGAATCTCGCATCCGCCGTATTTCTCATCCCCGAACAAAGGATGCCCGATATGCTTCATATGCACGCGTATCTGGTGTGTACGGCCGGTTTCCAAACGGCACTCCACCAAAGTGACGTACAAAAACTGTTCCAAAACACGCCAATGGGTAATCGCTTCTTTGGCTTGAGGACACTCTTCCGGATCCCATACTTTATAAATCGTCCTGTCGCGGTTGTCGCGCGCGAGGGCTCCTTCTATCGTACCGCTGTCTTCCTTGAACGTCCCCCAGACAAGCGCATTGTAGGTCCGCTCTGTTGTATGGTCAAAAAACTGCTTGGCAAGATTTGTCTTGGCTTCCGGTGTCTTGGCTATCAACAGCAGGCCGGATGTATCTTTGTCTATCCGATGGACGAGACCTATAGACGGATCGTTTATATCAATCTGACGCAGGTCTGACCCGGCTGAGTGTTCAAAATGCCATGCCAGCGCATGGAGCAAGGTATGTTCGTAGTTGCCGTGACCGGGATGAACGACTAATCCTGCCGGTTTGTTGACTACGAGCAGATCCTCGTCCTCATAAACGATATCCAAAGGAATATCCTCCGGTGTAATAGTGAAATCATGCGGTTCGTGATCCAGCAGGACTTGGATAATATCCCCGGGTTTGACGCGGTAATTGGAAGCCACCGCTTTTCCGTTAACCCATACGTTTCCTGCATCCGCAGCCGTTTGGATGCGGTTGCGGCTGGTATTGGTCATGTGCTCTGCGAGATATTTGTCAATTCGTTCTTTCCCTTGACCTTTATCCACCTCGCACCGCCATCGTTCCCATAACTCTTCGGTCTCTATTTCCGAATCTAAAACCATGTCTCTTCTTCGGTATGGGTCCCTCCTCCGCTTGCTGCTTTCTCTATGTCTTGAGACAGTCTCAATGCAACCGTCTCTCCTTCTATCAACCGCTCGCCTGCATTCGGTGTCTGGCGATAGATATATTGGGGAACACCTTCTTCTTCCGGTTCGTCGTATGCCACAGCCCCTATTGTGAGACGATACCTCAGCAACAGACTCCGTGCGTCTTGTAACGTCAAACCGATAACGGATGGCACTTCCACCTCGTCTGTGCCGCGTCCGAAACCTACTACCAGCCGCACTTTCGTTCCGACCGCCAGTTTCTCTCCCGGCAAGACACTCACTCCGTTGCATTTGACATCCAGTACCAGATCTCTAAAGGCGGAAGGCTCGTAATCATAAACGGTATCCACCAGCAGCCCCATGCCGCGTAGAGTGGTCTCGGCCTGACGGTAACTGATATCTTGCAGGTTGGGCATGGTCACTTGGCGTTTCGTCGTTGCATTGATCGTCACATAGACAGCCCGACTGTGCTTGGCATGACTGCCCGGTTTGGGATCCTGATCGACAATAGAACCAAACGGCACTTCGTCCGAATAGGTAGAATCAACTACCACCAGTTGGAGACCCTGTTCTGCCAGGACAGGTATGGCATCTGACTCAACCATTCCGCGTACGTCCGCTACCTCCACTTCTATACCATGCTCTGTATAGTGGCGCAGGTATACAAAAAGAGCAATTAAAATTCCTACACCTAAAATAACAGCAAGGATGATATTCAAACCTATGAATTTAAGGTCTGATTTATCGAAAAAACTCATTTTCTTCATAAAAATCACGATTTATTGCGCAAAATTACAATTTTTTTTGGATATATGCAAAAAAGTTATTACTTTTGCATCGTTTTTCGCAAAAAGGCGGAACAAAAAGTAAAATAAAGCTTTATTAACTTAAAAAAGTATGAAGGTTTGTGCAAGTCGAGTGTAAGCTCGCTTACCCGACTCGACGATGCCAAAGTTCCAGAAATTTTAAAAAAATTTGAAAATTTATGAAGAAAGTTATTCTTATCGTAGCTGTTGCTTTCGTTGCAATGAGCTGCGGCAACAAGTGCTGCGAGAAAAAGTGCTGCCAGGACACCTGCTGCCACGCTGACACCGTAGAGGTTGTTGAGGCTGTAGAGGTAGCTGAGTAATCAGAACTTGTTAGCTCAAGAAAGAAGCGACGCATTTGCGCCGCTTTCTTTTTTTAATAGATTTGGATGACGTTAAATTGCTCATTTACAACAAACTGCAAACCAGATATCGGGGGCAAGTCGGAGTAATCTCGGAGTAATGTCGGAGGCAAGTGCTGTGCACTCCACTGCAATGCCTATCCATCTGTTTTGCACTCTTTTGGCACTCATTTAGCACTCATTTAGTACTCATTTTCGTGACCATCTCGCGACCATCTCGCGACCATCCTGAACGTCTTTATTGGGTCACTGATAATGAATGTAAGTAGGTGTTGCCTCTTACTTGCCTCCCTTCCGCCTCCGCGCTGCCTCCGTTCCGCTATCGAGGGCAACATACATCACCGCCCGTACGGCAAGTAAAATCAAAGATCACTATTTCTCTCGTAGCTTTAACTCTAATACCGTGCGTTCAACGATTTGCTCGAGTTCGTATGTTGCCACGCCTAACGGCTTTTGAATATCTTTGAGTGACCATTCGACTACCGTTTTCTTAGCTGTCTTGCAAATGATGATACCCACCGAAGGATTGTCGCCCTCTCCACGCAATAGTTCATCAGCTGCGGTTACATAGAAATTGAGTTTTCCAGCAAATTCCGGCATGAATTCAACCGCTTTGAGTTCGATAACAACATAGCGTTTCTGCGGGATATGATAAAACACAAGGTCAGGGAAAAAAGCGGTTCCATCCTCCATCCTTAATTCCATTTGGCGACCAACATACGCAAAGCCTTTTCCGAGTTCCAGTAGAAAATGAGTAATATTATGAACCAACGCTTCCTCTAATTCATGCTCGGTATAATTCTCTTGCAAAGACAAAAACTCAAAATGATAGGGGTCTTTGAATATCTGCTGAGCACCTTGGCTTTGTTCGGCGGGTAAGGTCGTCTCAAAATTAGACGGGATGGCTCCTTCTCTTTGAAAAAGATGAGTCTCCAGTTGATTCTCCAACATGCTCCGGCTCCACCCCTCTTTCGCAACTTTGTTTACGTAGAATAATGCCTCGTCTAATGATTCACATGCAGAAAATATGGCTACATGGTGAAACCAAGGTACATGCCTGAAAATCTCAGGCATCTCTAATTGGCCAGCAGCCTGCTGGCTTTTTTCGATTTCTGCTAATTGGTCAGCAACCTGCTGGCTTTTTCCCTGATCCGCCAATTGCCCACCGGCTTGGTGGCTTTTTGCAATTCGGTCGTAATAAAACGAGTACCATTGCTTCATGTATTTCACATTGGAGTACGAGAAGCCGGTAGAATCCGGGACGCATATCGAGGGCAAACTGTTTCACAACCCCTGCGCCCCATCGGGATTCCGCACGAAGCGCCACCAGGTCACGACCAATACTCCAATAGAACTCCAACATCTCTGTGTTCACCTTGACGGTCGCACGTGCTTGGCTCTCGCGAAAGCGTTTCTTGACATCGGCTAACCACTGGATATAATCCGCATCAGCGATGATACCGTCGCGCTTCACAAATTCCGGAGAACTTATTTTTTCAACATCTGCCATTGTGTGATCTTTTATTTTCCGCTGCAAAGGTACTGCTTTTTTCTGAATTGCGCAAGAGAAGGGTGCATTTTATTTGCTCAAATAGTAAATACCCGCGGGTTGCCTCTTACTATAATTTGGATTGTTTTCTCAGAAAAACCGGATACCGCTGCCGTCTCGAACTCTCAAATTGACAAAAATTCTGACGAAATAAGACTATTTGCTATGTCTTCGCCCGGGTGAACCCTCAGACCTTTAACCGGACCCGAGCTATTCTAATGGATTACGATTTCATTTTTGACATTCCGTCAACTCACCCGAGATTTTTGACAAGGATATACGGGGGAGTTAGTACTGGGGAAG
>CAJOKE010000055.1 GCA_905235225.1 Paludibacteraceae bacterium
TGCTTTTAATGGATGTACGCGTGTGTTTAAAATGACTTGTTTAGCCGAATACACGCCAGAAGTAGGAGAAAATGCGCTAAATAGTATCAATTCACAGGCTGAGTTATTTGTGTTACCATCTTGTATGCATCGCTATCAAATAGATTCAAATTGGAGTCGATTCATTATTAGAGAATATAGTGAAGAAACGAGTGACATTGAAATCATCAACACAACATCTACTCCCCATAAACAATTTTACAATGGTCATGTCTATATCAAAAATAGCGATAAGACTTACACCGTTACGGGGCAGGAAGTCAAGTAAAGGTATAGCAAAGGTATAGCAACCCTATACGAGAGCAAGTGGCTGAAAGGTCACTTGTTTTCGTTGTTTAGAATTCTTTACAATCGACCTTTCTTATGCCATGTCTAAGAGTGGCGCGAGAGTGGCTTGAGAGTGGCTGATTGACAACTACAATTCACGGGTTCACTGATTCTTAATAATCATACACTTTTCAACTTCGTTTCAAAATCGGTTCAAATAGCACACCTTATGCTGACCTTAAGCACCTTTTGGGCAGAGGTTGGTATAACATCTAAATCTTAATAATCGGAAACTTTTAAGGGGCGAAAAGAGGCGATTTTCGGGGTGCTATCGTCCCGTAGGTGTCTCGTATGTGAGTCGTACGTGGCAGGTACGCCTGTCGTATCCTGCAAAATCTTAATAATCGGCAATTCAGACAAGACACTTGCATATATCGGCAAAAATAAAGAAAATTCGCATTTTCTTGCCAGAAAACTTGCCGATGTCGGCAAAAAATAGTATCTTTGCAGCGGATTTTAATTATTATAGTATATAAATTAAGTAAAAACATATAATTTTATTTACTATCGTAAGCACAATTCAAATAAAATGCAATATTATCTACTATAATATATAGTATTATGAGAACAGAAATTGCAAATACGGTCAAAGCCTTGCGGAAACAATATGGCTTGACGCAAGAGGAAGCTGCCCGTAAAGCAGGAGTAAGTCTGGCGTTCCTCCGTGAATTGGAGCAGGGTAAAACAACTGCCCGTATGGATACGGTCAATCAACTGCTCAACCTGTTTAACTATTGTCTAACCGCCCAACCCAAGGATCATGCGCAAAGCTAACATCTATGTCCGCGACCTGTTGGCGGGACATTTGGAGGAAACAGAAACGGGATATCGTTTCACGTATGATAGCCGATACTTGGAAAAGGCTGATGCTGAGCCTGTAAGCTTAACTTTGCCTCTGCGCGAACAGCCGTATGACAGTAATATCCTTCATCCTTTTTTCGATGGCTTGATACCGGAAGGTTGGTTGCTGGATGTGGCATTGCGTAATAGCGATATTTCCCAATTGGATCGGATGGGATTGCTGCTGCTTTGCTGCAAAGACTGTATCGGAGCTGTTAGTGTACAACCTGTAGAAGAATAATCTTATGTGCAAATGTCTATATTGTTATAAGGAATTAGAACCCGGGCAGATAGATTTTCATCCGTCCTGCGCCAATAAGATATTTGGTATCAAAGAGCAGCCGCTCATGGAATATACTCAGTCGGACATGGAGCGGTTGGCAACGGAGATTATCCGTTCGCAGACCACTCTTACCGGCGTACAGGCCAAGTTGTCGCTTAATCTGACAGAGCACGAAGGCAGCAAACGCTTGACGATTGTGGGATTATGGGGACAATATGTTTTCAAACCCCAGACCGAGTTATTCGAACACTTACCGGAAGTGGAAGACCTCACCATGCACTTGGCAGAGGACGCCAAATTGTCCGTTGCACGACATTCGCTCATCCGGCTGGCTGACGGGAGTCTCGGATATATTACCAGGCGGTTCGACCGAGGCGCAAAGGAGCAGAAGATTTTGATGGAAGATATGTGCCAATTGGCAGAGCGAAAGACGGAGGACAAGTACAAAAGCAGTTATGAACAAGTAGCCAAACTGATCGTTCAGTATTCCGCAATCCCACAATTGGATTTAACGAATTTCTACGAACTGCTGATTTTTTGTTTCCTGACGGGTAACAACGATATGCATTTGAAAAACTTTTCGTTGTATAAACCGTCAAATCAACAAATCTTTACCCCTGCTTATGACCTTGTGAATGTGGCTTTGGTAAATCCGGAGGATAAAGAGGAAATGGCATTGACGCTGAATGGAAAAAAATCCAATATCAAGTTATGCGATTTTGAAGCAGCAGCAGAACATGCTAACCTGCCGGAGCATTTTATCCGCCGGACAGTAGAGCGTTTTGCTTCCTGTTTGCCGAAATGGGAAGAGACAATTGACCGCTCGTTTATCACGCAAGAGCAGAAAGAAGCATATAAATCATTGCTGCGTGACAGATTGAAAAGATTGCTATAAATTTTCGGAAAACAGGCAAGTCTTTCCTAAAATCAGATAATTGTATGTCAGAAAAAAGCAGTAATTTTGCACTCGAAATTTGAAACACATGAAACATATCGACACACACATGAAACGTATTCTCTTTTTTCTTGCGACAGCGTGCTTATCCGCTGCGGCGAGTAGCAAGACCCTTGTGGCATACTACAGCTACACCGGTGACTGCGAAGCGATTGTCACCGAACTGACCAAACAAATCTCTGCCGATGTGGTGGAGATCGAACCGGCCGAGAAAGGGCTCAAGTACGAGGCGAACAGTTACGCTCTCGGCACGCAGTTGCTCAATGCCATCAAAGCCGCACCGAACGATGCCGCTTCCTATCCGGCGATAGACCCGGTGAACGTCTCGCTGAGCGAGTACTCGACCATCATCATCGTCACGCCCCTTTGGTGGAGCCAGATGGCGGCTATCATGCAGAGTTATCTCTTCCAAGTAGGCGGGGAGCTGGCAGGTAAGAAACTCGGACTCATCGTCTCCTCCGCTTCCTCCGGCATCAGCGGCGTGGTGGCTGACAGCAAGAGGTTAGTGCCGGATGCGAAGTACCTGAGTGAGAACCTCTGGATTAACAACTCCAACCGCGCCAACACGGCTGCGCTGGTGGCTGACTGGGTGGAGAACAACGGACTGAACCAAACGGAGAATACTATGCAAATCAATGTTATTGTAGGTGCCAAGACCTTCACTGCCACTTTGGCGGACAGCGAGACAGGCAGAGCGTTTGCGCAACTGCTGCCGATGACGGTTACGATGACCGAACTGAACGGCAATGAGAAATACCATTATCTGGACTCCTCGCTGCCGACGGACAGTTACCAGCCCGGCACGATTCATGCAGGCGACCTGATGCTGTACGGCAACAACTGCGTGGTGCTGTTCTATGAGACCTTCAGCAGCTCCTATTCCTACACGCGCATCGGTTCTATAGACAATCCCGCGGGCCTTGCCGCTGCCCTCGGCTCCGGCAATGTGAGTGTCCGCTTCGAGAAGGCAGGAACAACAGAAAACCTCACCCCGACAGTCCCCGGTGACCAAGTACCAAGTGCCAAGTTTATCGAAAACGGGCAGGTCTATTTGAAGTATAAGGGGACGATGTACGATGTACGAGGACAGCAAATAAAATAACAAAGATATGAGTAAGAAAGTAGTCGTTTTATCCACCTCGCTCCGTGCGGGATCGAACAGTCATCAGCTGGCGGAGAAGTTTGCAGAAGGCGCTAAGAGTGCCGGACATGAAGTGGAATTGATCTCGCTGCGGGGCAAGGAGATTAAGTTCTGTATCGGTTGTCTCAAGTGCCAGGAGACAGGCGCGTGTGTGTTCAAGGACGATGTGCCGGCAATCATGGAGTCCGTGCTCAACGCGGATGTCGTTTGCTGGGCGACGCCGATTTATTACTACGAGATGTCGGGTCAGATGAAGACGCTCATCGACCGGATGAACGCCATGTATCCGAAGGATTACAAGTTCCGCGACATCTACCTGCTGACCACCGCCGCCGAGGACGAGGAGTTTACGCCCAAGCGTGCGGAAAGCGGTCTGCAAGGATGGATTGACTGCTATGAAAAATGCTCGCTTAAAGCCCATCTTTTCTGCGGCGGCGTGAATGATCCGCACGAGATTGCAGGTCACGCCAAACTCCAAGAGGCGTACGAATTAGGCAAGAATATATAAAAAATACTCCAACTAAAGCAAAAAAAATCCCACAAAAACTTGCGTATGTGGGATTTTTTTTGTACCTTTGCGCAAATTTGCGCAAGGAAGACAAATGATAGACTATCAATTGACATCAGACGGGCTATATGCCTATCGTTGGCCGAGGGCAAGTGTGACGGCTGATGCAAAGCAAGTTCTAAAGATCAATGGATAACTTTGTAGCCACCACCATGCCCTTGCTGATGCCGAGGCATGTGCGGTAATAGCAAAACAGATATTATGACTTTCGAACAGATATATAATCAGATGCAGTGGACCCGCGAGCCGGAGAGGGTGGAGATGAAAGACGGTGTGATCTCCATCACCACCAAACCGCATACCGACCTCTGGCAACGGACATATTACCACTTCCGCAACGACAATGCGCCCGTTCTGCAGATGAAGACAAGCGAACGGTTCTTCTCGTTTGTTGTCAAGACCGATTTCTCTGAGAGCCACCATCGGTTTGACCAGTGCGGCATTGTGATGTACTTGGATGGCGAGAACTGGCTCAAAGCGTCTGTGGAGTACGAGAACGAGCAGTTCCAACATCTCGGTTCGGTCGTTACCAACGGCGGCTATTCGGACTGGGCTACCACCGCTATTCCCGAGGATGTGAAAACAATGTGGTATCGCTTCTCGCGAAGAGAGGATGACTATTGTATCGAATGTTCCACCGATGGCGTGCATTTCAGGCAGATGCGTATATGCCACATGCAAGCTGGGAGAGGAGAGATACGTTTTGGTATCTATGCCTGCTCGCCGGAAGAGTCATCGTTCACGGCTCTGTTCTCAGACATGAGGATTACCGCTTGTGCGTGGCAAGCC
>CAJOKE010000056.1 GCA_905235225.1 Paludibacteraceae bacterium
TTAAATCCGCTGTCAAGTACGATACATATACGATAGATATACGATAGATACACGTTAGATATACGATATATTAAGATACCCTGAGAATACCCTGAGAATGACCGACGGGCATAGAAGGCAGGGCGTCTTTCTTCTTTTGCCCCGAATTTAATTCGGGAGAACACCGCAACGAAAGCGGTAAAAACGCCTCCCGGATCAGCGTAGCAGTCTGGATTATCAGGATTTTCTGGATTTTCAGGGCTTTCCTGTAAAAAAATTGCCCCAACACTTGTATATTCCGAAAAAAAGCAGTACCTTTGCAGGCGAAATTGGGATATTATGCTTCAAGCCATATTACAACATACGAAAGAGTTTATTGCGCAAGCCCCGAAAGAGGACCGTAAGCAATACGGACAGTTCTTCACTTCTGATAGAACTGCCCAATATATGGCGCAGATGTTCCATTTCGATCTCTCCAAACCGGAAATTAAACTATTGGACGCCGGTGCCGGTACTGGTATTCTTTCAGCAGCTGCCGTTTGGTCATTGATGCAACGAGGATACAAAGGAAAGATACACCTCGTTTGTTATGAGAATGATACAAAAGTTATTCCTATTCTCATAAACAATTTAGATTATATGCACGAGCACGCTAATCTTACTTATCGTGTTCTGGCAGAGAATTATATCACCACCCAACCTTTTGTCGCAGATAATAGCCTACTTGACCCTCCCGAGCATAAATTCGATTATATTATTGGTAATCCGCCTTATCTCAAACTCTCCAAAGACGCACCAGAGGCGTTGCACATGCCGCAAGTTTGCTATGGTGCGCCAAATCTGTATTTCCTGTTTTGGGCGATGGCGATTAACAATCTAAATGAAAACGGTGAATTAGTTTATATTGTGCCTCGTTCGTGGACATCGGGTGCCTATTTTGAACGCTTCCGCGAGTATCTTTTTGCGCACACGACAATTCAATCAGTACATCTCTTTGTTAGTCGGGATAAAGTATTTAGCGAAGAATCGGTGCTGCAAGAGACCATGATTATCAAGGTAAAGAAAACCTTGCAACAACCTGAAACGATTGATATTTCTTCTTGCTCAACGGCTGATTTTAGTGACTTGACACATTTCCAAGTTCCCTATAGTACCGTAGTAGCACCAAACCATTATGTATTTTTGCCAACCAACAATGATGAAGCAGAGGTGTTGGCTCGTGTGAACGGTCTTACAGATACACTCAAAACCTTAAAAGTGCCCATGCACACGGGTTTGGTGGTAGATTTCCGCGAACGGGAAGTGCTCAAAGACGAAGCAGAACCGGAGATAGAAACTTATCCCTTGTTCTATTCCTCTCACATAGGGAAAGACGGTCAAATTGTCTGGCCTGTTGGCAAGTCCGGTGAGTATATTCATACTGATCGTTCCAGTTTGTTGCAATCTAATTCCAACTATATATTTGTAAAGCGCTTTACATCGAAAGAAGAACCGCGCCGTTTGCAGTGCGGTGTATATCTCTCAAGCCGTTACCCAAAATACAAGTATATCAGTACGCAAAACAAAATCAATTTTATAGAATGTCCATCATTGGATATTTTATATGGTGTATATGCCCTGCTTAACTCCACTTTATACGATAGATATTACCGTATTCTAAATGGTTCTACACAGGTAAATTCAACAGAAGTAAACGCAATGCCTATTCCGTCTGCAAGTACTATCAGTAAAATAGGTGCAGAGCTATCCGGTAAACCGCTTACAACCGCATATTGTGATCAAATAGTAGAAAAATGGATATAAAAGTTTCTGTCATCAAATCAGTATTGGCTACTATCGGGATGCCGAAAGCGCAACAAGCCGACCTTTGTGCATTGACTATTCTGAGTATGGCTAACCTCAAGCCTAAAACACCATGGAAGAATGCACAGCAACCATGGATTCGCATTCATGATGTTATTGCATTTGCTAATGCAAACTACGGCACAACTTACGCAGAAAACTCACGCGAGACATTCCGCAAACAAGCCATGCATCATTTCCGCACGGTTGCTCTGATAGAAGATAATGGCAAGCCGACGAATAGCCCTAACTATCGCTATCGTTTGACAGATGAGTTTTTAGCTGTTATGCGTGATATAAATGCCAAGAATGTGACAAAGAGCCAAGCACTGCAAAACTTTTGCAAGGAACATACAAGCCTAACTGCTATTTACGCATCCAAAAAGAAGATGCAGAAAATGCCGGTTCAAATCAACGGAATATCTTTCACTTTAAGTACCGGCAAACATAACGAATTGCAAAAGGCGATAGTTGAAGAGTTTGCACCGCGATTTGCTCCAAACTCTCAATGCCTATATTTGGGTGACACAACTGAAAAAGATCTTGTAAAAGAGGTGGATAAACTTAGCGAACTTGGCTTCACAATTACGTTGCATGATAAGATGCCAGATGTCGTTTTGTATCGTGCAGATAAGAATTGGTTGTATTTCGTTGAAGCGGTAACATCTGTTGGTCCAATGTCACCGGTACGTATCATGGAGATTCAGGAAATGACGAAAGACGTAAATGCCGGAAAGATTTTTGTGACAGCTTTCCTTGATTTTGACACATACAGACGTTTCTCCAAAGAATTGGCATGGGAAACTGAGGTTTGGATTGCAGACATGCCTGACCATATGATACACCTCAATGGTGATAAGTTCCTAGGTCCGAGATAAGATTTGGAATACTATATCTGACAACGAGCTTTTTAAACACACCTAATAGAATTTCTCCACTGTATGCTCCAGTCTGTTGCAAAAGCGTATAGAGCAAAGTGTACGAGTATGGATTTGGGGAGTAATTAACATGTTTAACAAATATAAATTACTGATTATGGGAAGAAATACTGATGAAATCAAAGAAGTGATTTCTGAGATAGTAAATGCTCATAAAAAAATTAGCATCGATGATTTACTGACTGAGGTAAATAGTGAATTAGAAAATGATAAGATCACAAATCAAGAGTTAAATGAGCTGATTAACAGCATGTCTGGGCAAATTAAACAATCCATACAGAATCCTGGAGATGCTGAAGCTGTAGAATTAGCATCTATCTCTCCTAAAATGCCAAAATCTACCACACAATCTGACATTAAAACGCTCCCAACAGAAAGAGTCAAACTCCCCAAGGATCCCAGAAAATAACATTCGTTCAACAAACAGACCAAGAAACACCTTACCGCTATCCCGTATTTCTTGCGCACATGGGAACGCCGTTGGTATCTGGTGGCGGAGCCGGACAATCACCACCACGGACAATCGGTCTTTGCATTGGAGCGCATGGAGAACATAGCCCTTACGGAATACGAAATGCAGCCGTCCTCCAATATCTCCGTTACCGACTATTTCAAAGGCAGTTTCGGTGTCAATCACTCCGACTACCAGCAGCCGGTTACTATCCGTATTCGTGTCTATGGCACGCAAACGGACTATGTGCGTGCGCTGCCTATCCATGAGTCGCAACGCGAGATAGAACGGACGGATGAATGGACGGACTTTGAGATGGATCTTGTGCCGTGTTATAATTTCTATCAGCAACTCCTCTGGCACCGTGAGAAACTGGAAGTCCTCTCCCCGTCCTCCGTCCGCGAAGAACTGCACAACATCCTCCGCCAAACCCTTGCAATGTACGAGATAGTACCATGACCACTTATATAGCCGATACAGAGCATTATTCCGAGGTCGTTTCGCGGATGTGCAAAGCGCGTCGGTTGCTGTGATAGCATCTACTCTAATCTGAAGGCAAAGCCTACTGATAGATTTTAGCCTTTAATCTTAATAATCATATACTTTTCGACATCGTTTCAAAATTGATTCAAACAGCGTATCTTGCGCGTATGTTGCGCAGAGGTTAGAGGTTTTTTAGTTGATTGATAGTTGATAGGTGAAATTCGAAAATCGTCAAAAGAAACAGCAACCATAACGGCTGCTGTTTCTTTTTCGACACCACAAAAACAGATTATTTTTCATTTTCTGCTCAAATAATTTGCACAATTCAAAAGAATATAGTATCTTTGCGCAGATTTTTGCTTAAATGTATAATTATTCAGTACAATGGCTACAAAAATTAAGCAAATAATAGATGCTCTTGGGACAGATACGCTGCTATTCAGTTCATGGTTGTCAGCACAGGGAATCAATCGGGCAGAACAAGCCGCGTATGTGCAAAGCGGATGGCTTGAGAAAGTGGCTCATGGCGTGTATAAAGTGGCAGGTGCAAATGTGCCGCTCTTTAGTGCTGTATCTGCGTATAACTCCCAACTCGGCAAGCAATGTATCATAGGAGCCGAGACCGCTTTGGATATACGAGGTTACTCACATTATGTGCCAATGGGCAAACCGTTGGCTTTTCTCTTTACGGATTCACATGCAAAACTACCGCAATGGTTTCTAACAACCGAATGGGATCGAACTATTCGCTATCATACCATCTCGCTTTGGGCGGATAATAGCCTCGGATTAGAGCAACGTGAAGAAGATGGTAGAATACTGCTTATCTCTTCTCCTGAACGAGCTATCATGGAATGTCTCAATCGTCCTTTCATAGCGCAAACACTCATGGATACGTATTATATTATGGAAATGCTAACCACTTTGCGTCCTAAACTCGTTCAGCAATTACTGGAACAATGTTCGTCGGTCAAAGTAAAGCGGTTGTTCCTCTATCTGGCTGAAAAAGCCAACTATACTTGGTATAGAGCGATAGATACGAGTCGTGTGGATTTGGGTAGCGGACGACGAATGATCAGCCCGACAGGCAAGTACGTCAGCAAGTATAACATAACCATCCCGACTGAAGTCTATAATTATGTATAGTCCTGTTTTTGCCCGTAA
>CAJOKE010000057.1 GCA_905235225.1 Paludibacteraceae bacterium
TAGGTAAATGACATAAAATTAATAGGTTATGATATAAATCGCACAATAGTAACGCGAAGGGTGAGGCGGAGCAAAAAGAAACAATCTTCGATGCGACAGCCGCTCTCTCGAAAATTTAAAAAATCAAAAAAAATCAAAATTTTGATGCGGTTGCCCTGGGATTTTTTTGATGGGCTGAATATAATTCTACGATTAGAGATTGCCTTGGGGCCATGCAAATTTTTAAAAGAAAACGTCCGATGGGACGTTTTTTTTGCATATGGCATTTTGATGTATAATTTACTCCACCCCTGCTTCCCGCCGCATTCCTCGAAGGATCTCGGTGTACATCCATCCATAGAAATGCTTGTAGCACGTGCTTCCTTTCGGGATAGTTTTCAGGTAGTCCGCGTACTTGTCCTGCCAGATGCGGGCTTGAGCGAGGTCTTCCTCGCCGAACTCCTCCGGATGATAACACACACGCTCTATGTCATGCGCCATCCGTTGTGCGGCTAAGATCATGTTGAAATTACGCTGATAGCCTTCGGAACGAGGTCCCTCGGGGAAACGCATATAAAAGAGTTCGTGTAACTTGCTGCCGTCCGGTGCGTAGCTCTGCGGGCCTTGCGGTCGCCATCGACAAACGAGACGTGCGCGTTTTCTTTTACCATCTTTGACGCTGTCTAACGCGCCATGGAGTTCGTCTATTCCATTTGATAATTTAGCTATAGCCATAAGAAATTAAAAATTATTATGAATTAAAAATTAGACTGATATATGTCTATCATGTCCGTAATGATCGCCAAATGATACCGTCAATGGTCTAGGATTACCCTTACTTAGGCCTTACTTGAGTCCTATTTGAGTCCGTTTTTTTAGCGTCCAGATAATCCGGACGCAATTGACATTGTAAGAAAGATAAGATTTAATCATAGTTAAAATAAGTTTAGTTAAAAAGTTGTTAGATTTTGAAATCGAGTGCAAAGATACAACAAAAAGTGTCACTTTAAAATGACACGTACCAAAAGTGACGTCACTTGATGTCACTTTTTTGATTTTCAATCATTTCATAAATCCCTAATATTCATGCAATTACACAGCAAAAAATGTCACTTTTTCAAAAATTTTAACAAAAAAACTTTTTTTTGCTTTTTTTTGTTAAATTGTTTGCGTATGTGCAAAATTTGTAGTATCTTTGCAGCGCAAAATGTAACTATGAGCAGATTGTATATTATAGAAGCAAAAGATGCGGGTAACTGTACTGTGGATTTGCAGATTAGCGACCAAACGACCCGCCGAGTGGATATAGGTGACTTCATCCGTCGTCACCCTCATCCGCAGTATAATAAGTATCTTGACCCTCGTAATTTTCGCCGTTTTGAGATAGAAGACGGAAATATAGTGTGGGGCAAGAGTTGGGATTTGGTATTCCCGGTAGAACAGTTACACGCAGGTGTAACTGAAGGTTAGTGCTATCCAGGTCTGACCTCACCGACAGCGTAAAAAAAGACATATTGAAAAAGGCATTCATTGACGATGAAAGACGAAATAGTATTATACAAACCTAATGAGCAGTTTCAATTGGAGGTGCAACTGAAAGACGAGACTGTTTGGCTCAATGTAAACCAGATAGCATTGCTGTTTGACCGTGATAGAACGGTTATTTCCAGACATATCCGCAACATATACAAAGAAGGCGAATTGAATGAACTGACCACATGTGCAAAATTTGCACACATGGGTATGGATGCCGACCAAATATATGAAACCACGTATTACAACTTAGATGTTATCATCTCTGTCGGTTACCGAGTAAAAAGTAAACGAGGGGTTGAGTTCCGTCAGTGGGCGAATAAGGTTCTAAAAGATTACTTGCTGAAAGGCTATGCCGTAAATCAGCGGTTAACCACCATAGAAGACCGCATTGACCGACGTTTGCAAGAACACACAGATCAAATTCATGAATTACAGAACAAAGTGGATTTCTTCGTTCGCACGTCTTTGCCTCCGGCAGAAGGTATTTTCTATGACGGTCAGATTTTTGATGCTTATACTTTTGTTGCCGATCGCATCCGCGAGGCGAAGAAACGCATTGTGCTGATTGATAATTATGTGGACGATAATAAGCGGAATAAAGGCGTGGGTGCGATTGTTTATACCAAGACTATCTCGCGTCAGTTGTCGCTTGATTTTGAGAAACACAACGCGCAATATACCCCTATTCAGGTAGAGCAGTTTGACCGCGCGCACGATCGGTTCTTGTGTATCGACGATACAGTGTATCTAATTGGTGCGAGCCTCAAAGACCTCGGCAAAAAGTGGTTCGGCTTCGTCAAACTGGAGCAGACTACAGATGAGTTATTAAGTAAAATGTAAAATTGAAAATCACAAATTGTGACTATCTAAATATCATCGTCACTCACTGACATTAAATGCATCTTCCGCTGACGTATATGCATAAAAATAACTAGAAAATGATGTACGCTCTTGCGTATGTCATTTTTTTTTTGTACCTTTGCGGTCGAAAGACAAATATAATACCTATCACACAGGTTATCAGTGTCATTTTATACTAGGATAAACCTCATACTTACTACTTTCTCATGGATTACACAGGTAAAAGAAAATACGTTTTACAACATTGGAAAAGATTAGTTTGGCAAAGTACCCTTGATTTCTTGCAATGGGGCATTTTAGTTATCACGGTATTCGGATCGTTGATAGCATTCCTGCCAAGTGAAAAAGCAATGTGGCTAAAAGCGGCCATCCCTTATTACATCTCCACATATGCAGGTCTTTTTGTTTTGCTGCTGTTTATGCTTTTTATTATAGCAGTGATCAAGAATTGGCCTCATACAAGGGCTGCGTACAAAGATAAGAAAACCGATATATGGGTGATTATTGAATGCTGCGATATATTGCAGCAAAAAGGTCTGAAAGTCATTCACACGGTGGATACGTTTGATACAGAACTGGAGCGCATCATTAGTCCCAAATCTCTTCATGGAGCTTTCCTACAGCTATGCAGGCAGAAGAATATAGCGATAGATGAACTCATTGACTCATCGTTAGAGCAGACAAAACCTATACGAAAAAACAAGGATTTACCAGGCAGAACGCAGCAATATGAATTAGGCACGATTTGTCGCGTCAATGTTGAAGGAGAGCCTTTCGGTTGTGTAGCATTTACCCATTTGCAGCCAAACGGCACCATCAAAATTTCCAAAGAAGAGTATATTACTTGTTTGAAGCGAATGTGGCGCAATCTATCTAATCCGCTTAACCGCAATGATGTGGTCAATGTTGCCGTGATGGGAAACAAGTTTGTTGATCTGCCGGCAGAGTTCTCTACGGAACAGAAGATTGATTTGATGATACAGACTTTCTTCGCCGTGGCTCGGGAGACTTCTTGTTGCCGAGTATTGCGTATATGTGTTCATCCTGACAATGCCCCGGATATTGATTTCGAGAAATATCCTGTAATCATAGAGCATTTAGCTAAACGACCTGTTATTTAATCTGAACTATCTATGGAGGCGAACTATAAATATTTTGCATTTATCAGTTTCCAGAGCGCCGATGCAAAGGATGCTGTCCGCCTGCAACATGCGATAGAGAATTACCGTCTGCCGGCTGTATTATGCAAAGAAGCTAATTTCCCGCGGCGCATCAAGCCACTCTATTGCTATATTAATGACATGCATGCAGGCGAGGAACTGATGCAGGAACTCAAATCCCGTATGGAGCAGTCGCGCTATCTGATTGTCGTTTGTTCTCCCCGTTCCGCCAAATCGGTTTATGTCAATAGCGGTATTGATTATTTTGTTTCTTTAGGTCGCCGCGATAGCATCATCCCCGTTATTGTGGATGGTGTGCCGTATAGTTCCTCTCCCGAAACGGAGTGTTTCCCCGAGGCATTAAGACGCCATTTCCCGAAAGATCCGGACCCACTCAAAGACCATTCGATCTTAGGTATCAACATCCGCGAAGCAGGTGTCTCGCGCCGTAAGGCGTACGACAGGGCGATGCTGATGGTGGTAGCGCGGATGCTGCAACTGGATTTCGACGGGCTTCTGCTGCGTGACAAACAACGGCGCAGAAAAAGAACTGTCTTTGGTTCGTTGACGGCACTGTTAATGGTCTTGGCACTGGGGCTTACCTGGTTTTTCTCGCAGACGGTGGATGTGAAAATGCAGGTGGAAGAGACCACTCCGCATAACGAGTACCTGCCTCCTTGCACGAATACCGTATTACGGCTTTATCTGGACAAGGAGCAAAAGACAGATACCATTGCCGCATTAGGGGAGGCAACCGTTTTGCATCATATTCCACCGCGATATATAGGTAAAGACGTGCGTGTCAGTCTAACCGCTAAAGATTATCTACCGCTTGACACTATGATTACCCTGCAACGCGAAATGCGTCTGCCTATCCGCCGCGATGCAGATATATATGGGCATATTCGGTTTAGGGTAATCGGCAAGCAACAAGTATTGCGGATTGCTGGCTGTAATGTGTCGCCCGATACAGATGCGTTGGTCGAACTCTCGCTGCCCATAGAAGAGCAGCGGACGAGTTATCCTGTCGAATGGGCAGATGGGCGAGATACATTGTTTATGCCTTGCGGCGAAGATGATATAATTGAACTTGTCCAATAAACACACAAAGCATGAATAGAACTACATTTTTACTAAGCATATTATTATCTTTTAAT
>CAJOKE010000058.1 GCA_905235225.1 Paludibacteraceae bacterium
CTGGGAATAACGTTTTAGTGTTCGCTTCATAAAACTAAAATCTTAAAATTTGACACTTTTTATCAGTTTTATGAGTAAACCTATTTCAGTATAAGACAGTCCGATTATTAAGATTCAAACGATAAAACAACAATTTTAATTAACTGCCAAACTCTGTCCCCTCTCCTTGGGAGAGGGTTAGGGAGAGGTCTTAAACCCGACGAGCCGATGGGATATAACCGGCACAAACTATCATGAAAAAAATACTCTCTCTCTTATTTGCCATTACAGTAAGTGTTGGAATTCTGTATGCTGAGATTTACTCAGGGAGATTTGGAATTGATGGAGACAATTTAACATGGGTGGTAAATACGGAGGACAGCACGTTGACAATTTCTGGAATTGGTGGTGCTCCAGGCTATTATTGGGCAAGTTATGTTCCATGGAATGACTACCGTAATTATATTAAAAATGTATCTTTGCCAAATGGTCTTACAAACATTCCTGATTTTGCCTTTTCCAGTTGTCCTATTACCAATATAACTATTCCTGAAAATGTCATTGGAATAGGTTCATATGCGTTTTGTGGTTGCGTAGGGCTAACTTCAATTGCCATTCCTGAAAATGTGCAATATATTGGTTCTGATGCGTTTAACTCATGTTCGTCATTAAAAACAGTAACACTACCTTCAAATCTTACAGATCTCGGACTTAGGACATTTCAAGAATGTCATTCATTGGAAAATATAGTCATACCTCCAAGCGTAAAAAGTATCTATCAAGGAACTTTCGGAGATTGCTTTTCTCTAACTTCTGTAACAATTCCTGATAGTGTATCATATATATCTGAAGATGCTTTTCTAAAAGTACCTAATATTGTTTATCATGGATATGCTACAGGCGCACCATGGGGAGCAAGGAAACTTAATGGCTATCTTGAAGGGTATTTGGTGTTTAATGACGAGACAAAGGATACTTTATTGGCCTGCTCCGCGGCTGCATCAGGAGATATAATACTACCTGATGGGGTTAATCATGTTGCTACGGAAGCAATGTATATGTGTAAATCTATTACTTCTGTCACTTTTCCGAGCAGTATAAATTCTATATGGTATTATGCACTAGTGGGATGCGAAAATCTTCAATCAATCACATGTTTAGCAACAACTCCTCCAGAATTAAGTCGAGTAGTTTTTCATTCTACCGATATGCCTTTATATGTGCCAATGCAAAGTGTTGTAAAATATAAGAATTTGACTTGTCCTAAATACTATGGCTATACATGTTGGGGAGATTTTAAATATATATGGGGTATTACGAGCCCGGAAAATGGTTCATCTTGTGAAAAGGCTATTTATTTTGATAAAGAAACAGGAGAAACACAATATGGGAAAAATGATGTATGGTACTATACAGATCTATATGGTATAGAAATAGATACATATGCAAAAATTACTGTTTCTAATTTAACGAATGATACAAATACTATTGAATTATCATGTATTGCAGCGTATCCTTCTTCCTGTGACGATGGAAATACTTTATTTACAAAAACAATAAAACTAATTCCCTTTGGATCAGATTCTGTTTCTATTTTTTACGATGAAATATATGATAAATCATGGGTTGTATGCTTACAATGTAATAGTCAAAAAGATTGTCATATAGATATTGAATATGTAACCGTTGAGCCAATTAATCCAAATAAATATTCTATTAGTTTCTGTAACTGGGATGGAACAGAATTACAAACAAGCCAAGTAATTGAAGGTACGATACCTGTTTATTTAGGAAATACTCCGCTTCGCCCCAAAGATGGTCAGTACAAGTATACTTTTATAGGATGGACACCAGATGTTATAGCTGCAATCTCGGATGCGACATACACAGCAACCTACTCTGCTATTGAATATACCCCTAACCCAATCACCATCCGTTTGGATCCGCAGAGTTGTGCGGACTGGTCGGTAGTTCGTTTGTGGGCGTGGACATCCGAAGGGAATCTGTTTTACGCATGGCCGGGCATTGTAGTCAGCCAAGATGCGGATGGATGGTACTCATATACCTTTGATGAGAGTGTGGAATCGGTGAATATTATCTGGACAGACGGAACGAACCAGACGGTGAATATTGAAGGAGTGACTGCATCGACCTGTTATGCGCTTAACAGCACTTCAGGAAAGATTATAACCGCTTCGGTGGTCGATTGTGGCTCTACGGCAAGTAATTATTATACCATCCGTTTTTTGAATTGGGACGGAACGGTTTTGCAGAGTAGTCAAGTCAAAGAAGGGGAACTGCCGTCTTATACAGGTACAACGCCTGTACGTCCGGCAGATGAGCAATATACCTATTCGTTCAGCGGCTGGTCGCCGGTTATTGCAACTGCTACGGCGGATGCAGATTACACCGCACAATTCACCGCAACTGAGAAAACAACCGATCCTTCTATTCCTACCGTGCAAGACCTTGCTACAGCCGGTTATGATGTAGCCAATAAAGTAGTGCTGTGTCTCTATTTTGATGACGCTCCGTGCTATGATGTCGTTATTGCCGGTACTTATATGGCAGACGAAGCAGGTAGCTGGATTACCGATCCGGAGCAGCTTGTGCATATGTCGGCTCTGGGGAGTTTCGAAGGTTGGTATGCCGCGGAAATACCCTATTCATCTAATGCACAAGGCAAGCCGATACAGCTCAAGAGCAACGGTGCTTTCTCTTGGGAATACCAGAGCGGTGATGCAGACGCATGGATAAAACGCGGCGGAGAAGGCTCGCAGACGGCTGCTATCGTGGCAGGATATAATAACGAGGCGGATGTCTATTATCCCGCTCCGGGATGCTATATTTACGAACTGGCATATTGGAAGAACCATAACAACCCCTGTGTAATTATACCTATGCATAACTATACCATTCATCTTTATGCACCGGATGCCTGCGAGGAGATGAAGCCCGCTATCATCGGTAATTTCAACAACTGGAATACGGGTGTACCCATGTCTGAGACAACAGATGAACAGGGCAAAAAGATGTACACCATTACGATAGCCGATGAAGAAGGAAAGGCATTTAAGTTCCGCGATGCTGCGTATGACAACTGGAGCAACGAATTACAGGAATATCTGGAAGAGTATAAACTTTGGGCAACGTTCAGTAATTTTGTGTTGCCGGCAGTAACAGCAGACACAACGATTGTCTTTGATTTCTCGGACAATAGCAGATATCGTTTTAGACTATGCGAAAAAGTAGAGGATGTTGTTGTTTGGTTGAAAGTCCCGACCGGAGCACCGGGCTATTATAACGGAGCAATTGAAATGGTTGTATATTCTACCGATGAACCGACTGCTATGCCTTTGCAGTACAATCAGGAAGATGAGTTATGGAGCGTAGAACTGCAAGCGAAGGGGAGCAATTATTTCTTCGTCAGGGAAGCAAACTCGGAAGGTAATTATATTCTCAATTATACGCATTATTACTATAGTGACGGCTCGGATGAATATGTCTGGTCAACATGGGGTACTACTTTCCAATATTATTGGGAAGACGGTACAGGTGATTTTACAGGTTCTAAAATAATCATGCTGGATATAAGCAACCCATCTTATTACAAATGGGATGTTCCGGCTATAGGAACAGGCATCGAAGACGTACTAAGTGACCAAGTACAATGTACCAAGGTTATTCGCAACGGACAAATCTACATCATCCGTGGCGACAAGACCTATACCCTACAAGGTCAAGAGGTCAAGTAAAGTGACCAAGGGGTTGCCGGGTAGTTCTCGGAAGATGATCCCGTGATGGTAAGGCGGATAGCAGCACATGCCAGTTACGGAGGTAGCACACGACCATCACGGGACCATGTCCCGGGAACGACCTGATGAAGGCCGAAGGACAGCCTATAAAAATCTTCTAAAAAATAGTCCGACCGACCGCCATGCCGCTTTAGCGGCGTCCTCACACGCGTACGCGCAATACCACCTATGGTGGTGGACAGGGGAAAGGCTCCAAACCGCCGCAAATTTAAGAAAATCGCAATAAAACTTGCATATGTCGTTTTTTTTGTGTACCTTTGCACCCGCTTTTGAAATAATACTGAATCGATGACAAAGAATTTTGTAGAAGAATTGCGTTGGAGAGGCATGCTCCAGGATATCATGCCCGGAACGGAAGAACAGTTGATGAAAGAAGTGACGACCGCTTACGTGGGTATCGACCCCACGGCGGATAGTTTGCATATCGGCCACCTGTGCGGAATTATGATGTTGCGTCACCTACAGGCCTGCGGCCACAAACCGATCGCGCTCATCGGTGGTGCAACCGGTATGATCGGTGATCCTTCCGGCAAATCCGCCGAGCGTAACCTGCTCACCGAAGAGATCCTCCGCCATAACGTGGCATGTATCCGCGAGCAACTCGAGCATTTCCTCGATTTCAACAGCGACGCGCCCAACGCAGCCGAACTGGTCAACAACTACGATTGGATGAAGGACTACACTTTTATTAATTTCACGCGCGATATCGGCAAACTCATTACCGTCAACTATATGATGGCCAAAGATTCCGTCAAGAAGCGCTTCAACGGCGAGTTCTCGCAGGGTATGTCCTTTACCGAGTTCACCTACCAGTTGCTGGCAAGGTTATGATTTCGTGTATCTGAACGAGCATAAGAACTGCCTCATGCAGATGGGAGGTTCCGACCAGTGGGGCAACATCACTACCGGTATTGAACTGATGCGTAAGATGAACGGCAAGACCGCCTTCGCCCTTACTTGTCCGCTGATAACGAAAGCCGACGGCGGTAAGTTCGGCAAGACCGAGAGCGGCAATGTTTGGCTCAGCAAGAAATACACGAGCCCGTATAAGTTCTTCCAGTTCTGGATGAACGTGAGCGACGACGATGCCAAACGTTACATCAAGATCTTCACGAGCCTCAGCCGCGAAGAGATTGAGGCGCTGATTAAGGAACACGAAGAGGCTCCGCACTTGCGCGTGCTGCAGAAACGTTTGGCGAAAGAGGTGACGTGCATGGTTCACTCCGAAGCAGATTATAATGCAGCTGTCGAAGCATCTAATATATTATTCGGAAACGCAACCGCGGACGCGTTGCGCGCGTTAGATGAGGCTACCTTCCTCGATGTCTTCAACGGTGTCGAGACCTATGAGATCTCGATGGACGAACTCAAAGCCGGTATCGGTCCGTTGGACTTGCT
>CAJOKE010000059.1 GCA_905235225.1 Paludibacteraceae bacterium
CACTTTGGCGTTGAAATTGTCCCGATAGTAACTGAACTGTGCCTGCACACTGTCGTTGGCTGCACCTAATGCCGCCAAAGCCTGCAATGCCATATCGGTGGTAACATAATACTTGTCTTCGCCATTGACGGGAAGCATGTTGCGCCATTCCAACTGTTTGGGGTATTCGATCGCACAAAAATACTGCTTTTTTATGAAAAAGCATTCGCAAATCGTAAAAACTCACTCTCAAATCGTACAAAAATGCATTTTAGGAAAAAAAACTGCACCCCAGAGGAGTGCAGTGGTGAAAAGAATGCGACAAACTATTACACATCAATATAGCAAGCCAAATATGCTGCAATAGCATCGTTGTTTTACCGACACCTCGTGCGCCTTTCAGTACAATCAAACGATTGTCCCAGTTGATGGTGTCATACAAATACCGGAAGGAGGAAGGCAATTTTTACATATTAGAAAATATAAAAATTCATTAATTTTATACATTCTAAAGTATAAATTCGCTGTAAAGATACTGTTTTTTTTGGAATTGTGCAAGTTTTATGGCGATTTTCTTAAATTTGCCGGTCCTCTAACATAATCGGCTACTGAAATATTGGCATTTGCGATATGGCGTACAAGGGAATTACATCTACATGACGAATCGCTCCTTCCGCCATTTTGTCTTCGTAATCAAACTGCCCGAAATTCTCCAAAGAACATCGCAGAGCATAGTTCAAATTCTTCTCGCGCATGAAATTCCAAAGACTTTTCATTCCGCCCTGGGTTTCTGCTTTGACTTCGATTGGTAGTACACGCGCATCAAAAGGTTCCAGATAATCTACTTCAGATCGGCTGTTTTTCTCCTCACGCGTCCAATAGTATAATTCATGCCGCAGGTTAGAGGGCATGTTTTTGATAATCTCCAAGCCGGCTATCATCTCTGAAATCTTTCCTTTGTTGACCAAATCGGTTTCAGAGGCCGTCAGAATCTCTTCCGTAATCTGTCGAACCGAACCCAGCGACATATTCAAAAGCCGGAGCAAGATACCGCTATCAAACAATAATATCTTTTGATAAGAGCGATCCGCCTCGTCCCCTAATGGCAAACCATTCGCGGAAGTTCGCGTAGCAGGAATCAGCAGACCAGCCATTATTAGCAGATCCAGCGCTTCACGCACTTTGGAAGCCTTTTCTCCGGAAGCTTGTGCATACACGAATTTATTGGTAATCTGTGATGCCGCGCTGCGTAATACCTGACGTAGAAGAACAGGATCGACTTTCTTTTTATATTTGGCAAAATCATCCTCATAGGAAAGAATCAGTTCGTCTTGTAGTTCCTGACACTGCAAGTAATCGCCTGTCTCATCCCATTTGCAGACGACTTCCGGAAGACCGCCAATCATAATATAATTGCGGAACTGCTGCACAAGTTGTGTATAGAACACTGCGTTTAGCGGTTGCAGAGGTGAGGCCTTCTGACGTTCCGCAATCAGCCCGGATTTCCCTGTCGCCATCAGGAACTCATCAAAACTCATAGGAAACATAAACAGCGATTTCATTCTACCGACACCAAAAGTGGGCAGTTCGGCTAATGCAAATTCCAATAACGAACCGGCTGCAATCACATGCAACTGAGGATAATCTTCGGCGAAGAACCGCAGACTTAGTATCGCATTGGGGCAGGCTTGTATCTCATCGAAGAACAGCAATGTTTTGCCGGGTTGCACTTGTTTGCCTACCAGATTGGCTATTTGTGAGGCAATCACATGTGCATCCAAATCGCCATTAAAGAGTGGATGGAAAGACTTTTGCTTGTCAAAATTAATCTCCACACAACTCTCAAACTGCTCTCCCAAATGCCGGACAGCGGTTGATTTACCTACCTGACGGGCACCACGTAATAACAAGGGCTTGTGGTTAGAACTCTTAGCCCAGTCTAATAATGCCGTATCTATTTTCCGTTCCTTATACATTGATTACTAACGTTTTATTGTAACAAAACAAATAAAATCCAAATAAATAATATGCCGTATTCGGACAAATTCCAAACAAATAAATTGTTGTTTTTGGTTGAAATCCAAACAAAAATCGCTGCAAAATTACTGCTTTTTTTTGAGATATGCAAGAGGGAAGTGGATTTTTGGGGCATAATCAGGCATAAATAAGCCTTTAGGCCGAATATAGGCAGATTTAGGCGAGAGAGGACAAAGAAAACGCCGACTGGAAGCCAAGACGAGGTTGTCCACTGCACCTATGGTAGGCATACTGCCCCCATTTCCGGCTGCGGCAAAACTACCCAAGTAACCGAACTCCTCGATAAGTGTAAAATGGTCAGTGAACATTACCTTGTACTGGACCCCGATACCGGAACCCGCTACCATACCTAAGCTGTGCTTGTACGCTTGGCCTTGGGCAGTTGCATTCTTACTGTTGTCCGCAGCACTAACGCTGCCCGCTGCTACCATTGCAGCCATCAAAATAATAAAAATCTTTTTCATAAATTTAATGAAATAAATTTCCGGAGCTTCGGCTTCGTCGAGTGTTGTAAGCGAGCTTACACTCGATTAGCACGAACCTTCATAATTCGTAGTATTTTGTGTATTAATAATCAAATCAACGCGCAAAAATAGTGTTTTTTTATGAAAAAGCATTCTCAAATCGTAAAAACTCACTCTCAAATCGTACAAAAGTGACGAATTTTGCCATTGTTTGTAGAAAAAATATGAAAAACACCGCCATGCGGTTGAAGCGTGGCTGTGATTAGAAAGGGGAATGAGATTACATATTCTGCATAGAGAGACCATCAATGGAAATATTGTATTTCTTTAGTTGGCGGGTGGCTGTAAGAAAAGTGTTTTTCCGTTGTTCCAATAAAGGAAGGTCTATTTCCTTGGCATTCCGTTTGATTTCATAGAATACGGCTTGTTTTGTCAGTTCATTGACAGCAATGAGGTCAATCTCATCTTCGCCGTTTCTGCTCCACCAGCTGTCTATCTGTGTGAACTGTTTCTGTAAAGTTGTCCGTCCCGCATGAGTGTGTCAATCCGCTGCATAAGGAGTCGGATTCTTCGTTGAGTACAGTTTGTTCGTCACCTGAGTAGTCCGATTTGATTATTTCCTGCGGCAGGCGGGTGCGGTCAGCCACATAACCGATTGCAAAGAGCAGAGTTGACATCAATACAGCGGGAATAGTGGCCATCATACTTTCCGCGAAGAAATCGCGCCCCAAGAAATTGAGCAACATTGATATAGCCGCCGTAATTCCCAAGAGGTGCTGAATAATAAGTGTCGGGTGTAAGAGGTGTCCCCTGTCGTCGGAATAGGTGTCATCCAATCGTGCGCGGGTTTGGCGCAGCAAGCGGGTTCCGCGCCACCAGACCCAAACGACCTCAAAGGCAAAGCAGATGCGCACAAAGAACAGCATATACTCCCCGTCAAGCCATCCGAAGCGGGCGTTGAGCGGGAAAAAGATGAATATAACCGCCGCCGGGATGAGAAAAAGAAGCACCTCAATGCTCTTCTCCGAATGGGTAAGCGCACGCAAATAGGCATAATAAAGCGGATAAACGCAGAGGTTAGCAACAAGGTAAGACCATAAACCGAGGAAGGTTTTAAACTCAGAGAAATAGAGCCAGTGGTCGGTATAAAGCACCGTTGCAGCCACGAAAAAGAGCAAGATGGTCGTATTGAGCCAGGGGTCTTTACCATACTCAAAGGCGCGGACGGCAAAAAAGACCGCCCAAAAGAAGCAGACCATCATAGGAAGCGATATGAGCCACTGGTAAAGCATAATGTATTTTCGGCGTGCAAAGGTAGTACATTTGAGGGAGATGTGCAAACAAAAAAGGATTTTTATGAGATTTTGGTGTCAAAAAGCAGGGAATTTGTAAAGGATAACGTGAGTATTCATGAAGTGTTCAGAGACTATTTATCCGTTACTTTTGACCTATGGGTGAGCTTTGTGGGACTTGTGCTTGACTTATGGGCGACCTTTGGGCGACCTTTGGGTGACCTTTGGGCGACCTTTGGGAAGAAGTCGGACAGAGAGGGGGAATTTTGGAGAAGATTATTTTTTCGTACTGACGTAATGACGGGATGACGTACTAATTTTTCGGGAGTGTTGAAAGGGGAAAGAGAAAAGTGGAATTTCCCGCTAACGCACAAAAAAAGTGTGCCGACAACCGCCGACACACTTTTTTCTGTAATTTCAGAATACCGCTGTTGCATGATGACGGATTGCCACCGTCACCGCATCCTAATTCAGCCGCTTACCCGTAGCGTCATACAGCGTCTCACCGCGTTGGATGAACAGCATTCCGTTGCGTAATATCTTCGCATTGCGCAGTTCATCACCCTCGCCTCCGACAACGTCAATCTGCGTCGCTGCATTCCGCGGGTCGATGGAGATATAGAACCGCCCCTCGCAACTGCCGGCTTGCAGCTCCACCGTATAATCCCCTACCGACATATCCGTATGTACCCCCGTCTCGCTGTCAAGCAAGGTCACTGCCATACCTTCTGTCCCGTCCGGCATGCTGAACGTATATGTTCCCGCATCCTTCACACGCACACCGACCGGTACCGTCGTCACACTCTCCGTCTCCAACGGCAGACAGTTACCTTACCCGCTACAGGAATGCTTTCGCGTGTAATCGTATAAATGCTCATACCGGACCCGCTTTCTTTCGTAAGGTCAAAATTGAAATCATAATCCGGTGTTACGTTTTCTTCATCACGCAAGTTGACAAATGCGTGGTCTGCAAATTGACCATCATGCTGTAACTCGATGCGGAACAGATAATTCCCCTTGTAATCGGCCCTGTTACGTGCTGCTATTGCCTTCGGAGTACTAGCACTCGCTGTCATCCACACTATATCACCATACGCCTGAACCATATACGCATTCATGGTCTTGAATGGATATGCCTCAGAAGACATCGGAGTCAGCGTGTTGTCCGTCATGTTCCACTCATACAGGAATGGGAACGAACCGGAAATCCATGTACTCCATGTAATGACATTACCATCCGTTTCTTTATCCTTAAGTGCCGTAGCGTAATTCGCATAACTTGGGACACCGATACAATGCCAGTAACTGTCTTTCTTGTCGCGGTAGTCGCGAGTCTCTGTACAGGTATAGGCAGAACCCACACCCGGCAGATTTACTGTCACTTTCTTCTGTTTAATCTCTTCTTCTGTCGTTCTCGACGGGAAGAATAACTCTACCTGCTCAATATTATTTGTCCATATCTCCGTATTGTCGGACTGCAACATCTCTGACCCTAATGTCAGTATATACCCCTCATTAGCGTTCAGTTTAGCATTCTTTGTATTCGGCATGAAGGTCCAGAACCCTGTTGATTCTGCCCAGAATCCTTCACGCGCACGTTTCTCTCCGTCATAATACTGTATCCACCAATGGTCATCATAGCTGCCTAAACCGAATATATCACCAAGGTAAACATCAAACGGGAACGAGATAAAGTACATCCTACGCTCATAAACAGACTTCTGGTCACTCACTGGTAATACCGCATGTGTCTCTTTACTCTTGTTGGCAAGAGTCCAACGGTTGAAACGCATCACACCATAGACGGTTTTTACTTCACCTAACGTAGCTTTGTCATTCGCAAATGTTATCTGTTGCGCATCATTCTGATGCTCCCTGATAATCATCACATCGGCATTGATGTTAACAGTGTCGCTAATCGCCTCATTACTTGGCAGCCAAGCTGCTACAAGGCGGTTGGTCTTGAAGTCATAGACGATACGTATCGAATACATTGTTTCTCCGGTTCCTCCAATCAGTGTCTCTGTGTCGCCTGCGGATGTTCCCTTGAAATACTGCTGGATTGTGTTAGTTGTACCCCATGTGGACAGCAGACGGATTTGTGCGTTCGGATTGGCTTTGACGTTCGCTTCGTAAATCCAGTTCTGGTTGTCGGTGAAGGCGGTACTTGCCTGTACTGTATTTGACAAATCATATACCTTGCCGTCAGCACTGAGCAGGCGGAGGAATATGTCCGAACCGGTTGCGCCGTCGA
The DNA here is from genome assembly GCA_905235225.1 of Paludibacteraceae bacterium. GTDB lineage: Bacteria > Bacteroidota > Bacteroidia > Bacteroidales > Paludibacteraceae > Colicola. The sequence goes on from CAJOKE010000059.1 coordinate 6,027, forward strand.
TGTAGGCACGGCTGATTTTGTTGGTTGACTGGTTCCACATGAAGCGGACGTTCGCGTTGCGTTTGAGGTTGCCGCTTTCGTCAATATAGTAGGTTATGTTCGCCCATTCGCCCGTTGCGTCCTCCCGCGTCATGGTGTCTGAGATACACGGACTATAGTCGTTGGCGATGACGAATTTCACGTTCTTATACGCTCCGGCGTCCTTGTCTTTGTCCACCCAGTGGGTGTAGTAATGGCTGTACGGATGAGTCTCCTGAGAGAACGAGTACTCCGAATAGGTCATTGTGTGATCCGGATCGTTCTTGTAGTTCTCCCATTTGTTCTTTCCTGTACAGTCTGTACGGATATAGTAGTTACCGGTGTACGGCTTTACGTCCGCGAGCGTCAGCGCGTGGGTGCTTGCGTTATAATTAAGGATGAAGTTATACACGCCGTTTTGGCTGATTGCTTTGTCTGCTCCCACCCAGCCGGTCAGACTGATGTCTGCCGGGCTTGACCATGTGATTGTACCGATATCGGTGATGTCTGTGCTGTACTGCCATTTGATGACCGGGTTCTCGTCAGCCGTGCGGCTGAAGAAAGAAACGATATCCTGTTCGTTCCCCGGGTGAATCGCTTCGGACGGATGCCAGAGGGTGTGTACATCGTCTTTGTACAGCAGCCGGTAGTCGCCTGCGTACATCGGGTAATCGACACTCACGTTAATCCGTCCTTTCTTGTCGAACACTACTTTGAATGTATATACGCCCGGTGTGGCAGCCTGAAGGGTGCAGTTGTTGCTCCGCCAGTCTTGTCTCGTCTCGAAACGCCAGCCCGTATGGTCGCTAATAGTCATAGTACCGTTATTGGTATAAGCGGAGCTGCAATCATTCTTGAGGTGGTTGCGGTAAATACGGAAATAATATATCCAGTTGCCTTTTAACGGAAGCGATGTGGTCGTCTCCCAACCGTTTTCGGTCTCTTCTGCGGTCTCCGAGTAGAGGTTATGTTCTTCGCCCGACCAGTTTGCTTCGTTACCTATGACACCTGCAAACGTACCGCGTAGCGAGTAACCGGAGTAGGTGCTGTTGTATTTCTTCCAGTAACCGCCGTTGTAGTAGTAATCCCGGCTGGTTACTTCATTATTCTCGTTCCGGTTGTCATAATAAGTAATAGTCGAACTGTAATAAGTTGCGCTGTTCTTTGTGTACGTTTCTACAACATCTGTGGTTGCCGGAACGAACATCGTGTTGTACGGGTCGAAGTCGCGGCGGAAGATGACATTGCCTTTATTGAAGTGTTTATAACCACTGCCTTCGCCTACATCACCTAATTGCTGGCTGTTAAAGGCGATGTTATGCGCCCATCCGCTGAATCCGCTACTGGTATAGCCGGACGGAATAGCGTCATACCATATATTAGTTCCTTCAATTCGGGTCATCTTATGGTATGGTTTCCCCCAGTTTCCGGTTCCTTCTCCCTCTCCTGTGTTTGTTTCTGTCCAGTATGCATCGTAGGTGACATAGACTTCGCTCCACCCGAGGTTGTTGTAGAAATAAACGGCCGGTGTCTCCACGTAGTTGGCGGTCAGAGTGCCTTCGTAGGTGGCTTTGATTTTGATGGTTGTTTCCGAAGAAGACGTGCCTTCCGTCTCTCCGTCATCGCCGGTGATGGTAATACCGTCTCCTGCAGTCCATCCGGCAAAGGTATAACCGAAGATGGCCGGTGCGGTTATTGGAGACGACCAGTTGAGCGGTTCCGCGGTCATTTCTGTTGAGGCTTGTAACTGCGAGCCGTCACCCATGTAGCGAATAGTCACTGTGTGATTGCCGGCTACGGTCAAGTTGGCGGTAGTATTGTCTATCTCTTCTCCATCACATGTGGCATTGCGGAGGGTTGCTTTCACGATGAATGTACCGCTTATGTCCGGAGCCTCAAAAGTCACGCTGTTGCCTGAAGCCGGAGTAAAGCAGTCATTGCAATAGAGGTTGCCGTTGTTGTATTGCAGTTCCCAACATATAGCCATCGTTCCAGCCGGTTGCGGATCCAACGTAGCAGTAGCCGTTACGGTTGCATTCTTTTCAACGGTCGCATCGCTCAGAGTGAAAGTTATCTCCGCTTTCTTGAAATACGCATAAAGGGTAGCATCTTCATCTTTGTCCCATACGTGCGCGCTTGTTCCGTCTGCATTATAATATTGTGTGCCGAGGGGTTCCAGATTGTCGTAGTAACCCATGAAAGCATAGCCGTTTGCAGCTGTCGGCAGGCTGATAGAGCCCGGCATATCTGCATCGTAGGTGGCGGTTTTGCTCGTTGTCTGTCCTCCGGTGCTGTATCCCTCGCCGCTCTGAGAGAAGGAAACGGTGTAGTCCTTGGCTTGCCAAACGGCATACAAGTTCACCGTTGCGCCTTGTTCGGAAGACAAGTTGCCGTGTGCCGCTCCATCTGCACGAACTACAGAACCGTCCGCTGCCGTTGCCCAGCCTTGGAAAGTGTAACCTGTCTTGACAAACGCATTGGCTGTAAGTGTCGTTTCTGAGTCATATGCAATATCCGTCTGGTCGCTCATCTCTCCACTCGTTTTTCCGTTTCCGTCAAAATGAACGGTATAGGTATTCGGAGTAAAGGTGGCACTGACAGTTACCGGATAGTCCGGCATGGTGAACTGGTTGCTGCTTACAGAAACCGTCGTAGCCGGTGTTTCCGTTTTATAGACGCTCCAACTTACAAAATGGTAACCCGTTGCCGGAGTAGCAGCCAATGTAACAGTTTTATTATAATCTGAAGTAGTGTTCTCGCTAACGGCATCCGCAGTACCTACTTTAATAGTATAGCTGCCATGCGACGGTGCAGTATAAGTAACAGCGTGGTTGTTGATTTGCCACTGTGCGTACAGCGTAATATTGCTGTTCATCGGCACACTGGCACCAGCGGCATAAGAAGTACCGCTGCCATTGGCAGCCGTG
>CAJOKE010000060.1 GCA_905235225.1 Paludibacteraceae bacterium
AATGCATCAAAAAAATGCACTTTTTTGTATTGGAAAACACCCTCAATCTTGTTCAAAAGAGTGTTTTGATCCTCATTTGTAAAAAAGTTAGTTCCCATAAAAATATTCTGTATCGTATGTCTGCACGCAATTTGCGTGCAAAGATACAACTTTTTTCGGAGATATGCAAGTTTATTTTTTTCTTATTATCTAATATCTTGCCGACAGGTCCTGTTATTTATTAGTCAGCCCATGGCACTCGTTTGTTATTGGAGGTTCAATGATTGCGGATCGGTAATGTAGTCCGGCGTTTTCAATTCCTTGCAATATTAAGCGTTAAACTGGGGACATAGCTTGGGACATTTGACTCATTTTGATATTGTCTATTGTTGTGTCTATTTCAGTTGCGCACACAAATTTTGCGTGCAAAGATACAACTTTTTTCGGAGATATGCAAGAAAAAATCAAAGATTTTTGGTCTGGAAGGCAATTTTAAGTGTCGGTTGTGTCTCGGTCATCTCTCGGTCTTCGGTCGGTGGAGTGGGGAAGAAATGGAGAAGGGTATAAACAGCGAATAACGAATGAGCGAATTAAAGTGTGAAAGAATTAAAGAGAACAATGCGGCACTTCGAGGAGTTCCATAATATCCAGCATCTTGTACCAAACTCCATCTATCTCGCTATGCCACGAGTTATGAAAATGGCCATAGTACCAGCGCTCTAACGGGTGTCCGTCTCGCTTCAAGTGTGCCAAGAGGGTATTCATTGTTGATCGCTCCATATCACATTCTTCGAGCAGAGTCGGATCGTGTTGTGCCCATGAAGAGAGTCCGCTTTTCGTCTGAAACTCACAGAACGAAGGAGCAGTGTGCGTGACGACAATATCTATCTTCAGACCTGCTTCTAGGATTGCATCTAAAGAGGACGCATCGTATTTGGGGGCTTCGTCCTGCCAGTAATAGACCTTACCCGGATGGCGTGCCATCTCTTGTTGGCGAATCTGCCGATCCACGCTGATAGCTCCTCCGACACAGAGTACCGTTCGTCCGCAGGACTGGATCACCGCATAATCCGGCACCGTACGCCATCGCTTATGCTCAATCGCAGTATGTCCGGCGGTGTCCGTCGCGAAATACGCAGGGTCATCATGATTGCCGCGCACCATTGCTATCCAGCAGTTATTCTGCGCCAGACGCTTCTCTATTCGCCGAAAAACCTGCTCATATGCACCCTGTTTCTCAAATCCGAATCCGCAATCTCCGGCCACAATAACCAGTGTATCGCGCATCCCATAGCGGCTACACATTTCGTACACCAGCGGCACAAACTCACCATGTATATCTCCGCAGATAACCAGCGACTTAGCTTTCGGATATGTCAAAACCCAGGGTTTCATTCTGTTATATAGACTCTTTTCAATACCTCCAGAAGTCCTTCCACACGCTGCAACCTTAATCCGGCAGCACGCAGAAAATCTTCGTTTGGCAACTCGTCTGCTACTTTTGCAAGAAACTCGCGCATATCTGTTTTTATCTCCTTCGGCAACGCAAAACGTGCTCCTTCTTGCAACATCGGTGCCAAACGGAACACATCTTTCTTGTGTTTCTCTATATCATCCGTGTCCACGTCGTCTCCTTGCTCTTTTCGTGCACGCAAATCAATATATGCCTTTGCCTTCAAGCATATCAGAGCTTCCACATTCGCTATATGTAGCCCTTCTTCCAACCGACTATGCGATTTCGTAAATTGATAATAACTTTCGTTCATCAGTATAGCAGAAAGACTAGACAACTCATCTCCTACCGGAATAGGCTCCAGATGGGCATCTTCGGGGATCTGTAGCACCCCAATGGCACGCGCAAACAACTCTATCTGTTTCGGGTAGCGTTTATCTTGCGGTTTTAGGAATCGGAAACACTCATGTTTATCTGCTCCTCTTTGGCGCTGTTCATACCCTCCTTCACGTACGAACTGCCAGAACTCGCGCACAAAATCGGCAGACAAAGCCTCTATGACCAACACAACATCCAGATCTTTTGTAGCCCGAGGCACCTGAGCACTCGCTTCCTCATGGATATAACATGCTGCCCCTCCTATCAGCACATAACTGTCAGCATATGCAGCAAAGTGCTCTTTAAATAAATCCAATCCTGTTACCATATATCAAAAAACACCGGTTATCAGTCCTTTTGCTTCTTTTTTTACTCGCTCGTCTTCCGCTTTGCGGAGCGACAAGTATAATGATAGATTATCCACCATTTCGTCCTTGGCCAATAACTTCGGATCGTATCGCCATACCTCCACTACATGTTCGCCGAATTCCTTATTCAGGTCCGCTCCTAATTGTTGCGCCTCTTGTTTGGAAATAGCCCAATGATGTTCTTGCGGTTCGGCCAGCATTGTTTTCGCAGCCAATGCCTCCTCTCCGCAGGTATAAGCCGTTACTATTCTATCCGTTCGCATGGTGCGTTCTATCGGACTCTGGAGAACCGGCAACGCTTGCTCCCACAGCTCACGGCCGGAACGAATGAACATCATCTGCTTATCACGACTATGGGATAACTCCACGAAATGATTGTCTGCTAACCACTTTACCGCTCGGTTAATATTCGGATACGAAACACCCATTAATTCCGCAATAGGCTGAGCAGACATCCCGCTCAGACTTTGTCTTTGCAGATGGTACAGCACTATTGCTTGCGCCATAACCGGCATCGGTTTACCTTCCATATTCACAGGGATCCGTTGCGCACGGAGATCCATCAGCAGAGAAGGCAAGAACAACTGTCTGCCCGGAATAATCGTATTTACTCTTGCCTCTACCAATCGTTTCATGTTATATGGCTTCACTTCCGGCAACACGGCAGCAGCGTGCATTTTTAGCGTCTTCTCAACTATCACACAATGTTTTTTCAACTGCATAGGCGTTGCTTCCGCGTCTTTGCAAACCATCAAACACACATCCACTCCCAGTAATTGGCAATGCAGTAATTGATAGGCGTCTGTAATGAGAAAAGGAAGTGATTGCTTTCTTGCCTTTTCTAATGGCTTCAGGTGCACTTCTGCACCTATCATCTTCTCTAAATATTCGCTGATATTTTGCACGTTGACTTTCATTCTGCTATTTATCACGCATTAATTATAAATTGCATTTTCGCTGCAAAATTACTGTTTTTTTTTGAATTGTGCAAGAGTTGATGTAAAAAAATGTGCTTTTCTGCATTTTTTTTCTTTGTCTGCCACCGAATTTTGGCAATTTGATGCAGTACTTTTGCAACAATTGGGCGGACATCTGTGTTATTTGGCTCGACTACAATGCAGAAACGTATTTAAGAATGCAATTATTCAATCAAGCCTAATTTCTTGAGGCGGGAACGGATGGCACCATACGTGCGGTTGAAATCTTTGGCTAATTGGGCGATGGGTGTGCCTTCCAAGAACAGTTCACGCAGACGCAAGTCATCTTCCGCTGTCCAACGCTCACCGGCTTGAGATGCCGCGGGCTTGTCCTGTGCGGGCTTCTTACGCATCATTTTGATGAAATCCAAGAGATATGACGAAGGCTTGCCTTCCTCTAACATATCGTGAATCATCGCCTCTACCGCCATGTCGTCTAAGGCAGAGCCTTTGTATTCATTTTTGGCGGGACCTTTCTTTGGCACATTGTTCACTTTGGGGGAGTCGGGCTTTCGACTTTCGACTTTTGTCTTTCGACTCTTCGCTTTCTCCATGAGCGGTTGTAAATCGTCCATCGGTGCGACGAAGGTGTTGCGGGCTTGGAGCAGTGATTCGGAGGAAGGAGCGGCAGCGGTCCGAAGCGATTGCATCAGATGCATCTTCTCGTGCAGACCCAAGAACAAATCGCTCAGCAGCGGTTCAAAATCCGACACATCGGCTTTGTTCTTACTGCGGCAGGGATGATCGGCTATCTTTTGTGCAACGGGACTCATCAACGGCACAAAATACCCGCACGCCGCTTGCAGCCGTGCTTTGAGCATCGTCTTATCGGAAGAAAACAGCAGCTTGGTCAGTTGCGGCCGGAACTTATCGGCTACCGTCTGCCATTCGGTGAAAATCGGTTGCAATGTATCCAGAAACGGCAAAGTCTCTGCGTTGAAGGACACTTTCGAAGCCGCCATTTTGCGCATCTGCTCGACCAACGAAAGCGCCCGGTGGAAGTCAAATAGCGCGCTGAACAGCTGTATCTCGTATTCCTTGCGTGCGGTGGGAAGTGCCTGATTGACAGTCTCTACGGACGGCTGGCTGTCGGTATAACGCAGTACGGAAGGGTCGTTGTCCAGCTCCACATAATCGAGCGGCGTGGAAAGCACGATACCTTCGAGCGTCCGGCAACGGGAAAGCGCCACATACACCTGTCCGGCAGCAAAAGCACGCGCCGCATCGATGATTACTTTGTCGAAGGTCAGACCTTGGCTCTTGTGGATCGTCACCGCCCACGCGAGCCGCAGCGGATACTGGGTGAACGTGCCTAAAATCTCCTCGTCGATCTTGCCCGTTTTCTCGTCCTCGCGGTAACGGATATTCTCCCACACCATGCGTGTCACCTCGATGTC
>CAJOKE010000061.1 GCA_905235225.1 Paludibacteraceae bacterium
TTTTTCAAAATCCACCTTGTTTTCCGCATCCAAAGCATCTGTGCGCCGTGCTCCAAATTCATTGCCAAAATGCAGATAATGGACACCTTCTCGTTGCAAGGCCGCTTGTAGGGGTTTTTGATTAAACTGCGGTGTGTATTTACTGGCAGGAACACTCCGCACATCCACAATCACGTTGATGTGTTGTGCTTGCAGCATCCCGAGCAAATCCTCAAAAGACTGATTTGAGTGCCCTACGGTATAAAGAGTCGGTTGTTCCATTAGAGTAATTTGACGCAAAGGTACAACTTTTTTTCGATATGTGCAAATATATTTGCTTTTTTCTATGGCAACCGCATCAAAATTTTGATTTGTTGGTTTGGCATGTTTCTATATTATTATATATAAAGGTATAAAAATTGTGCCAGTATGAAAGAACAAATTATTAACAATGTGCTATCGGCAATGCAGGGAGTGTTGGATTGCCGACAAATGAAGCTCTTGAAAGTAAGTTTACAAGAGCAGTTACAGGGCGTGCAAATCAGTCAGAGCGAAACGCCTAATGCAGAGGATAACCTATTGGTGCTTGACAGTTTCATCTCTGCCAAGCGTATTGAGGGTTGTTCCGAAAGGAGTATGCGCTACTATCGTACCACGATAGAGCAGTTTCTAACAGCTGTCTGTCTGCCTATCACACAGATAACTACGGCACAGATCCGTGGTTATCTGGTTCGGTATCAGTCAGAACGGCAATGCAGCAAAGTGACCATAGACAATATGCGGCGTATATTGTCGAGTTTCTTTGCATGGTTGGAGGATGAGGATTACATCGTCAAGTCGCCGGTACGCCGTATTCACAAAGTAAAAACGGATTCGTTGGTGCGTGAGACATTGAGCGATGAGCAGCTGGAGCAAATGCGTGACAAGTGCGATAACATGCGCGACTTGGCGATGCTTGACTTGCTTGCCAGTACGGGAATGCGTGTGGGTGAGTTGGTGAGGTTGAGCAGAGCGGATTTGAATCTTCAGGAACGGCAATGCGTGGTATTCGGCAAGGGAAACAAAGAGCGGATTGTGTATTTCAATGCCCGCGCAAAGATACACATGGAGGCGTATCTGCGTGAACGGACGGATAGTAACCCGGCATTGTTTGTCAGTCTCAATGCACCTTACGAGCGGTTGCAGATTAGCGGTGTGGAACGGCGACTTAAGAATTTAGGACAATCGGCGAACATTGAGCGCGTACATCCGCACAAGTTCCGGCGTACCTTGGCGACCATGGCCATTGACAAAGGAATGCCTATTGAACAGGTGCAAAAACTATTGGGACATGTGCGGATAGATACGACCTTGCATTATGCGATGGTGAGCCAGCAGAATGTGAAAATGTCACATCGGAAGTATTTGGGGTAAAGAGCGGGGAAGAATAGCGTTTCTGTTCAAAAAATATCAGGGAAAGATATATATTTCAAAAAAAAACAACGGGGAAAGATATAAAACTAATCAAATAATTTGGATATATCATTTATTTTTACTATCTTTGCAGCGTTTTTAAGAAAGGTAGTAATTATGGATTATGTTTTTCAGCGAAAAATCTATCAGCAAATTCTTCAATGGAAGCAAGAAAATGATGGTAGGAGTGCGTTGCTTGTCGAGGGAGCAAGGCGTATTGGCAAATCAACTATCGTAGAGGAGTTTGCAAAGCGCGAATATAAGTCGTATGTTTTGATTGACTTCAACAAAGCCTCTGAGCGCGTACTGCATCTATTCGATGATTTGATGGATTTGGATTATATCTTTCTCTTTTTGCAACGCACCTATCATACTACATTGTACCAGCGTGAGTCGGTGATTATCTTTGATGAAGTGCAGAAATGTCCTATGGCTCGTCAAGCCATCAAGTATTTAGTACAAGATGGTAGGTACGACTACATTGAGACAGGTTCTCTCATCAGTATTCACAAGAACGTGAAAGATATTACTATTCCCAGCGAGGAAGACCGGATTGAGATGTACCCGATGGATTATGAGGAGTTCCGTTGGGCTATGGGGGACACGGCTACTATACCTCTGCTACGGAAACAATTGGAGATGGGGCGTTCAATGGGTGATGACCTCAACCGACAATCCATGCGTGATTTGCGGCTGTATATGCTTGTGGGCGGTATGCCACAAGCCGTGAGCGAATATCTGAACACAAAGGACTTGCGTTCGGTGGATATGGTCAAGCGCAAGATTCTGAAGTTATATTTTGATGACTTCCGTAAGATAGACAAGAACGGAAAGATTGGCAGATTATACCAAGCTATTCCCACAATGCTCTCACGTGGTGTCGGGCGTTTCTATCCGACAGCCATCATCAAGGGAGTCGGTGCAGATAAGATGGAAGATCTATTGATAGCATTAGAGGACAGCAAGACTGTGAATATCGCCTATCATACATCAGATCCTAATGTGGGGCTGCCGTTGAGCGAAGACAGAAGTCGGATGAAAATGTATGTGGGCGATACAGGCTTGATGGTCACACTCGCGTTCTGGGACAAGAGTTTCACGGAGAATGTACTATATGATAAATTACTAGCCGACCGTTTGCCTGCCAACATGGGATATATTTATGAGAATCTTGCGGCGCAGATGCTCAAAAGTAGTGGAAACAACCTCTACTTCTATACATGGGCAAAGGACGAGCGGCATAATTATGAGGTGGATTTCCTGTTGTCACGTGGCGCAAAGATATGCCCGATAGAAGTCAAGTCTGCAAGCTACAAATCGCATGTATCTCTTGATGCTTTTTGCAGCAAGTTCTCTTCGCGCATAGGCTACAGGTACGTAGTTTGCACGAAAGACTTGCGGCATGATGGAGAAACGACTATCTTGCCGATATATATGGTAGGACTAATATAAAAATGGAGAAGGTATGAATTTGAAGGAATATAAATTAGGCGATTTGATAGATGTAACTCGCGGGGCAAGTCTTGCGGGTGATTATTATGCCACAGAGGGTAAGTATAAGCGAATTACTTTGGGTAACTTTAACTATAAGGAGGGCGGTTTCAAAGATGACACGCAGAAGGAGGACATCTATTACAACGGCAAAGTGGATGAGCGGTTTATCTTGCACAAAGGTGATATACTCACTCCCTTAACAGAGCAAGCATTAGGATTGCTTGGCTCAACTATCCGTATTCCGGAAGATGACAAGTATATACAGAGCCAAGATGCTGCACTCATTACTTGCAAAGAGGGCTTGCTTGATCCTGATTTCTGCTATTACTTGATTTCGTCCTCACAGGTACGCAATCAATTAAGTGCGGCAGCCCAGCAGACAAAGATACGCCATACATCCCCTGATAAAATAAAAGCCTGCAAGGTCTTCATTCCAGAACTTGCAGAGCAAAAGAAAATAGGTCAGTATTTGAGCCGAATAGAAGAGAAAATTACTCTCAACAAGCAGATAAATCAAAATTTACCTGACCGTTCATCAGCAAAGGCAGCAACTCGTTGCGCTGCTTAATAAGAGCATTTATATTTTGAGCCACATTGTCTATACCGTCAAAGAATCGCTCAACTTTAGAATGATACAAATTAAGTGTATCAATAGAGGGATAAACAATTGGTATCTTTGAAAAATCATCCTTACTCATATTAGGTAGGATATTCCCCATTTTCGCTTTTGCATATGAAAAATGCCAATGTAAAGAAACTCACGGTTATTTTCGTTCTGAAAAACGATAGTATTTATCTGTTGGTTTGTTTGTGCCTGCACACCTATAATACCAATTACTCCGGCTGTACCAATACACGAACAACACAAAGCTCCTTTGGGAAGATATTTCCCTTTTTGTGAATCAGCTCCTTTTGGAGATAAAGTTCTTTCTGATTCATTAGTGTCCACTAAAATGGACGGTTAATTTTTGAATCTTAATAATCGTACCTTTTTGCGGACAGGCAAATGTTCAACAGTAAAGAAACTGCAAATCAGCACATTATACATTTAAGGATGTTCTAAATCTCCTTTTTTCAAGAATACCCCCCTCTGATAATCAGCGAGTTGCAGTTCTGACCCGGCGTTGGCGGAAGGGAGCACGCCGCCGACCACCAAGCCGACTTCCAACCGACTACCAAGCCAACTACCAAGGAACAAAAAATCAACAGAAAAGCGCATAAAACTTGCATATGTCAAAAAAAAGCAGTACCTTTGTCGTCGCGTTCGGCAAATGAATCGCAAGAACGATACCTCTACCGCTACATCGTAAGTGCGACCATTGCCTCCGCCCGCCCCACCGGACGCAGCAAGCGACACGTCAGCGTCGTCGGGGGTTCCCCCAAAAAAGGTGTGATACCCCATAACATATCGAACATCAAAAATCAGAAATAATCATGGCTAAGTACAAATGGACATTTGCGAACGTGGGCGGTGTG
>CAJOKE010000062.1 GCA_905235225.1 Paludibacteraceae bacterium
AATAGTGTCCGTTGACTGTACCGCCAGATGCAGGAAATATGTGCTGTCACAATGACAATCCTGAGTAAGGAATGTCAATGTGTCATCCAAAATTCCTGTCGGAACTGTAATTATTGTATCAAAATGCTGTGTGACGGGGGCGTTGAATTTATAGCCTTTATATAATCTGTTATGCCACGATACTGTATCGTTATCGCACACGCGCAGAGAATCAAAGAAAGCATGCACCGGTGCTACGTACAATGACATATCCCATATGGAATCACAACCGTTATTTGCTATCAGATTGAGCCAGCCGACCGAATCCGTAGGGATGTCGGTAAGAAGTGTATTGTTCTTATATACGTAATGACCGATTGTGTCATTAAATGCAAATGAACTATATTGACAGGTAGTGTCTTTTCCTGTAAATTCAAACAAAGGTTTTATATGCAAAGTGAAGTAAATAACGGAATCGCAAGGACTTAAGGCACACGTAGTTACGGCCGTATAAACACTGTCTTTCGTCAAATCACGCAAACCCGGAATATCTCGCACGCGGTCGTCCGTATAAGGCAACTGAGCCGGGCATACGGTTGCTTCCAGATAGGCTGTATCAGGAACACCAACGTACAAATGCAGTGTCGTGATAGAGTCACAACCGGCTATATTGACAGACGAATCCACGTAGGTGTACATCCGGTTCGGTTCCAGCAGATTGGTATAGATAGAGTCATCGCCATGAAAATAATAATTGGTACCTTGGCACAGCCGCTCCGTAAACTCCTTACGGTAGGTATCTATTACTTCTACGTTAACATACACAGAGTCATATACAGTTTTGCCGGGATAGGCGGCTGCTTCATGCTTCACTATCATGGTAGCATGATACGTGCCGACTGTGGTATATTTATGTTTCACGATGGAATCAGTGGTGGTTAAATATGTCCCGTCACCAAAATCCCATGAGATTTCTTCACAATCAGCCACTTTCACCGAAGCGAAGGTCAAACTGTCTTCACTGATACACATTTGTATATTATCCAAGCGCTTTGGATCACGGGAGGGGAGACCACCACCTCCTCCGGCGCCACCGCTACCGCCACCGCCGCCTGCACCTCCGGCGCCACCGTTGCCGCCACCGCCGCCGACATACGTGTACCAGTTATTATAACGGTTATTAAAGCCGGCGTTATAGGCATAACTTTCGGCAGAGCCAAGACCATACACGTAGGCTGTAAAGCTTGCATTGCGATTGCTCTGAACTAACCGGTGTGAACTTTGCGAAGAAATCGGAATACGTGCGTATGAGTATTCATTGTTTCCTTCCAATGGCTGAAACAAAGCCGTTTGAGGCTGATTGTCCAGATAAAGCGTGGATACGGCTGATGTCTGTGTTACAACATTCACATAGTGAATCATCGGTTTGGTCTGCCGTTGTGCTTCTGTCGCCGAGTCAGGATCAATAACATTAAAGCCGGAGAACACAAGGGAATTCAAACCTTGTTCAACGGGGGTAATATATACCATGGCAGGGTCACCATAATTATCTATTTCCCCATTGGGCAATATGTAATCTTCATTCCATATAGATGACGTCAAGTAGGTATAGCAGGTAGCGGGACGTGATGTAGTAATCCATGCAGACCCGCTCACTCGTGCTTCGTACGACTCTGAACGTTGCAGCGTCTTTTTCAGTTCGCCGTTAATGAACACCTTTGTGTCCGGATACAAGGCTGTAACTCTCGTTATATGGTAGTTGCTATATGCGACCGTCGTTACGGCAAATGATGTACCAAAGAATCGAATGGGAACAGCCTGCTCATAAATATGAGTGTCACGAAGACTGGAATTATATGGCACCGTCGTAGATTGATTTCCGCATATCACAGCGATGTTCTTGTTCGAGAATATTGTTGTGCCGGACAAGTCTCCTCCCTCAGAACGAACCAAGAAAACCTCACCTCTTCTTAAATATCTAACGGTAATCGGATCCTCTTTTGAATTATTCAGAGTTGTAGTGGCGGTAGGAAAAATATCTAAATCCGTCCAATCCTCTGTAGCGATTACTGTGAATTCAGTAGCATACCGGTCTTTAGAAAATGACTGCACGATGTATTCTGTGCCAAGAGCAGGGGTCGGGAGTACGAAACTGGCTTCATAACTAAGAGAACCGTAGTTGGAAGAATACAGAGAGATAGGTCGTGTAGAGGTAACATGCACGCCATTGTTGGATGCCGTCTGATCATTATAGATATATGCATACTCTCTGCGGTCATTAGGAACCGTAAAGGTTGCTACGGAATCTTTCTTGACATCGAATGAATAAGTCCAATATCCTATATTAACGGTTACTGTGGCTTGTTCCGCTTCGGTTGTTGCATGAAGTTGAAGAATATGGTTAGTCTGTCCTTCTATCTTTACACCTGCATTAAGCATATAAGTTAGCCAGAAATCCGTTCCTTGCGTAGAACGAACAGTAGTCCATGTGTCGTTACGGACGGAAACAGCAGATGCAGGAAGAATACCTATCAATACTAAATTTAATATACAAAAACTAACAGAAAGAACCTTTTTCATATCTCTCAATTACTATGTACTTGTTGTTTTACCCCTCTTACACCTTCGGGGATTGGTTATCCGGATTATTTGTTATTGGTAACACATACAACCTTTATGATGTATGGCACTGTTCTGAGTTTTGCTTCCGCCAAACATATAGGTTATTTTAAGTCCTACGAAATACGGCCGGCACGCATATGAGGATACATTACTTTTCCATTGATAATGCGGGTTGGCTGTTATTATGGCAGCATTCTCGCTCGGGAAACTTATCCGGTCATTATTCATCTTGTCGTGACTGACGGCGGACAGTATTCCGTACTCGAAATAAAAGCCGATTTTCAATATGTTACAAAACGTATTGTGATTCTGTACATTCGCTAACACATCCACTCCGATTTCACCTGCTAATGAAACGTTCATATTCGGTTTTATATCATTGTATGTCAGAGTATCATAATTGCCATAAAAATGGTTATTCATCTCTGCAAAATCTTCAATATATTGGGAATATGTACCGGATGTGGTATAATTTATCGCAGTAGAGTTAAACGATTTAACGGGAATTCCGAACTTGACTCCGGCTCCTGCATAAAACATATTATAGTATCCTCCTATCATCAAGGGGAAATTGAGATACGTCCATCGGTTTCTCTCGGACTGGTTTAATACCTCATAGCTCATGACAATCGGCTTTCCTTGCGAATCTCTCGCATCCTGCTGCAGTTTATAGGATGATGAGATAACGGATCTGTTTTGTAACAGTTCCGCATCGACACCGATACTAAGCCAGAAATTTTTCACACGCATTTCGTAGCCTAAGCCGATTAGCCCTCCGAAATCACCGGTAGTCGCCACATCGCTGACATTCGTTTCATGCAGCGACGAATACCCTCCGGCTACAGAGGCATAAAAAAAGTGGTAGTAGTCACTTTGCTTTGAATAGTCATGCCTTCGCCACTGGGCTGAAACAGCTTGGGACACAGATAGTGCACTCATAAGGCAGAACAATGCAAACAAGTTGATATTTTTCATTCGCGTCGGTATATGGTTACAAGAATATATATTGTGCCTACTCTTCTACGGATTTTCGGCTGACTCCGTATATATAACAGTGTAGATGTTTTTTATATGTAATATAACAAAGTACGTGAGCGCGTGGCGTGCACGCATAAACAACGAAAAGCGTGAAGTCATTTGCTCTTCACGCTTGCCTAGGGCTTCGCAATCCCCGTTTGTAGTAGAAAAACAATAATGCCTCACGCCGAATATGCAAGGCACCTATCTACCACAACCATCAACCCACCCGCACAAGCGAGCAAGTTGATAGCATTCAATAGGGGTATGAATGCATATCCCGAGGACATTCATTGCTTACTGTCAGTGACTACAAACTTGAAATCCTGCGAAGATTCTGGCAAGTCGCAAACAGCGTCAATAAACGCCTTTTATGTCAATATTTTTGCCACTCCCCGAAAATGACATAAGCCCATTCCGGCGTGACGACAAGTGAATAAGCAGATGTGCGGAACACATCTCCTGCAAATTCGCCTGCAAAGGTACAACAAATTTTTAATATATGCAAAAAAAATCGTCCTTTTTGGCGATTTTTTATGGAAAAACCGGAAATTCCGGAGTGCTTCGCTCCGACGGAAGAGAGCGGGATGGTTATACTGTGGCATGCTTGTGGTATGCCTGTGGTTATGCCGAGTCACCCTTTAATAACCCAATAATCACCCAATAATCACCCAATAATCACCCAATAATCACCCAATAATCACCCAATAAAACGCCAATAACGTAGCAATGGTTATAACTGCAGTCAGCCATCAGAAGTCAGAAGTCAGAAGCCAGCAGTCAGCCATCAGAAGTCAGAAGTCAGAAGCCAGCAGTCAGCCATCAGAAGTCAGAAGTCAGAAGTCAGCAGTCAGCCATCAGAAGTCAGAAGTCAGAAGCCAGCAGTCAGCCATCAGAAGTCAGAAGTCAGAAGTCAGCAGTCAGCCGGCGCAAAGAACGAAAGGGAGCAGGATTATAAACGGGAGGGAACGGGATATAACCGGGTGCCCAGAACAGAGTATTTCTCTCCGTTGAGGATGAGAACCAGTTGCCCGTTTTCGAGGCGTTTCTCGCTACAGGCAGCGGCGGCGTGTGTCTGCCCGATGCCTTCGGGTGCGGACGGCAGGAAGTTCCGCATATAATACGGTGCGCAGACATCCTCCGCTCTCTTCGTGGAGTTCACCGCCGCCGTCTTGTTGATGGCATGGCCCGATGCGGACCGGTTCTCGTCCCAGAACCCCCGGTTGAGCCACGTGGTGAGGACAGTGCCGTTGCTTGTGTTCCAGTCGGTGTCATCGCCGTTGCCTGCCTCCTCCGGAAACCAATAGCTGATGCCGGTCACGTTATCCAGCGGCTTGAGGGCATCCACAAGGTCTTTGACGAAATTATACTGTCCGGCTACCGAGCATTTCCAGATATTCTGCGTGTTGGTGTTGACGCCGCTGCTCGGCCAATACTGGAAGTTATAGGCGCATTCCACTATCTGGACCGGCTTGCCCGGGAACCAGTCTTTGAGATAACCGATAGAGGAAACCAGATTGCTGCTGTTCTGTTCCGGGGTGAGATACCCGTGCCAGAAAGGGTAGTAGCTCAGTCCGATAATATCGTAATCCACCTCCGCCTTGATAAGTTTGGTGTAATAGTACAGGTTATACGCATTGTTGGTCGGGCGGTCCGTATGGATGATGATTTGTGCGTCCGGGCAGAGTTCGCGTACGGCGTTGCAACCGGCTTTGAGCAGTCCTATATAACCCTCCCAGTTGTCTCCGGCTTTTTCGTACGGATGTACGGAAATACCGCAGAGACCGTACATGATTTCGTTGCCAACCTGCACTAAATCAGGCGTTGCGCCTGCTTCCTTGAGGGCGGTGAGCACCCGGCGGGTATATGCTCCTAAGCTGTCTGCCATCGCCTCATCGGATGCGCCTTGCCACGCTGCAGGAGCCTGTATATGCGTGGCATCCACCCATTCGTCGGAGTAATGGAAATCCAGCAAGAAGTAAGCGCCTGCATCTTTGATGCGTTTGCCCAGAGCGGTGACATACGCCAAGTCTTGGCACACTGACGGATCGGTTACGCCTTTGGCTTTCCTGACCGGATTGACAAAAAGGCGCACGCGGAACGTATTCCAGCCGCACTCCTCTATAAACCAAGTCAGCAGGTTGTTGATTTTCTTGCCTTGCACGTCCTTGTAGTAGGAGTTGTGCTGTTCATACATCGGCAGCATGGAGATGTCGCCGCCTACGTAGCGTTGCTGAGCGGTCGTCTCTTGGGAATACATAACGGTGCATGCGAGAATGCAGACTAAGAATAAGGAAATTTTTTTCATTGTATGAGATTTTCAATTCGCCTGCAAAATTACAACAAAAATTGCACATATGCAAGTGAAAGGGGATTTTTTTGCAAAAAGTAGTGTTATTCACTACGTTTTTTTTGAGGTCGCTCTTTCCTTTCCGCATCCCCTCCCGCGAAGGGAAGGGATGGGACAGGAAGGACGTTGTTACAGTCCCTGAGCAGGCCATACCACGCTGTGAGAATCCTCCTTGTAGTTCTCCCATGCCTTGGCGAAAAGCCATGCACGGAAACTGTGATACTTGACCGTGACTTTCCTCGCCTTACGGTAGGCTTCTTGGTCCTGGGTCATGTTCATCAGATCCTGTGACCGCTCGTCACGGGCTTGGGATACGGTGCGGAACTTCGTGTGCAATGCCATCTCTTTTGCCGTCGGTGGGGTGTTCCGGGGGGCCGGATTGCCTAAATACAGACGGTTGTGCCAGCTGCTCCCACTGAGGTGTTTGGCCATCGCCTGCTGCTTGCACGGCTCTTTCTTACTCTTCTTGATTAATGCGCCGGAGACTTGCTCTATGGCGCCTACATACGTTACTTTTGCCATAATAATAAGGTTTTTTTGATTTGATTGGAAAATTCTTTTGACTGCCTCCTCCTTACAGAGGGAGTCGGGGGGATAATCGATAGACTATCCTCACTACACCTGCTATTACCACAAGTACCGCAAACGCAGTGCAATATTTGTAGAAAACAGGCACATAAGGAACTTCTATTGTCTCTGTCTCTGTGACGGTCTCTGTGATGGTGTCCGTCCGGACACGCTCTTTCTCACGCCATCGGGTATGCCATCTCTCCAGATATACGGTGTCTGCACGGATACGGATATATACGCTGTCATGTACATACACACTGTCGCTTTGTATCTGCTCTGTCGAACGGTTCCCAACGCGCTCAGACGCGGTTTGCAAACTCCGACAACCGGGCAATAGCACTGCGCTCGTCATATCGGCATCAGAAATGTCAATATAAATCTGTTCATGTTCGCGTTGTTTTTTCAGAAGTTGGTCGGTTATTCGCTGCTCTGCACTTTTGGAGGAATAGAGCAGCATCGCGTGTTCTGCCCTTTCTCCTACTAAAATACACCCTTCGGTGTGGTCTCTGTTGTTCCCGGCATGGATGCGGATGCCTTCAAAACCCGGTACCATATGCAAGATAGGCAGCAGACGACCGAAATGAGGAGAGTGGGTTACCGATACCCGGTACCAGCCTTGCGGGATACAGCCTTTCGGATGACGGGCATTGGCTGCTACGGGTGGTTCAAGGGTGTCGCAGCAGTACGCGTGGTCGATATATAGACGACCCAGCGTTTCTGTGGGCGTGAATGTGTCACGGACTAATGAGAGTATCATAATTCAAATCCTTTCTTTTTTAGAAGTGCCCTTTATTGTTTTCTGTATTGGTCGGAGTGCCCGTAGGCACCTT
>CAJOKE010000063.1 GCA_905235225.1 Paludibacteraceae bacterium
TTCCTTATATGCTGACATATATACTCTATTACAAATATTTTATATTTACCCCAAAACAAGCGTCAATAAACGCCTTTTATTATGTACTCACTTTTTTACGCTGTCGGTGCCAGCGGTTTCATTTTGCGCTGCAAAGTTACACAAAAAAAACGACATACGTAAGGGCATATATCATTTTTCTTGTATTTTTATACTTTTGGTCTTGCCTCCGTTGTGATTATTCATACATTAATGTCATCCACTTGCCAAAAGTAACCTTTGGATGGAATTTTATTTGTTGCTCTGTATATCTCCTTCTCCTAATAAACCGTTAGTCGAACCAAAGAGAGATAACTGCCGTATAGCACGGTCATAGTCGGATTCTAATTGGTTCATCTCTCGCTGCCGATAGACGGCATATTCGTGTTCGGCTTTTTTCTTGTGTCTGCTGGTGGCTTATAGATCCGCTCCTTTCTAACAATGGGCGACGGTTATTGCTCAATACCAGATTAAGCTCATTAATCGTTTGTTGTAATATGAAATAGAAAATAGCATGTATGAAGTTCATTCACACACGCTATTTTGTACATAGGACATTTTTTGTTTTGCCCAAACGATAAAGCTGATATTCTTAATTTTGCGAGGATCCCACAGCCCCATTTTTGTGCCGTTCCCGTTGGCATCCATCGACCATCCCATTGCGCTACTACCTACAAGATAAATAGCATTGGACGTTCCAATATCAACGAGTGCCTGGGCAAAATCGTGCATGGACTCAATCGTCTGCGTTTCGACAACTACAATATGCCCTTCCACCTCGCACAAAGCACGGCGAATAGCCTTGCTCTTTAGCTCGCTCTCAACCAATTTCCCTTTGTCAACAAGTGGGTATTGCCGGAAGAAATCGCCGTTTTCATCGGTGGCTTTCTCAAAGAGTGGCGAGTTATCTGCCACTCCAACAGTAACTTCGCTGTTGATAATAGCACAATAGCCGCGTTTGCTCAAACCCCAACTAAGAGGTTTTCCGTGTAGAACAAACGCACCGACAATCTTTCCATTGTCAGCACGAACATCTGCCGCTTGGAAAAAGAGAATACTGCGTTCGCGATGGTCTGCTATCTTATAACCAATCTCAAGATGGGGTGTGCTATTAAGCGGAGCATAAACTCTCAATGGGATGTCATTAATGGATATATCCGTAGTAACCGTTCCAACCGATGTGATTGTATCAATTGACGTAAACCAGTTAACCAACGGATGGGGTTGAGCAACAGGCTGTTCCTGCTCGAATAAACCCGGTTCGTCCGGCTCGTCGGAAGTTTCCGGCCATTGCCACCAAACGATGAGACCAATGATGGTAATCACACAGACAATGATAGCGAATAGACGCCAAGGGAAAGGTGTCTTGGGCGGCTTTTGATTACCTCCAATAACACGGATTTCACTATCCAATATGTTTTCTTCTTTCATCATAGTTTGCCGTTTTCAATCAATTCTTTAAGTGCTTTAAGTGCTTCCTTGCTGGCAGAGAGGGTGTAACGGTTCTGTTGGTTATCCACAAGGATGAGTTGCTGCTTTGGCACCTGAATGTAATAAACATAATTGAGGTTGATAATAAGACTTTTTCCGATACGGACAAAGTTTTGACTGAGTTCGGGCAGTTGATCGGCAATCATGCGTTCGATTTGCCCTAACTGTAAAGTAACCAACCTCATCTCGCCTCCCGTCTGAAAGAAATTACAATAATTTCCATCGGATGAAATATAGAGGATATGACTTGCCGCTACACGCAGCAGGTCATTCGATGTCGATATGATCAAATGTGTGTTGGTCATGATTGCAATTGCGGTGCAAAGGTACCACTTTTTTGCGAGATATACAAGTTTTAATGCCGGAATTGTACCAAATATACCTCTAAATGTATGAAATGATGTGTTTTCTTTTTATCGGGATTGACGTTTCGATGTGATTTTTCTAATAAACGAGCGGATAAAATTTGAACCTTATATGCCATCGTTATTCTACCACTATGGGTAGCCTGTGGTTATTCTAATGTTTCGTGTATCTAACGTATATGTATCGTATATCTATCGTATTTGTATCGAACTTAAGTGCGGACTAATAGTGGATTAGTAGCAGTGAAGAGTCAGGTACAGGTACAAAAAAACGACATACGCAAGAACGTACATCATTTTCTTAGATTTTTCTTGTCTCGCTCTACTCTCAGTTCTAAGAAATTTTATGTTCGCCGTGCGAACTTGCGCGGCTGTCAAGCATGTTATAGATGAGAATATTGCTTTCGTTGGATGGCATCATTTCTTCCTGAATAAGGTTTATTTTGCGTTTCGGTCGGACTCAATGAGTGCCAAAAGCTGCTCTACCGCTTCTTCCTGCGGGATATTTTTTAGGATGCATTCTTTACCTCGGTACAGGCTGACGCGGTCGCGCCCAGCACCTACATAGCCATAATCAGCATCTGCCATTTCTCCGGGACCGTTGACGATACACCCCATTACGGCAATTTTTAGCGATTGTGCTTTGTCGCCCAATCGGGTCGTAACCGCTTGTTTGACATGTGCAATTGTTGTCTGAAGGTCAAACATAGTTCTCCCGCAACCGGGGCAGGAAGTGAACTCTGTCTTGTACATCTTGACGCGGGCTGCCTGAAGTATGTCTTTGGCTAATTGCTCCAGCTTAGTCAGGCTGAAATTAGGGTTGAGCAGTTCCACCTGTTTGCTGTCAAACTGCCAAAGTAATCGTCCGCATTCAGCAGCAGCATGTAGTTGGAAGGAACTCCAATCATGTTCAGTATTAAAGTAGAATATGGATTGTTTATCCTCATCGAATGAGACGATAATGTCATCTGCGTATCGCGGGCTGTCCGGATGTGTGAAATAATGTACAAGTGCCTGTGCTACAGGTATTTCTGCTTTAGGTTCTTCGCTGAGCGAGACCCGAATAGTGTCGCCGATCCCGTCTGCGAGGAGCGCGCCTATACCAACGGCGGACTTGATACGTCCATCTTCGCCTTCTCCTGCTTCGGTAACTCCAAGGTGAATAGGGTAGTGCATGTTTTCCTGTTCCATGGTATCGACCAGCAAGCGAACTGTATCAACCATGACTCGGGTATTGCTGGCTTTGACGGAGAGGACAATATCTTCAAAGTCCGCCTCATGGGCGATACGCAGGAACTCCATGCATGACTCAACCATTCCTATGGGCGTGTCGCCATATTTCTCCATCATGCGTGGTGCCAGGGAGCCGTGGTTTACACCGATGCGGATAGCTGTCCCGTGTTGCTTACATATATATATAAGGTGTAGAAACCGTTCGCGAATACTTGCAGGGTCATTGGCATAGTTCCCCGGGTTGATACGTACCTTGTC
Source organism: Paludibacteraceae bacterium (assembly GCA_905235225.1). GTDB lineage: Bacteria > Bacteroidota > Bacteroidia > Bacteroidales > Paludibacteraceae > Colicola. The sequence goes on from CAJOKE010000063.1 coordinate 3,366, forward strand.
GCAAACGGCAGCGGCAAGATCGGCTACATCGGAACGGAAATGAATGTCGGCCACCAATGGTAATTTGACACCTTTAGCGCGCAGTCGTTCGCGAATTAGGGCTAAGGACTCGACTTCCCTTTTTCCTTGCGTTGTGAAACGGAATAATTCCGCTCCGGCGGTGGCACAGCGTATTGCTTGAGCGACCGAAGCATCAATATCATTGGTCGATGTGTTAGCCATTGTTTGCACCCTAATCGGGTATTCAGAACCGACATTTATCCCCCCTACATGTGTGGTCGAAGTCGTTTTTCGCAAGTATTTTAGCAAAATATTCATTTTTTTGAAAAAAAATTTGGTGGTTTCAAAAAAAAGCAGTACCTTTGCAGCCGCTTTTGAAAAAGAGCCGGGAATCAGTAGCTCAGCAGGTAGAGCACATCCCTTTTAAGGATGGGGTCCTGGGTTCGAGCCCCAGCTGGTTCACAGAAAGAGAGTTTTGGCTCTCTTTTTTTGTTTTCTGCCCATTCCTTATTCTTCTCTCTCATCCTTTCAAATAGCGCGTTGCAATTTTGCTTGCAAAATTACTGCTTTTTTTCCAAATACACAAGCAACTATGTAAAAAAGTATTCAGGAAATGCTTTTTTATGGCACAGCATCTTTTTCGTATTAAAACATTTAGGGTGTATTATCTGTCTATCATTCCGTCTGTTTCCATACACGGCAGGTAAGCGTAAAAAGAGACGATAATTATATTTGAATTATTTAATTCCCTTCAATCTTCGTTTTATTTGGACCAAGAAATTAACGACTTCATTATAAAAGGTGCCTCTCTTGATTTTGCCGGGAATATATCCATCGCTCCA
>CAJOKE010000064.1 GCA_905235225.1 Paludibacteraceae bacterium
AGATTCTCGAATTTCTCTACAGCCTCCTTTGTCTGCGGTTCAGACAAAACGGGAGTCAATACGAAGGCTGTTTCATAATGATTTACCATTGTAGTAAACAGTTAATTTAGTTTGTTAATATTAGTTATTCTTTTTCGACGTCTCGAAATCTCGACATCTCGAAATCTCTCTTCACACGAAAAAGCGTGCAAAGGTACTGCTTTTTTCTGAATTACGCAAATATTTCGCCTATAAACTTTGTTTTTTCTCCATTTTTCTTCTTTTTGTCTTCTATATTTTGCATTTTACCCCGGCTATCGTCTTCGTTCATTTCCCGCAATTGTATGCGGGTTTTGACCTATTCCGACCTATCCCACCTTCGTCTGTTTCTGGAGATTGTATCCCGGGCCATCTTTTTTGGTATCTCTGCCGATAAAAAGCGTGCATACGCTATCACGTACGCACGCTTTTCCTTAAACCCGGGCTATCAACCTTAGAACGCTTTCTCGTGGCGTTGAGGCGCCATTTGTGCTGGCGTACTAGCGGGACCCGTCATTTTCATTAAATCAGAGCGGAACTCCATCACTTCCATTGATGGGGAAATATATAGTTTCTTTTTCATAATCGCTAATTCTCTAATTCACTAATACGAATGTCATTTTACTAATTGGCCATCGATGGTGTAAACCTCGTTGCCACGTAGGATATATACCTGACTATCCATCAAGATCTTTTGAGCAGTCGGCTGAGTACCTGCCTGCGTATTTTCTACAGATGTTGTGATAGCAGGGGCATTACTGCGAACCATCTTTAATCCGTAGCGTTGAGTTGTCCCCTTCTCTAATTCGGCAATGTATGGTGCATCATTCAAGTTCCAAATGATTCCGCCATCCAACGTCAGATACAAAATCGTCTGCTCGTCCATGCGCTCTGCAATAGCTATCTGATACTCGCCAGCCTGCGGTGCATAGATACCTAACGGATACTCAGCAGTACCATTAATGAGTTGTGCGGTGTTCTTACAAAGCTTGGTGTTGAAACGCTCTACCCACATCTGCGCACGTTTAGTACTCAAGCCGGCTTTCGCAAGGTCTTGCAGGATCACATATTTGTCCTCTTTGTCTTCATCGGCAAGCAGGAACATACGATCTGCCATCTTGCCGTCCATGGGAGCAATCTGCACATCGAAACGGTTCTTGCCGGTTGCATTCGCCTTTACGCGACGCGGAGATGCTGCAATCTGTGGGTCGCCGGAAGTCGCAGGGTTAACCACTACCGATTGAGATGCCTCTACCTGTACAAAGACCGCTTTACCAACGATGAACTTACCCATATCACAAGCGATATAACCATCGGAACCGATTTCCTCTCCATTATGTACCTGACACTCGGTCACTCCGGCACTCAGCAATGCGTGATAGGTAGCAGGGTTACCGATACCGTTCCAACCTCCATTGACATCATCCGAAGCACCGTTGTTTTCTTCTACGGATACGGTACCGCTATAGGCAACCGATGCGCCATCTTTCTTCGTGAAGCGAACAGTGTTCACATCAATACCGAAGACAATCAGATAGGCTTTACCCGGAGTCAAAATCCAATCTGTCTGATCCTCTACGTATTTCCAACAGTCAGGCACTTTGCCTTGCGCGGCACGTACGGCTCCGTCGTAGTAAATAATATCGTATTGTACACCGAGCGGCATAGATACGCCATCTGCCAAAATCGGGTGCTGCCTCAAGTCCACTTCGAATGGTACGGTGAACGCTTTCCAATGACGTTTAGGTGTATTTAGTTGTAAGTCAAAGTAAGCATGCCCACCGGCACTCAAGCTAATATTTTCTGCTCCTATGACTTGACCCGAATTATTTTCATCCGCTGAGATTACAAATTCATACACAGACATAGGCTTGGTAAATGTTTTTGTTTCTCCGCTTGCAACTTCGATAGCGGGTTGCAGTTTAACGACCGCCGTATATGTTACATTTTCTGAGACATCAAAACTGCGCTCCGGGGTCGTGTTGTTATCCTTCCATCTCACGAACTCATATCCTGCATTAGGAACGGCAGTAAGCGTGATACTCGTACCATAATTATAAGTACCTGCGCCCGTGAATGTACATCCGGCAATAGCCGCCCCATCTTCGTTTTCGCAATTAGCAAGGACGGTATATTTATTAATTGCGACAATAAAATCCGCAACGTAATCAGCATTCCCGGAGACGGAAGGAACAGTTACACCTACTATGTCACCGGTTGTTTTATTCTTCCACTGCGTTCTGTAAGAATATTGCGGTTCTGCATTTTTGTTGTATTCAGGAACAACCGGATTAGCACCGAGCATCAGTGATTGCGTCTCGCCAATCTGTGTTATTCCGTCCTCCTGATAAAAGCGTATAGCATAAGTCTTGGCGATTTCATTATATTGTGCTACGTAAGAGGCATCTGCTGCAGCACTGGTCACTGCCGGCTGCCAGCCCGTAAATTCATAGCGATATTCCGTCGTAGCCGGTTTTTCCGGAGTAGCCGGAGCACCTGCCAATACCGTTTCTGCACTTGCGTCACGAGCAGGTGTAGTGGTCTTAAGTGTAGTACCATCATAGTTCTTCCATGTGATGGTATAATTATCCGGCAATTCTTCCATCCAGTCCGCAACATATGTTGCATTGCCCGTTACAGCTGCTACAGCCGGAGTCCATTTGAGATACCATCCTTCGCGTTGAACTGTAGGAACGACAGGCATCTCATCGCGCGCCAACTGCTGACGGTCGATTTCAGCACCACTACGGTAACTATCCACGAACTTGAAGATAATCGTATATTTGATTTGTTCCTTCGAATAGGTAGCCGTATAAATCTGATCACCGGTAACCGGAGTAATAGCAGGAGACCAACCGGTGAAGTTATAGGTGTAATCTACATCCGCAGGACGTGTCGGGTTGGTACTCAAATACTTAGGTGTTACTCCATATGTCAGTTGGTAGGAGGTAATAACCGACCCATCCCAATCTTTCCAAGTGATGGTATAGCGTTTTTCCTCCCATTTGTGAGTGGTATTGTTGTACGCATAGTACTTACCATTGGGCGAAGCAACATCATTCGCATCGCGCGTGATACCTTTGTATAAGTTATTATCTAATTCTACTTCCCACCATTGGCATTCGTCCATGAGGATATAGAGACGTCCTTGACCATTCGCATCGCTGTAAGTATGGTCGTCGTTCTCGGTCTTACCGTTCGCCAACGGCACGTATGCACCCGGCTTAGCGTAATAGGTACCATATTGGTCATAAACGAAGCACTCATTCGCAGCATCAACTCCATTTGCCGTTCATGTAGCAATACGACCGTCCGGCAGGAATTCCGGCTGTAGATGTTGTGGGGTACAACGGATCTGTATTTCTTAGCTTGGCTGCCACAGTTTTAATTGGAATCCAAGCAGGATCACCACTACGCATATGCTTATATATAGTGGTTGTGTCGCTTACTGCCGGAGCATCTGAAATAAAGTTGATTGTTCCGGCATCCGCATTATTCGAGTAAATATTCGCTCCACTCAATGAAGTACGTAATGCTCCACTAATTTTAAAAGTTCCGTGCAAGTTAATCTTCGCGTCACCTAATGCGTTTAAGTCCGAAATATTACGTTGTGTATCTGTTGGAAGAACTCCTCCAGGGCGAACTAATACTCGTTGTGCATATGCCGGACCCCATACATATTTCCCCCATTCATTATGATCAATTAAATGCAGCGTAACACTAGATTTGAGAACAATCGTAGCTTGCTTATCAATCTCTATTTCTGCTCCCGGTAGCATTTCGGTATTTTGCGTTACCTCCATCTCCCCTTTTAGAACATGTATCTTCATGTTATTCGTTATAGGAAGAACATAATTCTGAGAGTAAAAGTCATAACCACTATAACTAATTAACATATTACCCAGTTTTGCTGCATTGTTGATTTCATAGACTTGTTGGTCCGTATCGTAATTATATGATTTTTGCACCCAAGTATCTTCACTATCATCATTCTCATCCATAAGGAACATAGCAGCATCATCTCCTTCCACACCTATCAATTTAATGCCATCAATTGATTTACCGACCAGACCAGTATAGCAATATAATGCCGAGCCAGGACGATACTTTGCCTTTACCTCTACGTTTTGCACAAAATACTGGCACGTAATAAATACCTTATAAGAAGATGAACTACTATAGAAAGTATACGCTTCGCCACCTCCTTGCCAATCGTATATCTGGAATTGCTCATGCACATCAGCGCCACGACGCACGTCTATTTCGCCTGTTCCTGTTATATATCCCCATGCATAGAGATTGGAACCGGATTCCAGTGTAATAGTACTACAGGTATTCATTTCTATTTGTCCGTATGTTGAGCCGCACGGACGACCTGTTCCGATATTTGCATAACTATTTTGGCGGCCTCCGACTTCAATAGCACCAAACACATCCATGTGCGCATTGGTAGCTAATGTGAGCTTTTTATAACTTTTGTTTGGTTTTTTACCGGCTGCCGTTTTTTCTGCATCAGTTCCGTAAACATCATCATATCTTTCTATGCTTGTTCTCGGCCTTACTTGATTGGCATCTACAGGTATCAACAGAGTAACTCCGACAGGAATGGTGTAATAACCCGCCGGTACAATATAATCACGCATTTGAAGGATGGTTCCTCTATACGTACCATCGTTTTGACGAGTAGCTTGAATAGCATCAGCAAGCGTGTTGAATGTGTTGCCGGCTGCAAGGAAATAGTCAGAGGTAAACTCTGCACACACAGAAACGGTTCCTTCGGGTAAGTTTACCGTCTGTGTATTCTTTCCCAACTCACCGAGCGTATAGGTGTTTCCGTCTGCATCTGTGCCACAATAGCGATACAAGACATAGCCCGAATTAGGCGTAGCAGAGAGAATAAGATCATCGTTGTTGTACGTAGAGTGTGTTGTCTCTGTACTTAGCGCGATAGGCGTGTCGTAGCCTGTAGGACCAGTTACAGAATAAGTTCCATTCGTAGCCGGCAAGAACTTAACATCCCATGGAGCGACGGGGTTAATAGCAAAAGTAGCCTTTATAGTTGCTGTATTTGTACCTGTCTCACTTGTATTGGTATACGCTTGTACCTTAACCTGTATTGGATTATCCGTCATTGAATAACCATCAACCAGAGCGGGGCTTCCGTTTCCGTCAAGATTAGTCCACTCTGTAAACAGAGAACCACGTGCAGCTGTTGCATAAGCAGTAAACTGGAAAAATTTACTTGCTTTATCCGGAGATGTTGCAGTCGAACTGGCATTGTGAGAAGAAGGATCATTGGGACTTTCTTCCCAAGTTTCATTTTCTTCGTCTTCAACGGAAAGCGCTGCATAGACCGTACCCTCTCCGGCTCCACTTTCGTTTACTGATGCGGTAAGGGCTGCATACTGATAGTAAGTGCCCCATGCGCTTTCGCTTACAAAGAGCATACACAACAACGCTCCTGTAAGCATTAAAAATCTTTTTAAATCAATCTTTTTTGTATTCATATTTATATCTTTTTTATTTTCAAATATTGTTTCAATAGAATTGTAACAAACGCTATCGTAAGGACGATGTGTGCCCATTCAACCCAAATATGTCCACACAGCCATGCGCTTGTCATCACAATGCTCCAAGTCATCAGAACGATTGCCCAAACCAATGCCCAATACTTGCGCCAATACCATGCAATCGCAGGCAAGATATTGAACGGAATAATAAGCCAATTCCAACGCGTGCATGGCAGTGTGGAGAAGAGCACCGTATAAGTAACAACCGCTCCCATTAGCGTAATAATCACCAATACTCCATAATCAATTACATTCTCTACGATGCGGCATCCTTTGTTAGGCATCCATAAGGTTGCCAGACTAAATAATGCCATAAGTAAAAATACGATACTTGTCAATAAAGGTGTGCACCTTACCTTTTCTTCTCTTCCTGTAGCAGGAACCAAGATATGCGGCTCGCTATCCAAAAGCGGGTGACCATCTATCGTGGCTTGTTGCCATACCTCCGCCAAGTCTGCCGGTACAATCAGTTTCTTCTCTTTGGCAATATCCCTGTTATCAATATCGCTTCCCGCCAAGGTCATCAACGCAAAACGATTCCATAAAAACTTGGATTTAGTAACACATTCATAACCTAATTCGCGCAATGTACCATTATATTTAGTCGGCCATTCTCCATATTCAATCGGTGTACCTTTTAACGCCTGTTTGACTACATGTACTATCGAAACGGCGCATCCGTGATTATAGTAATCATAGGGTTGGTCGGCTCCCTCGGCAACAAGTTTGTCCATTATACGCCATAAGTTTTGCTTTTGTAAGGGTGTGAGGTTGAGACGATACTCTTTGACACATCTGCCGACAGATTTATAGGAATTTAAGATTGTATCCGGTTTTGTCCGGAACATACCCATTTTCAAATCTCCCCTCAAAAAGCGTCCCCAATTATCAGAAATATTTTCGCTCTCGTACGAGAATATGTTATCCTTTCCGAAAGTGGGACATTCCAGATGCAACATGGCGTGACCGAATGAAGCATACAGCACATCTCCCGGATCACAAACAACCAAACTAACGGTTATAAAATCCTCAGCGAGGCGATCAATCGTGTCGTTGAAGCCTTGGAGGGCGTTACGTTCGGCGACGGATAGTTCTCTCTCGTCAACAACACCATCTCTCTCTTGTGCCATAACGGACACAGAGAAAAACAGAACTAATACTATCCAAATTATCTTGCGCACTTGTTTTATTTCATTGCTTTTCAAAAGCGTCATCATAGGTGCAGAGACAAAAAAATAGAAAACAATTAAGATACAAAAAGATATTATCTCTGCACCTATGACGCCGCTATGATATCTCAAAAGAACACACAAAAAAAAGCGGGACTGCACTATTGCCGTTCCACTCATCTAGGCTCTGGTATTGCCTTTGTAACAAACAGCAACACCGTAGCCCACGCCGTACGTATTATATAACTAAAGTACACGCATATGCGCGCACATATACATACATACTATAGGCATCTTAGTGTCGCAATGTCTTGTTACATGTTATGAATTTACCAGATTCAGATGAGTCAAAACAAAGCGCGTAAGACGCTATTTATCATGTCCTGTATTTCTTTCGCACTAATAGGACACTTCCTCGACGTGAGCTACCCCTAAATAATCAAACCTCACGCAGTGCGTGACGAAAATACGCTGCAAAATTACAACATTTTTTTTATTCCCGCAAGTGTTTTATAAAGAAAATATGTTTTTTCGTGTTTTTTTCTTCTTTTTGCTCTATATGTTTTGCATTTCTTATATCGCCATTTAGGCTCGAACGATTTTTTCGGTCGCATTTTTGCGGC
>CAJOKE010000065.1 GCA_905235225.1 Paludibacteraceae bacterium
TATAACCCCTCGGACAACTCCCTCACGATTGCCGGAACGGGACCTATGACCAACTATTCCGCGAATAACCAGGCTCCGTGGTTCGGATACAATGACAAGATCACAAAAATAATCTTAGAGCCCGGTATGACCACCATCGGCGATTATGCTTTCTATGGTTTGACCTACGTGGCAAATGAAATAGACATTCCGGAGGGCGTCACCTCTATCGGCGATTATGCGTTCGACCTCTGTACCTCTGTGCGGGATATATATATTCCTTACGGCGTGAAGACGATCGGAGAAGCTGCCTTCGGGGTGTGCACGAAGTTGAGCTATGTAGAGCTCCCGTACGGCGTGACAAGCATAGGAAGTTATGCTTTCGCATGGACAGGAATAGATGCGGTTGTCATTCCGGCTACGGTAAGCAGTATAGGAGACTATGCTTTCCAAAACTGCCCGAATCTGAGATGGATTCACAACCTTGCCACCAACCCGCAGACCATCAATGCGAATGTCTTTGAATATACAGACAAATCCAAAATCACTCTCATGGTACCGGACTACGCATATAACAACTACAGCAAACCCCAATGGATAGAATTTGAGCGCCGTTCTTTCCCAACGAATTATGATGTAGAGAACTCCAACTACCAACTCGCCATGAACTTTGAGACCGGCGTATTGACCCTCACCGGTACAGGTGTATTGCCTCAGGGTATTGAGTACGATGACGATTTGGGGTGGTATTATATAAGCTACGCTTTCTTTACGAGCCAAATCACGCAACTGTCGCTTCCGGCAGGCATGACAGGTATCGGAGAGGAATCCTTTGCAGGCCTCTATTCCTTGACCTCCGTGAAGATTCCTTATGGCGTTGCTATTCTCAAAGAGGGTGCTTTTTGGTCCTGCTCTGCGCTGGAGACAGTGGAGATTCCGGGCAGCACGGTGATTATCGAAGATAAGGTTTTCGCGGACTGCCGATCTTTAAAAACGGTCTATAACTATGCCACTGTTCCGCAAACCATTAACTGGAATGTTTTTGATAACGTAGATATATCCAAGTGTACGCTCTATGTGCCGAAAGGCAGCAAAGCGGCGTACAAAGCTGCTAACGTATGGAAAGAGTTTATCATTGAGGAAATAGCTGAGCCCGGAAAGGAAGGCATAGAAAATACTCCCTCTCCCTTGTGGGGAGAGTCGGAGAGGGGTTATAAGTTCCTCCGTAACGGCATGCTGCTCATCGAGCGCAACGGCAAGACCTATACCACTTCCGGCACAGAAGTACGATAGATTCGAATCTCCCGGCCCTGCGGCGCTGATCCGCCGCAGGGTAACAAAAACCACTAACAAACTAAAAAATTACGTTGGTCAATCCGCGTGAAGATTTGTTCTCTTTATGTGATTAAAACTACCATTTTGTCAACCTAATATAGCATTTTTTAGTTTTTTAACACTTTTTTCTCTATTTATTTGGTCATATCGTCAAAAAGCAGTACTTTTGCACCGTGTTTTTCATGGTATTAGATTTAAGGTTAAATGAAAAGATTGGGTTGTCGGGAGACAACCTTCTTTTTTTTATCTTTCGTGACTCGCCAGTGTTACACAAGTAAAAGAAGGGCAAACTGCTTCTTTTTTTCATTTTTTTTCAAAAATATTTGGTCATATCGAAAAAAAGCAGTACCTTTGCACCCGCTTTTGAAAGACAAAGCGTAATTTAAGCTACGGAGAGATGGGTGAGTGGCTTAAACCAACAGTTTGCTAAACTGTCGTACGGGTAACTGTACCGGGGGTTCGAATCCCCCTTTCTCCGCAAAACATAGGTAACCCATCGGGTTGCCTTTTTTATTTCTATGAGTATGCAAAATACCGAGATTGAGCGTAAGTTTTTGGTTATTTCCGATGCTTTTCTGTCACAGGCTGTGACTCATTATGAGATTGAGCAGGGTTATCTGAGCAAGGAACCCGGTAAGACTATCCGCGTGCGTATACGTGACGATCGCGCGTTCCTTACTATTAAATCGTCGCTTCTGCGCGAAGGTATAGCTAAGTTCGAATGGGAGAAAGAGATAGAGGTTGCCGATGCGCAGGAGATGATGAAAATCTGCATGCCGGGCGCCATCTCCAAAACCCGTTATATTATTCCTGCACCGGATTATAAGGGTCAGAAACGATATTGGGAGGTAGATGTTTTCCATGGTCATAAAGAGGGTTTGATCTTGGCGGAACTGGAGTTAGGCAGCGAGGACGAACCTTTCTCCCGGCCGGAATGGCTCGGTGACGAAGTGACGGGGCTGCCGCAGTATTACAATGCCAATATGTAAAGGAGTGAACGGATGAAGGGCAAATGGATTATTGTTTTCTTGCTAGCGGCAGGGATGCCTGTTTGGGCAGCCTCTCCTACGCGAACGCTGCCTGTCGTGTATGTCAATACACAGAACAGACAGGGGATCAATGATACGGAGACGCAGGTCGTATGCTCGGTCTATATTGATTCCGTGTTAGCGGAATATCCGTCGTTAGGCAGCAAAAATGCTCCCCTACCCGCTACCATCAAAGGCCGCGGCAACTGGACATGGACAGGATTTGACAAGAAGCCCTACAAGATCAAGTTTGACTCCAAGACCAAAGTGCTAGATATGCCTAACAACCGCCATTGGTGCTTATTGGCAGCGGCGGATGACTGGTTAGGTTTTCTCAAATTGCCGGCAGGTCTGCGTATCAGCAAAGCGATGGACCTGAGATGGACACCGCGGATGCGGCCGGTGGAGTTCGTGCTGAACGGCACATACATGGGGCTTTATTTCCTCACGGAGCATGTGCGTATTGCAGGTCACCGCGTGGATATCAAAGAGCAAGCGGACAATGAAACGCATCCTGATTCCATCACCGGAGGATGGCTCGTGGAGATAGATAACTATCCGTCGGAAGGGAATATCACGTTTAACGAAGGCAACGGCCAGCACGTGATGGTTTCTCTGCGCGAGCCTGAAGCACTCTCCTCGGCACAACGTCAATACATTGAGAATCAACTGTATGCGCTCAATAATGCGCTGTATGGTGATTATGTATCTGATCTGAAAAATCTGCTGGATCTCACGGAGGCGGCGAAATACTACCTTGTGCAAGAGATCATGGAGGACTGCGAGAGTTATCACGGCAGCTGTTTCCTCTATAAAGACCGCGACTCGCTCGGTGTCGCGGATCCTTGGAAATTTGGTCCTGTATGGGATTTCGGCAACGCGTACGACCGACATCAGGAGACATGGATCTACGAGAACCCCACCTGGCCACAGTACTGGATCGGGCAGTTGGCGCAATGGCCGGCTTTCCAACAGGCGGTAAAGGAACAATGGTGGATCTATTACCACACGCAAAAAGACTCGGTGCGGGCTGAGATGCGAGCGTTCGCAGATAAAATCGAGCGCGCAGCAAAGAACGATGCCGAGGTCTGGCGGAACACGCAGAACTACTGCGACAACAGCAATTTCGCGGACGTCCGGGACCGCTATTTCCGCCGCTACGACTGGCGTATTGACTGGCTATACTCGCAATGGGGAGAAGGTATCCGTCCCGCTACATGGGATGTAGAACAAGTGCCAAGTGACCAAGTACATGGTACCAAGTTTCTCCGCAACGGTCAACTGCTTATCAAGCGGAACGGCAAAATCTATACGAT
>CAJOKE010000066.1 GCA_905235225.1 Paludibacteraceae bacterium
GAATCAAAGAAAACAAAATAAGAAAACACCCTCCAAACTAAACCAATGGTGGCGACGGATGCGGGAAAGGGCGCAGCAGGCACACACCTATACCCGGGAGCATTACAAAGAACTGCATCGCAGGCAGAAGTATTACGATGAGGATGCTCAAGCGGAGCAGGAAAACACACGGCAACCTGAGCGCATTACGATGCTGACGGTCATCCGTATTCTGCTTGCCGAACTGGGCGAAAAAGAGTACTGGCGCACACTATGGCACCTGATTTGGCGGCCGGGATATGTGATCGCTGATTTCCTGAACGGCAAGCGCAGAAGGTTTCTGCGTCCTTTCGCATTGCTCATCGGCACCACTGTGTTACTGGGTGCCGCGCTTTGGATTGTACCCGCAGAAAAGCAAAAAGCATCCGTATCCTATGAGACGAGCCTTAATCATGTGTTATTATCCGAAGAGAGCCAAGCGCAGGAAATACCTGCCGGAGTGATAGAAGGGCTACGCCAAACGGCGCACTTTGCGGATGCGTACAACCAATGGACCAATGAGCATATCGCCTTGGGATTGCTCGTCAAATCCATTTGGGTGGTCGTCTTCACATGGCTGCTCTTCCGTAAGTCGCCACGTGAAGGTTGTCCGTATATCGAAGAAAACACCGATGGCAAGAAAGCCAATTATAACTTTGCGGAGATACTGACAGCAGAGATCTTTATTATAGCGCAGCTGCAGATGCTGAACGTGGCGTGGGTATTGGCGACCGGATGGTTCGTCCCCTCTATTGATTTCAATCCCTACGCTTACCCGTACCTGTTGGCGAACATCATCGTCTTTATTGACTACCAGCAGTTGTTTTGCCGTAAGTGGTATAGTACTCTTTGGCGCACGTTGCTCGCGTTATTATTCATGTTGTAACCTCTAAAGACCGCCACATATCAATGGTAAATAGTCACATATGGAACTTCTTATGAACATTAACAACTATAAAATATGAAACGGCTATTTTACATCTATCAATTGGTAGTTCTTGAGTTCTTCTGCATGACCACTTCCTGTATGTCGTCAGAGCAACAAACAGAAACGCAGCCGCAAACACAGCCGCAAACGCCGCAGGTAATAACGATTCACTTGACGGATTTGCCGCCGACAGACGATGTTTTACGCAAACAAAGCGTACAACAACACTTCAAATATCTGGCTTCCCGGGATGAGCGTCTGGTAGTTCATTCCGACTTGAGCGATAGTATCGCTTACGTTTCTTGTCCGTTCCTGACCAGTGCTCGGTTGGCGTACGCACAACACAGACCACTCGTTATATCTCCGGATATCGTATGGCTGGTTATTGAGCGAGGTTTTGCCAAACATGTAGACATGCATGCGGAAGAACTTCGCAGCAAGTTCGTTTCGTTTGAAGGAAAGAAAACACTAAAGGTATATACTGACACTATGGGACTGATGGATCAGCCTGCTGAAGTTTGGGCAACGCTTTTCCCGCTGTTTAGCGAACAGATAGCCCAATGGACAGAACCGGAGTTGGTTCAAACGCTCAAAGCTGATTTCTCTACGACTACTCCTGTCGCCTCGGTAGCTTCGGAAATGATGATAATGTCTGCCATGCAGCATTATTTTGACTATCATGTCATTTTCCTATGCGGTATTCCTGACATCTACTTGGAAGGAACGACAGAAGACTGGAAGAACTTGATAAAAAAGACCAACGCGCTTCGGTCTTACGGCTTGGATTGGTGGATAGACGAGTTGGAACCGGTGCTTGAAAAGATTGTAGCAGCCACAGAAGGGGAGCGCGATATCGTTTTCTGGCAATCGATCATTCGTAAGAAAGATATTCCTGTTGAAGGAGAGGAAATGTGCGGATATGTACCGCCACGTGAAAAAATAGACGGATGGATTGTAAAATTCTATCCATATAGTCAACACGAAAGACACACACTTGACTTCCTATACGATACGCATATCTCCGACCTTCCGGACGAAGCAGGCTCGGCTCCGCTGGTATATACCGACGGTGACGGGACGGTTTACAATCTGGATATCCATGCAGGACTGGTCGGTGTAGAAGAGGATTCTACAACCCGTGCCTTGCGCCCTGTGATAGCATGGTGGGTAACTCAGTCACTAACCAATCGTGAACGTTATAAATAAATGCCTTTACGCCGAAATCGTTGATGCGTATAGTATAGAGTGATAAAGACTAATATTGCACATTATGACCCTACAAACTAAATCAGACTTAGGCTGGCAAATAGTTATTTGTATTGCAGCCACGCTAGTGGACTTGTTATTGACCATTCCTATTATGGTCTATAATGATAGTCTTATAGGTACTTTTGTAATTGTGTTTCTCGGCCTGCCTTGGGGGGCCTCCATTGCAGGGTTAATATATGTGTTTGTATCAACATACAAAAAAACGGATAAAAGAGAAAAGGTGTTATTCTATTGGGCTATATTTCTATTTATATTTCCATGGTTATGTTTTGGATTCGTTGAACTTAAGAATAATCAGGTTCGTTATTCATATAATTTGCCCAACGGAGACACACTAACCGTCTGGCAACAAACGATTATCTTCGATTCCTACACATCACCTTTCAAGCCTGAATCCAACTATATACGTTTGCCAAACAAGTTGGAAGATTGGAGTATCATGATAGATACTACCGGACATGTCGCTCTATGGGTTTCGGAGAAAGCGGACAAGGTCAAAGTGTGCACTCCCAAATATCAAATGGATGGTGTTTATCGGGATGACGCCGGATTGTATTGGTTCAGGGTAGAACATCCGGCAGAGGAACGACTGGCAGATTATACCTTCCATTATGAGCGGGACGGAATATCCTCTGGGGCAGACATGGTGCTGCATACTTTCCACAACGACAGTGTTTATTCCAAGATGTGGGCCTTTTCCGGCTGGGATTACCAGCAATGTTGGCTGCTAAACGATACGACATATGTTCGTGATAGTTTTCTCACGGATTATAATAAACAAACGGACAAATTCTACAAAGAACGTGGTTGGGGCAAAGATGGAAAATATTACCACGCATATTATCCTGACAGTACTGAATATAGTTTCCATCACAAATACGTAAATGACTAAATAGTTAAATAATATGACCCTACAAGAAGCAATCCTTGCCCGCCACAGCGTGCGGCAGTACAAGGACACCGCCATTGAGGCGGAGAAAATAGCGCAGTTTGCTTTGTCAAGTTATACTCATACCGACCTCGGCATCGTCAAATGCCATTTCGAGACAGGAGCCGGAAAGGAGAATTTTGAATGGGATTGAATCCGGCACAAAAATAAAACTCAATAGCATAATGAAAAAGATCAAACTATGGTTGATTGCCCTTACGTGGCTGTGATGAGCAGTTGCAGCAACGATAACTATTTCAGCCTTTGGAACGATTGCGAGGCGTTGACCACTTTGCAGAAGTACGTGACGGATGTGACGAACCCCGACTCCCCGAATTTCATTGCGGAAAGTGACCGTATCGCCACCTTTGACATGGACGGTACGTTTGTCGGCGAACTGTACCCCACTTATTTTGAGTACAACCTGCTGGAGTACCGTGTGTTGGAGGATAGTACCTATACGGCTCCTGACGATGTCCGTCAGACTGCGCAGGAGATACGCGATTTCGTGCGCAACGGCACCAAACTGCCGGACCATTTCGATATGAAACATGCCTACGCCGCAGCCAAAGCGTACTCGGGTATG
>CAJOKE010000067.1 GCA_905235225.1 Paludibacteraceae bacterium
AACCAGATTTACGCCACGGCGATATAATGTCTCCACCCAACGCTCCCAACCATCCAAGTTCTGTATTTCGTCCAACATCAAATACTGAAAACCGGGATACACTTCTTGCAGAACCTGCATAATCTGCGATTCATCAAACACTTTCAGCAACTGATTGTCATCAAAGTTCAAATACGCATAGTTTCTTCCCTGCAACATCTGCAAACCGAACACGGATTTTCCTGCACGGCGAGGACCGATAACTACCTTAATCAAATTCGATTTCAGATAGTCATCCGTATTGATCTCAACGTGCCGCTTCAGGTAGTTTTTTGAAGCCAGATAATCACGTTCCTGACGCTGTTGATGCAGAATAGTTTTCATCCTTTTTGTTCAGTTTAATCATTCAAGTGGACAAAATTACTACTTTTTGTCCATATATGCAAATATTTCTTACTCTTTTCTGATTTTTTCTTCATTCTTCCTATATTAAGGACAATTCAAAATGCTTTCATATATCTCCACTATCCTCTTCGCGACTTGCTCGTTGACCAAGCCCGTCTCAATGATCCGTTTACGGCCATGGGTCCGACCGTCAAAAGTCAAAGCCTTCTTCAACGCTTCCGCCAAATCTCGCTGGGCTCGACTCTCAACCACATAACATCCGTCCACGCCCTCTATTCGCTCCTTCACATCTCCCACATCCACGCTGACTATCGGGCATCCGCACACCATAGCTTCTTTGATAACCTGCGGAGAACCCTCTGTTTTAGATGTCATCAAAAATGCGTCGCAATTATACATCAGTGCATTCACTTGATCACGAGTATATCCTTTTAACTCTATCAACTCCAAATTTTCTATCTGCGATCTTAATTCATCAATTACTTGTTTTGCAAGTTCTGGATCCTTCACCTCATTATCAAACGCACCGGCAAACAGCACTTGTTTCTGTCCTTTCGATAGCACCCTATCAACCCACTGATTAAGAGTCTGTTGTTCCACCCGCTGATTCTGCAATTCTCTCCACGGTTTTGGCAAATTGATGCCGCAAGGTATCAGCGAACACTTGTTGCCTTCAACGGCACCAACTAACGCCATATTCCGTTTGCTGACGAATATATTCCATGCCGAAAACCGCATCGCAATCTTCGAAAATATACGTATTTTCGGAAGGTTGATATCCGATCCATGATATGTACTCACTACCGGCACTCGTCTCGTAGCCAGATTAGCCAGCAGGCACGACAGGCCGTAATGTGCATGGATGATGTCCGGTTGATATTCCCGAATCTTGGCACGCAACCGTGGAAGAACCTTTAAGTATCCGATTATTCCTTTTCCTTGCACACCAAACCATTCCACATCGCATCCAACTTGCAGCAAACTCTCCGCTTGCTCCGCAATAAACGGAGCAAACCGTTTCTTATTATATGATGCAACGATTAGTACTTTCATCTCTATACCAACCCGCGTCCTTTCAACTTAAACCAGCTCCATGCCACCGATACCACAAACATCAGCGCACACCAATACATAAACCAACGCTTATATTTTCTTTGGGACAAAGCGATACTTAACCCGTATGCAGCAAACATCATCTCAAAAGGCATTGCCGGCTGGTGAAAACGTTCCGATTGCGCAAAAGAAGAAAAGACCAGCACTACAATATAGCCTAACATTAAAGACAACGGCAATAGATGCTCTCGCCATTTTCCGGACATCAGTAGCATTATCAGAGCAAAGATGGTAAATCCTGAAAGGATATTCTTTATGAAGTTTCCTCCATTCAATAATTGTTGCACCTCTTGCCCTTCGTAAGGACGCACCATAGTGGGGAACGGGATGGTAAATATCAACGGTGCAAACACCGTTTTTCCGGCATACTTGGCAAAGGCATTACCATTTTCACGGGTTCCTCGCCATTCCATATTTGCTTCTTGTTGTCCGCCACGTGCTTGCTCTAACAATCCTCGGCTCTGTTCTTCTATTCGGTTTCCCATCGTCACCCCCAGCAGCAATATGGCCAAAACACCAACAGATATTCGTTTTCCCCAACTGACTACACGGGCAGAAGACATCACTACTGAAAAAATCAGCGAAAGAAATGCCACCAAAGCCAAAGGAGTACGAAATGTAAAAATAGATGCGCCTATTAATAATACCGGAATCACCTTCCACGCTGTAAACTGCCGCGAACGCAACATCTGATCCGCTTGCTCCACGAACAGAACACATAAGAACGTCATCTCGGTCTCCTTCAAATGGCATCCGCTATAGTACCAGAAATTCGGCCATAGAGCACAGAAGATGGCTGCTATACGTGCAGTCTGGATGTCAAAATTGCGCTTGGCTAAGCGATAAATCAGAATTACCGTCAAGGAGGACCAAAGGCATTTGAGTAATCGCAATGCAATCACACTGTTATCTGTAAATCGGTATATCAATCCCATATAGATACCATATCCCATATCAGACAGTTCACCGCTCCCGGACCATTTGGTTATCTCATCATAAAAGTGAAAGTTCCCATTGTCTATCAACCCCGCTACAAATTTGCCCAAATCATTATAGTATGTAGCATCTGAATTCTCAAATCCGAAGGCATCGCCATAACTCTGCATAAAGATGGTATAAATAAGAATCATCCATACCAAACGCAGGATGAACGCAATAAGAAAAATACGTTGTTCAAAACGTTTTTCCTTACGAATTTTGGCGACTGATAAATCTTGTGCCAATGTACTACCGTATAGGAAGAATACCAAGACACTCACAGATCCCGATAGCATATAATACCATGGTAAACTGTATGATGAGTACATAAATGTCACCACCATCAGTGCAAGAAAATATACGATAATCGCGTTTCTCGACAGCCATTTCGGGAATACTCCCTGTGCTCCCACCGGTAAAAAAGGCATTGCGTTCCGTTTCTGCTTTCCATGCACAGGCGCTGGCGGTACAGGCATACCTTGCGGAGGCATAGGCGGCATCCCATGCGGTTGGTAATATGGATTGGGTGCGTTATTCACTCTTTGTTGTCACTTTTGCACTTTTGCACTATCTCTAACTAATTCACACGCAAACACATTGCGCACTGCACGCAAATCAGCCGACAAAGGTACGAAAAAATTCTGACATATGCAAATATAATTAGAAAATTTCAGGGCAACCGCATCAAAATTTGTAGTTTTTGATTAGTTCCGCCATATAATCCGCATTCAAAGAAGCTTTAAACAACCGTTTCCGGATGCTTCGTTTGTCGCTGTAATTCCTCACCACTTGCAGTGCCAGCTTGCGGATAAGCGACAGGTTCTGTGCCGCAAAGCCTTTCCTTGCCCTCGATGCATCCTCTAAAAATGTCACATCCAAATG
>CAJOKE010000068.1 GCA_905235225.1 Paludibacteraceae bacterium
TAAAGAGAAAAATGCACTGCCTTTTCCGCTGCTGAGTGATCCGGGTACGGAGATGTTGCAGGCTTTCGGCGCATGGGGCGAGAAAAAGTTATACGGCAAAGTCTCTCTGGGTACACTCCGAAAGACCTTTATCTTCGATGAAACCGGAGTTTTAGTGCGCATAATAGAGAAAGTGGACACCAAGAACCACGCCGCGCAAGTGTTGGGCTAAATGCCTAAAAATGCGCGTACGAAAGCAATTTTCGCCCGAATACTTGCACATGTCAAAAAAAAGCAGTAATTTTGCAGCGATTTTGGGATATTGTGTCATGACATTAACTCTTGAAGACATACAGCAACTTCCGGAAGGACAAACTTTCGATTGTAAGAGTATTCAAGTCAGCGCGAAAGCTCTGGCTGTCCCCATTGTGGCGATGGCTAATGCGGATGGCGGCATACTGGCAGTTGGCATCTCTGATACGAATCGTCGCATTGAGGGTATAGACCAAGATACGAAACACCTCAACGATTTGTTGTGTGTGCCGATGGATCTCTGTGTGCCTTCTATCTCGGTCTCCTTTTCCTATGTGCCTTGTACGGACGAATACGGGCGTGCAAACCGAATTTTGCTTATTCATGTGCCGGCCAGCAGTCGTCTGCATACC
Organism: Paludibacteraceae bacterium; assembly: GCA_905235225.1. GTDB lineage: Bacteria > Bacteroidota > Bacteroidia > Bacteroidales > Paludibacteraceae > Colicola. The sequence goes on from CAJOKE010000068.1 coordinate 645, forward strand.
ACGCAGAACGATGAGTGCTATATGCGTGTCGGCGACAAAAGTAAGAAACTGAATTTTGAGGAGCGGTTGCAACTGATGTCTGACAAGGGTGAGCGTAATTTTGAGGACGAACCTTTAACCGACGCCACTATTGAGGATGTCAATATGGATGCCGTGGCTGATTTCGTGCGGATTATCGGATATGGCAAGTCTCCATTGGAGTATTTGCGCGAGAATAACAATTTTATAACTACAAAGGACGGCAAAGAGTGTATCAGCAAGGCGTGTATCTTACTCTTTGGCAAGTATCCGCAACGCTTTTTCCAGCGTGCCCGTACTCGTTTTATTCGTTATAATGGTACAGAAGAGAAGTTCGGCAGAGAGATGAATGTCATAAAAGACGTGACGTTCGAAGGAACCATCTTGGAGCAAGTGCAACGTACTATAGATTATCTGGAGACACAAGTGCGTGAGTATTCGTTCTTAGGAGAACACGGACAATTTGTGACCAAGCGCAACTATTCTAAATTTGCGATACAAGAGTTGGTCGTCAATTCTGTTTGTCATAGGGATTATAGTATAGCCGGTACGGAAATTCAAATCAAGATGTTCGACAACCGTATTGTCTTTGAGACACCGGGACGTCTGCCGGGTTTGGTACGGCCGGAAAATATCCGTCACACCCATTTCTCCCGGAATCCGAAGATTGCCCTGTTTCTGAAAGCATATAAATTTGTTAAAGAGTTTGGAGAAGGTATTGACCGCATATGTACGGAGTTGGAGCAAACCGGTACGCCCTTACTGAACTTTAAGCCAAATTATTTCATTCTGCAAACGACTCTTTTCGAAGAAGCAATCATTACGCCGGAAAGTACAATAAAAGAAGGCGATACCCCTGTTACAAATCAAACGGGACATGAAACAGGACATGAAAGTGTACAGAAAAGTAGGGAGAATACCATCGTAGAAAACATCGTAGAAAACATCGTAGAAAACTTATCTACGATGCGAGCAAAAATTGTACGATATATATGGAAGAATCCGAATGCGACGGCTGATTCGATTGCTAATGAAGTTGGAATTGCGCCACGTAATGTGCAAGTTCACCTCAAGAATTTGCAGGAACAAGGCATCATTCGCCGTGTAGGGCCGGACAAAGGCGGTCATTGGGAGATTATAAATAAAGATAATAATCCCTCGCTTCTTCGGAGAGAAAGGAGTAGAAAAAGTAATAAATAGAAAATAAACAAAAACAAAAATAGAAACAAACAAAAATCTGCCTATGATAAAATAACGGTCTAAAAAGACATAACATACATAGCGTTACGCTTATTTAGGGATAACTTCAATCATCCACAACATTGAAAATACTGTTCCTCGAATAATGCGGAGCGTTCACACTTTTGGTGTGGACTTTTCTGCATAATTGGACAGTATGGGAGTGGATGCCCGAAGTTACCAATTAGAATTTTAACAGCAGAAAGTTCACACTTTTTATATTATTCACTAATTTTATTATCTATGAACCCAAAATTTCGAAAGCGAAAGTATGCCTTCCTTTTGGCACTACTCTTTCTTCTGCCTTTGCGTGCAGCAGAGCGGGATTGCCTGATTGTGCATTTGCAATCCGGTGACCATGTAGTCTTTATGTTAGAAGACAATCCACAAATCTATTTTACTGAAACGGGGGCAGAAATCAACATGCACTCGTATCAGTTCTCCGAAGTCAAAAAGTACACTTTTGGCGATTCAGAGCATTTGCCTCAAGGTCTGTCTGACCTGATTGCACACGAGTCGGTTGCGATGCATGACGGCAAACTGATTGTCAGTATGCAAGAAAGCGACACCAGATTGTGTATATACACGATTACGGGACAAGAAATGCAGTTACCACACATTACACGAACTGACAATAAGGCAGTCGTGGACATCAACAATTTGCCTGCCGGTGTATATGTGCTGGGAATAGGAACTGAGTCCATAAAATTTGTAAAGCGATGAAACGGATTCTATTTATATTATTGGCAACAGTTTTCGCCATCGGAAGCTTTGCCCAAGAAGACACGCAGATACTCGTTTTCCGCAATACAGGCGAGGTCAATCTGTTCTATTCCTCTGAATTAGACAGTATCTTCTGCTCTCCTTTAGACACATTGGGTGTAGAGCACGAAACGAATGTATCCCAAGTCTTTTACACTCATGACAGTGCCTATGTCATCCCTATTGCGGATATAGACAGTGTGACATTCGGTAGCCGTAATGAGATCGTCTATAAACCGGAAGTGAAGATTTTGAATGCGGCAGACACCGTTTGGATCATCCGTGTTGAGAATGATATTGTGTATTTCAAGCCCAATACCCCGGCTGCAATTTTACCGCAGGCAGGAGATAAACTGTTTTATCCCGAAACGAATGAGATGTTCCCTGTCGGTTTAGCCGTTTCTGTTGTGTCTGTCACTCCGGCAAACAACGAGATTGCGGTAAAAGTGGAGGTCGTTGATTTATCGGAAATATTCGACAAGTTCTTCTATGCAGGAAAAATAGAAGATACAGCACCGGCGGCTAACGGGATGCGGCGTGCTCCGCAGTGGCAAACGGATTTCGATTTGCAAGGAGAACTGAATCTGGCATCACATGGAAACATTAGCACAGTGGGACATCTTGCTGTCATTGGCAAAACGGTAATGTGTCCGCTAAAGCATTATTATTTTGCAGATATTGACGCAGATAGGTTTCAATATTAAATTAACAGCAAATCAAAGTGCTTCTTTTAGTGCTACTCATACTGTCTGGAGACAGCCCTTAGGTACTATTGCCGTTGTGTTTGTTCCTTCTGTTGAGTTTGGATTGTTTGCTGAAGCACAGGCGGAATTGGCTTTCAATTATGCCATGCAACGCAACTATTCCCGCAGAATAGTATGGGAAAGGAAAAATGGCAATAATTCTATCACCTATCCGGCTTCCAAGCAGGGCAAAGAACAAAACCATGCCCAAATAGATATTACGTTGGATGGTAGTCTCTATTTCGGTCTGGAAATGGACTTAAACCTTAATCTGGTAGGCGATATGGCAGGAGTGCAGGTCGCAACCAAGATAGGTCCCGAATTATCAGGAAATATATCGATGGGAATACTAAATGATCTGAGTGCCGAAAATTACAATGCTACGACCTATGCTTCCGGAGAAATTAGTATTGCAGGACGGTTAAACGCTGTTGCTTACTTAATGGGAAGAGAGCATGGAATATGGGGAGATGTTGAAAGAAAGTCACAGTTTGCAGAAGTAAATTACCCGTTTGCACAACATACGTTGCATCTTTTCCCCGAGTTCCGTTCGTCACGTGCCGTAGAAGAAGTGCGTCCAAATCAGCCGGTCAATATTTCTACAACCACCAAGACCCAAACAGAACTGATTCGCCCGTTAGAGACAGGATTCCAAGTATTGAATCAAGCAGAAACACCTATCCAGACAGAGTTTGTAGATACATTAAAAGAAGAGTCTGTAGAAATGCAAGGTGTTGCAACGGTGATTGAGGTAGAAAACAATGTCAGTCCGAATGACTCATTATTGGTGCGTCCGGTATTCAAGTATGCCGGCTACACCATTCCTTATCAAGCAATCGGGGCATCCAACGGACCGGGCGTAATGCCAATTATTACTTATATGTCCAAAGGCACAACAACCGTGATTTCCGGAGCTCCTGTGGTGGGTACGAAAACGCAAGGGGACACGACGTTACATATCGGGAACTACTTACCTGTGCCTGCAATAGACACATTCTTTGTGCCTGTCAGTCCGTTCATTACGACAGGCACGGGAACTATTGCGGATCCCGAAACCACACAAGAGATGTTAGTCGGCAGATGGAAAGGAACCATTGACGGAGAACCTACGACGCTTATTTTCTCCGAGAACGGGCAAGGAGAAATGCAGCAATCGGAAACAAGCACCTTCTCCTATCAGACGGACACGCCGGAAGCAGGAAAAATACAATTGACTTTTGAGGATAGTTCTACACGGATTTTCCAAATCAAATCTTTGTCTGCACTTTATTTGAAAGTGTATGACGAGCAAACAGAAACAACCATTAAATTTACTAAGAAATAATTATGAAATACATTAAATTTTATACCATCATCGCAACTTTGTTCTGCGTGGTATCAGTAAACGCCCAGATAGGGTATCAGGTATCGTTGCTTAATTCCGCGACAGGTGAACCGCGGGCAAATGAAACCGTAGGTGTGACATTGGAGATTACCAACTCCGAAGGAGCGGTTGTTTGCCAAGAATCAACCTCTGCCACTACGAATGAGTTTGGCATCTTGTCCCTGCAAGTAGGCAACAGCAACACTTTTGCGAACATGGACTGGAGCAAACTGCCGCTCTATATTTCAGCTACGGTGGATGGTGT
>CAJOKE010000069.1 GCA_905235225.1 Paludibacteraceae bacterium
AAAATTACTATAAATTTTGCACATACGCAAGCGGAAAGGGATTTTTTTTGTAAAAAGTAGTGTTTTTCACTACGTTTTTTGACAATTCGCCAAGCACCCAGCGTAGTGGTTTCGCAATGGTATAGGAATAGTATTTCAGGAGGAGGGGAGAAACATGGGGGGAGGAAGTCATTACAAATGTTCTATTTATTGTTGAAGACACCAGAAAACAAGAGCAGACGGGCAACGCCCGCCTGCTCTTTGGGTACTTAGAGACTTTGTACATTGTACATTGTCTCTTTGTACATTATTGGTCCTTAGTCGAAACTTTCGACTTTTGACTTTCGACTATTTCACTTCTGCGCCTTGTACCGTGTAGGTCTTGCCGTTCCGCTCGATATAGAGCACGCCGTTGCGGAGGAGTTTGGTACTTTGTACTTGGTCGCTTGGTACTTCTCCGAGTCCTTCGTGTTGGTCTTTGTAGTTGATGACAAAGCGGCCGTTAATGATGCTGTTTTTCTCTGCATCATCTATGGTGAAATGATACGTTTCCGTGCAATCAATCGTTACCTGCTCTTTCGTATCATAGATGGTGAACGACCCTGTCAACCCCGCGAAATAAAGCGAATATCCGGTGGAGTTGGTGGTTTTGATACCCATAGGGACATTGGTAAAATCATCCAAGACAAGGTTCTCATATGCCTCGTCCTGATAATACGCGTACACGGAAAGAGGAGTAGAAGCCAAATCCTGCACGAGACCGAAATAACCGTTTACCAGTACCCCTCCTGCAAACCCGGCATCATCGCTCTCGCCGATAACGAGGTTGGGAAAATACGTGCCATCCGACATGGCGATGGTCACTTTGTTGGTGTAATTAACAGCAAACATGCCTATGCTTGATACAAACATCAAGACCGATAAAAGAATTTTTTTCATTGTATGTTGTGGTTATATTAAACAATTATATTAAAACACATTACGTTTTTTGGGCATATACGGCGGATTGCCATCGTATCGTTGATTCTCTCCCGGCATTTCTGACCCGTTCAAGAGGTGCCCGGACTGCACCTCTTGGATTTCCGATATGGGATTACTATATACTTTTTTCATCTTACTTAATGATTTTTACGCCGTTAACAATATACACTCCCTTCGGCAGCACGTTGAAGTCCTCACCGAGATACTGACCTGTGATGGTATAGATACCCTTCATGCTCTTGCCAGCCTCTGTTTGCTCAATAGCAGTGGGTATCTTGTTTACGCCAACAATTTGGAAGCGATGGTCATTGCGACCTTCCCCGGCAAAGAAATCATATCGGGCTCCTTCTTCCGCCTTCATCACGTCACCTGTCTGCATATCGACAAGCATGTATTCCATACCGTTGATGCCATAGAAATACATTGTATAGTTGCCTGCCTTCGGAGCGTCGATACCGATGAATGTACCGTCCACATTGTCCGTTGCTACTATAGCCATCGGCTCTTCGTTATTCATCGCATAGAGTTTGACGCTGTTGGTATTCATGTACTTGACGGCATCGTAGCCGTTATCCAGATCATTTGAGAACAGACTACTCTCGATAAAGGATATATTGTCATATCCATCGGCATAACATACAGCCATATTCATCTTGTTGCTGCTCTGCATGTTCCGTGCAGGTGCGGCATTCGGTGTGATTCCCATGGCAGGGTTGTAAACATCGTCCTTATAGTTGATTGTCTGGTCAAATGTCTTGCCTGCTGCACGCAGCTGCATGAGGAACGCCTGCATCGGTTTAATCTCCGACGGATAGGTTTCAAAGATAGGTCCGTTCACACTCGAACCAATTATCTTTGTGGTTCCGGCATTGCTCAGGTTGACCGCCTGCCAAGTGTACGTGTCATTGCCCAGATTCTGATAGAGATAGACGGTAGCCTGAATATCATCGCTGCCAGCCGTGTTCTGGACCGTATTGATGAACTCTTTGATAGCTATCGGAGCGGCATATGAGTTGGCGAAAAAGTTCCAGCCGTAGTAGAAATGGAGGTTGGCATTCTCGTTCCCTACCAGTTGACCGGCGAACTCATAGGTCATAGGCGCGTTCTTTGCATTGTCAGAGCCAAGCATATATCCCCGGAATGGTACAGCATCGGTGAATGTATGACCGCCGGTGATTTCTGTCCAGTCGCTCCAGTCATCGGCTGCATAATCCCATTGCTTGATGAAACTGCGTACAGTTCCTTCGTTCAGCGGTTTGACGGTTACATCGCTGTTGTACATCGGTACCCCGAAACGCTGATAAAACCACTTGCTGTCGTTTTTGAATGACTGGGACCGCAGTACCAATCTTGCGTTTGGGTGGCAGTTGGTGGTCACTTCCGGATTGAAGAGAAGCGCAGCCTGCGCGGTCCCGGAGGTCTTCAGTAAGAGATTGTCAACAGAAGTAGCGTCGATTCCTTGCTCGCCGGTGACGATGAGTTTACCGCCTTCCTCTACGATAATTTGTGCATAGTCGTTCATGGTGAGATGAGCTACTTCAAGTGTAGCATTCTCCATAATCGTCAGTTGCTGACGGTTCTCATCATCTGTTCCTGATGTGATATACAGTTCACCGAACTTTACGGTTTCGCCTTCGCTAACAACACCCGTCGAACCGGTCCATCTGGCATCATCAGAATCCGTTAAATCTTCTGTATCCTCCCAGCTCTCTACGGTTTGAATACCGGAAGTTACCAAACGGACTGAAAGACCGTAGTACCGAAAGTTGCCATTAAGTCCTACATCATTAGGAAGGATAGTCACACAATACGATATGTTCCACCCTGAGACAGGGACAGGTGAAGACGACCAATAACTGCATCCGGGTTGCATAGACGTGCCCCAGCGGAAGTAACCTGCATCGGGCAAGAAGACACAACCCATGTTCTCAAGAGTTTGCCAGCCTTCGGTGGTGCATTGTGTTCTATCATTGGCATCGTTAAAAGCATCATTAATCGTGCCCCATGTTACTCCGGAGACCGCATTTCCGCCATCATTGAAATCATCCGGAAAAAGAATGACACCGCTGATGTTTTTGTCCTTGCCTTCCGTACCGTTGCCGTCCGTCAGAATCTTTGCCATCGTATAACAGGGCATAGCGACATCATTGGCAGAAGAACCCGGTGTATTCTTGCTAAAGATATAAACCCACTCGCCATATGTCAGCGTGCGCCAGTCCGTGCCCATTGTCGTGCCCCAGTCGCTCTTAAGGGGTTCGTTTTCATCGTCTCCATAGCCGCTGGAAGAAGACGTAATACCGTATTGTGCCAGACCTGTAAAACCGGACGATTACCCAGCAGAACAAATCCACAATACCGCTGTTGTCAGCAATACCGGTTTCATTTACGGAGGTGTTTCCCGCCGCATTTCCTACGTAACCGTACTGCTCGGCAGCAAACTGCCATTGCTGATTATTGCTGTTATACTGCAAGTTACCTTTCGAAAAATACACTCGCGTGCCTTCCTCATCAACGGTAAATGCGCCGGGTAGTTTACCCTCCATAGCAGCATTCATCATCCCCACGCTTGCCGCGAGGGCGAATAGAACTGTAAAGATTTTTTTTCTCATAATGTTTTAGTTGTTTTTAATTGTGAGTGTTATGTGGCTTGTGCCACGTTAATTGATTATTTATTTGTTTGTTTTGGTTTGTTGCGTTGTTTCAGTGTTTCGTTGTCCCTTGTCCCTTGTCCCTTATCCCTTGTCGTTTGTCTCCCCTTACTGAGGGGGTTGGGGGTGTCTTTTTACCGAGGGTGCTGTGGGTGTCTTATGTTTTTGATTTACGCGGTATATATAGCCAAATCAGACTAACGAGACACTAACGAGAGAGAATCGGATAAGGGTCGTTACCTGCCTATTCCCTACCTTTGCCGTATGAGTCAAAGACGATTTAATTTGTTATTCCTCTGTATTTGGTACTGCCCACTATGCATACACGCAAAAAAAGCAGCACATAGCACGAAACTATGCGCTGCCTGTTAAGCTGCGAACCAACTGATATTCTTTAAGTTATGCCCATTCGCGTGGGGGAGGTAAAATTGAACATGCTATTTGTAGTTATTATGCTGATTGTCGTGAGTGTCATAAAGGGGGTATATTTTTTCAATATCCTTTTTCAAATCCGGTGCAAAGGTACAACTTTTTTTTGACATACGCAAGAGCTTGGTGCGAAAATCGTACGATGAAATGCGTTTTTGTGTTAAACCCCGTTCATACACTTTGCTTCGCCGTAAGGGTCATTTATTCGGGTGCGGGGATATTTACTCATATCTTGTTTAACAACTCGTCCGTAGTCCATTCCATACGGTTGAAGCCGAACCATTTCTTGCCGAGGTCTTTGAGGCTCGCACCTACATGATAGACCGTATCGTCAATGCACAGGAACCGGTCGTGCGCACGGTCGAACTGCTCTACCTCTATCGGCGCATACTGTGCGTTGTGCTTCTCAAAATCCAAAGTCAGTTGGTGAGATATGTTCCGTGTGTATATCTTAGCCGACACGCCTTTGTTCCGTTTGTCCAGCATAGCCAGAACACTGTCGTCCACATAGTTGTCAATCAGCACAATGCGTTTCTTCGCCTCGCGTATGCGGTCATTGATAAACGTGTATGCATCAAATATCTGCCCGTCAAAGAAGATACCCTGTTTCGGCTTCACGCTGCCGTCATCCAGACGCCGGAAGACTTCCTCTAATTTATAATCCGTTTCTATCTGGTGTGCGTTGAGCGCCAACTGGTTGCGCTCCATGACCTCCAAGCGTTGGAACACCTGCGCATTGGACGCAATGAAATGGCGCATTGCCGTGAATGCATCCATAATATGAATGCTCACATTGACAGCCGTCTCACTACGTAGAACAGTAGATAACATCGCTACTCCCTGCTCAGTAAACACATAGGGGAAGACAGTAGAATGTTTAAGCGCTTGCAACCGGTCGCAATTTGCGACCAGTTCAGATGTCTCATTTTCTGTAAGTTGGAAGCGGAAATGTATAGGGAAACGCTCGATATTACGTTTTACTTGCTCGTTTAGACGCTTTGTATCCACACCATATAACCGCGCCAAATCGCGGTCAAGCATGACTTGCTTGCCACGGATTACCAGAATCAGATTTTCAATCTTCTCCAATGGTTTTAACTGTTTCGGTCCTGCCGTTACTATGTCGCTCTTTTTCGCCATATTATTGTTTATAACCGGTCACAATTTGTGACTGGTCCGACGCAATGATCAAATCCACTTGCAAAATTTCTGCTTTTTTCTGACATACGCAAGTGTGTATGCCATTTTTCTGTGATTTTTGCGGTTATTTGTTGTGCTTGTGTTCGTAGAGAGCTTCTTCGACGTTGATGATATAGTTCG
>CAJOKE010000070.1 GCA_905235225.1 Paludibacteraceae bacterium
ACGGATGATCATTGACCACACGCGTGTTTTTGAGGGCTTTGAGGGCAAAGGTATTGCACGGCAGTTGGTTCTTGCCGCAGTGGATTTTGCCCGCGCCAACAGCCGCCAAATCACCCCTGTCTGCTCCTACGCCCAAGCCGTCCTCACCCGCACCGACGAATACAAAGATATCTTGGCGTAAAGTGTATGGTGTATGGGATGTGATGTAAAGTTCATAGTGTACGGCCTTTTGATTTATCTCGCGGCGGTCAATATCGTTGCGTTTTTCCTGTACGGCATCGACAAATGGAAGGCGCAGCACGACAAATGGCGCATCACCGAGGCTGCGCTCCTTTGGATAGCCGTTGCCGGCGGCAGCATCGGTGCCCTGCTCGGTATGAAAGTCTGGCATCACAAGACCCTCCACGCCAAGTTCCGCTACGGTCTGCCGGCTATTCTTATTCTGCAAATAGCCACTGTTATTGCGACGGTGTATTATTGCCACATGAGATAAGCGACACGCACAAGGTACGCTGATTTGCGGTTATTTGAAACGAGGTAAAAAGAAGGTTTAGGCATTGCCGATTATTAAGATTTCGCAGTCCACGGCAGGCTTACTACCGGCGTACGAGACACCTACGAGACACCTACGGGACGATAGCAACCCGAAAATCGCTTCTTTTCATCCCTCAAAAGTTTCCGATTATTAAGATTTAATATAACGCAAGCAAGTGACATTTCTGCCACTTGCTCTTGTATAGGGTTGCTATACCCTTGCTATACCTTTACTTAACCTCTTGACCTTGCAGCGTATAGGTTTTTTCGCCACGGAGGATGAAGATCTGGCCATCACAAACGGTTTTTTCTGCATTCTTTGGTTCTGAATCCGTATTGTCAATGCCTTCTGACCATGGAGTATAAAGGGCGGTTACGGTCATATCATCCGTAACTGACTGGAAGTTTTTGTCCCATCCTATAAAGTCATAGCCGTACCGTTCCGGATTAGTGGGAGCAGTAGCAGCATCGCCGTCCGCTACCGTATCTATTGAGAGTACGGTTTTATCATAGTCCACGAAAGTTACTTTATGAGCGACAGCAAAGATGGCGACCAAGGAGGTTGTGTCTTGTGTAAGTTGAATACTTCTCGGGTTGTCAGTCACCCCGTCAGACCATTGTTTGAAGATATATCCATCCTTCGCAGTAGCACTAATGATTACTATATCATTGAGATGCGCCGTTGTGTCCCCTTTAGTAGAACCCCGATCAGTACTATTAGGTTCAACAATCAGCAAGCACCCTTTCTCAAATTCGGCAGTCAGAGTTATTGTATCCTGCGTCAGGGCTACAGTTCTAGGATTCTCAGTATTGCCATCGCTCCATTGCAGAAACAGATAACCGCTATAGGAGATAGCCTTCAGTGTATCGACATTCACGCATGCGTTGGATTTACCAACAGTCACTCTACCCATTTCCGGATCAGCGGCCTTACCGATTACAACAAATGGAGAGGGAACAGTTTGTACTACTTTTTTATATGCGCTGTCATTTACAGCCTTGTAAGTTTCTTCAGCACCGCAGGGTACATAAAAAGCAGCGGAACCCGGCAAAAAGTCATTTCCCAAATAAGGCGGTTCAGAAGATGGGAAATAAACCGACCACAGATTACCACATCCGTCAAACGCGGCATCCGCCACAAGAGTAGTGCCGTTTTCTACGGTATAGTCGCCATAGATACCGGGCTTGGCACAGATGAGAGAGGTTCCAATATAAAGCACATCGTTTTTCCAATATGTATCGGCCGTATATATTCCAGAACCCTTAAATGCCGCTTCTCCTATGTGCCGCACTTTGGAAGGCAAAGTGAGACTGTTCAAGAAAAGACAATCCTCAAATGCGTTTGCTTCTATTGACTCCAAACTATTGGGTAATTGTAAGGGGACTAATCCCAGTCGAATACAGCCTTTAAATGCACCGTTTCCCAAAACAGTAACACCTTCAGGTATATTGATGTTCATTAAACCTTCGCAGTTCATGAAAGCGGCTTTCCAGATTAGCCGAATGGATTCAGGCAAAGAGACTGTTTCCAAGTTAACACAATTTGCAAACGCACCGCCACCGACTGACACAACAGTATATGTGTTTTCGCTGTCGGTAATGGATGAAGGTACCACAACGGATGTTTTATTTTTATAACTCGGATCCGGTGTTACTTCTACTTGGTCAGCCGTGCCTTCCACTCGTTGGAAATACAGACCGGACGCAGAATCGTAGATAGAAGCCTGTATTTGCGCCACACAAATTAGACAGAAGATACTGATAATAGTTTTTTTCATACATGTTACCCTTAATTCGTGTCGGGCGCAACTTTAAAAGGTTCGTTATTATTTGGGGTAGTTGAGTATATACAAACAAAAGCGTGAATGTTATCCACGCTCATTCTCCAAATAGAGGTTCCGGAAATGACCCTTCGTCAAGAATAAACAATAACGTCCACGCCCGATATGTTTAACCCTCCCACCCAAATACGGGCGAAGACTGAATATAACATATCCACGAGGACGCTTATTGCACTTTCTTGCTCTGGGACGAGAAATTTTCCGGATTCCTATTTGCCAAAACAAGCGTCAATAAACGCCTTTTATGTCATGCAATGTCCCGTTTTGAGGTTCTCTGAGCAGGACTTTCCCGCCCACTTTGCCCCAGCGTGAATCATTACGGCTGCAAAATTACACAAAAAAAACGACATACGCAAGAGTGTATGCCATTTTTCTGTGTTTTTTGTATGTGGTCTGTCTGTTGTTTTATGCGATTTGAGCGATTTTTCTTGTCTTGTTCATCGCTCTTATAAAATGAGAGATTTATTCCTTTCCCAGCAGCCACTCTGCCAGATCAACGATTTGGATACCTTGGTAGTCATATTTCGGGACGCGCGTACGGGAAATGATGAATTTAGGGTACACATCCTTGATTTGCAAAAGCGGCGAGTACTCGCGTTCAAACGTCTCTTTTGAGCTG
>CAJOKE010000071.1 GCA_905235225.1 Paludibacteraceae bacterium
CGCTTTATGCACCTCTGCTGTGCTATACCCTACGGTAATGGTTACCGTACCAGCTTTCTCACCACCGATATTCGTGATAGAAGTCGGGGAAACGGTGAATTGGCTATCATCCACACTTAGCGTCACATTGTGCCCCACATTCGCATAGTTAAAGTCAAAAGTCTTATCCGCGCAAGAAGCATTGATTTCATTCTCGCCGAAATCCAAACTGCTTGGATTCGTTGTGAACTTCTTCAACTCAGTCACTTTGATATCCTTGAAATACCCCGCAAAGTTACCAGAATAGCAGAGTTTTAAATAACGAGTACCAGTTGCCAATCCTACATCAGAAACCGTTTGTTCTGATGAGGAATTAGAAGTACTGGTCCATACATTTGTGAAGCTTTTTCCGTCGACACTTTGAGCGATGTACCAATCTGCTTTACCTAACGCAGTTACTCCATTTGAGGCACTCGAACTATTCGTATGATATTTAAAACTTAATTTATCAGGAATACCTTCAAATTTTATAATGACATACTTATCGTCCCAATCATATGCAGGAGCTTCTCTTATGCTCGTACTGGAACCTCCTAAACGCAATTTACCACCATCCCATGCCGTTCCTTGCTCACTTACTTTATTCGTTGTTATACTACCGTCATTGTACATAGCCTGCGTATAAGTGAAGGTCACATGGTTGGACGGATTTTGCGGCGTTACGCTATATGTTTCAGTCTTTCCCTTCCATTTGTAGTTCTCCGGCTGAGTAACCGTAAATGTAGTCGTGCCGGCTTTTGATAGTAAATACAGTGTATTGCCGGACTCGTATGCAACATCCGTATCCGTCGAAGCACCTATTGTATATACCAAATCGGTGTTCGTGGAAGAGAATACATCACTAATCGATGTGTTATGATAATATGGTCCGCTTTTCCATGTAAACACCGGTTCATTCTTTGTCACTGTCACGACAAAAGATGTATCCGCTGCATTATACTTGTAAGTCTCATTCTGGTAGAAATGAATAGTTCCTGTACCGGCATTCTTACCCGTTGCTGTCTTTGTTCCGGAAACATATTCAACTGCCTTTGTCGCATCAGCACTACCTGTTGTATTGGTAGATGTCACGTTTTGCGCCAAGGTATAGTACCAATCTCCGCTATTTAACAACGGAGTTCCGGCTGTATGATTTGCCGTACCGGCGTAGTCATTATCCGGTTTGGTATAAGTCAGCACATAGCCTGAAGTCACATTCGCGTCCACCTTGACCGACAAATCTGCCACTCCGCTGAATACACTGTTGTATTTATATACCGTTACATTGAAAGACTTCGTGGCACCGGTATATTTGTACGTTTCTTTCTGGTGAAGCGTGATTGTCGCCGTTCCGGCATTGCAGGCTGTGATACGTTTGTAGGCAGGATCGAAAGTAATCAAATCTGTGCCCTTGTTTTTCGCGCTGTTGGTAAAAACCACCTCATCTATCGTATAATAGAAATCGTCGTTGCTGCTGGCACTCGGCTCGTCAGCTGACACATTCGTATAAGCATAATCCGCATCCTGTTCGCCGTCAACCATCAGGTTATAGTCCGAACCCGAGAAAGAAGTCTGATGTTTGGAGACTGAGAAAGAATAATCCTTGGTTGCACCAACGATGGCATTGTTTTCTTCTTGCGTAAACGTAGCAGTAGTGTTGCCTGCGTTGATGGCTTCTATCGTTATTATGTTGCCTTCACGAGTGAATTTCAGGACATCCAGTCCGTTAGCCTTGGGTGCCGTTGCGGTAAAATCACCGTCCAGTCCTGCACTGACGTGCTCTACCTCCATCGTCACTTTGTCGCCCACTTTCAAGTTACACGTGCTGCCTTCTGCAAAACCGCTCGGTTTGAAGATTGGCGTGTCTTTGGATTTTACGATAAATGTCTTGGTTATGGAAGTGGCTGCGCTATACTCGCAGTTTCCTGTCTGCGATGCAGTAATAATTGCGGTACCCAATCCATTTGCTTGCAAATCCCCTTCTTGAGTAACAAACAGAACACTCGGATTACTGGACTCGTAGGAAACCGTCAATCCTGAAGTTGACGAAGCAGAAATCTGCAGTTCTGTTCCGTTCAGCATATTTTCCTCATACTCGTTGTCCCACTTCAGCGTTTGTTCTTTCAAGACACCCATTCCTGTTAATGTAACCGTTGTTGTCATTCCGTTGCCGGAGAATGTCAGCGTAGCGGTGCGCTTACCGGCGCATTGAGGATTGAAATAGACTGTTATGGTCGTCGTTGTTTCCGTATTCGTATTATTGGAAACAACCGTTTTTTCATTGCTTAGGGCATTGTCTTGAAAAGAAAAATCATCTGCATCTGTACCGGAGATGGTTGCTGTCACAGTTCCGGCATGCACATATGTCACTTTCACACTTTGCGCATTTCCCCAACCTGATTTGGCATCCTTTTCTCCAAATTCATACGAGTCCGCATCTGTCGTCAAACGCGCAAAAATGGCGTAATAGGTGTACTCGTTATATGAAAGACTATTTGTCCCATTAACCGAAATAGTCTTGGGATTGCCACTATCACCTGTATTAGCAGTTTCGCTGGTTGACCAACCTTTGAACGAATATTCGGAAGCTGTACTATAATATAATTTGAAACTAAAACTCTGAGTTCCAAGATTCCAATTAGAATTTTCTGCACTCTCAGAAGCGGAATACCCATTAGCATTACCTGTACTAACATCAACAGTACCACCTGTAGACGGGCTGGATTTTGCATATACTCTGGCTCCTCGCCAAGCCCACGCATGGGTGTTCCAGCCGCCTAAAAGGAGCATAGCGAAAACAGCGAAGGTATAGACCATGCTTCTATAGGCGCGTAAGGGGCGAGTAAGGGTCATGTCTGAATTAAAGGGATAATTCGTACTCATACGTCCCACATTATCTTTTTTACTCATCTTTTTCATATCTTTCATATATTTTTGTCCTTATAATCTTTCTTTCAAATGTTGCTTTTGTAAAGTCGGGTTTGCAAAATGTACTATTTTTAAGTTTTTCCACACATTTTACAAATATTTACGACTGAAAAAGCGTGCAAAATTAATATTTTTCTTTGAAACCTGCAAATTTTACACCCCCTTGCGCGCACGAATAATAACATGGTATAGCCGATTCTTAAAAAACAGCCTGAAAAATATTGCAAAACATAATTTCAAATATCATTAACCATAAAAAAAAAGAAACCGCCAAAGGTTTCTCCAAAATGTTCTAATTATTCTCATCTCGGGAGATGGTCCCGTGATGATCCTGCCGAAATGTTCTATTTTCCTTTGGTTAACAGAAGGCAAGACAGGATTCTTTTGAGGCTTATATTGTGCACTATTGCGTTAATAACTGCTTCAATTCTTCTTTACTGGGCATATACGTCATATATTTTGCCGCGAAAATCTGATTTTCGCCTTCCGGCAAAGTATATTCTACCACAGAATCATTCTTGTCCGCACATAAAACGATACCTATTGGAGGATTATCACCCGGATTCATCAGTTCACGCGTGTAATAATTAACATACATCTGCATTTGCCCTAAATCTTGATGAGTCAGTCTATCGGCTTTCAAGTCAATCAATACATAGCACCGTGCCAATATATTATAGAACACAAGGTCAATATAGTAATGTTCGTTATCAAATGATATTCTTTTCTGACGTGCTACAAAAGTAAATCCCTTTCCCAATTCCAGCAAAAAACGCTGAAGTTTATTAATCAATGCTTGCTCTAAATCCGACTCAAGGAAATGCTCTCCCTGACTAATTCCCAGAAATTCCAACACGTACGGATCTCTGATAATTTCTCTGGGTTCCAATGTCTTTGGTGCGGAATGTTGGATTTCTGACTGCACTGCATCTTTATCCTTGCTGGATAATAACCGCTCATAATACATCGTATTGATTTGGCGCTCTAACTGCCGTACACTCCATTGCTCAGAGATACATTCATCAATATAGAAATTACGCGCACGCTCATCTTGCACTTTCAAAACAGAACGATAATGTGTCCAAGTTAATTTGTCACTCAGTGCGTGACGAATTGGAAACTCTCTGTAAAACAAGCGCATATACCGTAGATTGCTTTCAGTAAAGCCTGCTCCGAATTCGTTCGTCAACCTGACAGAAAGATATTTTATCAAGCCTTTGTCATATTCAGCTCGTTGAGCACCACCTTGCTCGTACTCCACAATATATTTGCCAATCTGCCAATACGCATATACTATCTGCGAATTAACCTCGCGGACAATGTTTTGCTTGGCGGCATTGAGAACACCGCGAATTTCCGACAGCAATGTTTCTTTTTGAGATACTGTTGTGGTCTCAGCTGCTGTATTAGAGTTCGTATCTTTCATTTTTGGCATTTCGTTTGTCCGGTACTTTTGCCGTTAGGATTGTTTTACGACACCTGCCTCGAGCCAAGAGGAGACAGTGGCGTCCACATCCGTCATCGCCTGTTCGGGGGAGACGTCGTACTCGGCACAGAGGGCTTTGCAGAGTCC
>CAJOKE010000072.1 GCA_905235225.1 Paludibacteraceae bacterium
CTGAACGTTTCTTAGCCACAAGGGCACGATTAGCTTTCGCTTTTCTGACCGCAAAATTACAGAGGACTCAACGACTCAACGTATGATTGAGTCTGCACCATCATTTTTCTTGCATAAAAGAATGTAAGCAACTATATATAAATGAAATAGCGCGAGAAAAATTTTGATTTTTTTTGAATTTTTTGTAGTGCAATAAGACTCAGTCCATGGTTGAGTCCGTGCCATGCGTATGCCAAATCACTGACATATTGGCAGAGATGTGGGCTTGGTACGCTTTTTGTATAAACAAAAGCAGCAGAAAATAGAAATATATGGCTAAGAAATTGTGTCGAGAGAAATATACGATACGCACCCTTGCTTTTTATCAAGAACAAGGTGGTGTTTTCAATGACCTTATTACGTATCTGACGAAATTGCGTTTGCAGCCAAAGAACCGCGGCATGGCAGCACCTGCTACGTTGCTGAATGAAGCATGCTACGCATTGGATAACAGCAAATTGATGAGCGAGGAAGAGGCGGCAAAATATATTGCCGAGCAGCCGGAGATAGTGCGCGAGTTGATACACCGGATGGAAGAAGGTCAGAAACAGCAACAAGCAGCCATGACATTACACGCCATTATTGATTATATTCTCCAACACAAGCAATATCAGTTCGTGAACCAGATTATCAACATGTTGAAAGATTTGGTTGGACGCACGTGTTCGGATGAGGAATACCAACAGATTTTGGCAGCGGAGCAAGCCGTGATGGATAACAGCAAGATAGAGGTAGTCAACAAGAACGAGATGCACCATTGTAATGTATTTCCCGGATTAGTACAAAACCCGCAATTCCCAAAGAAATAACATGGAAAACGAGCAGCAACAACCGAAGATTATTAACCACAACGAGATGCAGAATTGCAACGTCTTCATGGGCGATACCTATGGAGGCATATTCCCATTGCCGGGTGCAGAGGTGCATATCACGCAGAACATCGGTCCACAGAAGAAATCGACACAAGTGAGTGGAGAAGCCGAGACACAAGAGGAGCGCAAGATGCGCAAAGAAGCTGTGATGAAGGCAATTGGCAAGCGGATAGATTTTGAACAACGGATGTTGGGTTATGACGTTAATCGCAAGCGTATCACGAACGAGCGGATAGAGACTCTGCTTCGTCGGTGTTTGGGCATGGGAACTATTCCGCCAAGGGACAGTCATCGAGCGGTGATGGAACAGGTGTGGGTGCTGCTGATGGACGAGCGCAACCAGTGCCACAAAGAGCCGGGTGAGCCTTATTTCCGTCAAACCGTGTTAAACATCATCGGGTATTTTGTACAGAAAGGACTGATAAGCGGCACACCATTTGATATTGCGCGTTGTGTGTTCAGCGATGCGGATGTAAGTCTGGCAAAGAACGTGTCGCGCGGTATCTCATCTAATGTATTTCCGAACCTGACGGATCAGTTGTTGGACTATTATATCAACCAATTGCAGCATGGCGAATTCTAACACGACACAACATAGAGGTTGGGGCGGCGCTTGGACGGAAGAAAAACTCGAATGTTTCGAGAACTACGTCAAGGCGTACCTTACCATTATGAATAAGTATCGTGATGATCGCAAATGGACACTGTTTTATTTCGACGGATTTGCAGGCAGTGGACATCGGGAGCAAATAGTTGAGGAGGAAAACGATTCTACAACAAAGGATGACACACAATTATTCTTGTTTAAGGAGGGAACTATTGTTTCTAAAGAATTACCTCCATATAAAGGTGCGGCTGAACGAGTAGTTCAATTGGAAAGGAAGAAACGTGGTTTTGACTATTATTACTTCATTGACAAATTTGAAGAGAATCTTACACGGCTGGAGTTCAAACTAAGTGCATACGAGACTAAGGGCAAGAAAGTATTCCGATGTGGCGATGCCAATGAGCAAGTGCTACATATGGCAGCGTATATGCGCACACATCCGAAAGCCAAAGTATTATGTTTGCTTGACCCTTTTGGAATGTCAGTAAAGTGGGAGACCATCAACGCTTTAGCAGGAGTCGGTGTGGATTTGTGGATATTAGTACCAACAGGAAGCATTGTAGGGCGATTGATACAAAATAATGGAGAACTGCGTTTTCCTGAAACACTTGAACAATTCTTTGGTTTGCCCAAGGAGGAGATATACAATCGCTTCTATATGAAAAAGATGGTACCCGCAGACCTCTTTGCCCCCGAACATGAAGAAGTATGCAAAGTGCCTCATATCAATAATGAAATTATCGGCTTATACTGCGAGCAATTAGGGACATTATTCTCACAAGTAACACACGAGCCTTTGGAAATGCGCAATAGCAAAGGAGTAACTATTTTTCACTTCGTGTGTGCATCCAACAATCCTGCCGCAGTAAAAATAGCGCAACAGATATTTAACTCGAAAAAGAACGCGAAAAAGTAGATTATGAGAACAACTAAAATAGAATGGACTGAACGTACATGGAATCCCGTCACAGGCTGCACCAAGCAGTCTGCCGGTTGCGCACACTGCTACGCC
>CAJOKE010000073.1 GCA_905235225.1 Paludibacteraceae bacterium
ACGTCTATTACTTCTCCTGTACAATCTGCTACTAATGTATTCAGCGAGGCGATTGCTACTTCTTCGGATTTCAACAAGGTATCATCAGGTTCGTTTCCAAAATTGGACACACGCATCGGGGTTTTGGTCCTTTCCGGATTGATACAATTCACACGGATATGATCGTTGGACCACTCTTCAGCTAATGCTTGTACCAGATTGACTACCGCTGCTTTTGTAGCCGAATAGATGCTGTACATCATCCTTCCGCGCGTATAACTACTGCTGGTATAGGCCAATAAAGAACCATTTGTTTTCTGCAAATAGGGATAGGATGCTTTAGCCACATTGATGATGCCCAACATATTCACATTTACCGATTGTTGTATGCGCTCGTATTCCATAGTTGCCAGTGCTTCCTTAACCAATATACCCGCCGTGTTCACTACAAAATGTATTGCGTCCTCTGCATCGTACACTTGTTTCAACGCTTTGCTCACTTGCTCAAAATCGCTTACATCCACCTGATTTAGTGAACGGCTGAAACTATAAACCTTTGCACCGCACTCCTGCGCTAAACATGCCACATCCAATCCGATACCATAACTACCACCA
Source organism: Paludibacteraceae bacterium (assembly GCA_905235225.1). Taxonomy (GTDB): domain Bacteria; phylum Bacteroidota; class Bacteroidia; order Bacteroidales; family Paludibacteraceae; genus Colicola. The sequence goes on from CAJOKE010000073.1 coordinate 595, forward strand.
AAGACGACAAGCACTTTGCCTTTTAACTGCTCTTTCGTCTTTTCCGTCAATGCGTCTTGGCTTCCTTCCTGGCTTTTCAACTGAAAGAGTTTATCCACTAAAAACAGGTCTTCCTTATAGGTAATCTTCATATTGAAGACTTCGCCTTTCACTACATAAACCGGCGTATCGGGCAGATATTTACGAACCACGCCGCAGTCGTCCGTTGTCACGAAGTTCGGATCTTGCAGGGCAATTTCGTACGCTCTATGGATGGTACCTCTTTTGAAACACTGCGGTGTCTGACCGCTTCGGAGCATCGAACGGGTGGGAATTGCGTTTATACAATCTGTGTCATCCACTTGGATGATGGTATCCGCTACAGGGATTGCCACATCTACTGCATCATATTCTTTTAGAGCTTCTATACAATCATTGATAATACGGTCATTCACAAGCGGACGGACTGCGTCATGGAAGATCAGATTATCAGTATTATCCGTATAGGCATTGATTGCAGAGAGGCTGGAATGATAGCGTTCTTTTCCTCCAACTAAGATCTTGCGGACTTTCTCATAATGGTTATTGACTACCAGTTGCTCAACATCGGCAATAAACTCAGGACGGGTAACAACAGCTATCTCGTCTATCAAATCATTATGCTCAAACACATCTATCGTGTGCTCGATTACTTTCTTTCCTGCTACTTTGAGGAACTGCTTGGGCAGGTCACGACCAAACCGCGAACCACTGCCACCTGCTAATATAACCGCTATATTTCTACTCATACCTATCCTTTATCTTCTCACATCATTATTTTGCGCTGACCGTTTTGACTTTTTTGACCGTTTCACCTCCAAACGGTCAATTCGGTCAATTCTGTCATATATTTTTTTCCTTTGCACTTTCTGCACCTTCAATTTTTACATTCCGTGTCATTCGCCACACTCTCTATCTCGGCTATCGTCGGAATAGTACCCTCTACCTTCGCCGGATACAACTTCTGCAATTCATATTCCGAAATACCTAATGGTTGGCTGCTGGATTCTAATGCGTATTGCGCTAAAGTATTATCTTTACTCTTGCAAACCAACAATCCTATCGTCGGATTATCTTTCTCGGGGTCACGCAAAATATGGTTCACGGCCGTCACATATGTTCCCAATTGACCAATATCACGCGCATCAAATTTATCAATCTTCACCTCTATCGCCACATAGCAACGCAATTTCAGATTATAAAACAACAGGTCAATAAAGTTCTCCGTTTCTCCTATCTGCAATCGATACTCCTTCCCCACATACGCAAATCCTGTTCCTAATTCGACCAAGAAATCCGTCATGTTCTTCAGCAGAGCTTCCTTCATCGTCTTTTCGTTATACCGACCGGTGATACCCGCGAAAGCAAAATCATACGGATCTTTGGTTATCTCGCGAGCCAAATCACTCATTTCTTGCGGCATCGTGACGGAGAAATTCGTCAACGCCTTCTCTTGACGTTCATACAAATTGGAATCCAACCAATTGAGCAGCACGGCACGACTCCAGCCGTTCTCCGCAGCCTGTCGTACATAGAAAAGGGCTTTTTCCGTATCTCCCTCGCACTTATCCATGATGTACTTATGGTGTCCCCAAGGCACAGACGATATTAGTGCCTGAATTTGTGCCCCAAGTTGGGGCAAATTTGATTCCTGTAATTTTCCCACAACTTGTGGGACAATTTGCGGATCGGCTGCTGATCTCAATTTTCCCCCAACTTGGGGGACAATTACATCTTCTTGATTATAAAGCAGATAGAACTTCTTACAGTAATACAAATTGGTACGTGTTAGTCCTGTTGCATCCGGCAATTCTTGCTTCAAATCCTGCGACAAAGAACGCATAAATCCGCTGCCCCAACGTTGCTCAGCCTGAAGCTGAACAATATCGCGTCCTAACTCC
>CAJOKE010000074.1 GCA_905235225.1 Paludibacteraceae bacterium
GCCTCGATGCCCGACAGTCCCAGTGCTGCCGTGGCTGCCGCAGCCCCAATTTTCTTTATCGCTTCGCGGCGCGTGATATGCTCAGGTTGTTTTTTCATGCTTTTGATAAATAGGTTGGTTCTATCGGGCAAAATTACAACAATTTTCTGATATTAACTCCATTTTTGCAAAAAAAACTGGTTTCGAATTTTGAGTATCTATCGTATGGAAAATGCACAAAAATCTATATTTGTGTGATTTTTTTGCGGTTGATGGACTGATATTAGGATTATTTTGTGTACCTTTGCGGCGCGAACTTAGACCGGGCCACCCAGTAAGAAGCGGAGTGGCAACGAGAAGTAAGCACTACATTTTGAAAATGCGTCGCTGACGCTTTGTTTTTGGCCGTTAGAACCTAGGAAATTCAAACGTAGAGTCAGAAGCATTGCTGAAGTTGATGCCACGGGGAGGTGTATACCGTCCCGTGGGCGTGCAGGGGACAGCAATGGTCCTCATGCACGCTTTACGGGCGAATCATATATACCAATAGCGTGGGTATCAATTCTGCTCTGTTCATTCTACAGGTTTTCCTAGGACCTTAACGGCGGACAGGCAGAAGTAAGATGCCCCGCTTTTTATTTTGTAGATACCACAATAGAAATATATTCTGTCCGATTTTGGGCATCTGGCGGACTTTGATATGTCTTTATGTCGACAACTACAACTATCATATCTGCTAAAGAAAGCAGAAACAATATGGTGCAGATATTTAGGGCTTTTGCGATAATCGCAGTGGTTATGATTCATACGACACCATCTGGAAATTGGCAGGTGTTTTGCCGTCCTTTTATTAATTTCTCTGTTGCCACATTTCTTTTTCTTTCAGGATACCTCACAAAGGTTGAAAACGATAATTGGTCGGCGTTTTACAAGAAGCGGATCATTAGGGTTATTATCCCTTATATCATTTGGACTGTATTATACACATTTGCCTCTAAGAATCCCGTAAAACTGCCGATGAATCTATTGACAGCAAAGTCGGCATGTCATATGTACTACATTTTTGTATATATTCAATTCGTTTTGTTAACTCCGTTGTTAGGTAAATTGGCTACATCAAAGTATATGTTGTTCGGTTGGTTCGTCGCACCTGTTTCAGTCCTTGTTTTTAAGTATTATTGGCTATTGACGGGGCAGAATTTGAACCCATACATTTCTTTGATGTGGGGTGATTCCTGTTTGGGTTGGTTCACATTCTATTATTTGGGGTTGGTTTTGGGAAATAATATCATTGAAAAACGATATTCGCTAAAGATCCTTTTGGGGCTATATGCTGTCTCCATATTAATACAAATGGCTGAAGGATACTGGTGGCTGTCGCTTGGTGAAAGAAATTGTGGTACCCAATTGAAATTGTCATCAATTTTAACTAGTTCTGTGTTTCTGCTAATTGTTTACACCATATTGAAAGATTGTCGATATAATATTAAGAGCAATTTTTTGAGAATACTTGGAGATTACTCGTTTGGAATCTATTTGTGTCACATGGTGATGATTCGGCTGGCACACTTTGTGCCATATCCAATATCTTCGGCATTTATAATACTGACAAGTCTTTTATTTTGTTATATCGGCGAGAGAGCCTGCGGTAACAAACTCAGCCGTTGGCTCGGCCTGCGATAAGCCCGTTTTGGATGTCTGCGGAGTTTGAAATCCTCATACGAGCGTCCGCTGCGCGACCTTGATGAGGGGCGAGTCTATGAATACTACAGTCTGGAAGACCTTATCAAAGAGATTTGAGGATGAGTAAAAGAAAAGATAAACCTCACACGGGCCTGGCACCGTGTGAGGTTCTTTTATATTACCCCGCCGCCTTTTTAACTATGCGCCAGAGTTGGGGCAGTTTGGGGTATATGGCTTTGTAGGCACCGCGGTAGTCGGAAGCGAGGACGAGGATGATGGTTGCCACGCCCACGAGGGCCACCAAGCCGTAGGTCTCCTTCATGGCCACAAGGAACGACTGCTGAAACAGTTGTCCGTTAAGCATCGACCACTGTCCTTGCGGGATGACGTTGAGGTTGATTTCTGAGGCCAACTGCATCATGGAACGACGCTGCTCGGCGTTGAGAAAATGCTCCAAAAAACCGCTGCAAACGGGTGTTCCCACGCCGGTGCGGATGAATCCGACGGCACAGAGCGCCTGAAAGTAGAACGGGAACGGCACGTTGCGGGCCAGGGCATAGGCCAGCACCACGTAGAGTAGGGCATTGCCG
>CAJOKE010000075.1 GCA_905235225.1 Paludibacteraceae bacterium
AGGCATCGAAACACGTACTAACTGCGATTTCTTCAAAGAATACAAAGATAATTGGCGCAACATTGCAGACAAACTTGTTTACACCGGACCGATTGACGAATACTTCGATTATCGTTTCGGTCGTCTTGACTGGCGTACGGTGACTTTCAAAACGCGCATAGAAAATACCTCGAACTATCAAGGCAACGCGGTTATCAACTATACTTCGCATGACGTGCCCTATACCCGCGTGATTGAACACAAACATTTCGAATCATTCGGACAAGCGGTTTACGAAAACCCTAAAACGGTCATCAGCGAAGAATACTCCACGGAATACAAACCCGGTATGGAGCAGTTCTATCCTGTGAATGATGCCCGCAATAACGCCCTTGCTGACCAATACCGCGCCCTCGCCGCTCAAGAAAAGAATGTGATTTTCGGTGGCCGCCTCGCCGAATACAAGTATTACGACATGGCACCTGTGATTGAACACGCCTTGGCAGTCGCCGATGAACAAGTTAAATAATGAGGTGTTGGCTTAGTCCCGAAGCACCCTTATAGGTTGCCATTAGGTCATGTTCACTATCATTTAGCGTTAAATCAACATAGCGCACCACAGAATAGCCATAGGATAACCATAGCACACTTTGCCAAATTGCCCCCAAAGAGCATAGATTTGGCAATAAAATTATACAAACAGGTCATCCATTGTCAGCGTCTGATTAACTTGGGAAGCGTATTGATTGGGTTGTAAACCATATGTAGTTACGAGTGTCAATTGGATAGACATCCGCTTGGGTAATAATGCCCGTAATGCCTGCAATCGGTTTCGAAGATGCAAGTCTTCCGTTTTATCAATAGAGAACATGCCTTCCGTGAATTTTATCTCGCATAAGTTGGCAGTATTATCCGCTCGTTGTAAGACTGCGTCAATCTGAGCGGCATCGTTAGTAAAGGTGCGCAACGAGTAAATATCGGTTTGTACTCCTTCAATCTTGAGATATTTCTTGATTTGCTCCATATGCTGTATCACAAGAAGTTCAAATCTGGTGCCTGCCCATTGATAGAAGGACGCAGTACGTTGCATCTTGGTCCAGTAGGTTGAATCAATTTTCTGCTTTTCTTTCAAAAACCGATGGTAGAACAATACATAGAAATCAATCAGCTGAAAGAGTTTCTCTTTTGTACCCATTGGCGAATAGCACCGAACGAAACCGCATCTCTCCAAGTTGCGTAATACGCGTGTCAAGCCCTCGCCTGATGACAAATGTGTGCGTGCAATAATTTCATTACGTGTCATACCATATTGCCGTTGGGCTAAAGAGTTGACCACCTTTTCATAGTTCTCCGCACGGCGAAACATGGCAGGAAACAAATGGTTGTACTCATCATATAACGGACCATTGGGGTTGAAAAGCGCAAAATCAATACTACCGGCAAGGCTGCGCTGCGAATCGATGAAATTCAAATAATACGGGATTCCGCCAAATATCATGTATGCTTCACAAATCTCATATCTGGACAGATGTAATCCTCGACCATGGAAATACTCTTCACATTCTTGCAGTGTAAAAGGCTGTAAAGGAATTTGACCTGTCAGACGACCGTATAAGCCCCCGTGGTTGTTGATAAGATTATCCATCATCCACGAGGTAACAGAACCGCATACAATCAGTAAAATATCTTTGCGCGCTGAAGCCCACCCATTCCAAAACGCCTCTAATGCGGCAATAAAATCCGAATGGGGCGTATCCAACCAAGGCAATTCATCTATAAAAATCACTTTTTTTGCAGATGATGTCATTTGCTCAATATACCGCTCTAATTGGAAGAAGGCGTCTAACCAGTTACTCGGTTTCTGAGGCGAAGTGTTCGTATAACGAGCAAGTGTCTGGGAGAAATGCTGCAATTGTGCTCCGGTTGTAGAATTTGCCATTCCGGAAAACTGAAATACAATCTCATCCTCCAAGTACTCTCGCACAAGAAATGTTTTACCAACTCTTCGTCTTCCAAATACAGCAACAAACTCTGATTGATCCGAACGATAATACTTGTCCAATGCTTCCTTGGCAACTTGCCTGCCATATACATTTACTCTCATAACGGTGTCATTTGTAAATCCGTCGCAAAGGTACAACTTTTATTTGAAATATGCAAATAATTAGTGCAAAATCTGCCAAAATAGAGTAGTTTTCTTATGTTTTGGCATTT
>CAJOKE010000076.1 GCA_905235225.1 Paludibacteraceae bacterium
GAATGGTAATTATTATGGTAACTCTACTTCCGGTGCAAACAACTATGCGGACAACACCTACACCCCAGAAGAATGGACTAAGATGGAAACCAATGGTGCTGTTTTTTTGCCGGCAGCCGGTTACCGCGGTGGTACCACCATTTATAATATGGGTACCGAAGGCAACTACTGGTCCGCTACTCAAAAAGGTGCGCAGTACGCATATTTCTTGTGCATCTACAAAGGCAGCCTCATCATCCCACAGGAATATTATGCTCGTCGCTTGGGTAAGAGTGTACGTTTAGTGCGCTAATCCCTTGCCCCCAAGCACTTTTTCATAATCGCTGACTCTAAATGGATCAGCGATTTTTGATTTCAGTAGGACTTCGGTATAGGTGCTGTAAAGCCTATAATGGTCGCGTAATGGTCGCGTAATGGTCGCGTAATGGTCGCGGTACCCATAGCCCCGTCATAGCCCCGTGACGTCCCCGAACGGGGGGGGGTAGCATGAATGCACAATGCGGGGGAGTCTATATCACCTTCTCCAGTAAAAATGGAATAACACCAACATAGGTCACACCATCTTCATCAGTCCAAGGACGAGCATTGCCGTCTAAAACAACCACTTTGCGGAACGAGTCGCGGGTATTGCGTAGCGAAAAAGTCTCTTGGTTCTTCTTTTCGTCCGTATCAATATTGAGTGCCGATTGAATGTAAATCCGCTCTGAACCGTTGTTAATCACAAAATCTATTTCGTATTGCGCTTGTTGACGCTTACCATCCACCATTCTTTCCACTTCCACAACCCCCACATCCACATTGTACCCACGGCGTATCAACTCGTTGTAAATCATATTCTCCATCAAATGGGAGCGCTCTTGCTGGCGGTAATTCAGTCGCGCATTACGCAATCCCAAATCCATGGCATAGTATTTCTTGATATTCTCAAAATAGCGCTTCCCCTTCACATCATAGCGCTCTACCTCTGAAATCAAATATGCGTCCTCTAAGTATGTCAGGTATCCTTTGATAGTTTTATCTGTGGTTTTCTGCCCCATAACGGTTTTGATGGTATTTGCAAACTTATACGGATTAGATAGTGAACCTATGGCAGAATAGACGGTATCGGTTAATGAATCAATAATGATATCATCCTTTAAACTATAGCGTTCCACGATATCTTTCATATATACGTTTTTATGCAGGTTCACCAGATAATTGCGCCTCTCTTGCTCATTGGACTCCAATACTGCCAAAGGCATCCCTCCGTATGTAAGATATTGTCCTAACGCGGTGTATGAATCCAATCCTGAAAATGAGTAGAATTCTGTAAACGATAAGGGATAGACCATAATCTCGCTACCACGGTCGCGGAAATTGGTGACGATGTCGGTAGAAAGCATCTTAGAATTACTGCCGGTTACATACACATCAATGTTGGGCTGTACTCGTAAATCATTCAACACATCATAGAAAGTCGTATAGAGCAATTCCCTATCCTCCTCCGGCACAAGCGATTCGTCTATATCAGTATTCTTTACTTTGTAACATAATTGAATCTCGTCGATAAAGACATAGTACTTGCGCTGCTTGTCTTTACATCTTTCCATGATAAAGTCATACAAGGTGTTGGGATTACGGTAAGCAATATTACTCTTAGGCTCCAGATCTATCTCTACAAAGCAATCTTCTTGTACTCCTTGTTGCAACAAGTATTGCTTGTACAAATGAGATAGTAGATACGACTTGCCACAACGCCGTATACCGGTGATAATCTTGACTTTACCATTCCAACTCTTAGCAGCTATTTTTGCTACATATTCACCTCTTAGTATATCCATAATACAGCATATTACTACGAAAATAGTCGCAATTACGACCGCTTTCGGATTAAAACCGCTGCAAAATTAGTACATTTTTCCGGACTGTGCAAATATTTATTCGTATTTTTGTACTAATTTGCACTAAATTGCGGTTAGGATTGACTACCATATTTATCCTCCGTAGAGACTTTGGCGGGTGTTTTGGGGGGCAAAAATTGCACCAATCTGCAAATAAATTTGCACAGGTGCGATTTTTTGTGTACCTTTGCACGCGATTTTAATTTGGGTAGGTATGGCCTGGCAAGAAACAAGATGAAAATAGCAATTATAGGATACGGCAAAATGGGGCATATGGTGGAAGCCTGCGCCCGAAAACGCGGACATGTGATAGTCTGCCGGATAGAGCCTACCCCAACCCTCCCTGAAGGGAAGGAGATTTATTCTCCGGAGGAAGGTTTTCAAAGTGAAGCGTTTCGGAGTGCAGATGTGGCCATCGAGTTCACGACACCTGCCACAGCAGAAACTAATATCCGCAAAGCATGGGAACAAAACGTACCCGTCGTGTGCGGGACAACGAGTTGGCAGCCGGAGCAATTAAAAAATAAAAATTACGACTTAAAAATTAAGGACAATAAGACAATTATCTCCGACGAAACGGGAAGGACGATGCTCATCTGGAGCAGTAACTTCTCCGTCGGGGTGAAC
>CAJOKE010000077.1 GCA_905235225.1 Paludibacteraceae bacterium
CGTTTGATAGAACCGCCTCCGTAGGTCATCAGCACACGCGTGCCGTATTGCTTGAGTTCCTCGCCCAGATGATGCAACTGGTCCTTGCCGAAATATACCTTCGTCGGTATATGATACATAAAATCGTTCATATTATTTCTTTACTCCTTCAAAATGTTCTACTATTTTAACTTTAATATCTTCAAAATTATCGACAATCTTCACTTTGACATCTTCAAAGTGCTCGACTATCTTGACCTTGCCGCATGAATCTTCAAACGCATCCACTATTTTAATGTCCGCGTCCTCAAACGAGTCCACTATTTTTACTTTGAAGTCTTCGAATGAATCAACAATCTTTACCTTTCCGTAAAGTTTGTACGTCTTGCCGTCCTTTGTGATGGTGCAATTTTCTCTGTCTATCTTGACATCAGAAGCGATAGCTCCAGTAGTAAAGATAAGGCATAATATTACTTGTAAGAATCGTTTCATCATCTCTCAATTCTAAACGAGCGGGCGGCATTTCCCACTGGCGTACATCTGTACATATCATAAAAACTCGCCAGCAAATTACTCTCAAAATTTTTGCATAATTGATTACCTTTGCAGTAAAACACATCCACATGGCAACCATAATATAACATATACTGATACTTGTCAGCCATCATCGTTACATAGTTTTTATGGATGCCCCAATCCTTGTCTTCAGCCAAAAGACGGTAATGTTTCATAAAATGCTCATCGTGTAAGCGACGATATAACTTGTCTGAGCAACCTATATAAATGATGGAACTTTTCTTTCCGTTTGCGTATTCAATCTGCCTGTCTGGAGAAGAAATAACATAACATCCTGGGCGATTTTCAACACCGCAATCAAAATCGGGGTTCTTAAAGTCTGATAACTCAAAACTAGCATCAACTCCTTCAATAGAGCGGAAGTCTGCCCCCATAAATTGTTTGATATATTTAGGTACTCGTATCATAAAAAATATTAATAATGGATTCCACAATTATAGGGGAAGAGAATGGTTGCTTTCTCTTTGCCAAACTTAATCCGATCGTATAGCTCATTACCGCAATCTACTAACTCAATGGGCTGTTAGCACTCAATAAACCGGAGTTGTACACCTGATATTTAGGCACGGATTTATACTTGCGGGCATCATCGGCGGCATACTGCTGCAAACCGGCTAATAACTTGCTTTCGTCCAATAGTTGGACATAATTGGCTAACGTAGCAGTGTTACCTGCATCTTGCAACTGCCCTAAAATCTTGTTAAACGACAGTAACTCGCCGGAATACGAGCACCCCAGTAAAAAGAGTTGTCGCAGCAGAGCCGGTTTAAGAACCCGTTTGGTTGTTAATACATCCTTTGTAATAGCCGGTTCAATAATGGAGTCACGCATATATTTGCGCCAGCGTTTTTCGTCTCCGATGAGCGAAGCAGCTCCCGGGTAGCCTCCATAATAGATATATTGCTCGACGGTCATACCAAACGCCTCGCGCATCTCGCTAAATGACCAATGTTCCATCTCAATGAGTTCATAGCGTCCGGCAAGCGATTCGGTCAGACCATCTTTGATCAGCAGGCGCGATGAGCCAAGTATCACCACCTTGATATTCACATCGCGCATAGAGTCGGCGTCCCATTCGGCTTTTACGGCTTCGCTCCAGTTGTCTAATTTGTGTATCTCATCAATAACGAGCAAGAACTCAGGATAGTTGTTAAGTTAGATGGCTTGACGCGCTTGCTGCCATACGTAATGTATCCATGCCGGATCTTTGCCCTGCGAATCTTCCGCTGTGGTAAGCAGATGAGGAATCGCAAGCTCACTCACCACCTGTTTCACCATAGTAGATTTGCCCACTTGCCGCGCACCTGCTATCACCTGAATGAAACGGCGTGGCTCATTGATTCTTGACCGCAAAATAGCTGCTTGTTGTCGTTGAAACAGACATGTCTGTTTGAAACATACATGTCTGTTTTTAAATCCGCTGCAAAGGTACAAAAAATTCTCAATATACGCAAATAAAATTCTCAATTTGTATTATAAAAATTCTCAA
>CAJOKE010000078.1 GCA_905235225.1 Paludibacteraceae bacterium
GTATATCGCTTATACGCCCCGGCTGGCGCAATGCCGCGCTGCCAATGATTTGCACCAGTTGAAGATTTATTATACCTGGTGCGTACTGGCGTACGTAGGTATTTTCACTGTAGGCGGACTTGCATGGATTTTCTTGGGCGACTGGGCGCTCCGTCTGATCGGAAGCCAGACCTTCTTCGTGCCGACCAACCTGCTGATTTTGGCATTAGTGATCGGTTTTCTGGAGCACAACCACGCTTTGGCTGCCGGATTTATCATGGCGGACAACAAGATTCCGTTCTTCATTCCCTCGTTAGTAAGCGGTGCCGCAACGATTTTGCTGCTCTGGATATTCCTTGGTCCGATGCATTTGGGTATCTTGGGCATGATTCTGGCTCCCGGTGTAGCACAGTTGGCGTACCAGAACTGGAAATGGCCCAGCGTAGTAATCAAAGAATTATGGAAAGCGTAAACAAATGGATAGCGCAGCAAATATATTGATTTTACTGACTTTCCTTGCAGAAGTCGTGCTCCTCACAACTCTTGACAAACGGTTGTGGGGGACGCTGTTCACTCCGCTGAATATGCTCTCCATTCCCTATACGGTGGTCTTGCTGCTGATGCTTCTCGTGCAGGAGAGACTTGATTTCGTGGCGTTTTACTACCCCAGCCTTCTTATTTGGATGGGCGGACTATTATTGACAGCTATCCCCAGTTGGATTATCGGATACAATTATCGGAAACGCGGCGGGACCACACTATTTAACGATGATCGTCCCGACAAGGAGCGAACCCTCATGATCTTTTGCGCAGTACTGATCATTCCTTTTCTCTTCCGTCTGAAAGGAATGATGTCATCCGTAATACTCTCTTTCGGTAGTGACGAGTTTGGCGAGAATTTTGCCACGTATGGTATCTATGGGCACTTGTTACACTTGCTTATTGCCTCCTCCATTGTCTTATTTTCCTGCGTCAGAAAAGGGAACAGAGTGTTTCCGATAACCATTATTGTCGCTGTTGCCTTTCTTGCCTTTGTGAACCAGGTAAAGAGCTGGGTGATCATTCCAATTATCGCCGGATTGTTGCTTTGCTTGCTGACCAACCGCATACATTTATCTGCGAAGATGCTTATGGGAATAGGAATCGGCGGTTTTGCTATATTTGTAAGCAGTTATTTAGTCATGTTCACCTATGGAAATGATTTAGAATACAATGACAATATTGGTCTGATCATCGTAGAACACGAATATCACTATGTAGGCAGTGGTGTGTTAGGGTTGAGTGAAGACGCAAGGCTCGGATTTCTTGAAACACCGGATACGGATGTCCTTTTTGCCCCGTTTGTCAACATTATCAGAGCAATAACGGGAGAAACTTACGTTAGTCCCATCAATCCTGTTTATCTTGAAATCAGTTCCGCTTCGGCTCTTGGTTCGAATGTACGTACGTTTTTCGGAACTATTTATGTGAACAGCCAATATGGAAGTTTTATTCCCTTAGTGCTTTTTTTCAGTTCACTGTTCTACATGCTGCGCGTGGCCGCCTTACGATGCCAATCGGTGTTTGTGACAGCTATAGACGCATGGGTATGCGCTTTACTGGCTATGGGGTGGTTTGAGTTTTATTTTTTCCATCTCTCTACGTTCGAAATACCGGTCTTCCTATGGGTGCTCAATGTACTGGACAGAATCCGTATTAAAAGAAAGGAGGCAGCATGATAAACATCATTGTCTTGAATTACAACGGATGGCAGGACACGATTGCCTGTCTGGAGTCGCTGCGCAAGCAGACCTATACGGATTTCCGCGTGGTTGTTGCGGACAATGGTTCGTCCGACAACTCCGTTACGCATATATCCGAATGGGCAAAACAAGAGAACATTGAGGCTCATTGGCTGCAAATACTGCCTTTTGATCAGAACTACGGTTTTGCGAAAGGGAACAACAAAGCCATCAAAGCGATTCAAGATCTCCCGGCCGACTACTGTCTTTGTCTCAATAATGATACGGAAATGGAGCCGGAT
>CAJOKE010000079.1 GCA_905235225.1 Paludibacteraceae bacterium
CCTGTGCATTGGCGAAATACATCTTCTGCAATCCTGCCAGCGGCAAGGTGTGACTATCGCCGGCAGAGTTGTTCACGAGCAGATTGCTGCCGCTTACTGACATCTGCAAGCCGCTGACAGCCACAGACTGCGTGCCGCCGGTGCTGACGAAAGCCAACGAATTATACGTAACGGCAGCCGAAACATGACCTATGCAGCCTGCCAAGAGACCTATAAGAAAAAATCGCTTCATAAAACTATAGTATTTGTAAACATACTAACACAACAATCGTGCCGAAGGTTGACATAATGCCGGCATGTCGGGAAATGTGGCGACAATCTGTCAACAGATTCGCAAAAACAGCCAACAATTATCCCAAATCGATTATTTTTGATGATAATGATTGTATTTACGCCGCTTATCTCCTCTTTTGATTTCCTGATACCCCGATTTGACTTTTTATTGGCCTCCCCCCAAAAAAAAACTAATAAAAATCGTCATCCATCTTGCATAATTCAAAAAAAATCCGTATCTTTGCAGCCGAATTTGGAAAAGACTGAAATTATGTACTCCATTAACGACATAACAGAATATACAGTTTTGCTTATTCGTAAGTTTGCCCAACATTTCGGTTTGACGGACAAGCAGGCAGCCAATTATATGGAGCGATATGGTGCTTTGTCACTTTTCCACAATAATTATGGCGTTATGCATACCCTCTCGTTTGAAGACAATGTAGAGAGTATTGCTGCGTATTGTCATCGTCAGGGAGGGGCACTCGTATGAAACTATATCACGGCTCCAATACGGATATTCAGCAAATAGATTTTGCCAAGTCTAAACCGAACAAAGATTTTGGTCGGGGCTTTTACTTGACTGCGGACAAGCATCAGGCACTACAGTTAGCGGAGCAACGGGCATTGTTCTTCGGCGGAGAACCGGTTATTAGTACGTATCTTTTTGATGAGGAGACCCTGAAAGACGACTCGCTGAATATCAAGATTTTCGATGACTACACCGTCGAGTGGGCGGAATTCGTGGTTGCCAATCGTTTCAACCCGACCGCACAAGCCATTCACGACTACGATATTGTCTATGGACCTATTGCCAATGACAAGGTGGGTGTACAGATAGAGTTGTTTACGGACAAACTGATTGACATGCCTACACTTATTCAGCGTCTGAAATATTTGCAGGGAATAACATTCCAATACTTCTTCGGAACGGAGAAGGCGATAGCCCTACTGCAAAAAATATAACTCATTTCCCTATTATGCCGATTGATTTTAACCATCTGACGGAAGAAGAACAGCGTGATTTTGAGTTTCTGCGCGAGCGTAAACTGTCACAGCTTGCTGCGTTGCTTATTGAGGAACGCGGACTAAGTTTCAACGATGCTTTCCGTGAATTGTATAATTCGGATACATATACCAAACTCTCCGACCCGCGTACAGGTTTATATATTCAATCGGCACGATATATTTATTCCTATTTGGAAAACGAACTAAATACAGGCAAATCAAATTAACAAAATCCGCCTATGGCATAAAACAACAGACAAACAACAACCATAAATAAAATTATAGCGTAATAAGCCAAGTCTTGATGCCCTGAAACTTCGACACTTTTAGGAATCATTAATTACTCAAGCATGGTTTTATGTACGCTCACGTTTCCAGCGTGAGTTTTCCGTGCATAAATTTGAGTAATTAAGGTAGTCGAAGACCTCAGAGCATCAAATGGAAGCAGCGAAAGCGCACGCTTTGTGTATATATATCTTAACTTATCAATTATAATTGGAGTATGCCGAAAATCCAATAAAGAGTAGGCGAACTTAAAAACAAACAACAAATGAGGAAAATTGTATTCAGTGTGGTATTGCTTGCCATGAGTTGCATGGCAGTTTGGGCAGACGGGTTTGAAAAAGACGGACTTGGTTATATCATTGTGGATGATATTCAGGTAACCGTATGGTCAACAGTTAGTCCCCCTTCGGGTGAAATCACTATTCCGGAACGGGTGAGTTACAATGGGAGGTCCTACATGGTGACCAAAATTACCGGACAGGGATGGAGCGATGTGACTAAACTGACTCTGCCGAAATCCCTGATAGAGATTGACGAAGAATGTTTCTATGGGGCAGAAGGTCTTGAATACATCAACTGGTCTGCTCTCACATCTCTGCAAACCATCGGAGCACGGGCGTTTACCTATTCCGGAATCAAAGAAGTGACCCTTCCTTTTAATGTGCGAACTGTCGAAGAAAATGCTTTCTCCGGCTGCGAACAACTAACCGGTTTGACCATTCAAGCGATGTATTTAAAAGAACTCTCCGACGGTGTTTTTGGAAATTGTACAAAACTGACAGCAATAGACCTTTCCAGTACGCAGATTCAGAAAATAGACGAGATGGCTTTTTACGGATGTTCTGCTCTGAAGACCGTAAAACTTCCGTTGCTGACGCTTAAGGAAATCGGTAAAACAGCATTCGCCTCTTGTACCGCAATGACTGATTTCACACTCCCGACGAGCGTGACGACATTGGGAGACCGGTTCCTTGCATGGAACACAAACCTGAAAACGCTCACAACACAGGCAAGTTCACCCCGTACGGCTACCTCAGCCACTTTCGATGGTATCGACAAGGACAAAGTGAGTCTCGTTGTTCCAAGAGGAACGGTTCCACTCTATCAAAATGCGAACGGTTGGAAGGAGTTCAAAAAAATCACGGACGGAACGCAAGCCGTTGAAAGCGTGACAAGAGACATCACCGCACCGACCAAATCTTTCCGTAACGGTCTAATCTACATCCTCCGTAGCGATAAGACCTATACCGTTACTGGTCAAGAGGTTAAATAGCACCCTTCGCTCTCTCGACAACCCGATTTATTGGTTCTGCTCTCGGCGGTATTCTTATCTCGCTTTGCTCGAACGATTTTTTCCGCCGATCCGCATTCACTCCA
>CAJOKE010000080.1 GCA_905235225.1 Paludibacteraceae bacterium
CTGCAAATTTACTGCTTTTTTTTGACATATGCAAGATTGAAAGGATTTTTATGCGAAATATTTTTTGTTTACTCTCCGTTTAGCAGTTATTCAGCTTTCGTCTGGTGGTCATTTCCTATGCAAGTGTTATCAAACACCTGTACACTTTGAGGAAAATTATTTCTTCCTTAATTTTGGGATAATTTTTGACCAATAGACCTCGAACCCAGCAGAGTGGTAATGCAATGATACCGCAATAGTATTTCAGGAGGAGGGTATCAGATGGGTAACAGGAGGGGAGGAAGATAATTGAAGATTACGAATTAATATCTCGTGAGGTGGGTGCTGTTTGGTTTGTCCAAAATTATCAAAAATGATTCAAAAATTATTACGTTCACAAATTTACCGAATTAAACAAATTATTTTTTTTGAGTACGAATTACATGTGTCTTATATATGGCTTACATATGGCTCGCCTTGGCTTGCTCCTTATACGCACCCATTTTTAAACAACAGCAGGTGAGCGTTTTCCGCTCACCTGCTTGTCTTTTCCATTCCCCGCCCATCCCGCCGGGCAACCATCTCACGACCATTACGTACGTCACCGTACCGTGCCTTTACCCTCGCTATACCCTTCTTGCTATACTTTTTTGCGAATCCTCCCCCCCTTACAGAGGGGGGGGTGGGGGTCCTTACT
This sequence comes from Paludibacteraceae bacterium, assembly GCA_905235225.1. Lineage (GTDB taxonomy): Bacteria > Bacteroidota > Bacteroidia > Bacteroidales > Paludibacteraceae > Colicola. The sequence continues at coordinate 677 of CAJOKE010000080.1, forward strand.
TGACCTCTGTACCGGTTACGGTATATACCTTTCCGTTCCGCTCGATATACACCTGTCCGTCACGCAGCACCTTGGTACTTGGTATTTGGTCACTTGGTACTTCTACCAGTCCTTCGTGCTTGTCTTTGGAGACATACTGCGCGGTATAGGTGGCATCGGCGATGGCTGCTACTATAGCCGGACTCCAGCCGTTGAACGTGTAGGTGTATTGCTCGTCTTCGGGGCGTTCGGGTGTCGCGCCGGTATATTCGGGCATCGTGCCTTCCTCCACCTGCGAGGATTGCAGTTCTGTGCCGTCCCAGTTGGCAAAGGTTATCGTATAGGTCGGTGGGGTGTAGGTGCCGGTTGTCGTGAACGACTGTTCGGTGCCGTAATAGTATTGGTCACCCACCTTGCCATAGACGCGGTAGCGATAGACCGTACCTGCATCCAAGTTGGTCAATGTTACGCGGCGTAATGAGATACCGCTTGCCTGCACGAAGAAGTGTTCTCCTAAGGCAGCAGGCATCCGGCGCGGAGCGTTTGCTCCGCCGTTCACCCGGCTTTCCGCCCATATCTCAAAGCCCTGCTCCGTGAAGTCCTCCGAGCCTGCAAGAGCGTAACCGCTGATAGTGGCTTCGTTCTCCTTAACAACGGTTGCCCCATAAGTATAGAGTATCGGGTCAAACTCCACTGCTACATCGCCGGTGAAGATATACTGCCAGTCGCCGTAGTACATGTTGCCTGCGGTGGACTGATAGAACGCGCGGTATTTGTAATATACGTCATCTTTTAGGTTCTTAAGCCGTCCCGCCATTTGACCGCTTGCCACCGGACAGAACACTTTGGTGCCCGCCATATCGTCCGGTGCATCATTGCGTTTGTACTCAAATCCGCAACTCACTTCCGCGTCAGACATATTCGTCTCTGCCAACAGAATAGCCGTTGTGCTTGACACCGGCTTGGAAGGCTTGGTAGTCAGTTCAAGCGCGGTGGTGGTGAAGGAGACGGTCGTATTATCCATATCGCCCTCTTTTGTCTTTATGAATAACGGTACGTTTGCATATTCACTGTTGGGCTCCAAACCAATATACTCAATTATATTGCCTGCAAACTCTTCCTCTCCTCCTTCCATTCCGCAAGAAGAAATATGTTTTGCTTCGTCCGTATTGCCTAATGTAATCTTGGCAGAGGTTGCTCCTGTGGTGGTCGTAACATGAGATGGATTGATTACATGAATAGTATAGTTTCTCCATCCGCTTGCAGATTTATAGGCATTTGACGAACCATACGGCACATAGATAATACAGTTGCTTGAAAGTCCGCTGCTATACATTGATATAGGTGTTTCCGACTCCATGGTAATAGTGCTTATACTGTTACAACCATTAAATGTAGAACTATTAATTCCTGTTACTTGGTACTCTTTGCCGTCAAAAGTAATAGTTTTCGGGATGGTTATATTACCTGAGTATTCTCCACTATAATCACTATATGACGTACCACGATAAGTAAGCGTAGCGGTGTGGTTAGTCTCGTTTAATAAATAATACATTCCACCGACTTTCATACCATATTGATTAATGGTGATATTTTTTACAATGGAATCTCCACACTCTTCACTATAAAAAACTATGCGGTAGTTAGCTGCACTTAAGTTCGACAGTGAGGCATCTCTAATGCCATTTAAAGTGTAATAATATTCTCCTGAATAGTTTGCAGACTGGTCTATCTTATAAGAGATAGAACCGCTATTTTTTGTGTCAAAGACATTTTTTGTGGTAATAGAAAAATCAGGTAACTTTTTCCATAGAATAGAGATATTGACTATGGAATCACAGCCATTAACAGTTTGCAAATTACGCGTCCATATTTTGCTCTGGTTAGGTGTTTTCTGCAAATCGCATTGCACACCATCTATAATTAGTTCTTCACCATAACATAAAACTGTATCCGGTAATGTAATGCTAAATGTGCCTTCTACGGTGTACTGGCAACCAGCTAAAGCATGATTTCCTATTTCTGTTTTGCAATTCGTTATAGTAATTTCTGCTTTATTCATTCCTGCACACAGATAAGCAGGGATATACTCTACCTCATCTCCGAACGTAAAGTAAAGGAAGTTATTTGCGACCTAATGTCAAAATTATTATAAGTAGCACTTGATGAATAATAGTAAAATGGTGTTGAAGTACTTGTAAAATCATTACAATGCACGGCATTCCATTGAATAGAGGTTAGACTGCCGCAACTACGGAAGGCCCAAGATCCAATGCTTGTGACACTGTTGCCAATCGTCAAAGATGTCAAACTGCTGCAACCAGAGAAAGCACTCTCTCCAATGCTTGTGACGCTGTTGGGGATAACTAAATCCGTTACCAAAGTACCGTTCAGGCACAAGTTGTGTGCATAGTATAATGGATTGGCAGCTGTATTACTGAAACTGATTGCACACCATGCTGCAAGATCGAATATATGCACAGAGGTCAATTTCTTGCAATCATAGAAAGCATCATCTCCAATGCTGGTGACGCTGTTGGGAATCGTTACAGAGGTCAAACTGGAACAACGAAGGAAAGCATACCGTCCAATGCCTGTGACGCTATTGGGAATCGTTACAGAGGTCAACCCGCTACAATCTTGGAAAGCGTAATCTCCAATGCTTGTGACACCATCACCGATACGGATTGTTTTAATAGAACTACTACCAGGATATGAATCCCACCATGGAGTGTAGTAAAGTACATAGTTCATCATTGCACCTATTCCGCTGATAGTTAGTGTGCTATCCTCTGTATTTAAAGACCATGTTAGGTTTGAGCCGTTTCCTTCTGCTCCGCACGTGCCGGAATAGACTTCGGCTTGTAGGATTCCTATACTTGCCACTATGGCAAGCAAAAAAGTAAATAATTTGTGTTTCATAATAATTTCCCTAAATTCGTGTCGGGCGCAACTTTTAAATAGTTCGTTAATAAATTATGTTGATTTTTGTTTGATTATCTTAATCAGAGTACATTTTTCTGACCTTGTTGTGTCTCGGTCATCTCCCGCTCGTCGCTCGGTCACGGGCTTTGGCGAACTGCTTGCCTGCTATCTTAATAATCGGACATTTTAAGGACCAAGAGACCAAGTACCAATGACCTTTCGCAGAGCGTAACAACAAACATATTATAAAGACAAAAGAAAGCGTGCGCTTTCGCTGCTTCATTTGATTACTTGAGGTCCTAGACTTACCTTAATTGTTCAAATAAATGCACGGAAAACTCACGCTAAAACGTGAGCGTGCATAAACCGTACTTGAACAATTAATGATTTCTTGTAAACTTGTCTAGGGTTTCAAGTAATCAAGCTTTCGGCTTATGCTTTCGGCTTATAACGCTTTATGTTGGCGCAACGCTTTGCGCCTATGTCTTTTTATCTGTTTAACGTCAGTGAGTGACGATATGTTATTCCACTTCTATCTCACGCATTTTTGCTTGCAGGAGTTTCTTATCCGGCAAGCAGAGTTTGTATTCTGCTACCATAGTCGGAGACAAAGAGCGACTAAGCGCATACTCTACCACTTCGTTATCCTTGTCCTTACAAAGGAGAATACCTATACTCGGATTTTCATGGGGTTTCTTCACATCCCTATCCAATGCCTCCAAATAGAAATTCAATTGCCCGAGATGCTCCGGTTTGAAAGAACCCATCTTCAATTCAAAGGCTACAAGGCATTGCAACTCTCGATGGAAAAAGAGCAAATCTATACGGAAATCACTATTGCCCACCTGCAAACGATACTCCTCGTCAATAAAGATAAAATCT
>CAJOKE010000081.1 GCA_905235225.1 Paludibacteraceae bacterium
CTGGCCTTGCTTGTCAGCGGCATCGGCACGCGTGGAGAGCAGGTAGTTCCACTCGTCTTCGGACATGGTGTACCATGTCTTGCCATCCGCATTCTCGATGGTGTTGGTTGTCCAGTCGGTGAAAGAGGCGTACGGAGCGGACTCTTTGGAACTCTCCGCCGGGTTGTCCGCAGTGCCCCAGCCGAAGAGGTCTATCCACCCGTAGTAGGAAGCCGAGATACCGGCATTGCCGGCACCAATCATGTCATACTGGCTGTCTGCGAGTTTCCACTTGTTGTCCGAGGCTTTGTATTGCAGGTTACCCTGCGCGAAGAACACTTGTTTGTCTTCCGCCACGGAGAAACGTCCCGTCAAGGGCTTGCTGTATATGGCGGTAACGGTCAGGTTGGACTGCACGTTGGTGAACCCGGTGTCCCAGCCGACAAAGGTGTAACCTTCGCGTGTCGGGTCTTCCGGTGCTGTAGCGGCTGCTCCCGGCTCCACTTCCTCACTCTTCAGCACCGTCCCGTCCCAGTCATAGAAAGTGACGGTGTAGGAAGACAATTCCGTCACGAGGCGAATGGCGCAATATAAATCATACATAAAATAATTTTTACCAGAAGGCTCGTTTAGATCCACATCCCATTGCTCAACGTATATAAAACTGCCATTTTCAGCAGTTCCATCTAACTTTAATTGAATATAATAATATTCGTAACGATCATATCCATCATAACGTTCCACTGTTTGACCATCTTTTGAAAAATAACAACTATATTCCATACTCTCCATTATACATTGTTCTTTTTCTCTATTAACATATGGCGTTACTACTTTATAGGTTTCAACAAACGGCAGGAACACAGCACCTGCATCCTCTAAAGATTTTAATTGTTGGTTGGTATAGACATTGTCTGTAGTAGAACCACCGGCTATGAAACTCAGTCCTTGAGGAAGTTCCCAATTATCAGGCAGCAAGACAAAGCAGTTGATATTATCGACTTTAGCAGCCCCATGCAGATTGGCAGCATTCGTACGACCTGAAATGATAAATTCCCATTCATCAGAAGAAAGAGCATGCCATATAGAATCTTCATAAGTGATTGTTACTGAGTAATGTTCCAAATCTACATCGACCTTTTTGCGAGTAAATTCTTCGTGGTAAGCAAAAAACTCTATACGGTCTGTCCAAGCGGAGGAAGGAGTAAATTCTCCTGTGTTTTTATCCAATGTCGGCATTGGCAACGTATCCGTCTGGTTTTCGGCGTTCCGCCAACTACCTGTGGACGGCTGGTACTGCAAGTTTCCTTTTGCGAACTGGATTTTGTCGCCGTTTTCGTTGATGGTGAATGCCCCTGGCAGTGCCCCTTCGGTGGCATACATGGCTGCTGCGACTATCGCAACAGCAAACAAAGTAAAGATTTTTCTCATTGTTTTGATTTTAGTTGTTAATAATATGGTTTGTTGTTGTTTTATTGGTTTATCTTTTCCTGATATTCCGGATTTCAGGAGCCCGACAATAAAAAAGGCAGCACATGACATACCGTCATGCGCCGCCTGTTAGACTGCGAACTTGCTGATATTCTTTACATTCCGCCCATTCGCATGGGGGGGGTAAAATTAAACATTTGATTTATAGATAGTTGCATAGGATTAAATACCTTGTTCTATATTATCTTTGAAAGGCTTTAAGTCAAAGTACATCAGACGTGTTGAATCAAGAGTATCCAAAGTTGTGAAAAAGTCGAATCTTACGATAGAAATCTATGGCACTGGAGTATGCATCTACAGTAATAAAACGGCAGCCGGCGCGATTGCCCGTTGAGTACCATAATTTAATATACTCAATTATTCGGGTACCTAAACCGCACTTTGCATACTCCTCACCAACAGCCAAACGACCTATCTTGACAGACGGATAACTACGACGACGTTTGTTGTTGTGAATATGTCGGTTAATCCGATTCCAAATGCCTTTCGACTGTGGATCATACGCGACCTTATCATTCAGCAGACTAAAATAAGCGGCAACCTGTTGCTTTTGGGGATCGATATACACATAGGTTACCGCCATCATGTCATTAAGATAGTTCTTGGCATCCTGAACCAGAAACTCATTCAAATCTTTATCGGCACAATGAAAAGTTAACAACGGCATATCCGCTGTTAGTTGGTGAACCTCAAGAGACGAAAAATCTATCATTTTACAATGGGAATGTAGCAATAGATTTCATCCATTCATAAGCCTCTTTCGCGCGTTTGATGCTTTCCGTAGAGACAGGCTTCGGGTGCTTAACGGCATAAGCAAAACGTCTTGCGTCCTCACCGTACAATGTGGGTGTTTCTTTAATCGGTCGTGCCATAATTTAGTTTGTTTTTATTAAGCTTTGCAACTTTC
>CAJOKE010000082.1 GCA_905235225.1 Paludibacteraceae bacterium
ATTGAATCCCGACATCGGCTTTGCCGACCTGTACCACCCCGCCTCACGCTCCGGCATATCTGGTTCTTCTGGTATAGCGTCAGCGCTCCGACATATCTGGTTTTTCCGGAGAATACCTGTTTCGCCCTGTTTATGCCAGAACCGGCTGAATCGGCCTAATCCGGCACATTCTGACCTGTTTCCGCAAAAAACTACACATTCCTCTTGCACATGTCGCAAAAAATTACTACCTTTGCACCCGCTTTCTAAACGCCTGTCTCCAACACAGCATTAACACAGCATTAACACAGGATTAACACAGGATTGGAGGCTCACCTCCCCGAAACAAGCGAGAAATAGTATCGATTCCGCACTTTGGCAGCTTGACAATTTAACATTCGCGTAGCGAACCATTTTAACTCTTTAACGTCACGAAGTGACCATTTTAACGCAAAAACGCGTTCTCACAACGCTTTTTTGCCCATTCCCTTGCATAATTCAAAAAATAATAGTAATTTTGCAACATAAAATTGTCTGGCAATGGATGAATCTTCTTTTATCATATCGCCTCTGTCGGCAGATTTCTCGGATGTGTGGTCTGAGCCGGAGTTGCTGTCTTCGGAAGGGCATAACGCCCTGTATGTAGCAACTCGTTTCGGGCGCAAGTATGTGCTCAAAGCTTTGGCAGAGCCTTATCGCGAATCCACGCCGCACATTGAACTACTTCGCAAGGAGTTTTCTATTGGAGTGACTGTGGATCATACGAATATAGTCCGTCTGCTGGATTTCGGGCGTATGGACTCTATCGGTTGGTATATTCAGATGGAGTATATTGATGGCATTACGCTGGATCAGTTCTTGGAGACAAAGCCTTCTGCTACTGTCCGCCGACGAATCCTTTTTCAACTCCTCGACGCGCTGTCTTTCTTGCATGAACGGCAGATTATTCACCGCGACATCAAACCCGCTAATATCCTCATTACCCGCAACGGCTCTACGGTCAAGTTAATAGATTTCGGTGTGTCCGACACGGATGATTATGTTACGTTCAAACAGCCTGCCGGTTCCATGGCATATATTGCGCCGGAGCAGTTGGCAGGTAAGCCTATTGACAACCGCGCGGATGTCTATGCGGTGGGAAAGATTATTGCTCTTCTTTTCCCGCACCGTTATAAATATATTGTCCGCAAGTGTACACGCGTGAACCCTGCCAATCGTTATTCTTCCTGCGCACAGGTATTACGGGCTATCCATAGAGTTGACAGAGTGCGTTTATGGTTGCCTGTGTCGCTTCTGTTGTTTGTCATACTTTGTCTTGCCGGTTGGGGAGTGTACGCAGAATATCAGCAAACAGAACTCAGACATATCGAGCAAGAGCAGATCCTTTCTGCCGATATTGATTCGCTGCGTATGCAAAATGATGAACGGCAGCACCTTCTCGATTCGCTAAACCACCTTGTTGATTTGTTGGCTCTCAATGTGAATACCCCTTCTCCTAATGAATCTGTCCGTAGCAAAGCGGCTGCCATCCATCTCGCACGCCATAAAGCCATCCGAAGAGCCATCCATCGTGGAGAGATTAAGACTCTGAAAGAAGTCCGGGACTATGATGGAGGTCTGAGAGAAAATTTCAAGAGGACGGAGCAATCTATCAAAGATCCCGTTTTGCACGAAGAATTCATGCAGGCATATTTTTCATATTTCAACTTGAATGACCAATTGTATGACTCCCGAGTTTTACCGGAGGAATAGTTTCAAAAGAAGTAATAAGAAGTACGCGTATGTCAGAAAAAAGCAGTACCTTTGTAGCGGATTAAAAATAGATCATTATGAACAAAAATGCACCCGAGGTTATCCAGCTCCGCAAGGATGTAGAAGCGCGTTTTGGCACACGTCCGGCAACGCCCGCAGATTTTGAATCGCTCATTGCGCAAATATGGCTGTGTCTGCATGAGAACTTGGCGCTTAGCACGTTGGAACGGCTGTGGGGGTACGTGGAGGGTGCCAATAACACCCGTCTTTCTACGCTCAATATCCTTTCACGCTATGTGGGTTCGCGCGATTGGAATGATTATACCAACCGTCTGAAAGAAGGTGAGCATGGCAGTAGTAATCCGTTCATTGCAGAGGGTATCCATACGAAAGACTTGCAACCCGGACAGAGTGTCGAAGTGACTTGGTTGCCCAACCGCCGTTGCGTATTCCGCTATTTAGGGGACATGCGTTTTGAGGTAGTGGAGTCCGTTAATTCCAAACTGAGTACAGGAGATACATTCGTCTCCACTTTTTTTCTGACAGGTCAGCCGCTTTTTATAGACCAGCTGGTACTCACAGGGCATACCACCGTTTCCTACGTCGCCGGCAATAACGGCGGTCTCCAATCTGTCACCCTGAAATAAGAAGTAATAAGCATACGGCGAAGCAGATCGTTTGCTTCTTGACCCAACAAGAAGCAATAAGAACTTCTCGTAATCCAAATAATTGTTGTATCTTTGCAGCGGAATTCAAATAAGGAGTTCCGCTGTATTTTGTATTAATCTTTAAAATTTTTGCAACAATGAAAAGTAAAACTTTTGTTTGGCTGTGCTT